>NZ_JBIAXU010000045.1:0-1564 GCF_042896985.1 Streptomyces sp. NPDC001194 | reverse complement strand
ACGGTCCGATGACTTCCCAGGCCTGATCAGTCAGTTCATGACGTCGCACCACGAACGCAGTAACGACCAATCGACATTGCGGACACGCCCTAGGGCCAGAGCAGCTCGCGGGTCCAGGCGGTGCCGTCGGGGGAGCGGCGGTAGCGGAGCCGGACGTGGCGGCGTGCCGGGTCGCCCTGGAAGAACTCGACCTCGGACGGGTCGAGGACGTACCGGGTCCAGGTCGGCGCCGGGGCGTCGGGCTCCGTACCGGCCCGCTCCCAGGCGGCCTCGGAGACGCGCCGCAGCTCGTCCACGCTCTCGAGCACCTCGCTCTGCCGGCCGGTCAGCGCCGCCGCGAGCGCGCCCCGCGAGCGGACCGCCAGGTCCGCCCGGCTCTCCTGCGGCCCGCAGGCCGTGACCCGTCCGCGGACGCGGACCTGCCGGGCCACCGCCGGCCAGTAGAACCCGAGCGCGGCGTCCGGGTGCCCGGCGAGCTGCCGGCCCTTGGCGCTGGTGGCGTGCGAGGCGAAGTGCCAGCCGTGGCCGTCGGCGTCGTGGAGCATCAGGGTGCGTACGTCGGGCCGTCCGTCGGCGTCCACGGTGGCCAGGCTCATCGTGTGCGGCTCCGCCTGCCCGGCCGCGGCGGCGTGCAGGAACCATTCCCGGAACAGCGCCAGCGGCTCGGCGGGCGCGGCGTCCGGATCGAAGCCGGGCAGGGGGCCGTCCCATACCCGCAGCGAGTGCAGGGTGGCGCGGAAGGCCTCGATCTCGTCCGTCTCGGGGCTGGGGATCTCACGGGTCATGCCGCCCATCGAATCACGGGAACCACGCGTACCGGCTTCGGCATTCGCCGGATTTTTCGCCTCCGCTTTTCCTATGATGTGCAGCCTTCAACGACTTGAGGTGGGGGCCCATCATGCGCAACGGCGGCAGCGGCAGAGCGGACAACGGGACGAGCGGGGCGGGCGCGATACGGGGCGGGCGGCACGGAGGTGCGCTCCGGCATGCCGCGGTGGCCCTCCTGATCGCCTGTACGGCAGTGGCCTGCGGCCCGGCGGAGGGCGGGGGCCCGGCGGTGTCGGCGCCGCCGAGCGTGTCGGCGACCGTGTCGGCTTCGCCGACGCCTACGCCGTCCCCGTCCCCGTCCCTTTCTGTGACGGCCATGCCGTCCCCGTCCGCGACGCCGACCCCCACGCCCACCCCCACTCCGGCCGCGCAGGTGCCGGACGCGAAGCCCGCCCCGACCCGTACGGTCTCGTCGGGCTCGACCGGCAGCGCGCCGAAGCCGCCCGTCACGAAGGCGCCGACGAAGGAGGCGAGCCATCCCGCGGGCGGCGCGTGCGAGATCGTCTCCAACGCCGGGAACTGCTACAAGGCGGGCCAGTTCTGCCGCAAGGCAGACCTGGGCCGCTCGACCCACGCCGAGAACGGCCGCCTGATCCACTGCCGCCTGGACGGAAGCCAGCCGCGCTGGCAGTACTGAGCGGCGGGGGGTGGCGGGGGTCTGTCGGGTGGGGTCGGGGGTGTTGGGCGGGGTCGGGGGGTGGCGGGGTTCCGGTGATCGGGGTCAGGGGAAGTCCGG
>NZ_JBIAXU010000043.1:0-1775 GCF_042896985.1 Streptomyces sp. NPDC001194 | reverse complement strand
CCGGACCGACGGCCAGAAGACGGCCGGCCTGTCGTCCAGTGTGCGCCCGCCGAGCGGGTGTGCACGACCCCGACACACCTCCGGTCCCGCGGTGCGCGAAACCGGCCGATCGGCTGCTTGCCATTGAGGTTCCCCCGTTGCCCGGGAGGTGTTGATCAGCTGGTCAGCTGGGGTTGATGGGTGTTCAGGTTCGTTCGTTCGGCCGCTACCTGCTCGGCGTAGTGCTTCTCCTCGAACTCGATCGGGTTGAGGTAGCCAAGCCGTTTCTGGATGCGCCGGGGGTTGTAGAAGCCGTCGAGGTACTCGAACAGCGCCAGGTTCGCCTCGGCCCGGGTGGCAAAGACGCGGCCGCGGATGCACTCGGTCTTGATCGTTGACCACAGGTTCTCGGCGAGGGCGTTGTCGTAGCTGTCGCCGACCGACCCCATGGACGCCTCAATGCCTGCCCTGACCAGGCGTGTTGTCAGCTTCACGGATGTGTACTGGCAGCCGTGGTCGGCATGATGGACGAGCGTGCCGGGCGCGACCTCGCGGGAGGCGAGGGCATACTCCAGCACGGTGAGGACCAGGTCGGCGTCCGCCTTCGCGGAGGTCTCCCAGGCGACCACGCGGCGGGAGAAGGCATCGCGGATCGCCGACAGCCACAGCGGCCCCTCGTGCGTGGGGATCATCGTCAGGTCGGTGACCCACAGCCGGTTCGGCGCGGGCGCGGTGAAGTCGCGCTGCACCAGGTCGTCGGCAAGGTCGGCGTCCGGGTCCCGGCGAGTGAAGCCCCTGGTGCGGCGCGGGCTGATGCCCTGCAGGTCGGCCTGGCGCATCAGGCGCTCCACCCGCTTGCGGCCCACGTGCACGCCCTCCCGTTTGAGCTGGGCATGGACGCGGGGCGAGCCGTAGATCCCGCCGGAGTCGGCATGAATCTTCCGGATGTGCTCGGTCAGCTCCGCGTCGCGCTGCCGGCGCTCGCACGGCCTCCGCTCCGCCTGGCGCCACCGGTAGTACGTGGAGGAAGGGATGTGCAGTTCCCGAAGTACGCACTCGACCCCCAGGCGGGGATGCTCGTCGACGAGCGCCGTCACCTGGGTCGGGTCGGGTCGAGCTGCGCCGCGAAAAAAGCCGACGCCGTCCGCAGCACGTCATTCGCCCGCCTGAGCTGGGCATTCTCCTTCCGGAGCGCGGCCAACTCCTCACGCTCGGCGGTAGTCAGCCGGTCATCGCGCTCGCCGGCGTCCGCCTCGGCCTGCCGAATCCAGGTCCGCAGCGCCTCCGGATGCACGCCAAGATCCACGGCCATCCGCTTGATCTGCGGCTTCGGCTCGGCGGTCCGATACATCCGCACCGCACGCTCACGCAACTCCAGCGGGTACTTCCTCGGGGCAGCCATGATCAGATCTCCTCTCGTGAGAACCATCTGACCCGCTGTCACCCTCCGCCGCACTTCGGGGGAACCTCACAGCCGCATCCCCTCGGGCCAGCCCGGCCGCTGGTTCAGCCCGGTCAGCTCCGCCACCTTGTAGCTTTCGTGGGGTGTGCCGTCCTGTTCGAGCAGTGCGTCCCACGCCTGCTCGGGTAGCTTCGCGATGGCCTGCTCGTCGTCGGCGGTGATGGTCCAGCCGGTCAGGTAGCGCACCGTGCGCCGGGCGGTGTTCAGTTTCTGAAGGTGTTCCAGCAGTTCGTGGGTGGCGCCCGCGCCGTCGATGCGGACCAGGATCTTCGCGCGGGAGCTGTCGGGGATCTGCGCGAGGGCGTCCGCGAGGACGGCGAGGTGGTCGGCGACC
>NZ_JBIAXU010000042.1:0-2300 GCF_042896985.1 Streptomyces sp. NPDC001194 | reverse complement strand
GTCGCCTACCGCTACTTCGCCACCGCCCGGCGCCGGTTCATCCTCGCCGACACCCCCGGCCACGTGCAGTACACCCGCAACATGGTCACCGGGGCCTCCACGGCCGACCTGGCCGTGGTCCTCGTCGACGCCCGCAACGGCGTGATCGAGCAGACCCGGCGCCACGCCGCCGTCGCGGCCCTGCTGCGCGTCCCGCACGTGGTGCTGGCCGTCAACAAGATGGACCTGGTGGGCTACGAGGAGCAGGTCTTCGCGAAGATCGCCGAGGAGTTCACCGCGTACGCCTCCGACCTGGGCGTCCCGGAGATCACCGCGATCCCGATCTCGGCGCTCGCCGGGGACAACGTGGTCGAGCCGTCCGCCCACATGGACTGGTACGGCGGCCCGACCGTGCTGGAGCACCTGGAGACCGTGCCGGTCAGCCACGACCTCACCGCCTGCCCGGCGCGTTTCCCGGTGCAGTACGTGATCCGTCCGCAGACCGCCGAACACCCGGACTACCGCGGCTACGCGGGCCAGATCGCCTCCGGCGTACTGCGCGTCGGCGAGGCCGTCACCGTCCTGCCGTCGGGCCGTACGTCGGTCATCGCCGGGATCGACGCGCTCGGCCGCAGCGTGGACATCGCCTGGGCCCCGCAGTCGGTGACGGTCCGTCTCGCGGACGACGTCGACGTCTCGCGCGGCGACCTCATCGCACCGTCCGCGAACCCGCCCGCCACCACGCAGGACGTCATCGCGACCGTCTGCCACGTCGCGGACCAGCCCCTGGCCGTCGGTGCGCGGGTGCTCATCAAGCACACCACCCGCACCGTGAAGGCCATCGTCAAGGAGATCCCCTCGCGGCTGACCCTGGACGACCTGTCCCAGCACCCCGACCCCGGGCAGCTGGTGGCCAACGACATCGGCCGCGTCGTCGTACGGACCGCCGAGCCGCTCGCGCTCGACGCCTACGCCGACTCGCGCCGTACCGGGTCCTTCCTGCTCATCGACCCGGCCGACGGCACCACGCTGGCGGCGGGCATGGCGGGCGAGTCCTTCGCCTCGCAGGCCCGGACGACCGTCCAGGCCGACGACGAGGGTTGGGACTTCTAGCCCATGCTCCCCGACATCTACTCCTCGTTCGCCAAGGAAGGCGGCCGCGTGGGCAGCGGCCTCCTGGGCAGCGGCCAGGGAGGAGTGGCGCGATGTGCGCGATGACGTACGCGCACTGCCTGCGCGCCCCCGCTCCCCACGAGCTATACCTGTCCTTGCTGCACAGACGAAGACGTGCGTCATGAGTTGACGCTACGAGAGGAAGCCCTCCCGTGCCTGCCACCGGTAACACCCGTACTCCGCTTTCCCGTTCGGCCGTCCGCCGCGGCGTCGCCGCCGCTGCCGCGCTGCCGCTGCTGATCGGCGTGCTCGCCTCCTGCGGCTACGGCTCCCAGGCCGCCAAGCCCGAGGACAAGAAGGCGAACACCGCCGCCGACGGCACGAAGAAGCTCTCCGCGGCCGAGGTCCGGATCGGGTACTTCCCGAACCTGACCCACGCCACCGCGCTGGTCGGTCTCCAGGAGGGCCTGATCGCCAAGGAGCTCGGCGCCACCGCGATCAAGCCGCAGTCCTTCAACGCCGGCCCGTCCGAGATCGAGGCCCTCAACGGCGGCTCTCTCGACATCGGGTTCATCGGACCCTCGCCGTCGATCAACGGCTACGTGAAGTCCAAGAGCAGCAACCTGCGGATCATCTCCGGGTCGGCGTCCGGCGGCGTCAAGCTCGTCGTGAACCCGGACAAGATCAAGACCCTGGACGACCTCAAGGGCAAGAAGATCGCCACGCCGCAGAAGGGGAACACCCAGGACGTCGCGTTCCTCAACTGGATCGCGGAGAAGGGCTGGAAGGTCGACCCGGAGTCCGGCAAGGGTGACGTCTCCGTCGTCCGCACGGACAACAAGGTGACCCCGGACGCCTTCAAGCAGGGCTCGATCGACGGCGCCTGGGTGCCCGAGCCGACCGCCTCCAAGCTGGTCTCCGACGGCGCCTCCGTCCTCCTCGACGAGACCGACCTGTGGCCCGACAAGAAGTTCGTGATCACGAACGTCATCGTGTCGCAGAAGTTCCTCAAGGAGCACCCGGACGTCGTCGAGGCCGTCCTCAAGGGCACGGTGAAGACCAACGAGTGGATCAACGCCAACCCGGACAAGGCCAAGGCCTCCGCCAACGCGAAGCTGGAAGCCGACGGTGGAAAGCCGCTCGACGCGAAGGTCATCGACCCGGCGTGGAAGAGCATCCTCGTCACCGACGACCCGCTGGCCGGCACG
>NZ_JBIAXU010000041.1:0-2505 GCF_042896985.1 Streptomyces sp. NPDC001194 | reverse complement strand
TTCAGAACTAACACAGTGGACGCGAGCAACTGAGGACAAGCCCTCGGCCTATTAGTACCAGTCAGCTCCACCCGTTACCGGGCTTCCACATCTGGCCTATCAACCCAGTCGTCTACTGGGAGCCTTACCCTCTCAAGGAGGTGGGAATACTCATCTTGAAGCAGGCTTCCCGCTTAGATGCTTTCAGCGGTTATCCCTCCCGAACGTAGCCAACCAGCCATGCCCTTGGCAGGACAACTGGCACACCAGAGGTTCGTCCGTCCCGGTCCTCTCGTACTAGGGACAGCCCTTCTCAATATTCCTACGCGCACAGCGGATAGGGACCGAACTGTCTCACGACGTTCTAAACCCAGCTCGCGTACCGCTTTAATGGGCGAACAGCCCAACCCTTGGGACCGACTCCAGCCCCAGGATGCGACGAGCCGACATCGAGGTGCCAAACCATCCCGTCGATATGGACTCTTGGGGAAGATCAGCCTGTTATCCCCGGGGTACCTTTTATCCGTTGAGCGACGGCGCTTCCACAAGCCACCGCCGGATCACTAGTCCCGACTTTCGTCCCTGCTCGACCCGTCGGTCTCACAGTCAAGCTCCCTTGTGCACTTACACTCAACACCTGATTGCCAACCAGGCTGAGGGAACCTTTGGGCGCCTCCGTTACCCTTTGGGAGGCAACCGCCCCAGTTAAACTACCCATCAGACACTGTCCCTGATCCGGATCACGGACCGAGGTTAGACATCCAGCACGACCAGAGTGGTATTTCAACGGCGACTCCACCCCAACTGGCGTTGGGGTTTCAAAGTCTCCCACCTATCCTACACAAGCCGAACCGAACACCAATATCAAACTGTAGTAAAGGTCCCGGGGTCTTTCCGTCCTGCTGCGCGAAACGAGCATCTTTACTCGTAGTGCAATTTCACCGGGCCTATGGTTGAGACAGTCGAGAAGTCGTTACGCCATTCGTGCAGGTCGGAACTTACCCGACAAGGAATTTCGCTACCTTAGGATGGTTATAGTTACCACCGCCGTTTACTGGCGCTTAAGTTCTCAGCTTCGCACACCCGAAAGTGCACTAACCGGTCCCCTTAACGTTCCAGCACCGGGCAGGCGTCAGTCCGTATACATCGCCTTACGGCTTCGCACGGACCTGTGTTTTTAGTAAACAGTCGCTTCTCGCTGGTCTCTGCGGCCACCCCCAGCTCAGGAAGCAAGTTCCTTCACCAGTGATGGCCCCCCTTCTCCCGAAGTTACGGGGGCATTTTGCCGAGTTCCTTAACCATAGTTCACCCGAACGCCTCGGTATTCTCTACCTGACCACCTGAGTCGGTTTAGGGTACGGGCCGCCATGAAACTCGCTAGAGGCTTTTCTCGACAGCATAGGATCATCCACTTCACCACAATCGGCTCGGCATCAGGTCTCAGCCTTATATGAGGGACGGATTTGCCTACCCCTCGGCCTACACCCTTACCCCGGGACAACCACCGCCCGGGCTGGACTACCTTCCTGCGTCACCCCATCGCTTACCTACTACAAGTCTGGTTCGTCGGCTCCACCACTTTCCTTTCCCCGAAGGGTCCGGAACGGCTTCACGGACTTAGCATCGCCTGATTCGATATTGGGCGTTTCAAAGCGGGTACCGGAATATCAACCGGTTGTCCATCGACTACGCCTGTCGGCCTCGCCTTAGGTCCCGACTTACCCTGGGCAGATCAGCTTGACCCAGGAACCCTTAGTCAATCGGCGCACACGTTTCTCACGTGTGTATCGCTACTCATGCCTGCATTCTCACTCGTGAACCGTCCACAACTAGCTTCCGCTGCTGCTTCACCCGGCACACGACGCTCCCCTACCCATCACAACACCCGTTGGGGCTATTTGCTGCAATGACACGACTTCGGCGGTACGCTTGAGCCCCGCTACATTGTCGGCGCGGAATCACTTGACCAGTGAGCTATTACGCACTCTTTCAAGGGTGGCTGCTTCTAAGCCAACCTCCTGGTTGTCTCTGCGACTCCACATCCTTTCCCACTTAGCGTACGCTTAGGGGCCTTAGTCGATGCTCTGGGCTGTTTCCCTCTCGACCATGGAGCTTATCCCCCACAGTCTCACTGCCGTGCTCTCACTTACCGGCATTCGGAGTTTGGCTAAGGTCAGTAACCCGGTAGGGCCCATCGCCTATCCAGTGCTCTACCTCCGGCAAGAAACACACGACGCTGCACCTAAATGCATTTCGGGGAGAACCAGCTATCACGGAGTTTGATTGGCCTTTCACCCCTAACCACAGGTCATCCCCCAGGTTTTCAACCCTGGTGGGTTCGGTCCTCCACGAAGTCTTACCTCCGCTTCAACCTGCCCATGGCTAGATCACTCCGCTTCGGGTCTAGAGCGTGCAACTCAATCGCCCTATTCGGACTCGCTTTCGCTACGGCTTCCCCACACGGGTTAACCTCGCTACACACCGCTAACTCGCAGGCTCATTCTTCAAAAGGCACGCAGTCACGAC
>NZ_JBIAXU010000040.1:0-3571 GCF_042896985.1 Streptomyces sp. NPDC001194 | reverse complement strand
GGACCCTGTGGGAGAGTAGGACGCCGCCGAACAATCATTGTGGGAAAGCCCCGCACCTTATGGTGCGGGGCTTTTCTGCGTTTACGGGCAGGTGGCAGGGCCGCTCGCTATCCTGGCCTCGTTCCCCTGGAGGCACGATGACAGCACAGCACCTCGAAGACGACGGTCCGCTCATCCCCCAGCCGGCCATGACGCGCGAAGCCCTGCGGGACGCCGTGCGCCGGATCGACATGGCACACCTCGCCGAGTTCGACAGGGAATGCCATGCGGCGTTCGACCGCGCCGCGGAGACGGGCGCCATCAACCCGCTCCGCTTCTTCCTGATCAAGTGGGCCACGCACGTGGCCATCCACCGCCGGCCCGCCCGCGCCGCGGCGCTGCTCGAGGCCGAGCGCACCGCCGGCGATCCGGCCGCCACGGAGGAGCAGTTCCGGGCGGCCATGGAGACCAGCAGCCGCATCCTGGCCGAGGCCCAGCGGGAGATCGGTCAGTGACCCTGCGGGGCGAGGGGGTGGAGAACGAGGCCGGCTGGGCCTGGGAGTGCGATCCGAGCCGGCTGTGGGTACTCGGCGACATGCCCGCGGAGCAGCAGGAGCTGGTGGCCGTCGTCATGGAGGGCCTGGTCGACCTCGCGTCGATGGCCATCGACCCCAAGGACGGCAGCCTCTACGAAGACCCCAGCCCCATGCGGCTGCGCACGTACGAGGACGAGCACCTCATGCTCTGGTACCAGACCATCTCCCACCGCAGCCGCGTCTACCTCAAGCGCGTCAACCTCTGACCTCGAAGTTCCCCCGCCCCCTGCTGCTACGATCCGCTCACTTTGCGGGGGCGCAGAGCGGCCGGCGCAGGCGCCCGCCGCCGACCCCCGCGTGCATCCTGTGGGGGGAACACACTTGAGAATGCCGCGCGCCGTGGGAGCCGCCGCGCTCGCACTGGCCACTTGCATCGGCGCGCTGTGCGCCGTACCGACGGCAGCCGCCGCAGTACCGCCTCCGGGGGGTGAGGCGACCGTGGCGTCGCCGCCGGGCAACTCCGAGCCGTACCTGGTACTCCGTGGTGCCGGTAAGGGCGTGTTGCTGTCGGACAGGAACACCCGGGGGTCGCTGTCCTGGTGGAGTGCCGACGGTCGGCAGGTCCCTGTCGAATGCGGGGTACTGGCCTGGCTCGGTGACGAGGTCGCCTGCGACGGCACCACGGAGCTGAAGATCCGGGACTACGCGACAGGGGCGACGGAATCCGTTCCGCGCAAGGAGAACCGGGCCTGGGCCACGGCCTTCTCGCCGACCCAGGTCCTCGCCCATGAGAAGGACGCGGACGGGCGGTACGTGCTGCACCTGCTCGGCCGCGCGAACGAGCCCCGCAAGGACGTGCCGGTGACGGGCGCAGGGGCCTTGGGTTCCTACGCGGTTCTGGCTTCGGACGCGCGGGGCGCGCTCGTCGAGTACTGGGGCGCGGGCCCGGAAGGCAAGCACCGCCACGGGCTCCTCGACTACGCCACGGCGACGCTGAAGGAGCTTCCCGAAGTCCCCGGTGGGGGCGCCACGTACAACCACGTGGGGCTCGGCTCGAAGTGGATCGCCATGGTCAGGTCGAACGAGGCCGTCATGGTGTCCAGGACCGACCCCGCCGTCGTCCGTACGGTGGCGATCGGCGCGTACCCGGAACGGGTCCTGACGGTCGGCGACTGGCTGATCGCGGACACCGGCGACCGGGACGACCCGGTGGTGACGGCGCACCCGATCGACGGTGGTGCACCGCGACCGGTACTGGACCGGCTGGACGGGCAGTTGGTCCTGGGGGCGGACGGCGGCGCGTACGGGCTGTCCACCGTCAAGGGCAGCACCCGCTGGGCCGTCCACCGGATCTCCGCGGATGCCCAGGGCGCCCTGAAGGTCCAGGAGGCCCTGGCCGTTCCGGCCCGGCCCACGGACCGGCGGAGCCTCGCCATCGCCCAGGGAGACCTCTCCGCGCTGCACGTCGACAACACCGAGTTCGTCTTGGGCTACCGGACGTCCGTCACGGGTCCGCCGTCGATCACCGAGGCTCCCGCGTGGCGCTGTGAGCGTTCGACGAGCGACCCCCTCTGCCCCGAAGCGGCCGGCCGCTTCGGAGGAAATGCGGCGACGGGCGACGGCCGGATCATCGGGATGTCTGCGGATCCGGCCGGGTGTTCAACTCCGTGCTCGGTGACGGTGCACATCCGGGATGCCCGCACCGGTGGTTCCCAGCGGGCCGTGAAACTGCCCGGCGCACTGCGCAACCCCAGGATCGTCAGCTCCTCCGGCCGCTACCTGCTGGTCGGTGCGGAGACCGACGGGGTCCCGCGGCAGCTGGTCCTCGACATCGACGCCGGCAAGGTGTCGGACGTCAAGCCCGCCCCGGCCGCGGGGCTGTGGGGATCCCTGCTCTGGCAGCCCGAGGGCGACAAGGGCGTCGTGGCCGCCACGGACCTGCGGACCGGCCAGGTCGTCCGCCGCGTCGACCTCGGGTCGGCTTGCCGTCCGTACGAGCTCCAGGCCAACGGGGACTGGTTCTACTCGACCTGCGCCGCCGACGGAGCCGGCGCGGCCGCCTACCACGTGCCCACGCGGCAGAGGATCCCGCTGCCGTTCGTCGCGGAACGTCCGCTCGGCCAAGTGCGACTGGGTGACGGCTACGTGGTCCAGGACAACGCCGGCCTCAGCATCTACAACTTGCGCTCCGGGCAGGCGGTGAAGGAGCACCAGGTCCAGCAGTACGTGGCCGGCTACGGCCTCGACTGGTCCGTCGACCGCTTCGGTGGCCGGCTGGCCCACCTCGACCAGGGCGAGACGATTCACGTCGTCGGAGTCACCGGCGCCACCTCACCGCTCGCCGTGATCGACCAGAACGTGCCCGGCACCCTCGACGCGAAGAAGGCGGGCAGCCGGCAGGCTCGCTGGTGGCTGTCCAAGCCGGTGTCGTCGTGGAGGCTGATGGCGCGGAACAAGGCCTCGGGCATCGCGACCGTCGTGCGCAGCGGTGGCGAGGCGCGCGGTGCGATCGACCTGGTGTGGGACGGGAAGGACCAGGCGGGCCGCACCGTGATGAGCGGCGCGTACGAATGGACGCTGCTGGCCGTCCCGGCGGACGGTCACGGAGCCCCGCTCAAGGCGACGGGCTCGTTCACCCTCACCGGGACCGGCTTCCAGGCGGGACGCGGACGCCCGTGACGCGGTGCGGGGGGCCTCGTGCATGAGGCCCCCCGCGCTCGTTTTGACACCTACAGGGCCTAGTTGTAGAGTCGAACGGTTGCCTGGAACTGGACAAGTTCGGCAGCCATCCAGCAAGACCCCTCGCACCCACGGAATCGAATTCTGCGGGTGCGTACTCGACTCCTCATCCAGGAATCCGAAGCCGGGAAATCCGGTGGAAAACTTCTGATAGAGTCGGACTCGCCGGAAAGGGAAACGCGAAAGCGAAGACCTGGAAAGCAAATCCCGCTTCGACTGGGAGTCAGGCCCGAAAGGATCTGATAGAGTCGGAAACGCAAGAACGAAGAACGAAAGCCCGGAGGAAAGCCCGAGAGGGTGAGTACAAAGGAAGCGTC
>NZ_JBIAXU010000039.1:0-11901 GCF_042896985.1 Streptomyces sp. NPDC001194 | reverse complement strand
TACGGGTCGTCGACCCCGGTCAGACCGGAGATCTCGCCCGCCGCCTGCTTGGCGTACAGGCCCTTCACGTCACGTACGGAGCACACCTCGACCGGGGTGGCCACGTGCACCTCCAGGTACGAGGTGCCCTCCGCGGCGTGCCGCTTGCGGACGGCCTCGCGGCTGTCGGCGAACGGCGCGATCACCGGGACGAGCGCCTTGACGCCGTTGCTCGCGAGGAGTTCGGCGACGAACCCGATCCGCTGCACGTTGGTGTGGCGGTCCTCCCGGGAGAAGCCCAGCCCGGCGGAGAGGAACTCGCGGATCTCGTCTCCGTCGAGTACCTCCACGCGGTGGCCCTCGGCGCGCAGCCGCTCGGCCAGCGCGTACGCGATGGTGGTCTTGCCCGCGCTCGGCAGCCCGGTCAGCCACACGGTGGCGCCCTGGTCGCTCACGCTCATCTGCTTGCTCTCCGTCGCGTTCGTAAGAGATATGGGGTCGGTCATCAGCCGTGCAGTCCGCACTCGGTCTTGGCCCGTCCGGCCCAGCGGCCGGCCCGTGCGTCCTCGCCCTCCGCCACGCGGCGGGTGCAGGGGGCGCAGCCGACGGAGGCGTAGCCGTCCATCAGCAGCGGGTTGGTCAGGACCCCGTGTTCGGCGACGTAGGCGTCCACGTCGTCCTGGGTCCAGCGGGCGATCGGGGAGATCTTGACCTTCTGCCGCTTCTCGTCCCAGCCGACCACCGGGGTGTTCGCCCGGGTGGGGGACTCGTCGCGGCGCAGGCCCGTCGCCCACGCGTCGTACGCGGTCAGGCCCTCTTCCAGCGGCTTGACCTTGCGCAGCGCGCAGCACAGGTCGGGGTTGCGGTCGTGCAGCTTCGGGCCGTACTCCGCGTCCTGTTCGGCGACCGTGCGGGTCGGGGAGAGCGTGATGACGTTGACGTCCATCACGGCCTCGACGGCGTCGCGGGTGCCGATGGTCTCCTCGAAGTGGTAGCCGGTGTCGAGGAAGACCACGTCCACGCCGGGGAAGGCGCGGGAGGCCAGGTGGGCGACCACCGCGTCCTCCATGGAGGAGGTGACGCAGAACTTCCCGCCGAAGGTGTCGGCCGCCCAGCGCAGGATGTCCAGCGGGGACGCGTCCTCGAGGTCGCGCCCGGCCTGCTCGGCTACGGCCTTGAGACCCGCGTCTTGAGCGGTGGTCATATCTCGTCCCCTCCAGCGGTGTCGGGCCGGACGCCCCGGGACAGCAGCCCGAGGTACTTCAGCTGGAAGGCCCGGTTGCAGGACCTGCACTCCCAGGCGCCGTGACCCGTCTCGTTCGGGAACAGGTCCTCGTCGCCGCAGTACGGGCAGTAGAACGGGGCCGCGCGCTCGCTCACGAGAGGTCCTCGTCCTTCGCACGGGTCACCCAGGCGGCGAAGCGCTCGCCGTCCTCGCGCTGCTCCTCGAAGCGCGTGACGACCCGCTCGACGTAGTCGGGCAGACCGTCGGAGGTGACCTTGAGGCCGCGGACCTTGCGGCCGAAGCCGGCTTCCAGGCCGAGCGCGCCGCCCAGGTGGACCTGGTAGCCCTCCACCTGGTTGCCGTCGTCGTCCAGGACCAGCTGGCCCTTGAGACCGATGTCCGCCACCTGGATGCGGGCGCAGGCGTTCGGGCAGCCGTTGATGTTGATGGTCAGCGGTTCCGCGAACTCCGGCAGGCGGCGCTCCAGCTCGTCGATCAGCGAGGCGCCGCGCGCCTTCGTCTCGACGATGGCCAGCTTGCAGAACTCGATGCCGGTGCAGGCCATCGTGCCGCGGCGGAACGGGGACGGCTTGACCCGAAGGTCCAGCGCCTCGAGCGCGGCGACGACGGAGTCGACCTTGTCCGCCTCGATGTCGAGGACGATCATCTTCTGCTCGGCGGTGGTCCGCAGGCGGCCGGAGCCGTGCTGCTCGGCGACGTCCGCGATCTTGGTCAGGGTGGCGCCGTCCACGCGGCCGACGCGGGGTGCGAAGCCGACGTAGAACCGTCCGTCCTGCTGCCGGTGCACGCCGACGTGGTCGCGCCACTGGCCGCTGGGCTGCGCGGGCGCGGGGCCGTCGGTCAGCTTGCGCTTGAGGTACTCGTCCTCCAGGACCTGGCGGAACTTGGCCGGGCCCCAGTCGGCGACGAGGAACTTCAGCCGGGCGCGGGTGCGCAGGCGGCGGTAGCCGTAGTCGCGGAAGATCGAGATGACGCCCTCGTAGACGTCCGGGACCTCGTCGAGCGAGACCCAGGTGCCCAGGCGCACGCCCAGCTTGGGGTTGGTGGAGAGGCCGCCGCCGACCCATACGTCGAAGCCGGGGCCGTGCTCGGGGTGCTCGACCCCGACGAAGGCGATGTCGTTGATCTCGTGCGCCACGTCGAGCAGCGGCGAGCCGGAGACCGCGGACTTGAACTTGCGGGGCAGGTTGGAGAAGTCCGGGTTGCCCACGATGCGGCGGTAGATCTCGTCGATGGCGGGGGTGCCGTCGATGATCTCGTCCTGGGCGATGCCGGCGACGGGCGAGCCGAGGATGACGCGGGGCGTGTCACCGCAGGCCTCGGTGGTGGACAGTCCGACGGCCTCCAGCCGCCGCCAGATCTCCGGGACGTCCTCGATCCGGATCCAGTGGTACTGCACGTTCTGCCGGTCGGTGAGGTCGGCGGTGCCGCGCGCGAACTCCTGCGAGATCTCGCCGATCACGCGGAGCTGCTCGGTGGTGAGCCGGCCGCCGTCGATGCGGACGCGCAGCATGAAGTACTTGTCGTCCAGCTCCTCCGGCGCCAGGATCGCGGTCTTGCCGCCGTCGATCCCGGGCTTGCGCTGGGTGTAGAGGCCCCACCAGCGCATGCGGCCGCGCAGGTCGTTGGGGTCGATCGAGTCGAAGCCCGTCTTGGAGTAGATCGTCTCAATGCGTGTCCGCACGTTGAGACCGTCGTCGTCCTTCTTGAACTGCTCGTTGCCGTTGAGGGGGGTGTGGTGTCCGACGGCCCACTGACCCTCGCCGCGGTGACGGCCGGTCTTGCGGCGCGCGGCGGCTGCGGGAGCTGCGGCTGCGGGCGTTTCGGGGGTGGCGGCCATGGCGGTACGTCCTTCTTCGGCGGCTCGTTGCAAGGGCGGGGGAGGGGCGGCGAGTGCCCCTGTGATCAGCCCTGCCGCTGAGCAGGTGCGGCCGATCGCCGCCCGATTTCCCGGTTGTGCCGGTGGTCAGGGCGGTGTTCTGCCTTCAGGGGACTGCGGGCGGCGGCGCCCCCGCTACGACGGTGTGCGGGGCGCTGTGCCGGGGCTGCGCGGCGGTGGCTGGTTCCGTCAGCGCGCCGAACAGATGGCGCTGGACATGCGGCCGAGGTCGACGTGCCGCCGACTCACCAAGGCAATTCCAGCTCCATTCATGACGGAAGCGTGTCATGGGCCGATTGGAGGAGTCCACTACTGTCCATTATTCGGACGATGTAGTCCCGCATTTCGAGACGACGTGATGCCGGTCACGTGGTGGGGGGTGCGGCGTCCGGCCGGAAGGCGCCACTCCGCGCCACCCGCCGCCCGGCCGGCGGCGCCGGAAGACGGGGGCGGGGCGGCGGCGCCCCGGGGAGCACGGGGCGCCGCGGGTTCCGGTGCGGGGTTACGCGCCCGGCCAGGGGCCGGGGGTGGGGGTGTCTTCCTTCTGTTCCGTCTCCGTCTTGAAGAGCTTGAAGCCGCGGCGCAGGTAGTTGTCCATCGCCGTCGGGCCGTCCTGGCTGCAGGTGTGGAGCCAGACCCGCGTCGTCGCCTCGCGCCCCGGCCAGCGGTCCGCCAGCGACCAGGCCGCGTCGACGCCCAGCGTCAGCAGGTGGCCGCCGATGCGGCGGCCCCGGAAGTCCGGGAGCAGACCGAAGTACATGATCTCCACCACGCCGTCCTCCTGCGGGTCGAGCTCCACGTATCCCGCCGGCGTCCCGCGCTCGTACGCCACCCACGTCTCCACGCCGGGACGGCCCAGCTGCTCCACCCACTGCGCCCGGGTCAGCGACAGCCGGTCCGTCCAGTGGATGTCACCGCCCACCGAGGCGTAGAGGAAGCGGCTGAACTCCGGCGAGGGGACCTCCGCCCGCCGGACACTGATCTCGGACCCCGGGACGGCCGCCCGGACCAGATCCTGCGGCGAGGCCATTTCCAGGGACCACGTGGTGAGAGTGAGGGTGCTCATGCGGGTCAGGGAATCACGCCGGCCCCCGCCCGGCCCAGCCGGGCCCTGACCACCGCCGGCGCCGTCGAGTGCGGCAGCAGCGCCGCCGGGTCCTCCGGGCGGATCAGCTCCACCTCCACGTCGTCCGCGAAGCGGTACGGGCGATGGGTCAGCACCCCGCCCAGGTGCCGCCGTACCCGGGACAGCTCGGCCCGCACCGTCACCGTGCGCGTCGGGTCCCCGAACAGCTCCGCCGCCAGCTCCGCCGCCGACCGCCCCCGCGGGCTCTCCGCCAGCAGGAACAGCAGCTCCGCGTGGCGCGGGCTCAGCTCCTGGGACCAGCTCCCGGCGGCCCCGTACACCGTCGCCGACCACGCGCGCGGCCGGCTCAGGTCCAGTACGACCCGGCTTGCCGCCGCGGACGTGCCCGGCGTCCCCGCGACGCGCAGCAGCCAGCCGCCCGGCAGCGGCTCCACCAGGCAGTCCCCGAGCTGCGCCACCCACACCCGGCCCGGCCCGAACCCCTTCGGCAGCGCGATCCGGTCCGCCGGCGCCAGCCCCGTGACCGCCGCCGTCCAGCCGTGCGGGTCCACCGCCAGGGCCTGTCCCGGCAGCCGGGCCAGCAGCGGGGACGCGACCGCCCGCAGCCGCTCCAGCGACTCCAGGTGCCGGATCCGCAGCTCCCGCTCCGCGAGCCGCGCGACCGAGGTCACCCACGCCAGCGTGGCCGGGTGCATGGTGGCCAGCGGCCCGCTGACGTCCACCACGCCCAGCAGCCGCCCGTCCCGCGGGTCCCGCACCGGAGCCCCCGCACAGGTCCAGTCGTGGTGGCTGGAGACGAAGTGCTCCGCCGAGAACACCTGTACCGGCTGCCGGGCCACCAGCGCCGTACCCACCCCGTTCGTGCCGACCACCGCCTCGTCCCAGTCGGCGCCCACCGCGAAGCCGAGCCGGTCCGCCTTGCGCAGGATCGAAGGGGCCCCCTCCCGCCACAGCAGCCGCCCCTCGGCGTCGGCGACGACCATGATGTGCAGCGCCGCGTCCAGGGCGGGCAGCAGCCCCTCGCGGAGCACCGGCAGGATCTCCCGCAGCGGCGAGACCTGCCGCCGCTCCTCGGTCTCGGCCGCCGACAGCATCCGCGAGCGCGCGTCCCGGTCCGGGTGCACCCCGCCGGCCAGCATCCGGCGCCAGGACTCGGCGATCTCCGGGCGGGGCTCCGCGGGCGGCCGGTCCCCGGCCAGCGCGGCCGCCCGTACGCCCTTGAGCAGACGCGCGGCCTCCCGCGCGTCCATGGCCGAGATGCGTGCCACATCGACCGTGCTGCCTGCGGTGTAGGTCACCGGAACCTCCCCGTGCGGAACGAAACGCAGAGAACGCAGAGAACGCAAAGAAACGCAGAGAACGCAGAGAACGCGAAGACCGCCGGGACCGCACGGAACACCGGGGACCCGGAGGACTCAGAGGGTTGCAACGGTATGCAACTCTCGCCAAGTCGCGGGCACCCGACCGAAACTGTCCGGACGTCGCCTCGCGGCGTGACAGCTCCTCCTCGGGGCTTTCGGATCAGGGGTGGTGCCGAGTCGGCGCGGCGCCACCCCTGCTCCCGGTCAGACGGGCCCGGATCCCGGCCCGGACCTGTTTGGGGACAGGACCCGGAACCTAGCCCGCGATCCGCGCCCGTTCGACCAGCGCACCCAGATGCAGGCTGTGCGGCAGCGTGCCGAAGGCCGCGCCCCAGTCGCCGCCCAGCCGCGAGGCGCAGAACGCGTCCGCCACCTCCGGCGGAGCCCACCGCACCAGCAGCGATCCCTGGAGCACGAGCGCCATCCGCTCCACCACGCGGCGCGCCCGCGCCTCGATGCCCTCCAGGTCCGCGAGCTCGGTCAGCAGCCCCTTGACGGCCGAATCCAGCCGGTGGTCGGCGCCGCGCGCCAGCCCCACCTCCCGGAGGAACGCGTTCAGCGCCATCGGCTCCCGCTGCAGCGCCCGCAGCACGTCCAGGGCCTGTACGTTGCCCGAACCCTCCCAGATCGAGTTCAGCGGGGACTCGCGCAGCAGCCTCGGCAGCCCCGACTCCTCGACGTAGCCGTTGCCGCCCAGACACTCCAGGGCCTCCGCCACCATCGGCGTACAGCGTTTGGTCACCCAGTACTTCGCGGCGGGCACCGCGATGCGCAGGAACGCCCGCTCCTGCTCCGTGTCGGCGTCGTACGCGGCCGCCAGGCGAAGCGCCAGCGTCGTCGCCGCCTCCGACTCCAGTGCGAGGTCGGCCAGGACGTTGCGCATGAGCGGCTGCTCGATGAGCCGTGCTCCGAAAGCAGAGCGGTGCTCCGCATGGTGGACGGCCTGCGTCAGCGCCTGCCGCATCTGTGCCGCCGAGCCCAGCACGCAGTCGAGCCGGGTCGCCGCGACCATCCCGATGATGGTCCGCACCCCCCGCCCCTCCTCGCCGACCCGCCGCGCCCACGTCCCGTCGAACTCCACCTCGGCCGACGCGTTCGACCGGTTGCCCAGCTTGTCCTTCAGCCGCTGGACCGCGAACACGTTGCGCGTCCCGTCCGGCAGCACCCGGGGCACCAGGAAGCAGGTCAGGCCGTCCCTCCCGGAGGGGGAGGCCTGCGCCAGCACCAGGAACCCGTCCGACATCGGGGCCGAGCAGAACCACTTGTGCCCCGTCAGCAGGTACTCGCCCGCCGCGTCCAGCGGCTTCGCCGCGGTCGTGTTCGCCCGTACGTCGCTGCCGCCCTGCTTCTCCGTCATCCCCATGCCGAACAGCACACCGGCCTTCCGCCCGGGCGGCCGCAGCCCCTGCTCGTACACGTGCGAGGTCAGCAGCGGCTCCCACTCGGCGGCCAGCTCCGGATCCGCCCGCAGCGCCGGTACCGCCGCATGGGTCATCGAGACCGGGCAGCCGTGCCCCGCCTCCGCCTGCGACCACACGAAGAACCCGGCCGCGCGGCGCAGGTGACCGGCCGGCCGTCCCCACGCGTCCGTCAGCCCGGCGCCCACCGCGTGCCCCAGCAGCCGGTGCCAGGCCGGGTGGAACTCCACCTCGTCGATCCGGTTGCCGTACCGGTCGTGCGTGCGCAGTTCCGGCGGGTTCTCGTTCGCCAGCGCACCCCACCGCTGGGCCTGCGCCGAGCCCGCCGCCCGCCCGAGTTCGTGGAGCTCTTCCCGTACCGCGCCGAGGAGTTCGGGCGCCGCGGCCGACAGGTGCCGCTCCACGCCCTCCCGCAGCGCCCGGTCGGTGCCGTAGACGTCGTGGCCCACCAGGGGAGGGGCCTGGTTGGTGACTGTGTGGGTGGTGGCTGCCATGCGGATACCGTAAGGACGTGCAGCCAGCAAAAGAAACACCCGAGCGGGTCCACGAGCGGGTCCCCGGGCGACTCCACCGGGCCCGTGCCCTGTACCGCAACGTCTCCAAGCGCAAGATGGCGTGGCTGCTGCTGAAAGACACCGTCAATTCGTGCATCGAGTACCGGATCCTCGGCCTGGCCGCCGAGGCGGCGTTCTTCACGCTGCTCTCGCTGCCGCCGCTGTTCCTCGGCCTCCTCGGCCTGCTCGGGTACGTCGACGGCTGGACGGGCGGCACCTTCGTGGCCTCCATCGAGGAGAACATCCTCAACGCGGTCGGCACCGTCCTCTCCGACCGCGGCGTCAACGACATCGCGAAACCGATGCTCGACGACGTCACCAAGGCCGGCCGCCCGGACCTGATCTCCCTCGGTTTCGCCTTCGCCCTCTGGTCGGGTTCGCGGGCCGTCAACGTCTTCATCGACACCATCACCGTGATGTACGGGCTCGACGGCCAGCGCGGCATCGTCAAGACCCGGCTGCTGTCCTTCCTGCTGTACGTGGTCGCCCTGGTGATCGGCGCCGTCGTCCTGCCCCTGATGGTGGCCGGGCCGGACGCGGTCGTCCGCTGGGTGCCCTGGAGCACCGAGGTGATCGCGGTCCTCTACTGGCCGATCGTCACCCTGCTGTCCATCGCCTTCCTGACCACGCTCTACCACGTGTCCGTCCCCGTGCGCTCCCCGTGGATCGAGGACGTCCCGGGCGCGCTCGTGGCCCTCGCCATGTGGGTGCTGGGCTCGTTCCTGCTGCGGATCTACCTCACCAACACCGTCGAGGGCCCGACCATCTACGGCTCGCTGGCCGCGCCCGTCGCCGTCCTGCTGTGGATCGGGGTGTCGGCCTTCGCGGTGCTCGTCGGCGCGGCCGTCAACGCCGCCATCGACCGCGTCTGGCCGTCGGTGGCCACCGCCGCGGCCCGCGAGGCCAACGAGCGGGCCCGCGAGGTGGAGGCCGCGCAGCTGATCGCGCGCGCCGCCGCGTGGCGGGCCCTCGCCGAGGGCGAGTCGGAGGACGACGAGGAGGGCGACGGTGCGATGCCCTCCGAGTTCCCCGAGCGCTGGTCGAAGTTCCTGCCGCCCGAGGACTACTCCTCCCGGCTGCGCAAGCACTGACCGCGGGCGGGCTCGGCGGGCCCGGCGGGCCCGGCGGGCGGTCCGCGGGCGGGCCCGGCGGGCGGTTGGCAGGCGGGCGCGGCCCGCGGGCGGCGGCGTAGCGTGGTGGCCGTGTACGAGGAGCGGACGTCCCCCCTGGTGCCCGGCGCGATCGTCTGGCGGCGCACCGGAGCCCCCGGCGGGCCCGTGCTGCCCGACGGCTGCATCGACCTGCTGTGGGTGGGCGGACGGCTGCTGGTGGCCGGCCCCGACACCGGCCCGCACCCCGCCGGGGAGGTCCCGGGCGGGTACTTCGCCGGGCTGAGGTTCGCCCCCGGCACGGCTCCCGCGCTGCTCGGCGTG
Source organism: Streptomyces sp. NPDC001194 (assembly GCF_042896985.1). Taxonomy (NCBI): domain Bacteria; kingdom Bacillati; phylum Actinomycetota; class Actinomycetes; order Kitasatosporales; family Streptomycetaceae; genus Streptomyces; species Streptomyces sp. NPDC001194. The sequence goes on along the minus strand of NZ_JBIAXU010000039.1, from coordinate 2,944 downwards.
CCGGCGTACGAGCTGCGCGACCGGCGGGTCGAGCTCGCCGACCTCTGGCCGGAGCCGCAGGTGCGCGCCCTCGCCGAGCGCATGAGCGCGTACGAGGACCCCGGCTCGGGACTGGAGCGGCTGGTCCGCGGCCGCGCGGCGCGGAGCGAGCCCCCCGACCCCCTCGCCGCACGGGTGGCGGCCGGGCTCCGCGCGGGGGAGTCCGTCGCCGCCGTGGCGGCGGCCGTGGACCTCGGGCCGCGCCAGCTCCACCGGCGCTCCCTCGACGCCTTCGGCTACGGACCCCGCACGCTCGGGCGCGTGCTGCGGCTCCAGCGGGCGCTGGAGCTGGCCCGGCGGGGGCTGCCGCAGGCCGAGGTGGCCCACCGGGCCGGGTACGCCGACCAGGCCCACCTCGCCCGCGAGGTGCGGGCGCTGGCCGGGACCACGCCGGGGGCCTACGCGGCGGCGAACAGGGAGACCCCGCAGCCGTCCGGGTCGAGCACGACCGCGTAGCGCTGCCCCCAGAAGGCGTCCCAGGGCTCCAGACGGCCCTCGTAGCCGGCGTCCGTCAGCTCGGCGTACACCGCGTCCACCTCGGCGGGGGACCCGCACAGGAATGCGAGCCCCAGCCGGTCGCCCCCGGCGGGGCGGGTCCAGGACGGGTCGAAGGAGCGGATCACGTCCTCCGTGTCCCAGCCGATCCGGAGCCCGCCGGGAAGGACGGCCTCCACGTGGGGCTGGTCCTCGGCCCCGGCCGGGAGGTCGAGGCCCAGACGGCGGTAGAAGGCGAGCGAGGCGGCCATGTCGGAGACGACGAGGCCGATCATGTCGAGTCGGGGCGCGGTTCGGGGAGTCGTTGGGGAAGTCATGCGGCCAGGCTAGGAGCGGCCGCCCCGCCGGTCTTGAACGAATCGGACATCGGCCCGGCCGGGGTGGCCGGAAAGAATCCGGAAAGGAAGCCGGAAAAAGAGTTGGCGTGCGCCGGAGGCCACTTGCTACGGTGATCGAGTTCCCGCCGATCCGCGCGGAACCGACCAGTACGTGCATGACCCGGAGGTGAGTTCATTGATGACTGTCGTCGCGCAGGCCGCTGCCCGCACTCAGAAGACCATCAATGTCACTTCCGTGGTCTCCGGCTGACCTCACACCTCTTCGCGCGCCGCCGAGCACGCGCTGCCGGGGCCACCCTGTGAAGGGTTCCCCTTGTCTTTCTCTTCTTCTCGTCCGTCTTCCTCCACCTCTTCTGCGTACGCGTCCGCCCTCGCCCCGTTCGGCTGGGACGAGGCCTGGGAGGCCGAGTTCGCCCCCCACGCCGAGCAGGGACTCGTGCCCGGCCGCGTGGTGCGGGTGGACCGCGGCCAGTGCGACGTCATGACGGCCGACGGCATCGTCCACGCCGACACCGCCTTCGTCACCCCGCACGACCCGCTCCGCGTCATCTGCACCGGCGACTGGGCCGCCGTCGAGGCGTCCGGCAACCCCCGGTACGTCAAGACGTACCTGCCGCGCCGGACCGCCTTCGTACGCTCCACCTCCTCGAAGCGGTCCGAGGGGCAGATCCTCGCCGCCAACGTCGACCACGCGATCATCGCGGTCTCCCTGGCCGTCGAACTGGACCTCGGCCGCATCGAACGCTTCCTGGCCCTGGCCTGGGAGTCCGGGGCGCAGCCGCTGGTCGTCCTGACCAAGGCCGACCTCGTACCGGACCCGGTGACGCTCGCGCACCTGGTCCAGGACGTGGAGACCACGGCGCCGGGCGTCGGCGTCCTCACCGTCTCCTCCCACACCGGGGAGGGCACGGACGTGCTGGCGGCGATCGTCGCCGGCGGCACGAGCGTCCTGCTCGGCATCTCGGGCGCGGGCAAGTCCACCCTGGCCAACGCGCTGCTCGGCGCCGACGTCATGGAGGTCCAGGCCACGCGCGACGCGGACGGCAAGGGCCGGCACACGACGACCACCCGCAACCTGCTGGCGCTGCCCGGCGGCGGCGTCCTCATCGACACCCCCGGACTGCGGGGCGTCGGCCTGTGGGACGCCGGGACCGGGGTCGGCCAGGTCTTCTCGGAGATCGAGCAGTACGCGGCCGACTGCCGCTTCCACGACTGCGCGCACGAGGCCGAGCCCGGGTGCGCGGTGCTCGAAGCGCTCGAGAACGGCGAGCTGCCGGAACGGCGCCTGGAGAGCTACCGCAAGCTGCTCCGGGAGAACCAGCGGATCGTCGCCAAGACGGACGCCCGGCTCCGCAACGAGATCCGCCGGGACTGGCGGATCAAGTCGGCCGAGGGCCGGGCCAATTACGCGGCGAAGCGCACCGGCCGCTACTGACGCCCGACCCCGGGTGCCCGGACGCCTGTCCCCTCCCCCGAGGAGGGCAGACGTCCGGGCCCCGTACCGGGCCCGCCGCCGGGGTCAGGCCTCGTCCAGGCCCCACGCGAACACCCGCTCCGGGTGGATCCGGATCACCTCCGGGCTGAAGTGCGGGCCCAGCGCGTGCGGGCCCACCTCCAGCGTGGCGCGGCCGCGGATCTCCACGCCGCGGACCTTCCACGGGCGGGTGCTCGCCAGATCGTCCACCACCAGCGAGAGCCTCGGGTTCTTCCCGAGGTTCCGCCACTTCTTCGTCGACCCCATGGCCATGCCGCCCACCAGGACCGTGCCGTCCTCCTGCGGGAAGAACCCCACCGGATTCGCCTGCGGCTGCCCGGCAGCGTCCACCGTCGCCAGCCGCCCCAGCCGCTGCGACCGCAGGTACGCCAGCTGCGCCTCGCTGAAACCCTCGAACTCCGTCATGCCGTCCAGCCTGGCAGCGCCAGGGACCACCCGCATGGGGCCCGCGGCCGAGCGGACGTGGATCCATGGCCCTAGGTCGTGTCCGCAAAGTCCCGCCTGTCCCGCGACGCCCGGCACGCGCTCTCGGCGCACCGGGCGAAATCCCGAGTACGTCCAGTACAAGGGCTTCCGC
>NZ_JBIAXU010000038.1:0-12056 GCF_042896985.1 Streptomyces sp. NPDC001194 | reverse complement strand
CTGGATCTGATCGTTCACGAGGGACTTCGTACCGTACCCCGGCGATCCGGTCATCTTCCGCCCCCCGGACCCCGCGTACGGCGGGCATGATGAACGCCGTGCCCGATGCCGCTCCTGACCACGTACCGCCGCCCCCGGCCGGTCCCGCCTCCGCCATCCGCGCGTACTGGGACGCCGCCGCTGCCGTCTTCGACGAGGAACCGGACCACGGCCTGCGCCGGGAGCGCACCCGGGCGGGGTGGGCCCGGCTCCTGTCGTCCTGGCTGCCCCGCGCACCGGCCGACGTGCTCGACGTCGGCTGCGGCACCGGGTCCCTGTCGCTGCTGATGGCCGAAGCCGGCCATCGCGTCACCGGCGTGGACCTGGCGCCGCGGATGGTGCAGCAGGCCGAGGCGAAGCTCGCCGCCGCGGGTCACGCGGCGCGGTTCCTGGTCGGCGACGCCGCCGCCCCGCCGACCGGGCAGGAGCGGTACGACGTCGTGCTCTCCCGCCACCTGCTGTGGACCCTGCCCGACCCCGGGGCCTCGCTGCGCGCGTGGGTCGCCCGGCTGCGACCGGGTGGCCGGCTGGTGCTGGTCGAGGGCCGCTGGCGGGAGGCCGGACGGGCCTGCACGCCGTACGTGGCCGGAGCCGGGCCCCTGCCGTGGGACGGCGGCGTCACCGCCGCGGACCTGTCCGCCGCCGTCCGTCCCCTCGCCTCCCGCCTCCACGTAGAACCACTGGGCGGTGACGCCGAGTTGTGGGGCGGACCGGTCGCCGACGAGAGGTACGCACTGATCGCCCACGTCTGATGCGGCGGCGGCGCGCTCCCGCACCGGTTGCGTGCGGCAGCCCGCCCGGCAGGGCGCCGTCACCGGTGTGCGGTCAGGCGCTTCGTGAGCGTGCCTCCGACGACGATCAGGGCCACGCCCAGCCACCACACGTTGCCGTCGAAGATCAGGACGGCGATCCCGATCGGCACCAGCAGCCCGGCCAGGGGTACGAACAGCCCGGAGAGGTCCGGCGGATCCGGGCCGGGCTCACCCGCCTCGCGCAGGGCCCGGGCACGTGCGACGTCCGGGTACCAGTCGGTGAAGCGCAGGGCCGCCACGATGGCCAGGATCTGGATGATCCACCCGGTCCAGATGTTGTTCGGGTTGTGCAGCACCAGGTCTCCGTACGCGCCCGCGAGGGCGGCCACCAGGAAGGCCAGCCCCCACACCCCGGTGATGACGTAGTTCGTCCGCAGGAACGTGGGCCGGTGCCAGTACTCCGGATCGACCTGCTCCCGCGCGTACTGCAGGGTGAACGGCATGCGGAACGCCATGGAGCCGAAGGCGATCAGGAAGAGGGCGACGTTGGACACCTCGCCGGCGTACGTCTCCAGCCACCGGCGCGTGTCGTCGCCGGCGAGGACGCCGACGACGGCGAGGATGGCGAAGAAGACCAGGTCGGCGATTTCCAGCAGCTTCCACGAGCTGCCCCGGTTGACGATCCGGCCGGCCGCGACCAGCACGATCGTCGTCGCCAGGGCGAGCAGGACCGCGATCTCGAACCTGCCCGGTCCGACCAGCAGCGAGAAGATGATCCACGGCGCCATGCCGATGACGGGATTCTCGAGGAATCCCGCGATGCCACCGCGGGCCGTGGCGGGCCCTTCGGTCTTCACACATCCAGGGTGCGCCGGCGCGGGGGGCGGGGCCATTCGGGAGATGGCGGGGCGCAGGAGCGGCGTGGCGGGCCGCCCCTGACGCACCCCTCAGGTCGTCACGTGCTGCTCGTCATGCGGGCGAAGACGACCACGTTGCTGTCGTAGTAGTGCTTCTTCGCGTCGAAGTCGCCGCCGCAGGTGACCAGGCGCAGGCCCGCGTAGTCGAGGTTCTTGTAGACCTCGAGGGTGGGGAACTCGGCCTTCGGGTACTCCGCCACGCGCTCCACCGTGAACGTGGCCGTCTTGTCGTCCTTCCGGGTCACCTTGATGGTGTCACCGGCCTTCATCGTCTTCAGCTTCTCGAAGACGGCCGCCGACCCGTTCCACGTGACATGGCCGGCGATCACGGCCGGGCCCTGGGAGCCGGGTGTCGGGCCCGGCTCGTACCAGCCCGCGAGGCCGGGGTTCTTCGGGGTCTCCATGCTGCCGTCCGTGTTCTGGCGCAGCGTCTCCAGGGTGCTGGAGAGGCCGAGGGAGGGGATGGCGAGCTTCTGCGGCTCCGACCGGGCCAGGACGGGCTGCGCCGGCGCCCCGGCCTTCGGCGACGCGTGGTGGCCGCTCGCGGAAGGCTCCGCCGCGGGAGCGCTTCCGGCGGCCTTGCCCGCCGGGGCGGGGGGCGCCGCCGGGGCCTGCCCCCCGCACCCCGCGAGGAGCAGCGTGGCGCAGGCGAGGGCGGCGGAGCCCAGGGCGCGGCGCACGGTCCGCGGGGAGGTCGTCCGGCTGGGAATCATGCGGCTGGGAGTCATGCGGCGGCACCCTCGGTCTCCGTGAGGACCCGGGCCGCCGCGATCCGCCGCCGCGCGAGGAGCACGACACCGGCCGCCGCCGCGGATACGGCGAGCGCCGCCCCGGCCGGCATCGTCGCGCTCTGCGGCGCGCCGCCGCCCGTCTCGATGCCGCCGACCGGAAGGGAACCGACCGAAGCGCCCATGACCATGCCGCAGTTGGTCGGAGCCGTCGCCTCCTGGGGCAGCTTCGGGTCGAGCTCGCTCTTGCCGGCCCCCTGGACGTCGTACGTCCCGTTGTGGTTGCGGTCTATGCCGTGCTGCACGATGTGCAGGTCCTTGATGTGGTCGACCACGTCCTGCGCGACGGTGATCGTCCGCTTGTACGAGAGCTTGCCCTGCTTGTCGGCGACGGGCATCCGGTCCACGGCGAGACCGCTGGCCGCCTTGGTGTCCCCGCTGGTGGTGAGCGAGATGTTGATGTCGCCGTAGTCGACGGTGGCCTCGGTGTTGCTGAGGACCCCGTCGCGGTTGGTGTCGTCACTCGCGTCCGGGCACTGGAAGTCGTGCCCCTTGGTCGAGCCGTGCAGGTGCTGCGCGGAGGGCTGCCCGGGCACCATGCCCTCGGACTGGATCTGCACGGTCAGCTGGTTGCCCTTGATGCTCAGCATGGCCGTACCCCGGGAACCGGAGTCGTTGAGCTGCGCGAGGTCGATCTGGTACGCCTTCCCGCCCTCCGCGGCGAGAGCCGGGCAGGAGAGCCCGAGGGTCAGGAACACGGCGGCGGGCCCGGCGGCGAGTACCACGAGGCGACCAGTGCGCTTGGCAATCACATTCGCTCCTGTTCCGCGGCCCCCGGGAGGAGGGAGCCGCAGATCGTACGGGGGTGAAGCGAGCCCCGGAGAGGGTCTCGCCGCTTCTTCGGAGCACCAAGGCCCTTGGATGGGTGCCTCTTCGAAAAAATCTTCCGCGGTTCGCGGCGACCCCCCTCCGGCCGTGCTCGGGGCTGTGGCGGACGGGCACCGGTTCGCGCCAACTCACCTTGATTGCAAATCAGTTGTCGATGCTCTGACCTATGTTCTGTGGGGTATGCACCAGTTCACCCCCGGAGGTCAGATTGCAGAACAGGCGACGCTTCCTCGCCTTCCCACGTGCCCTGCGCCGCTCCCACCTGCTCGTGGCCTTCGGCCTCGGCTCGCTCCTGATCGCTCTGATGCCGTGGCTCGGGGTCGGCGGGCCGGCGGCGGCCGGGCGGGCACCCGGGCCGCGCCCCGCGCCCGTCCCGTTCGACCAGCAGACGGCGCGGCAGTCGCCGCACCACGGCGTCGCGCCCGCCAACGCCATGGAGCCCACCGCCCCGGTCCTCGACCGGACCGGCTGGACGGCCACCGCCGGCGACGAGGAGACCGGCGGCGAGAACGGCCGCGCGGCCAACGTGCTCGACGGCAACAACAGCACCATCTGGCACAGCAGGTGGTCCGGCACCCCCGCCCCCCTGCCGCACACCCTCACCATCGACATGCACCGCACCGCCGTCGTCTCGGCCCTGATCTACCTCCCCCGCGCCGACGGAGCCAACGGCCGCGTCGGCGAGTACGGCATCAGCGTCAGCAAGGACGGACAGGACTGGGCCACGGCGAGCCCCGTCGCCACGGGCACGCTCGCGGACGACGGCAGCGCCAAGACGCTCGGGTTCGCCCCGCAGGGAGCCCGGTTCGTACGGCTGACTGCGCTCACCGAGGCCGGCGGCCGCGGCCCCTGGACCTCCGCCGCCGAGATCAACCTGCTCGGCGACCCCGGCACCCCCGCGGCCACCGTGGACCTGCCCCGGACCGGCTGGACGGCGACCGCCGGCGACGAGGAGACCGGCGGCGAGAACGGCCGCGCGGCCAACGTGCTCGACGGCGACAACAGCACCATCTGGCACAGCAGGTGGTCCGGCACCCCCGCCCCCCTGCCGCACGCCATCACCATCGACATGCACCGCACGACGGCCGTCTCCGCCCTCGTCTACCACCCCCGCATGGACGGGGCCAACGGCCGGGCCGGCGCCTACACCATCACCACCAGCACCGACGGCACGGCCTTCGGCACGCCGGTCGCCGCGGGCACCTGGCGTGACGACGACACCGTCAAGACGGCCACCTTCGTCCGTACCGAGACCGCGCGCTACGTACGACTGACCGTGACCTCGGAGGCCGGCGGCCGCGGACCCTGGACATCGGCCGGCGAGATACGCCTGAGCGGACCGGCCAGCCCGGCCGTCCACGGCTCCTGGGGCCGGATCACCGGCTTCCCCCTCGTGCCCGTCGCCACCGCGGCGCTGCCCGGCGACAAACTGCTCGCCTGGTCCGCGTACGCCGTCGACCGCTTCGGCGGAAGCAACGGCTACACCCAGACCGCGATCCTGGACCTGAAGACCGGCAAGGTCACCCAGCGCCGCATCGACAACACCGGACACGACATGTTCTGTCCCGGCATAGCGATGCTGGCCGACGGCCGCGTACTGGTCACCGGCGGGTCCAACGCCGAGAAGGCGAGCATCTACGACCCGGCCACGGACGAATGGTCCGCCACCGCCGGCATGAACATCGCCCGCGGCTACCAGGCCATGACCCTGCTCTCCACCGGCGAGGCCTTCGTCCTCGGCGGGTCCTGGAGCGGGACCGCGAACACCGACAAGGCCGGCGAGGCCTGGTCACCGGACACCCGTACGTGGCGCAAGCTCCCCGGAGTCACCGCCGCCCCCGCACTGACCGCCGACCCCGCCGGACCCTACCGGGCCGACAACCACATGTGGCTGTACGCCACTTCGGGCGGAAAGGTACTGCAGCTGGGCCCGAGCAGGCAGATGAACTGGATCTCCACCAGCGGCCAGGGCGGCATCACCCCCGCCGGCACCCGCGGCGACAGCCAGGACGCCATGACCGGCAACGCCGTCGCGTACGACATCGGCAAACTGCTCACCCTGGGCGGCTCGCCCGCGTACGAGAAGACCCCGGCCACGCAGCGCGCGTACACCGTGGGCATCTCGGGCGGCCAGGCGGTACAGGCCGCCCGCACCGGGGACATGGAGCACGCCCGCGCCTTCGGCAACAGCGTGGTCCTGCCCGACGGCAAGGTGGCCGTCTTCGGCGGACAGGCCTATCCGGTGCCCTTCAGCGACGCCACCTCGGTGCTGGCCCCCGAACTGTGGGACCCGGCGACCGGCCGCTTCACCCCGCTCGCCACCATGGCCATCCCGCGCAACTACCACAGCGTGGCCAACCTGCTGCCGGACGGGCGGATCTTCTCGGGCGGCGGCGGCCTGTGCGGCGACTGCGCGACCAACCACGCCGACGGGGCCGTCTTCACCCCGCCGTACCTGCTGGAGGCGGACGGATCGCCCAAGCCGCGTCCCGTCATCACGGGGGGAGTGCCCTCCAAGGCGGCCCCCGGCACCACGCTCACGGTCGCCACCCAGGCCCCGGTGGCGTCGTTCGTCCTGATGCGGGCCGCGGCCGCCACCCACTCCACGGACAACGACCAGCGGCGGGTCCCGCTCGCCTCCACGGCCACCGGAACAGGCGCGTACACGGTGTCCATACCGGCGGACACGGGTGTGGTCCTGCCGGGGAACTACATGCTCTTCGCCCTCGACGCCCAAGGCGTCCCGAGCATCGCGAAGTTCGTCACGGTCTCCTGATCCCGCGAGCGGCGCCCGGCGGCCGCCGGGCCGACCGGGCACCGCTCGCGGTGCACGCCCGTCGGATAAGTTGACCCACCGGACGGTCCGCTCGCCGCGGACCGGCATGACGTTCGTGGGGGACGGGGGAGTCCGTGGAGTCATTGAGGCCTGGTGACCTGCCGGAGATCGGCGGGTACCGCCTGCTGGCGCGGCTCGGCGAGGGCGGAATGGGCGAGGTCTTCCTGGCCCGGACCCCGTCCGGGCGGCCGCTGGCCCTCAAGACCGTGCACCGGGAGCTGAGCCTGGAGCCGGACTTCGCGGAGCGGTTCGCCCGCGAGATACGCACCAACGACCGCGTCCGCAGCCCGTGGACCGTCTCGGTGGTGGACTACAGCCCGCCCGGGGTGCTGCCGCAGTGGCTGGCGACGGAGTACGTCGCCGCGCCGTCCCTCGGCGACTGGGTGCGCGCGTACGGGCCGCTGCCGGAACCGGCCGTGTGGTGCCTGGCCCGGGAGCTGTCGGCCGCGCTGGTGAGCGTACGGGCGGTGGGGGTCGTACACCGCGACATCAAACCGGCGAACGTACTGCTCGGCACCGAGCGGCCCTTCCTCATCGACTTCGGCATCGCCCGCGCCGTACGCGACCCCCGTCACACGCAGACGGGTGCGGTCATCGGCACGCCCGGCTTCCTCGCGCCGGAGCAGGCGACCGGTGCGGTGGCGCAGGCGCCGGCCGACGTGTTCTCGCTGGCCGCGGTCCTCGTGTACGCGGCGACCGGCCGCAGCCCCTTCCTGACGGGCGGCGAGGAGCTGTCGCTGCCGGCCCTGCTGTACCGGATCGTCCACGACGAGCCCGTGCTGGACGGTGTGCCGCAATCCCTTCTGGCCCTGGTGCGGGAGTGCCTGGCCAAGGACCCGGCCGAGCGGCCCACGGCCGAGGAGGTACGGGCACGGCTCGGCGAGGCGGCGGAGGAGGAGTGGAGCGCGGCCGCGCCGCAGGCCCTGGTCGCGGAGGCCGGCCGCCGCCAGAGCGAGCTCCGGGGGCTGCTGAGCGCATCGCAGCCGCCGGCCGGCGCCACGGCGGGGAGGGCCGCGGTGCCGGTTCCCCCGCCACCGCCGTTCGCACCGGTTCCCCCGGGGAGCGGCACGGGGACGGGGGCCAGATCGGTCTCCCCGCGGCTCCTGGCGACGGCCGGGGCCGTCGGCGCCGCCGCGCTCGCGATCGTGCTCTTGAACGGCGGTGACGAAGGCCGCGGAGGCGGCTCCGCCGCCTCGCCCCCGCCGTCCGCGTCCGCCTCGGCGTCGAACGCCGGGTCCTCGTCCGCCGGCGCGTTGCCGCAGGCCTGGGCCGGAACGTGGTCCGGCGTGGGACCCGGGACTCCGAACGCGGACGGGATCACCCGGGCGAAGACGGGTGAGTTCACGGTGACGGTCACGCTGAACGCCGGGTCGGCGGGCGAGATCGTGGGCAAGCAGGTCAGCACCGTCAAGGAGGCCCGCTCCGGTCGGGACCTGGGCTGCACGGAAGCCCTCAAACTCCAGCAGATCAAGGGGAGCACCGTGGTCTTCGCGGCGGTGACCAGCCACCCGACCGACCGGGAGGCCTCGTTCGACTGCCCCCAGGGCAACCTCTACGTGCTGACCATGGAGTCCGCGGACCGGCTGACGCTCGAATCCGAAGGCGCCCAGTCGGCCGGAGCCCCGGCGGCGCTGGCCCGCAACCCCTGAATCAGGTTGCTCCGCTTGCTCCGGCCGGTTCGCGCCGGGCGCCTCAGGGCGCCAGGAACCCGACCAGGGCCGCCGCCACCGACTCCGGGTCCTCCAGCTGGGGGTAGTGCCCGACGGCCGGCGGGCCCGTCAGCTCGACGACGCGGGCGTCCGGCATGCGCGCCCGGATCCGGTCCAGTACGTGGGCGCCGCTGATCGGATCGGCGGGCCCCCACACGAACTGCGTGGGCCCGGCGAAGCCCTCCAGCGCCGCGACCCAACGGAGCTGGTGCACACGTCGCTCGTCGATGTAGCGCAGCAGGCGCGGGGCGAGGCGGTGGCCGTCGGCGCGGGAGGCCGACACCCACAGGTCGTGCAGGTCCCCGTCATGGACGGGTCGGCCCAGCACGGCGCGCAGGGTCGCCCCGAAGCGGCGTTCGGTGGTGAACGGCGCCACGAGCGGGCCGAGGGGGCCGTGCAGCAGGCGCTGGATCGGTACGGGGCGGTGCAGATCGGGGTAGAGGCCGCCGTTGAGCCAGGCCATGCGGGTGATCCGGGCCGGGGCGCGGGCCAGCAGCTCCTGACCGACGCTCACCCCGTAGTCGTGCGCGACCACGGCCGTGGCGCCGATCCCGTACCGCCGCCAGACCTCCTCGACGAGCGAGGCCTGGTCGAGCACCGAATAGCGGTGGCGCCGGGGCTTGTCGCTCTCCCCGAAACCGAGCAGGTCGAGCGTGGTCACCCGCAAACCGGCCGCGGCGAGCACCGGCACCACGGCGGCCCAGTCGTGGGAGGAGGTAGGAAACCCGTGGACGAGGGTGACGGGCGGGCCCTGCGGCGGCCCGTCCTGGCGTACGAAGACGCGGTGCCCGCCGATCCGCGGCGTAGTGCCGCCTTCGGTCCAACGGTGCAGCGGTGGCAGGGCGCGCTCGCCGCTCATGCGCGGGCCTCCTCGGAGTGCCGGTGGTCCAGCCCGTACAGCAGGGTCCGCAGGCCGAACTCGAACTCCGCCTCGGCATCGGGGGAGTTGAGCAGCTCGGCATGACGGTGGACGGACGGGTGGGTGAGCGGGGAGAGGGAGCCGAACAACTCGGTCATCGCGGCGCGCTGTCCGGCGGTCCGGGCGGCGCCGCCGGAGTCGAGCACGGCGGCGCCGATCACGAAGTGGGTGACCGTGAGGTAGACGTGGACGGCCGACCGCGGCTCCCACCCGTGGGCGAGGAGCTGCCCCAGGGCGTGCTCACGGGCCCTCAGGGCGTTGGGGCCGAGCAACTGCCCGGCGGTCAGCAGCGGGACGACCGCCGGGTGCGCCGCGAGGACCCGGCGGAACTCCAGCGCCCCCCGCTCGATCCCGGCCCGCCAGTCCCCGCGCAGTTCCGGCAGCCGGATCTCGCCCAGCATGTGGTCGACCGTCTCGATCAGGAGCTCCTCCCGGCTCGCGACGTGGCGGTAGAGGGAGGTGTGGCGGACCTGGAGTCGCTCGCCGAGCCGGCGCATCGTGAGCGCCTCCAGGCCCTCCTCGTCGGCGAGTTCGAGCGCGCCCGCAGTGATCCGGTCGAGCGTCAGCCCGCCCTGGCGCGGCCTGCGCCGGTCGCGTTCGGCGTACCGGGCCTGCCACCAGGAGGGTGACCCGGCCTTCGCGGAGGCCGGATCGGTTTCGTGCTGGAGCGTCATGGGTGGCGGAGCCTACTCGAAGAGGTCGGGTTCCGTGCGGACGATCTCGTCCCACAGGGGCTGGAAGGAGAACCACCCCGCGAGCGGGAACCCGGTCTGGTCCCGGGTGTACCGGGCGGACTCGGGGTCGATCAGGTGCGGGGTCCCCGCGGCCTCGGCCAGCAGCTGCGCCTGGGCGCTGCGCTCCATGGAGATGAACCACCAGGCCGCCTCGTCGACCGATTCGCCGACGGTGAAGATGCCGTGGTTCTGATGGATGACGGCCTTGTGCGGCCCGAGTCCCGCGGCGAGCTGCCGGCCGGCCTCCTCCTCGACCACCACGGCACCCGCCCCGTCCCGGTGCACGGCGTGCTGTTCGTACACGGCGCACGCGTCCTGGGTGATCGGGTCCAGCGGGCGTCCGAGGCTGGAGAAGGCCTTGCCGTGGACGGCGTGGGCGTGGCAGGCGGCGACCACGTCGGGACGGGCTGCGTGGATCGCGGAGTGGATCACGAATCCCGCCCGGTTGACGGGGCGCCTGCCGTGGCGGACCTGCCCTTCGTGGTCGACGAGGATCAGGTCGCTGACGCGGACGTGCCGGAAGGACATGCCGAACGGGTTGACCCAGAACATGTCGGTGTACTCCGGGTCCCGCACGGTGATGTGTCCCGCGACCCCTTCGGAGAAGCCGAGGCGGCCGAAGACGCGGCAGGCCCCGGCGAGCCGCTGCTTGCGGTGCTCGCGCTCCTGCCCGGGGTCGGTGAACGTGGGGGGCAGCGGCAGCTCGAGGTTCTCCTGACGGGGGACGAAGGCGCTGCCGCGCCACGCGTTCCCGTCCTTCCCCGCTCCGGCGTCCAGATCCGTCTCGTCGTTTCCGTGGGTGCCCGTCATAGGGTCCATGCCCCGCCTCACTCGATGATGCGTCCAGTGGACGCATATATTGCGTCCACTGGACGCATTGCGCAAGGGTCCGGGCCTGAGGACACCCCGGCACCCGGGCACCCCGGCTCGGGCGCTCAAGATCATCGGGTGCAGAATGACCCGTATGTCGATACCAAACACGCCGAAAACGGCGACGATTGACGATGCGTCATCGATCGGCCGCATCCTGGCCCTCGCCTTCGACGACGACCCGATGATGCGCTGGTTCTTCCCCGGCGAGGCCGCGCGCGCGGCGGGTCTGGGCCGGTACTTCAGCACGATCTTCACCCGGCAGTACGCGCACCACGGCGTCTGCGAGCGCACCGGAGCGGCGGCCGCCTTCTGGGTTCCGCCGGGCGCGCAGGGCAAGGCCGTTCCCGACGCCGGGACCATCGGGGAGCTCTCGGAGATCCTGGGCGACCGTGCCCCGCTGTTCCGGCAGGCCGCCGAGGCCGCCGCCGGGGAGGGGCCCCAGGAGCCGCACTGGTACCTGGCCGTGATCGGCGCGGATCCCGCCGCCCGGGGCGAGGGCCACGGGGCCGCCCTCCTGCGATCGGGCCTCGCGAAGGCCGACGCGGCGGGTCTGCCCGTCTACCTGGAATCCTCCAAGCCGGCCAACCTCCCCTTCTACGAGCACTTCGGCTTCACCGCGCTCGGCGAGGTCCAACTCCCGGGCGGCGGCCCGACGCTCTGGCCCATGCGCCGCGAGCCGGCTCCGCGACCCGCCGGCGTCTGAGGACCTCCACGACGGGAGGCGCCGCCGGACCGCACGCGGCGCCTCTTCGGAATGCCGGGTCTTCGGCCGCTCTTTCCTCTTCATGACTTGAAGCCTCAGGGCAGTGAAAATTATGTGGAAAAGCAGGGCAATCACCGAATTGCGTCAAAGCGGAGCGTGATGGCAACGTTGCCATCTCGTTAATAGTTCACTTCTTGACGGAGGTGTCGGCGCCGAGTTGACTGCGTCTACCTCGGCCGCATGGACACGGCCTGCTCAGGGAGGTTTACGTCGTGAACACGCATCTCGGTCGGGTCGTCGTTGTCGTCACCGCTGCCGCGGCATCCGTCTCGCTCGCCGCCTGCGGCAGTACGGAAGGCGCCGGCGCGGGATCCGGCGGTTCCGCCAAGGGTGAGGCCATCAAGGTCGGCCTCCTGCTCCCGGAGGACCAGACGGCGCGCTACGAGAAGTTCGACAAGCCGCTGATCGAGAAGGAAATCGCCAAATTCACGCGTAACAAGGGCGAAGTGGTCTACGCCAATGCCAAGCAGGATGCGGCCGCTCAGAACGCCCAGGTCGACGAGATGATCGCCCGCAAGGTGAATGTCCTCATCATCGACGCGGTGGACGCGAAGGCCATTGCCGGTGCGGTCAAGAAGGCCAAGGACGCCCATATTCCGGTCATTGCCTACGACCGCCTCGCCGAGGGCCCGATCGACGCGTACACCTCCTTCGACAACGAGGACGTCGGCAAGGTCCAGGCCAAGGCCCTGCTGGAGGCGCTCGGCGACAAGGCCGGATCCGGCCAGATCGTCATGATGAACGGCTCGCTCACCGACCCGAACGCCAAGGGCTTCAAGACCGGTGCGCATTTCGTCCTCGACGGCAAGGTGACCATCGGCAAGGAGTACGACACCAAGGAGTGGAAGCCGGAGAACGCCAACAGCAACATGGCGGGCGCCATCTCCGCGCTGGGCAA
>NZ_JBIAXU010000037.1:0-17724 GCF_042896985.1 Streptomyces sp. NPDC001194 | reverse complement strand
TTCCCGGCAGTCTGTTGTCTTTCCGGGGCGGGGCGGTCGGTCAAGGGTGGCCGAAGGCCATCGCGAAGCGACGCGACCGCAGGGAGCGCCCTTGAGGGACCGACCCGACACGGAAGGACAGTGGACTGCCGGGAAACCCCCGGACACACCACCGACCCCGACCGCGTGGGTCCCGCCCCCCGAAACCCCCGCCCCACCCATCCCACCCGCCCCACCCGCCCTACCCCGCCCGCCAGAACTGTGCCAGTGCCGCCTCCTTGTACGGGGTCGGGGTGACGCTCAGGTCGCCTGCGAAGGGGCGGTCCAGGGCCATCACCAGCAGCAGGCTGAAGCCGATCAGCCCCGCCACCGCCGAGACGAACAGCAGCTGCATCTTCAGGCTCCGCAGGCCGAACAGGAAGGTGAGCGGCAGGATCACGAGCGCGCCTCCGTACACCAGTACCTGGAGCAGTACCGGCAGGGACGTTTCCGCCATCGTGATGCGGGCGCGGCGCTGCGCCGCGACGTCGTTGAGGCGGCCCACGGCCTCCTCGTAGAAGGTCTCGTTGCGGGCTCCGGAGGGCTCGTACGCCTGGAGCGCCTGGTACAGCCCGTGCGTCTGTTCGGCGGTCGCGTCGTAGCTGGGGCGGCCGTCCCGCATCATCGGCCACTGGATCTCGACGACGGCGTGCACGTAGTCGCCCACCGCCCGCTCCACGCGGGCGCGTTCGGCCGGCGGGAAGGACTCGGCGCTGCGGACGACGAGGGCGAGGTCGGTGGCCTCGGTGGCGACGACGGTCTGGGTGTTCTCCAGCTGGGTCCAGAGCATGACGACGACGAAGGCGAGGATGATTCCGTAGATCGCGCCGAACATGCCGAGGGCGACGCCGACCATCTCGTTGTGCTCCCCGCCCGCCAGGTGCGGGAAGCGGCGGCGGGCGGCGAGGCTGCCTCCGACGGCGAGGGCGACGAAGCCGCCGACGAGGAGGACACCGAGGGTGAACGTGCTGAAGGTGTTGAGCAGCCACAGGATCATGGCCTGCTCAACGACCGACCCTTCCCGAGGGCCCGCCGCGACGGGCCGCGGTCAACGGCGGGGGTCAACGGCCGCGGTCAGCGCACCGACGGGGCCTTCGGGAGACCGTCGAGGGCGCTGCCCGCGCCCGCGAGGGAGGAGTCGGTGGCGTGGGTGGCGGTGCCGGCGGCCGAGGCCGTCACGGCCAGGGCCGTCTTCGTGTCGTCCACGGCCTGGCCGGGGTGGTTGGCGATGTCGGTGATGCGCTTGGTGACGGGCTGCCCCTCGATGGTGGGGCCCTTCGTGTCGGCGTGCGCGGCGAGGGGGGTCAGGGCGAGGGCGGCGCCGCTGGTGAGGACCAGGGCGGCGAGGCGGCGCTTCATGACGTTCATGCCGTACCCAACGACCTGCCGCCACCCGGGGTCACCGCCCGGCCCCCCTTGGGGTGACGCCCGGTGTTGGGTCCGCGGCCCGGAGCGGGGGGATCGATCCGGGCCGCGGGGGACTTCTCCAGTGTGGGGCGGGGTCAGTCTTCGACCACCAGGGCCGGGGTGGACTTTGTCAGGATCTCCCCGCGGAAGAAGGCCGGGCTGCGGCGCTGCGTGACCAGCATGATCACCAGGCCGAGGGCCAGGAGGCCGACGCCGATGACGAAGACGCTGCCGACGCCGAGGACGGTGGAGCCGGAGCCGTACGACGGGTTCCACATGTCGATCAGGGTCTTCAGGAAGACGGCGGCGAGCAGGAGCCCGCCGAGGACCGGGAAGACGCCCTTGAAGAACAGGTCCCGGGCGGAGCGGCGCAGCTCGCCGCGGAAGTACCAGGCGCAGGCGAAGGCCGTCAGGGAGTAGTAGAAGCAGATCATCAGGCCGAGCGCGAAGATCGTGTCGGTCAGGACGTTCTCGCTGACGAGCGTCATCACGGTGTAGAACGCGCCGGTCGCGACGCCCGCCATGACGGTGGCGCGGCCCGGGGTCTTGAAGCGCGGGTGGACCTTGGCGTAGGAGGCCGGCAGGGCCTCGTACGTGGACATGGCCAGGACCGTGCGGGCGACCGGGATGAACGTGGTCTGCAGCGATGCGGTCGCGGAGGCGAGGACCGCGACGAAGAGCAGGATGCCGAGCATCGGGCCCATGACCGGACCGGCGAGGGCGGCGAAGACGTTGCCGGAGGTCTCCGGGTTGCCGAGGCCGAAGCCGGCGGTGCCGGAGCCGACGGCCATCTGGGCGGCGATGCCGGTGGCCAGGTACGAGCCGACCAGGACGACCATCGCGATGAGCGAGGCCCGGCCGGGGGTCTTGGCGGAGCCGGTGGTCTCCTCGTTGGTGGCGAGGCAGGCGTCCCAGCCCCAGTACATGAAGATCGAGAGGGAGAGTCCGGCGGTGAAGGCGCCCATGGACTCGACCGCGAAGGGGTTCATCCACTGCCAGGAGAAGTCCAGGCCGGTGTCGAAGGTGCCGGCCGAGGCCTTCTGGAAGGCCATCGCGACGAAGAGGGCGAGGACCGCGAGCTGGAGTCCGACCAGGGTGTACTGGACGCCCTTGGTGGCGGTCATGCCGCGGTAGCTGACGGCGGTCGCCGCGGCGATCAGGGTGAGGCAGGTGGCGATGTGGACGAGCTTGTCGTCGTCCAGGGCGGCGATCGACGGATTGCCGGTGATCTCGCCGGCCAGCAGCCAGAAGTACGAGGTGGCGACGCCGGCCAGGTTGGAGAGCACGATGATCGTGGCGATCACCAGGCCCCAGCCGCACATCCAGCCGATCCGCGGGCCGAAGGCCTTCACGGTCCAGGTGAAGGAGGTGCCGCAGTCCGGAACGGCCTTGTTGAGCTCGCGGTAGGCGAAGGCGACGAGGAGCATCGGCAGGAAGCCGGCCAGGAAGACCGCCGGCATCTGGACGCCGACCTCGCCGGCGGTGGAGCCGAGCGTCGAGGTCAGGCAGTAGACGGGGGCGACGGTGGAGATGCCGATGACGGCACTGCCCACCAGACCCACGGAGCCCTTGCCGAGGCCCTTGCCGCGCACGTCGCCGTCGCCGCCCTCGCCGCCGGCGACGCCGCTCACCGTGTCTCCGACCCGAGGCCGTACGTCCAGCTGTGTCATGGGTCGAGACGTTAGAGGCTGCGTTTTCCATATCCGGAAGGATTGGGTCCGAGCAGCTACCGGCGGGAACACCTTCGAATCCAGAGCACACGGCAGTTCATTAACACTCAATGCAAGGTTCATGCGCGAGTCCGCCCCCTGCTCAACAGGGAGCGGACAGCCCGTTCCGGAATGCGGAAACCGCAGCAGTACCCCTTTTGTGCCGCTTTGAACTTTCCCGTGTGACCTGGGTCTCAGCCCGCCCGGACGCCTCTCACGTCGTCCAGACGATCGACTGCATCTCGCTGTACGCGTGCAGCGCGTACGAGCCCACGTCCCGGCCGACACCCGAACGCTTGAAGCCGCCGAACGGGGCCTCCATGTTCCGGCCGATCGTGTTCACGCCGACACCGCCCGCGCGCAGCCGCCGCGCCACCCGGAAGGCGCGCGCCGCGTCCCCGGACCACACGTAGCTCAGCAGCCCGAAATCGCTGTCGTTGGCCAGCCGGACCGCCTCCTCCTCGCCGCCGTCGAAGGGGACCACCACGACCACCGGGCCGAAGATCTCCTCCCGGACCACCCGCATGTCGTTCGTGCAGTCCACCAGCAGCGTCGGCGCCACGTAGAAGCCCCGGCCGTCCCCGACCACCGGCCGCTCGCCGCCGTACGCGATCCGCGCGCCCTCCTTGCGGCCGAGCTCCACGTACGACTCCACCCGGTCCCGGTGCGCCGCCGAGATCACCGGTCCCACCACCGTGCCCGCGACCGCCGGGTCGCCGACCTTCATGAAGGCCAGGTAGCCGGTCAGCTTCTCCACCAGCCGCTCGTACACCGACCGGTGCACGATCACCCGGGTCGGAGCCGTGCAGATCTGGCCGGAGTAGAAGGAGAAGGTGGTGCCGATCCCCATCACCGCCGCGTCCAGGTCGGCGTCCTCGAGGACGACCGCCGCCCCCTTGCCGCCGAGCTCCATCAGCTGCCGCTTCATGGAGCGGCCGCAGACCTCCGCGATGCGCTGCCCGACGCCCGTGGAGCCGGTGAACGACACCATGTCCACGTACGGGGAGTCCACCGCGGCCTCGCCGACCTCGACCGACGCACCGCAGACCACGTTCACGACGCCGGCCGGGGCGCCCGCCTCGTGCAGGGCCTCGGCCATCTTGAACACCGACAGCGGATCCTGCGGGGCGGGCTTGACCACCACCGTGTTGCCCATGGCCAGGGCCGGGGCCACCTTGCCCGCCGGGTTCGCCCACGGGTTGTTGTACGAGGTGATGCAGGTGACCACGCCGACCGGCTGGCGCACCTCCAGCGCCCCCAGGATGCCCGCCTTCCCCATCGGCCCGGCCTCGGTGACCTGCGGGGGCAGCCCGCGCTCGACCGGTTCGAGCGCGCCCTTCGCGTACCGCCGGAAGCGCGCGACCCCGACCCCGACCTGCATCCCGCGCGCGATCCCGGTCGGCGCGCCGGTCTCGGCCCGGGCCAGGGCCGACCACGGCTCGTACTCGCGCTGCATGATGTCCGCGGCCCGGTCCAGCACGGCCGCCCGCGCCTCGGGGGTCGTACGGGACCAGGTCTCGAAGGCCTCGGCCGCCGCGCGCGCCGCCTCCTCGACCTGGGCGCGCGAGGCCTCGGGCGCGAGCCCGACCACCGATTCGTCCGCCGGGTTGACGACCTCGTAGTGGCCGCCGGCCGGCTCGACCCACTCCCCGCCGATGTACAGCTTCTGCTGAAGGGGCTCGCTCAACGCGTGCTCACCGTCCTCGTGTCGCGGCCCGAGCGGAGCACGATCCCGGGGATCGCCCCCGTGACCTGGTCGTCGCGTATGGTCTCGACGCCGTTGACGCGCACGGACACGATGCCGATCGCGCGGGCGTCCAGCCGCGGGCTGTCGCCGGGCAGGTCGTGGACGAGCGTCGCGGGGCCGGCCTCGATGCGCTCCGGGTCGAACAGCACCAGGTCCGCGTGGAACCCCTCGGTGATCCGGCCGCGCCCGCGCAGCCCGAACAGCTGCGCCGGGTCGTCGGTGAGCATCTTCACCGCCTGCTCCAGCGGCACCAGCTTGCGGCCGCGCAGGCAGTCCCCGAGGAAGCGGGTCGTGTACGGGGCCCCGCACATGCGGTCCAGGTGCGCGCCGGCGTCGGAGCCGCCGAGCATGACGTCCTCGTGCTGCCAGGTCTCGGCGCGCAGGGCCCAGCTCGCCGGGTCGTTGTCGGTGGGCATGGGCCAGAGCACCGTGCGCAGGTCGTCGTTGGCGCAGATCTCGACCAGGCACCGGAAGGGGTCCTGGCCGCGCTCGGCGGCGATGTCGTTCACGACGCGGCCCGACAGGCCCTCGTTCTCCTTGCTGTACGTGTCCCCGATGACGTAGCGGCCGAAGTTGGCCAGGCGCCGGAAGACCCCGGCCTCCTTGCTGTCGGCGCGGCGCAGCATCTCCTCCCGTACGCCGGCGTCGCGCAGCTTCGCGATCCGCTCGGGCACGGGCAGGCCGAGGATCTCGCCCCAGCCCGGGATCAGGTTCAGCGCGCAGAAGGTGCCGAGCGACATGTTCATGGGGGTGAGGATCGGCATGGTCAGCGCGACGATGCGGCCGCCGGCCTTGCGTGCGCGCTCGCTCGGTACGAGCTGGCGCGGGACCCGTTCGGGCACGGCCGCGTCGATGGTGAGGACGTTCCAGTTCAGGGGGCGGCCGGCGGCGGCGCTCATCTCGACGAAGAGGTCGATCTCCTCGTCGGCGAACTGGTCGAGGCAGCCGGCGACGATGGCCTCGAGCTGGGTGCCTTCGTGTTCGGAGACGGCCTTCGACAGCGCGAGGAGCTCGGCGGGCTTGGCGTGCCGGGAGGCGACGGGTGCGCCGTCGCCGTCGGAGTGGGTGGCGGACTGGGTGGTGGACAGGCCCCAGGCACCCGCGTTCATGGCGTCGTGGAAGAGGTCGAGCATCTGCCGCATCTGCTCGGGGGTGGGCTGTCCGCCGACCGCGTCGGCCCCCATGACGTGCCGGCGCAGGGCGCAGTGGCCGACCATGAAGCCGGCGTTGACGGCGATCCGGCCCTCCAGGGCGTCGAGGTACTCGCCGAAGCCGGACCAGGTCCAGTCGACGCCTTCCTCCAGGGCCTTGAGGGCCATGCCCTCGACCTTGCTCATCATGCGCCGGGTGTAGTCGGCGTCCTCGGGGCGGTCCGGGTGCAGCGGGGCCAGGGTGAACCCGCAGTTGCCGCCGGCGACGGTGGTGACGCCGTGGTTCATGGAGGGGGTCGCGTACGGGTCCCAGAAGAGCTGGGCGTCGTAGTGCGTGTGGGGGTCGACGAAGCCGGGGCACAGCACGAGCCCGGTGGCGTCCTCGGTGGTCCGGGCCTCCTCCGTGACCGTGCCCGGCGCGCCGATGACGGCGATCCGCCCGTCGCGCAGGCCGACGTCCGCCGCGCGGGCGGGGGCGCCGGTGCCGTCGACGACGGTGGCTCCCTTGATCAGGTGGTCGAGCATGACGTCCCCTCTGCCGGTGTTCGTATGGCTGGCCGTCTCCCCGGGGCCGCGCCCCGGACGTCCGCGTGCCCCGGCCGGGGGCCGCCGGGCCGGCCGCGGCCTCGGCATGACCTCCGGCCGGGGCCGGTGCGGGGCGGCGGTCCGGGAAGACGCCGCCCCCGTACTCCCCGCCCGGTCAGACGGCCTGGCGGAAGCGCGTCGTGCGGTGGACCGGATCCGTGTCGATCTTCGGGATCACGTGCTCGCCGATGAGCTTGACGGTGTTCATCGTGTCCTCGTACGAGACCCCGGTCGGCAGGCCGAACGACAGCTGGTCCGCCCCCGCCTGCTCCCAGCGCTTGCACTGGGCGAGCACCTCGGACGGGTCCCCGCAGATCAGCAGCTCCTCGGCGATCAGCAGCTCGATGATCTCCGCGTTGTACTCCGGCAGCGTCTCGGGCCACTGCGGGATCGCCTCGGGCCGCGGGAAGGTGTCGTGGTAGCGGAAGACCAGCGACTGGAAGCGGTTCATGTTCGCGTTGACGGCGATCTCGACCGCCTTGTCGTGCGTCTCGGCGCAGATGGCGGTGGAGGTGACCATCACGTTGTCGTTGACGAACGCGCCGATGGCCTTGGCCTCCTGGATGGCCGTCTTGTACTGCTCCAGCACCCACTCCATGTCGGAGACCTTCTGGACGCTGAAGCCGAGGACGCCGAGGCCCTTCTTCGCGGCCATCGCGTACGAGGAGGGGGAGCCGGCGGCGTACCACATGGCCGGGTGGGCCTTGCCGTACGGCTTGGGGAAGATCTTGCGCGGCGGCAGCGACCAGTGCTTGCCCTGGAACCCCTCGTATTCCTCCTGGAGGAACATCTTGGGGAACTCGGCGATGGTCTCCTCCCAGATCTCCTTGGTGTGGTTCATGTCCGTGATGCCGGGCAGGAACCCGAGGATCTCGTGGCTGCCCGCGCCGCGGCCCGTGCCGAACTCGAAGCGGCCCTTGGAGAGGTGGTCGAGCATCGCGACCTTCTCCGCCACCTTGACGGGGTGGTTGACCTGGGCGAGCGGGTTGAAGATGCCGGAGCCGAGGTGGATGCGCTCGGTGGCGTGGGCGAGGTAGGCGAGGAAGACCTCGTTCGCCGAGAGGTGCGAGTACTCCTCCAGGAAGTGGTGCTCGGAGGCCCAGGCGTACTTGAAGCCGGACTTGTCGGCCTGGATGACGTACTCGGTCTCCTCGATCAGCGCCTTGTGCTCTGCCTCGGGGTCGACCTTGGACCGCGCCTCAGGCACGTATCCCTGCACGAAGAGCCCGAATTCCAAGGGGGTTCACCGTCCTTTGATTTCTGACGTGTCGTCAGATTCGATGAGTCGACTGTTCCACCGCGGAAGCGGGAGCGTCAATACCTGACGCTTCATCAGATGCGGACCGAGCGCAGGTCACATGATGCTGACGCCCGCCATCCAGCCACCGTCGATGACGAACGGCTGGCCGGTGATGTACGAGGAGTCCTCGCTGCTCAGGAACAGGGCCAGCCTGGCGACCTCGTCGGCCCGGCCCACCCGCCCCATCGGCACGACCCGCCCGTAGAGCTCCGCCATGGCGTCCCGGGCCTCGTCGCTCATGTTCGCCGGGTCCAGCAGGCCGGGGTTGGCCATCGGGGTGTCCACCGCGCCCGGGCACATCGCGTTGACCCTGATGCCCTTGGCGGCCAGCTCCAGCGCGGCCACCCGGGTCAGGCCGACGATCGCCGCCTTGGTCGCCGCGTACGCGCCGACGTACGCCATGCCCGTCAGGCCGGTGTACGAGGAGGTGTTGACGATGGTGCCGCCGCCGGCCGCCTCGATCTCGGGGGCGAAGGCCTTGATGCCGAGGAAGGTCCCGACCTGGTTGACCCGGATCAGCTGCTCGAACTCCTCCAGCGGGGTCGAGACCAGCTCGTTGAAGCGCAGGATCCCGGCGTTGTTGACCAGGCCGTCCACCGGACCGAAGGCCTCCTTCGCGGTGGCGACGGCGGCGGCCCAGTCCTCCTCCCGGCTCACGTCGAGGCGTACGTACCGGGCGCGGTCCTCGCCCGCCTCCCCGGCTATCTCCTTGGCGACGGCGGCGCCCTGCTCGTCCAGCACGTCGCAGAGGAGCACCTTGGCCCCTTCGGCGGCGAAGAGCCGGGCCTCCTGCTCGCCCTGGCCGCGCGCCGCGCCCGTGATGACGACGACGCGCCCGTCCAGCTTGCCCATGCCCGTACTCCCAGTCGTCGAGGTGTTCGGTCGTCGAGGTGTTCAGTCGTTGAGGAGGGGGCCGACCTCGGCCCCGAACGCGGTGATCTGGTCGGTCAGTTCGGCGCGGTCGCGGCTGCGGAAACGGACCTGGATCTGGTCCACGCCGAGCGCCTTGTACGCGCGCAGGGACTCGGCGAGCACCTCCGCCTTGCCCGTGAGGGTGCGCCGGCCGGTGTCCCAGCCGGGCTCGCCGACGTACAGCGCCTCGGTGATCGCGCCGAACTCGATGGGGTCACCGACCCCGGCCGCCGCGCGGAGCTCCTTGATCCGGGCGATCTGCGCGGGGAGCTTGTCGCGCGGGTCGCCCTGCGGGAGCCAGCCGTCGCCGCGCACGGCGGCCCGGCGGACGGCGGCGGGCGAGGAGCCGCCGACCCAGACGGGGATGCGCGCCTGGGCGGGCCGGGGCAGCTGGCCGAGGTCCTTGAAGGAGAACAGCTCGCCCTCGAACTCCGGGTACTCCTCGGGGCCGAGGGCCGCGCGCAGCGCGTCCAGGGTCTCGTCGAGGACGGCCCCGCGGCCGGCGAAGTCGGCGCCGAGGGCCTCGAACTCCTCCTGGACGTGGCCCGCGCCGACGCCGAGGATGAGCCGGCCGCCGGAGAGGTGGTCGACGGTGGCGTACTGCTTGGCGCTGAGGAGGGGGTGGCGCAGGCCGAGGATCGCGACGTGGCTGAGCAGCCGTACGCGCCCGGTGATCCCGGCGAGGAAGGCGAGGGTGGCCACCGGGTCGTACCAGACGGTGCTCATCGGGCCGGCGAGGCGGCGCGGGATGGCCACGTGGTCGCAGGTCGCGAGGTACCCGAAGCCGGCCCGGTCGGCGGCCCGCGCCACCTCGGCGAGGTCGGTGGCGGTCGCCGCGGCCTCCCAGGGCTCGGCGTAGATGGTGCTCTGCGACTGGATCGGGAGTTGCATCCCGTAGACCAGCCGGCCTTCCGCAAACACGCGCGCCATGCCGCCTCCGCTTCGTCGACCGCGTCCGCCGGCGGCCCCCGGCACGGGGACCCTCCGGCGCCGGGGGCCATCGTCGTAGCTGACGGTCCGTCAGGCAAGGGGTGGGCGGGATTCACCCGCCCGGCGTGGCCGACGCTCTCGTCGTGGCCACCGCCGCCCTCTCGAAGGGACCGGCGAAAGCGGCCTCCTCGGACGGGTCCCACGTGCCGAAGCCGTGCACCGCCGCATCCGTCGGGCGCCGGGCGCCGGTCGCCGGTCGCCGGTCGCCGGTCGCCGGTGCAATGGGGGCGCATCTGATCGCTGCGCGGGACCTTTGCCCGGTGCGGGCCATCCTTTAGGGTGCCCGGCGTGGATCTGTTTCTGACGCTGGTCAGCGGAGTGGCGTGGACCGTCGTGTACGTCGAGGCGATCCGGGTCGGGCTGCGGGACCGGACGTACGCGATGCCCGTGGCCGCGCTCGCGCTGAACTTCGCGTGGGAGGCGACCTACGCCGTGGGCGAGTTCCGCGCCGGGGTGTCCCCCCAGGGCGTGGTCAACGTGGTGTGGGCCCTCGCCGACGTCGTCATCATCTGGACCTACCTGCGCTTCGGGCGCGCCGAGCTCCCCGGATTCGTGACGCGGCCGCTCTTCGCGGCGTGGAGCGTGCTCGTCTTCGGCACCGGCTTCGCCGTGCAGTGGCTCATCCTCGCGCACTTCGGGACGCACGACGCGACCCGGTACGCGGCGTTCCTGCAGAACCTGCTGATGTCCGGACTGTTCATCGCCCTCTACGCCGACCGGCGCGGACCGCGCGGGCAGTCCCTCGTCATCGCCGTCGCGAAGTGGCTCGGGACCCTCGCCCCGACGCTGCTCTTCGGTGTCGTCGAGGACTCTGCGTTCATCCTCGGGCTCGGCGTGCTGTGCAGCGTCTTCGACCTGGCGTACATCGGACTGCTGGTGCGGGGGCGGCGGGTCGCCGCCGGGCCGGCCGGTTCCGAACCGGCGGGCCCGGAGGCGGCCGGCCCGGAGCCTGCCGGTCTGGCGGTCTGATCCCGGCCGGCCTTGCGGTCAGAAGCCCTCCGGGCCCATCACGACGACCGGCTTCGCCGCCGGGTCCAGGGTGGTCAGGAGCTTCTTCATGGCTTCCTTCGAGATGCCGATGCAGCCCTGCGAAGGGCCGTTGTGGTCGACGTGGAGCCAGATGCCGCCGCCCTTGTCCTCACCCTCCGGCTTGACCAGGTCCAACGGGGAGAATCCCGTCCGGCGGTTGTAGTCGATCGCGATGACGTACTCGAAGGCGCCCGCGAGGGACTCGCCGTTCACGCCCCGGCCGGTGGGGACGAAGAGCCGGTTGTGGTCGTACGGGAACTTCGTGCCCTGCGGCTTCTCCAGCAGACCACCCGCGTCCCGCAGGGTGAACACGCCCACGGGGGTGGTGAGGTCCCCGTCCTCGCGTTCGCCGGAGTTCCAGCCGCTGGCGCCGTTGTGCGCGGGCCAGCTCTCGCTGCTGCGGACCCAGTCGGCGCCGGCCGCCGGCCGGGTGTAGAGGGTCGCCGTGGACTCCGAGGAGTCCCTCGCCTTGCCGGCGACGAGGAGGAGCTGGCGGGTGTCGGCCGGGATCCGGGCCCGGGTCTCGTCGCTGACTTCGGACAGGCCGCCGGCGGAATCGGGGGCCGCGGGCGCTCCGGGCGCTCCCGGCGCTCCGGCTGCTCCCGAGGCTGCGGGGGCGCCCGGCGCACCCGGCGCGCCGCGGGCCCCGCGGGTGGCGTGCGAGGCGCCTGCGGCCGGGGCGGCATCGGAGGCGGCGGCATCGGAGGCGGCGCCCGAGGACGGCCTGCGGGCCGCGTCCCCCGGGCGGTCCCCGGTACGGGCCGAGGCACTGGTGACGGGGTCGTCCTCCTGGGCCGCGTACACCCAGCCGGCCCCGCAGGCCAGCAGGCCCACGGCGGCGGCGACGGCCAGCCGCCGCGGCGAACGGAGGCTGCGGGACGCGACGGACGTGAGTGAAGTGAGGGAAGTGAGGAACGTACGGGGACTGCGGGAGCCGGCTCGGGGGTGCTTGCTCATGCCTCCGACGGTACACACGCGATCATCAGGATTCCTGAGGCGACGCCGTCCGGTGCGGCGCAGGTGTGACCGGAAGGCGCACCCGGACCGTCAAACCGCCGCCCGGTCCCCGATTGGCCCGCACCACCAGCTTCGCGCCGTGCGCCCGAGCGATCGAGGCGACGATCGAGAGCCCCAGCCCGGCGCCCTCACCCGCGGTGTGCTGCCGCTCGGCGCGCCGCCGGAACGGCTCCAGCAGCCGCGGCACGTCGGCGGGGTCGATCACCGGGCCCGTGTTGGACACCGTCAGCACCCCGTCGGCGGAGGTCTTCACGGTGATCCGCCCGCCCGGCCGGTTGTGCCGTACGGCATTGGCCAGCAGGTTCCGCACCAGGTGCCCCAACAGGGCCCGGTCGCCGACCACGCTCACCGGCTCGAGGCCGCGGACGACGGTCGGCCCGTCGCCCCCGGCCGCGCCCGCCCCGGCGGCCCCCGCCGCTTCCGTCTCCGCCAGCTCCGCTTCCGTGAGGGCCACGAGGTCCACCGCCGCGGTGGTCTCCAGGCCCTCCTCCGACACCGCGAGCAGCAGCAGCGACTCGACGAGGTGCTCGCTGGACTCGGCGACGCCGATCAGCTTGGACCGGATCCGGGCCACCTTCTCCGGCGGCGGGTCCCCGGCCAGCCCGATCTCGGCGGCCGCCCGCTGCACGGCCAGCGGGGTGCGCAGCTCGTGGGCGGCGTTGGCGGCGAACCGGCGCTGCGCGCCGACCAGGCTCTCCATCCGGTCGAGCATGCCGTCGAAGGTGTCGGCCAGCCGCTTGAGTTCGCCGGGCGGGGCCTCGAGGCCGATCCGCTCGTGCAGGTTCTCCCCCGAAAGGCGGCGGGCCGTCTCGGTGATGACCCCGACGGGCCGCAGCACGCGGCCCGCCATCCACCAGGCCAGCCAGATCGACGGTACGGCGAACACGGCGAGGGCGATCAGCGAGACGACCAGCAGCTCGTGGAGGGTGGCGCTCTCCACGGCGATGGAGAGGTTGCGGGTGGCGGCCCACGTCTGGAGCTGCTCCCGGGTGGGCGTGGCGGCGCCGGGCGGGAGCCGCTGGGCGGGGACCGCCTTGAGGGGTTGGCCTTCGACGGCGGCGCGTTCGAAGGCGGTGCCGGGGACGGCTGTGGTGACGGCCCCGCTGATGCGGGTGTAGAGGCCGCCGCGCAGCAGGATGTTGATCAGGGCGATCAGGCCGCCGCCGGCCAGGACGAGCAGGGAGCCGTAGAGCGCGGTGAGGCGGGCGCGCTCGGAATGGAGCACTGCTCTCATCGCGGATCGGTGATCGGACCGGGGATCGGCTCGGTGATCGGCTCGGTGATCGGACCGGCACCCGGACCCGCGATCCGGTAGCCGGCCCCCGGCACCGTCTCGATCAGCTGCGGCTCCCCCAGCTTGGCCCGCAGCTTGCTGAGGGTCACCCGTACGGCATTGGTGCTGTACGAGGTGTCCTCCTCCCACACCTGCTCGATCAGGTCGTCGTTGCCGAGCACCGCCCCCTCCGCCCGCAGCAGCGCCTCCAGCACCGCGAACTCCTTGCGCGACAGCGCCAGCCGGTGCCCGTCGCGGCTCGCGCTCCGCCGCGCCGTGTCCACGGCGATCCCGCACCGCTCCAGCACCGGCGGCAGGGCGGGCCGGGTGCGCCGGCCCAGCGCCAGGACGCGGGCGAGGAGCTCGTCGTACGCGAAGGGCTTGGTGAGGTAGTCGTCGGCGCCGAGGCCGAGCCCCTCGACCCGGTCCCGCACGGTTCCGGAGGCGGTCAGCATCAGGACGCGGGTCAGCAGCCGCTCGCGCACCACCTGGCGGCAGACCTCGTCGCCGTGCAGCCCGGGCAGGTCGCGGTCGAGGACGAGGACGTCGTACTCGCCGAGGCGCAGGCGCCGCAGGGCCTCGAGGCCGTCGCCCGCCTCGTCGACGGCCAGCGCGTCGCGGCGCAGCCCGTCGGCGATCATCTCCCGGAGGAATTCCTCGTCCTCCACCACCAGAACTCGCATGCCGCCCTCTTTACCGGAATCTCGTATTTCCTCGTCGTAAGCAAGATCGGAGAGAGAAGCGAAACCCGCCCCGGGTGCAGGGTCTGGCGCATGAATCGATCCATGACCATGACCACGGCCGCGGCGCTCACCGGCCTGACCCTCTTCGTCACCGCGTGCACGGGCGGTGCCGGTCCGGACGCGAAGGACGGCAAGGACGGCAAGGGCGGGAAGGACGGCACGTCCACGAACGCGTCGGGCGGAGGTGGCGGCGCGGCCAGTGGCGCCGATGCCGACAAGGCGCTCAAGACGCGCAAGTGCCTGCGCGAGCACGGCATAGACGCGCCCGACCCGGAGCCCGGCCAGGACCCGCGCGGGATGACGCTGGGCTCGGGCAGCGAGGACCCGGAGGCGGTGAAGAAGGCCTTCGACGCCTGCGGGCTGCAGGCCCCCGGGTCGGGCCAGATCTCGCAGGAGGACAAGGACAAGGCCCTGAAGTGGGCCAAGTGCATGCGGGACAACGGCGTGAACATCCCCGACCCCGAGTTCAACGGGGGCGCGATGAGCGCCACCAAGATCCCCGACGGCCAGGAGCAGGCCTTCCAGGACGCCCAGAAGAAGTGCGACGCCGCGTGAGGCGGCGCGGCAGGTGGCTGCTGGGCTCGCTGGCCGTCGTACTCGCCGTCTCGGGCGGCGGGTACGCGGTGACGGCCGCTCAGCCCCGGTCGGACGCCGACGGTGCGAAGGACCAGCGCGCGGACGGGATGCCGCAGGCGACGGCCCCCGTCACGCGCGGGGACCTCGGCTCGGGCCTCACGGTCGAGGGCACGCTCGGCTACGCGCAGGAGCGCAAACTGGCCGCCGGCGGCCCCGGGGTGCTCACCTGGGCGGCGGGCGCGGGCACGGCGATCGAGCGGGACGGGAAGCTGTACGAGGTCAACGGCAAGCCGGTGCGGCTCATGTACGGGAGCACGCCCGTGTACCGGCAGATGAAGACCGGGGACAAGGGCGAGGACGTCAAGCAGCTCAAGCGGAACCTGCAGGCCCTCGGCTACGGGACCGGGCTCGACCCGGAGGACGGCACCTTCACCGCGGGCACGGCGACGGCGGTCAAGCGCTGGCAGAAGGCGCACAAGGCGGCGGAGACGGGCGAGGTCGGCAAGGAGGACATCGCGTTCGCGTCCGGGCCTCAGCGGGTGCAGAAGAACGACACGGCGGTCGGCGACGAGCCGGCGCCGGGCAAGCCGGTGATGACCCTGACCGGGACCGAGCGGATGGTCCGCTTCCAGCTGGACGTGGCCAAGGCGGGCGCGGCGAAGACGGGCGACAAGGTGACCGTGCAGCTGCCGGGCGGCGGCACGGCCGCCGGGAAGATCGACTCGGTGGGCAGCACGGCGAACCCGGACGACCCGAACGGCGGCGGCGGAGCAGGCGGTGGGGGCGGCGGAGGCGGAGGCGGGAAGCCGAAGGTCGAGGTGAACGTGTCCCTGGACGACGCCTCCGGGATCAAGGGCCCCGACCAGTCCCCGGTGTCGGTCCGGCTCACCGGCGAGACCCGCAAGGGCGTGCTCTCCGTACCGGTCAACGCACTCCTCGCGCTGTCGGGCGGAGGCTTCGGCGTGCAGGTGGTCGAGGGCGGCGCGGTCCGCGACGTACCCGTGGAGCTCGGCATGTTCGGCCAGGGCCGCGTCGAGGTCAAGGGGGACGCCCTCAAGGAGGGCATGCAGGTGGGGATCCCCAAGCAATGACGGCGGCGACAGTGAGTACGGCAGAGAACAGGCACGCGCGCGCCGTCGTGGAGCTCGCGGGCGTCACCAAGGAGTACCCGGGCGGGGTCCAGGCCCTGCGCGGAGTGGACCTCACCGTCCTGGGCGGCGAACTCCTCGCCATCGTCGGCCCGTCCGGCTCCGGGAAGTCCACGCTGCTGCACATCGTCGGCACCCTCGACCGCCCGAGCGCCGGCGCGGTCGCCATCGCCGGGCACGACATCGCGACCTTGTCCGACCGCGCCCTGTCGGCGCTGCGCTCGCGCCATGTCGGGTTCGTCTTCCAGTCCTTCCACCTCGTACCGGGCATCAGCGCGCGGGCGAACGTCGCCGAGGGGCTGCTGTACTCCGGCCTCTCGCGGGCCGAGCGCGGCCGGCGGGCGGAGCGGGCGCTGGAGCGGGTGGGGCTCGGGGACCGGACGGAGCACCGGCCGCACGAGCTGTCCGGCGGGCAGAAGCAGCGCGTGGCGATCGCCCGGGCGGTGGCGGGGGAGCCGGACCTGCTGCTGGCCGACGAGCCGACGGGCGCGCTGGATTCGGCGTCGGGGCGGTCGGTGATGGAGCTGCTGCACGAACTGAACGCGGACGGGGCCACCATCGCCGTGATCACCCACGACCAGGAGATCGCGGCGAGCCTGCCGCGACAGGTGCGGATCCGGGACGGGGAGATCGTGGCGGACGTGTGGAACGACGTACGGAGCACGGCGGAGGTGGCGCAGCGGTGAGGGCCTCGCGAAGGCTGACCCCGGCCCGGCTCGGCCCCCGTGACGTCCTGCACGTCGGCTCGGCGGGGCTGCGCTCGCGCCCGATGCGGGTGTTCCTGTCCGCGCTCGGCATCGCGATCGGCATCGCGACGATGATCGCGGTCGTCGGGGTGTCCTCCTCCAGCCAGGCCAAACTGCTGCGGGAGCTCGACAAGCTGGGTACGAACATGCTGGTGGCGACGCCCGGCCAGTCCATGTTCTCGGGCCAGGACACCAAGCTGCCGAAGGAGGCCCCGGGCATGATCTCGCGTATCGACGGGGTCGAGTCGGTGGGTACGACGGGTGACGTCGCGCAGTCCGTACGGCGCTCGGAGAACATCCCGAAGGAGGAGACGGGCGGCATCGGCCTGAAGGCGGCGAAGGACGACCTGCTGGAGGTCCTGCGCGCGCGGATGCAGAGGGGCACCTGGCTGAACGGAGCCACCGGACGCTACCCGTCGGTGGTGCTCGGGAACGTCTCGGCGGAGCGGCTGGGCATCACGGAGCCGGGGCAGCAGGTGTTCATCGGCGGCCGGTACTTCACGGTCATCGGCATCCTGGAGCCGATCCCGCTGGCCCCGGAGATCGAGCGCTCGGCGCTGATCGGGTGGGAGGCGGCGGAGCAGCTGCTCGGCTTCGACGGCCACCCGACGGCGATCTACGAACGGTCGGCGGACGACCGCGTCGCGGCGGTCCGCGGCCTGATCGCCCCGACGGCCAACCCGCAGTCGCCGAGCACGGTGTCGGTGACGGACCCGTCGGCGGCGCTGCAGGCGAAGGCGGCGACGGAGGGCGCGTTCAGCACGCTCCTGCTCGGCCTGGGCGGGATCGCGCTGCTGGTGGGCGGGGTCGGGGTGGCGAACACCATGATCATCTCGGTCCTGGAGCGCCGGCACGAGATCGGCCTGCGACGTTCGCTGGGCGCGACCAAGGGCCAGGTCCGCATCCAGTTCGTGACGGAGTCCCTGCTCCTGTCGGGCCTCGGCGGCCTGGCCGGCATAGCCCTCGGCGCGGCGGCGACGGCGGCCTACGCCCACGCGGGCGACCTCCCCTGGGTGGTCCCCCTCTGGGCGGTGACGGGCGGCTTCGCCTCGACCCTGGCGATAGGCACCCTGGCGGGCCTCTACCCGGCGGTCCGCGCGGCCCGCCTGTCACCGACACTGGCGCTCCAGGCGGGGTAGGGGGCGGGGGGCGGGGGGCGGGGGGCGGGGGCTTCGGGGGGGGGCTTGGCGGCGCGGGGTTGAGAGGGTGGGGGTGGGGGCTTCGGGGGGGGCGGGACCCACGCGGTCGGGGTCGGTGGTGTGTCCGGGGGCGTCCCGGCAGTCCACTGTCCTTCCGTGTCGGGTCGGTCCGTCAAGGGCGCTCACTTCGTTCGCGTCGCTGCGCGATGTCGCTGCGCTCCACCCTTGACCGAC
>NZ_JBIAXU010000036.1:842-18373 GCF_042896985.1 Streptomyces sp. NPDC001194 | reverse complement strand
CGCTACGACAAACGAGCCCGCCACTACAAAGCCCTCGTCACCCTCGCCTGCCTACGACTATGGCTCCCCAACTGACATTGCGGACACGCCCTAGGGCGTCGGCCCCAGCGGGGGGCGCGGGGCGGTGCCCCCGGCTCCCCCGCGCCCGGCGGGCCGGCCCCGCCTACGCTGGAGAGGTCCTACGCCTCCTCCGGAAGGAGGGCCGCAGCCATGGCTCCCCCGTCCAAGGCCGGCCAGGCCCTGACCGCGCTCCGCGAGGATCTGGCCGGTGAGGTCTTCGCCCCCGGCGATCCCGGTTACGACGGGGCCCGGTCGGTCTTCAACGCGATGATCGACCGCCGCCCCGCGGTCATCGCCCGGTGCGAGAGCGAGGCGGACGTCGTCACCACCGTCCGCTTCGCCCGCGAGCTGGACCTGCCCGTCGCCGTGCGCGGCGGCGGCCACAGCGTCGCCGGGATGTCCCTCAACGACGGCGGCGTGGTCGTCGACATGCGCGGCATGCAGGAGGTCACGGTCCATCCCGGGGCGAAGGCCGTACGCGTCGGGGGCGGCGCGGTGATGAGCATGCTGGACCGCGCCTGCCAGCCGTACGGGCTCGCCACCACCGGCGGCCGGGTCTCCACCACCGGCGTCACCGGCTTCACCCTCGGCGGCGGCTCCGGCTGGCTGGACCGGAAGTTCGGGCTGGCCGTGGACAACCTGCTCGGCGTGGACCTGGTCACCGCCGACGGCGGCACCCTGACGGCGACCGCCGAGGACAACCCCGAGCTGTTCTGGGCCCTGCACGGCGGCGGCGGGAACTTCGGGGTCGCGACCTCGATCACGCTGCGCCTGCACGAGCTGCCCGAGTTCGCGATCTGCCTGCTGCTGTACCCGGTGGAGGCCGGCCCCGAAGTCCTGCGCACCTACCGCGAGATCATCGAGAACGGTCCCGCCGAGGCGGGCGGCGGCATGATCTACCTGACGGCCCCGCCGGAACCCTTCGTACCGGATCATCTCGTGGGGACCCGGATGGCGGGCGCGCTGCTCACGTACGCGGGCGGCGAGGAGGCGCTGCGCAGGCTCGCGGCGCCGCTGCTCGCGCTGCCGCACGAGGTGGAGGTGCTCACCGCCCTCCCGTACGCGGACTTCCAGTGCATGCTGGACGATCCGCCGGGCCTGCGGAACTACTGGTCCGCGGAGTACCTGACGGGCCTGCCGGACGAACTCGTCGGCGTCTTCTGCGCGCTCGGCGACGTGATGCCGACGGGCGGGACCCAGCACGTGCTGTTCCCGCTGGGCGGGGCCATCGCGGACGGACCCTCGGAGTTCCCCGTTCCGTACCGGGACTCGCCCTGGGCCGTGCACCCCTTCGGCATCTGGGAGGACCCGGCCGAGGACGAGCGGGCCGTCTCGTGGGTGAAGGACGTCCGCGCCCACGTGGAGCCGTGGAGCAGCGGCGCGGTCTACCTCAACTTCACCGGCGACGAGGGTTCCGAGCGTGTGGCGGCCGGTCTCGGCGCGGAGAACCTGGCCCGGCTGGGCGCGGTGAAGCGGGCCTACGACCCGGACAACGTCTTCCGCTTCAACCACAACATCAAGCCGGTCTGACCCCCTGGTAGCGTCCCGCGACATGGACAACCAGGGCGGGATCACCGTTCAGCGGGCGCTGGAGCTGCCCGGACTGCGCAGCGGGCTGCCGGAGGTGGTGGCCTGCGCCGACCGCCTGGGCCGGACCGTGCGCTGGGTGCACGCGGGCGAGGTGCCGAACATCGCGTCCCTCCTCAAGGGCGGGGAGCTGCTGCTGACCACGGGGCTGGGCCTCGGGACCCGGCCCGCCGAGCAGCGTGCCTTCGTACGGCGCCTCGCGGACCGGGGGATCGCCGCGCTGGTGGTCGAACTGGGCCCGCGCTTCACCCGGCTCCCGGCGACGCTCGTCGAGACGGCGCGGGCGGCCGGGCTGCCCCTGGTCCAACTGCACCGCGAGGTGCCGTTCGTGGCGGTCACGGAGGAGGTCCACACCGAGATCGTCAACCACCACTACGCCCTGCTCCAGCGGGCCGAGGAGGTGCACCGGCGGTGCACGGAGGCCCTGCTCAGCGGCGGCGGGATCCCCCAAGTCCTCCACATCCTGGCCGATTTCACCGGCAATCCGGTGTTCCTGGAGACCCCGGACGGGCAGCTCCTGTACGCGGCGGGCCCCGTCTCCGGGGAGGCCGCGGCGGATCCGCTGCAGGTCTGGGAGGGGCTGCGGGGCCAGCGGGAGGCGGAGCCGTCGGCCAACGCGGTCCTGATCGACGTCCCCGGCGGGGGCCACGGCACGGGCTCGGTCCGCGCCAGGGTGGTCCTGCTGGGCGTGTCGGCGCCGCTGCTGCCCGTGCACCGGATGGCGGCGGAACGGACGGCGGGCGTACTGGCGGTCGTACTGATGCAGGCGCGGCAGGAGGACGAACTGGCGGCGCGCGGCCGCGGCGATTTCCTGACGGACCTGGCGGAGGGCCGCATCTCGGCGGAGGACGCCCCGGCGCAGGCCCGCGTCCTGGGCTTCAAACCGGGCGCGGGGCCGCTCCTGCCGGTGGTCATGCGCCTGTCTTCGTCGCTGGGCCCGTCGGGCAACTGGGCGGTGCTGGCGAGGGCGGTCCTGGAGGAGCTGAGCTCGGTGGGCGTCCCGGTCCTCCTGGGCGTGCGCCCGGTGGAAGGCCGGGTCCCGCTCCTGGTCTCGCTCCGCTCCGAATCGGAACGCACGACGGTGGCGGACCGGGTGGCCGCCGCCCTGCGGGCCGGTGTGGAACGGGCCGGCCTGGACCGCGCGGCGGCCCCGCCGGCGGTGGTGGTGGGCGTGGCGGGCGGCTGGGCCGCCGCCTCGGCGGGCCTGCGCCATGCGGCGGAGACCGCCACCGCGGCCCACGGTCTCCCGGCCCGGCCCTGGTACGACGCGCGGCGCCTGGACATCGACCTGCTCCTGTGGCGGCTGCGCGAGCACCCGGACCTGGCGGCGTTCGTGGACCGCGCGATCGGCGCGCTGCGCGTGCACGACGCGGCGTCCCGCCCCCCACTCCTGCCCACCCTGGAGACGTACCTGGCCCACGCGGGCCGCAAGGCGGAGACGGCGCGCGAGCTCCACCTCAACCGCCAGACCCTGTACAACCGCCTGGCCCGCATCTCGGAGCTGCTGGGCACGGACCTGGACGATCCGGAGACGGTCCTGTCCCTGAGCCTGGCCCTCCGCGCCCGCCGCCACACCCCTTCTTGACGCGCCCCTCGCACCGCTCGGGCCCGGCGGCCCTCCCGGGCATCGTCGGGCCGCGCCGGACTCCGTCCGGCGGGCGCCGTGCGGGGGCTCGCCGGAGGCTATTTGCGCCGGTCCATCAGCTCGTCGTAGACCGACAGGATCTGGGCCACCGTGTCGTCCTCCGTGGGCCAGGTGGCCGCCTGGGCGCGGCCCGCGGCGGTCAGGGCGGCTCGGCGGGGCGGGTCCGCGAGGAGGTCGGTCACCGCCGAGGAGAGTGCGGCCGCGTCCCCGTACGGGACGAGCACCCCCGCGTCCCCGATCAGCTCCGGTACGCCCCCGACCGCCGTGGCGACCAGCGGTACCCCCGCCCGCAGAGCCTCCTGCGCCAGCAGGGACCGCCCCTCCCACCGGCTCGGCAGCACCGCCACGTCCGCGGCCGCCAGCAGCTGCGCGGCATCCCGCCGCCGCCCGAGCAGCCGCACCGGCAGCCCCTCCGCCTCGATCCGCCGGGCCAGTTCGGCCCGCTGCGGACCCTCCCCCGCGATCACCACCAGCGGCAGCGGCTCCAGCACCCGCCACGCCCGCGCCGCGTCCAGCAGCACCGAGTAGCCCCGGTGCTCCACCAGGCTCCCGACGGCGATCAGCAACGGCCGCTCCACCGCTCCGAGTTCCGCCCGCGCCTTGCCGGGGTCCGTCCCGGCGTCCGGTCCGGGCGGCGCCACCGGCACCGCCACGGGCGCCAGCCGCGCGTCCCGAGCGCCCCGGGCCCGTGCCAGGTCCACCTGGTCCGAGGACGCGCCCAGCACCACGGCCGCCGCCCGCGCCACATGCCGTTCCAGTACCCGCCCCAGCCGCCCGAACGTCCCTTCGGTGGCCGGCCCGCCGCCCTGCCAGGTAACCACCAGGGGCACCCGCCGCCCGCGCAGCGCCAGCGCGGCCCGCGCCCCGGCCCGCACCCCGTGCGCGTGCACCACGTCCGCCCCGGCGCACGCGGCCCGCAGCGCGCTCACCGCGTCCGGCGTGAACTGCGCCCCCGCGCCGGTGAAGTCGTACTCCCCCTCGGCCTCCACGGGCGCGCACACCGTGACCCGTACCCCGCGGGCGGCGAGCCCGGTCGCCAGCGACCGCACGTGCGCGCTGTTGCCCGCGCCCGCGCCGCCGAGCACCTGGACGGTGCGCAGCGGCGGCCGCCCGTAGGGCTGCGGGGGGACCGGGATCGAGACCGGGGAGCTGCTCACGGGCCGAAGCTCCAGGGTGGGTGAGGGAGGCAGAGTCGTCGCCCAGGATGCCAGTCCGCACGCGCGTTCCGGGACCATACGGGTGCGGATCCCGCGCGAGATGCCGCCACACGCCCCCGAGCCTCACCCACACGGCCTAACGCCGCGCCCTCCGGGGCCGGTTGTCAGTGGTGCCTGAAACCCTGGAGGGCATGGGCACGAACTTACGAACCCGAGGCGGCTGCGGCGGATGAGCAAGAAGAAGACGGGGAAGAAGCGGCGGGGCGGAGGCCGGAGCGGTACCGGCAAGCCGATCGCGATCTACCACGACATGGCCGTGTACGAGGACTTCGAGCGCGCCGCGCAGCGGATCTTCCTCATGGTCCGGTCCGCCCAGGTCCGGTTCCCCGGCACACCTCGCGTCCTCTACCTCGACGTCCAGGGTCACCGGAACGCCGCGGGAGGATACGACGGCGACGCCCTGGAGCTGATGCAGGAGTTCACCCTCGGCTATCTGATGCCGTTCCTCAGCGAAGCGTGGACCCCGCTCCTCCGTGTCGGCAATCCGAGGCCGCAGCGCGACGACCTTCCCGAGGTCCTGCTGATCGGACCGCCGGAGGACGGCACCAGCCACGAGTACGACCACGCCGGCCTGCCGCTGAGGCCGCGTGAGCACGCGCCTGCCGAGCGCAGGTCACCGCCCGGCGTCAAGGCCATAGCCGAGTACCTCGGCATGAGCGAGGCCTGCTGCCTGATCTGCTGGGCCACCCCGGTCGAGCGCGCGCATGTGGTCCCCGCCTCCCTCGGCGGCTCCATGGACGTCAGGAACTTCGCGCTGCTGTGCCCCAAGCACCACCAGGAGGCGCCCGACGTCGCCGATGCCGAGAGTTTCTGGGCTTGGGTCGACTACGCCGAGCTGCGGGACAGCGGGTCCAAGTGGCTGCAGGCTTCGGAGGAGGAACAGGCGCGCCTGCGCGCGCTCGGTGTGGAGGTGGGACTGCCCCCGCGCCCCGCACGGACGTTCTTCGCCGAGGTCAAGGACGAGCTGCGGCGGCTTTACGGGTGGTCCGCCGAGGACTTCGCACAGGCGGACTGGCCCAGCCTCATGGAGGAGTTCCACGTGGTGCTCGACACCGCCACCGGCCGCCATTTCTCCGTCGACAAGAAGGCGTCGACCTACGCCTGGGCCTACGACGTGGCCCGCAGACGGATCGCCGGCGAGGACTGACGGTGAGGGGCCTTCCGCGGCGCGGCACGCCGGGGAAGGCCCCTCGACCGGCCTACGCGTCCGCGCGCGCCGCCGCCAGGAGTTCCTCCGCGTGCGCCCGGGCCGAGACCGAGTCCTCGTGGCCCGCCAGCATGCGCGAGAGCTCGCGGACCCGGTCCTCGCCCTCCAGGACCTTGACGCCGCTCCTGGTCACCGATCCGTCGTTGGTCTTCTCCACCAGCAGTTGGCGGTCCGCGAAGGCGGCCACCTGCGGCAGGTGCGTGACGACCACGACCTGCGCGGACTTGGCCAGCTTCGCGAGCCGCCGCCCGACCTCGACGGCCGCCTTGCCGCCGACGCCCGCGTCGACCTCGTCGAAGAGGTAGGTCGGCACCGGGTCGGAGCCCGCGAACACGACCTCCACCGCCAGCATCACGCGCGACAGCTCACCGCCCGAGGCGCCCTTGGCGATCGGCCGCGGCTGGGCGCCCGGGTGCGGGGCCAGCAGCAGTTCGACCTCGTCCGTGCCCGAGGGCCCATACGCGACGGGACGGCCGTCGACCTCCACCCCCTCGGGGTCCTCCACCTGCCGGATGTCGATCGTCACCCGCGCGTGCGGCATCGCCAGCGAGGCCAGCTCCGCCGTGACGGCCGAGGCGAACCGCGTCGCCGCCTCCACCCGCGCGTCCGTCAGCGCCTGCGCCAGCAGCGACAGCTCGGCCCGCAGCCCGTCCCGCTCGGCGGTCAGCTCGGTGATCCGCTCGTCGTCGCCGTCGAGTTCCAGCAGTCGCGCCGAACCCCGCTCGGCCCACTCCAGTACGGAGTCGATCGAGTCGCCGTACTTGCGCGTGAGCTGGGTCAGCGCCGCCCGCCGCTCCTCCACCGCGGCCAGCCGCAGCGGATCGGCGTCCAGGTCGTCCGCGTATCCGGCCAGTTCCCCGGCCACGTCGGCCAGCAGGATCCCGAGCTCCCCGATCCGCTCCGCGAGCGCGCCGAGCGCCGGGTCGTGCGACCGTACGGCGTCCAGGGCCCGGTGCGCGCCCGCGACGAGCGTGTTCGCGTCCACGCCTTCCGGGTCCTCGACGTCCCCGGCGAGGGCCGCGTGCGCGATCTGCGCCGCCGAGGCCAGCGATTCGGCATGGCCGAGCCGCTCGGCCTCGGCCGCCAGCTCGGCGTCCTCGCCGGCCAGCGGCTCCACGGCCGCGATCTCCTCCAGGCCGAAGCGCAGCAGGTCGGCCTCCTGGGCCCGTTCCCGGGCCCGGGTGGTGATCTCGTCGAGTTCGACGGCGACCGCGCGCAGCCGCCGGTAGGCGGACCCGTACTTCTCCAGCGGTACGGCGACGGCGTCGCCCGCGTACCGGTCGAGGGCCTGGCGCTGCCGGGCCGGTCGCAGCAGCCCCTGCTGGTCGGTCTGCCCGTGTACGGCGACCAGGTCGTCCGCGAGCTCCCCGAGCAGGCCGACGGGCACGGAGCGGCCGCCGACGTGGGCGCGCGAGCGCCCCTCGGCGGACACGGTCCGGCTGATCAGCAGGGCGCCGTCGTCGAGCTCGGCCCCGGCCTCCTCGGCCCGTACGGCGGCGGGCGCGCCGGGGCGCAAGACGATGCGGCCCTCCACGACCGCCGCCTTGGCCCCGATCCGCACCAGGGCCGGATCGGCGCGACCGCCGAGCAGCAGGCCGAGGCTGGTGACGACCATCGTCTTGCCGGCGCCGGTCTCGCCGGTCACCGCGGTGAAACCGGGCGACAGCTCGACCACCGCGTCGTCGATGACCCCGAGCGACCGTATCCGCATCTCCTCAAGCACGGGACGACGATACCGAGGTTTCACCGATGCCATGTGACGTCACCCGCGAGGAGTTTCCCGAACGCGTGTGCTATTAGACGGCTCTCAGTGCGGCGCCCCGCGCCACCCCGACACCGGCAGCGCGAACTTCGCGACCAGCCGGTCCGTGAACGACGCGTGGTGCAGCCGGGCGAGCCGCACCGGGACCGCCCCCCGCCGGACCTCCACCCGGGCCCCGGCCGGCAGCTCCAGCATCCGGCGGCCGTCGCACCACAGCACCCCGTGCGGGACGCCCTGCTGCACCTCCACCGCCAGCACCGAGTCCGGCGAGGTCACCAGCGGCTTCGCGAACAGCGCGTGCGCGCTGATCGGCACCATCAGCAGCGCCTCCACCTCCGGCCAGACCACCGGCCCGCCCGCGGAGAAGGCGTACGCCGTCGAACCGGTCGGGGTCGCGCAGACGATCCCGTCGCAGCCGAAGCCGGACACCGGGCGCCCGTCGATCTCCAGGACCACTTCGAGCATCCGCTCGGGGGACACCTTCTGGACCGCGGCCTCGTTCAGCGCCCAGTCCCGGTGGATCACGTCACCGTTCGTCCGTACGAGCACGTCGAGGGTCATCCGCTCCTCGACCTCGTACTCCCGCGTCACGACCCGGTCCACGACCTTGT
Source organism: Streptomyces sp. NPDC001194 (assembly GCF_042896985.1). Lineage (NCBI taxonomy): Bacteria > Bacillati > Actinomycetota > Actinomycetes > Kitasatosporales > Streptomycetaceae > Streptomyces > Streptomyces sp. NPDC001194. Next base: position 10,284 of record NZ_JBIAXU010000036.1, on the reverse strand, counting down.
CCAGGTCGTCCCGCTCCGCCTCCGCGAGGAACCCCACCCGGCCCAGGTTCACGCCCAGCATCGGCACCCCCGAGCCGCGCGCGAACTCGGCGCCGCGCAGCAGGGTCCCGTCGCCGCCCAGCACGATCAGCAGCTCGCAGCCCTCGAGCACCGCGGGGGTGCACTCGGAGACCAGCTCCACCTCGGGCGGCAGCGGCAGGTCCCGCGCCTCGTACTCGACGACCCGTACGCCCAGGCCGTTCTTCAGCAGCCCCTGTACGACCAGCTCGGCACTGCGGATGGCCGCGGGCCGCCCGGTGTGCGCGAGCAGGAAGACGGTCCGCCCCTGCCCCGGAACCCCCGGGTCCGGGTCGTGCGCGTCGCTCCAGTTGTTCGAAGTGTCCGACGACCTGTCCGCTGAATCAGTCACTGAGGCCCCTCCGCCACTGCACGGTCGACATCCGCCGGGTCGAGTGCCGGTGCCCCCGCCCGCAGCCACAGAAAGTACTCGACGTTCCCCGACGGCCCCGGCAGCGGACTCGCGGTCACCCCGAGCACACCCAGCCCCAGCTTCGCAGCCTGGGCCGCCACCTCGCGCACGGCCCCCGCCCGAAGCTCGGCGCTGCGCACGACGCCGCCGCTGCCGAGCCGGTCCTTGCCGACCTCGAACTGCGGCTTGACCATCAGCACCAGATCCGCGTCCGGCGCGCAGCAGCGCACCAGGGCCGGCAGCACCAGGCCGATGGAGATGAAGGACAGGTCGCCGACGACCAGGTCGACCGGAACCCCGTCGAGCTGCTCGACGGTCAGCTCGCGGACGTTCGTACGGTCCTTGACGGTGACCCGGTCGTCGCTCTGCAGCGACCAGGCGAGCTGCCCGTAGCCGACGTCGACGGCCATGACGTGGGCCACGCCCGCGCGCAGCAGCACGTCGGTGAACCCGCCGGTGGAGGCGCCCGCGTCCAGCGCGCGGCGGCCCTCGACGGCCAGCCCCCGCGGCTGGAACGCCGCGAGCGCGCCGGCCAGCTTGTGGCCGCCCCGGGAGACGTAGTCGGGGTCGCCGTCGTCCTTGAGGACGACGAGGGCCGCACTGGTCTCGACCTGGGTGGCCGCCTTGGTCGCGGTGGCGCCTGCGACGGTCACCCGGCCCGCGGCGATCAGCTGGGCGGCGTGCTCGCGCGAGCGGGCCATGCTGCGGCGTACCAGTTCGGCGTCCAGGCGGCGGCGTGCCACTCCTGCCACGTTCGGTTCAGCTCCTGTTTTCGTACGGTCCGGGGACGGGCGGTGCGTCCAGCGCGGTCAGCGCGTCACGCAACCCCCTGTGCACATCCTCGTACACCGCGACGTGTCCGTCCGCCGTGAGGTGGTCGGCATCGGCCAGCCGTTCCAGGTGCGCGTCCACCCCGGCGTGGCCGGTGGGTGCGACGACGAGCCCCAGGGGCTCCGGCGCCGCTTCCCCGGAGGCCTCCGGCAGGTCCGCCGCGTCCTCCGCTCGCGCAGGGTCCTGCGCGTCCCCCGCCTGCGGTGCCTCGGCCATGTCGTCGGTCATGCTCCGACGCTACCCCGAAGCACCCGGGCGGCCGCGCACGGCTCTGCGGTACGGTCGAGATCACGATGGCTACGATCGATGAGTGCCGAGCCGCACTCGACAGACTCTCCGGCAACCTCGCACGGGCCGACGGCGGTGTGCGCGGCGCCGCCGCGATGGACCGCTCCCTGAGCTGCCACATCACCGACCTCGACCAGACCTTCACCGGCCGCCTCGAAGACGGCCGGATCCGGGTGGACGCGGTCTCCCCCGGCCCACCCGCCGCGAAGGCCGAGATCCGGCTCGCGATGACGGGCGACGACCTGGTGGCGATGGTCGCGGGCGAGCTCAAGTTCGCCAAGGCCTGGGCCTCGGGCCGGGTCCGCCTGGAGGCCGGCTTCCGCGACCTGCTCCGCCTCAAGAGCCTGCTGTAGCCCCCGCCGGCACCCCGGCCGAGGTCTTCGGCCTGCGCGCGGCCGGGATCACCAGCGGGGTGCCCGTCTCCGGGTCGTCGATGATCTGGCAGCGCAGGCCGAAGACCTCCTCCACCAGCTCCGCCGTGACCACCTCGGCCGGCGGGCCCTCCGCCACGACCTCGCCGCCGCGCATCGCGATCAGGTGCGTGGCGTAGCGGGCCGCGTGGTTGAGGTCGTGCAGCACGGCCACCAGGGTCCGCCCCTGCTCCTCGTGCAGCTCCGCGCACAGGTCGAGCACGTCGATCTGGTGCTGGATGTCCAGGTACGTGGTCGGCTCGTCCAGCAGCAGCAGGGGCGTCTGCTGCGCCAGTGCCATCGCGATCCACACCCGCTGGCGCTGCCCGCCCGACAGCTCGTCCACCGAGCGGTCCGCGAGCTCGGCGACCCCGGTCGAGGCCATCGACTCCAGGACGATCCGCTCGTCCTCCGGCGACCACTGCCGCAGCAGGCCCTGGTGCGGGTACCGGCCGCGGGAGACCAGGTCGGCGACCGTGATCCCGTCCGGCGCGATCGAGGATTGCGGGAGCAGCCCCAGCGTCCTGGCGACCTTCTTGGCCGGCATGGACCCGATGGCGTGCCCGTCCAGCAGCACCTGCCCCGCGGACGGCTTCAGCATCCGCGACAGGGCGCGCAGCAGCGTGGACTTGCCGCACGCGTTGGGTCCGACGATCACCGTGAACGAGTGGTCCGGGATCTCCACCGACAGGTTCTCGGCGATGACCCGCTGCTCGTAGCCGAGGGTCACGTTCTGCGCGGTCAGCCGCTGCACCTGCGTACTCCTTGAGTTGCTCGTGTCCGTGCTCATATACGTCCCGCCTTGCGCTCGGTGACGAGCAGCCAGAGCAGGTAGACGCCGCCGACCAGTCCGGTCACCACGCCCACCGGCAGCTGGTCGGCGCCGAAGGCGCGCTGCGATGCCCAGTCGGACACGAGCAGCAGGACGGATCCCATCAGCGCGCCGGTGAGCAGGTTCGACCCGGGCGAGCGGGTCAGGCGCCGGGCCAGCTGGGGCGCGGCCAGGGCGACGAAGGAGATGGGTCCGGCGGCCGCGGCGGCCGCGGTGGTCAGCAGGACCGCCGCCAGCATCAGCAGCATCCGCGTACGTTCCACCCGTACTCCGAGGGCGTACGCGGCGTCGTCGCCCATCTCCATCATCCGCAGGGCCCTGCCCTGCCCGAGGACCAGCGGGAACAGCACCGCGCAGGTCGCCAGCAGGGGCCAGACCTGGCTCCAGTCCCGGCCGGCGAGCGAGCCGGTCAGCCAGACCATCGCCCGCGTCGCCTCGACGAGCTGGGCCTTGGTCAGGAGGTAGTTGATGACGGCGACGAGCATCGCGGAAGCGCCGATGCCGACGAGCACCAGCCGGTAGCCGTGGATGCCGCGCCGGTACGACAGCAGGTAGACGAGGACGCCCGCGAGCAGGCCGCCGACGAGCGCGCCCGCGGCGACCGCCGTCGCGTCGCCCTTGAACAGGACGATCACGATGAGCGCGCCGACCGCCGAGCCGTAGCCGAATCCGAGCAGGTCCGGGGAGCCGAGCGGATTGCGGGAGACGGACTGGAAGACGGCGCCGGCCATGCCGAGCGCGGCGCCCACCAGCACGGCGACCAGCACCCGCGGCAGCCGCAGGTCGTTGACGATGAAGTCGTTCGCCGGGGAGCCGTTGCCGAGCAGGGTCTGCACGACGTCCCACGGCGCGATCTCGAAGTCGCCGGTGCCGATGAGGACGACGGCCAGGGCCAGCGCCGCGGCGGTGAGCAGCAGCCCGACCACCAGCGCACGCGGCTCCGTCCGCAGGGACAGCCCGCCGGGGCCGCGCAGGGCACGGGATCCGGGCTTGTCCGCCCGAAGGTCGACGGTCACAGCTGGGCCATCCTCTTGCGCCGGACGAGGTGGATGAAGACGGGTCCGCCGATCAGCGCGGTGACGATGCCGACCTGGAGCTCGGCGGGCCGGGTGACGACACGGCCGACGACGTCCGCGCCCAGCAGCAGCACCGGGGAGAGGACCGCCGAGTAGGCGAGCACCCACCGCATGTCCGGACCGGTGATGATCCGCACCAGGTGCGGGATCATCAGCCCGATGAAGACGATCGGCCCGCAGGCGGCGGTCGCCGCCCCGCACAGCAGCGTGATGGCCACCATCGCGCCGATCCGGGTCCGCGTCAGGTGCGCGCCGAGGGCCCGCGCGGTGTCGTCGCCCATCGCCATGGCGTTGAGCGGCCGGCCCAGGGTGAGCGCGATCACCGCGCCCACCAGCAGGAACGGAGCGACCTGCCGGACGGTGTCCATGTTCGCGGAGGCCAGGGAGCCCACGGTCCAAAAGCGCAGCTTGTCCAGCGCCTTGCTGTCCATCAGCTGCACGGCGTTGATGTAGCCGACCAGGGCCGCGCTGGCCGCCGTACCGGCGAGGGCGAGGCGCACCGGCGTCGCGCTGCGGCTGCCGCCGAGCACGTAGACCACGACGGAGACGACGGCGGCGCCGAGGAAGGCCCACCAGACGAACTCGCCGAGCGTGGAGGCACCGAAGAAGGTGATCGCCGAGACGACGGCGGCCGCGGCGCCCGCGTTGACGCCGAGGATGCCGGGCTCGGCCAGCGGATTGCGGGTCAGCGCCTGCATCACAGCGCCGGAGAGGCCGAGGCCGAGCCCGACCATCAGCCCCAGGAGGGTGCGCGGGACCCGCAGATCCCGCACCACCACGTCGGAGGGCGTCCCCGCGTAGTGGAACAGGCCGTGCCAGACCTGGTCGAGGGGCATCTGCTTGGCGCCCACGGCGATGCTCGCCACCGCGATCAGGGCCAGCACCGCGAGGGCGCCGAGCAGACCGGCGGCGCGCGCGGCGTGTCGCGGGCGGATGGCGGCGACCTGCGCCGCGCTCTGTTCAGGGGGACTCTCGACCAACACGGAAGTTAGGTTAGCCTACCCTCCGCCTGAGCTGGCCTTCGAGGGATCCCGGGGCCCCGCGCACCACGCCGGACGGCCTACCGGGGCCCGGCCGCGGAGGGCCGTCGGAGGCCCGGGGAGGGCCCGCGAACGACCCGCCCCGCGCCGCCCCGCCTACAGCCCGATCCGGGCCAGCGCCTTCCCCGCGTCCAGCGTGCACGAGCCGTCCCCCGCCTGCGTCCACGCGGCCGCGCACAGCGCCCGCAGCGCGTCGAGCGAGCCGTCCGGATCGCCCTCGCCCCGCAGCTCCAGTACGCCCGCCGCCGCCACCGCGGTCCAGTCCCCGCAACGGAAACCCTCCCCCGCCGCCACGACCTCCGGCTGTCCCGTCAGCAGCCCGCGCAGGTCCCGGTCCACGTACGTCGGCCGGTGCGCCGGCTCGGCCCGCAGCAGCTGCGCACCGTCCGTCACCCCGGTCAGCACCAGCAGCGAGTCCACGTCCCCGTTGAACGCGCCCTCGATGTCCGTGTCCAGCCGGTCCCCGACGACCAGCGGCCGCTCCGCCCCGGTCCGCAGCACCGTCTCCCGGTGCATCGGGGGCAGCGGCTTCCCCGCCACCTGCGGCTCCGCGCCCGTGGCGATCCGTACGACCTCCACCGCGGCCCCGTTGCCCGGGCCGATCCCCCGCGCCCCCGGAATCGTCAGATCGGTGTTCGACGCGAACCACGGCACCCCGCGGTGGATCGCGTACGAGGCCTCCGCAAACCGCGACCACGGCAGATCCGGGCCCCCGTACCCCTGGACGACCGCCGCCAGACCCTCCTCGTCGGCGGACTCCACCGGTACGAGCCCCCGCTCTCGCAGCGCGACCCGCAGCCCCTCCCCGCCGATCACCAGCACCTTCGACCCCGGCTCCACCTGCTCCGAGATCAGCCGGGCCACCGCCTGCGCCGACGTGATCACCTCACCGGCCTCGGTCGGGATCCCCAGCTCGCCCAGGTGCTCGGCGACCGCCTCCGGTGTCCGCAGCGCGTTGTTCGTGACGTACGCGAGGTGCATCCCGCCGGCCCGGGCCGCGGCCAGGGACTCCGCGGCGTACCCGATCGCCTCGCCGCCGGCGTACACCACGCCGTCCAGGTCCAGCAGGGCCGTGTCGTACGCCTGGTGCAGGCTGCGCTCGCTGCCCGCCGGACTCGTCCTGCTCTGCCGGGTCATCCTGTCGGCTCCCTGTCCGCTCGATCCTCGACGGTCCGTCCGTCGCATCCGTCCGCCCGTGACCGATACCGAACGCATGCGACTTGCGGTCTTCCTCACCCGATCATCCCGCATCGCGAGACGCGTCTTACCATGCACCAATGACCACATCTGGTACCGCGGACGACGGGCTGCGCCTGATCCCTTTCCATGGACTGCGCTACGTCCCGGAGCGTGTCGGCAGCCTGGCCGCCGTCACCTCACCGCCGTACGACGTGGTCGTGCGGCCCGACGGCGTCGACCACCTGGAGTCCGCCGACCCGCACAACATCGTCCGCCTGATCCTCCCGCAGGCCGACACCCCCGCCGAGCGCAACGAACAGGCCGCGCACACCCTGCACGACTGGCTCTCCAAGGGCGTCCTCAGCGCCGACCCCGAGCCCGCGCTCTACGTCTACGAGCAGCGCAAGGGCAGCGTGCTCCAGCGCGGCTTGATCGGCGCCCTGGCCCTCTCGAAGCCCGACGCCGGCATCGTCCTCCCGCACGAGGACGTCATGCCCGACGTGGTCACCGACCGGGCCGGCCTGATGCGGGCCGCTTCGGCCAATCTGGAGCCCCTCCTGCTCACCTACCTCGGCGGCGACCCCGCGGCCGGCGCGACGGCGGTCGTCGAGCGGACGGCCGCCCGCCCGCCCCTGCTGGCCACCACCACCGAGGACGGCTTCCGGCACCGGCTCTGGGCCATCACCGACCCCGCGGACCTCGCCGCCGTCACCGCCGACCTCGGCCACCGCCAGGCCCTCATCGCCGACGGCCACCACCGCTGGGCGACGTACCTGCGCCTCCAGGAGGAGCACCAGTCCCCCACGGACTGGGACTTCGGCCTGGTCCTCCTCGTCGACACCGCCCGCTACCCGCTCCAGGTCCGCGCCATCCACCGGATGCTGCGCCGCCTGCCGGTCGCCGACGCCCTGGCCGCCGTGACGGGCCACTTCCTGGTCCGCCCGGTCGACGGCCCGCTGCCGCTCGCCTTGGAGGCCCTCGGCGACGCCGCGGAGCGCGGCAACGCCTTCCTCCTGGCCGGCGACGGCACCTTCCACCTGGTCACCGACCCGGACCTGGACCTCCTGGAGCGCACGGTGCGGCGCGACCGGCCCGAGGCCTGGCGCAGGCTGGACGCGACGGTGCTGCACGCGACCCTGCTGGACGCCCTGTGGCAGATCCCGGACGCCCCGGAGCAGATCACGTACATCCACGACGCGGCGGCCACCGTCGCCATGGCGGAGCGGCACGGCGGCACGGCGGTCCTGCTGCACCCCGTACGGGAGGAAGTCGTCCGGAACCTGGCCCGCCAGGGCGTCACGATGCCCCGCAAGTCCACCTCCTTCGGCCCGAAGCCGGCCACGGGCCTGGTCCTGCGCAGCCTCGACTGACGCGGCCCGGGCCGCCGCCGAGCGCGGACACGAAAAAGGGCGGTACCCCACCAGGGGTACCGCCCTTCCTCATGAGTGCCGGTTCAGCGCTCAGGCCTTGTCGCGGGCCTGCACGTCGTCCTCGTCCTCGTCCTCGACGACGACGATCTCGTCGGTGAGGTCGACGTCGGCGTCCGCCTCGGCGGAACGCTCCAGAGGCTCGTACTCCTCGTCGTCCTCGTCGTAGTACTCGGCCTGGTCGGAGGCGCGCTCGGCGGCGGCCACCTCGGCGGAGTCCTGCTCGTCGTCCTCGTCGTCGATCTCGTCGTCGATCTCGTCGTCGATCTCGTCCGGCTCATCGCCGCCGAGCGCGTCCACGAACTCGACGCCGTCCAGCTCGGCGAGCCGGTCGGAGGCGTCCATCGCCCCGTCCTTGTCCGCCTCGACCGTCTTGGCGAACCACTCGCGCGCCTCGTCCTCACGGCCGGCCGCCAGCAGGGCGTCCGCGTAGGCGTACCGCAGACGCGCGGTCCACGGCTGGACGGAGTGGGAGGCCAGCTCCGGGCTCTGCAGGGTCACGATGGCGGCGTCCAGCTGCCCCATGTCCCGCCGCGCACCGGCGGCGACCAGGCGCATCTCGACCTGGCCGGCCTTGTCCAGCTTCTGCACCTCCGGCTCGCCGGCCATGGCCAGCGCGCGCTCGGGGCGGCCGAGGCCGCGCTCGCAGTCGGCCATGACGGGCCACAGCTCGACGGAGCCGGTCATGCGCTTGGCGGCGCGGAACTCCGCGAGCGCCTCGCTGTACTTCTGCGTGGCGTACGCGGCGAAGCCGGCGGCCTCGCGGACGGCGGCGACGCGGGAGGCCAGGCGCAGGGCGATCCGCGAGTACGCGTACGCCTGCTCGGGGTCCTCGTCGATCAGCCGGGCGACCATGACGAGGTTCTTGGAAACCTCTTCGGCCAGGCCCTTGGGCAGGCTCAGCAGCTCCTGGCGCACATCGGCGTCGATCTCGAGACCGGTGACGTCCTCGTCGATCGGAAGGCGCTTGACCGGGTCCCGGTCGCGGTCCGCACGGTAGTCGCGGTCGCCGCCGCGGTCGTCGCGGCCGCCACGGTACCCGCCGCGGTCGCCGCCGCGGTCGTCACGGCCACGGAACCCGCCACGGTCGCCACCGCGGTCGTCACGGCCGCCGCGGAATCCACCACGGTCGTCATCACGACGCGGGTACGAGGGACGCCCACCGCGGTCGTCATCACGACGCGGGTAGGAAGGACGGTCGCCACCCCGGTCGTCGCGACGGAAGCCGCCGCCACCGCCGGAGGGACGCTCGCCGCGGTCATCGCGGCGCGGGTAGGACGGGCGGTCGCCACCACGGTCGTCACGGCCGCCGCGGAATCCACCGCGGTCGTCATCACGACGCGGGTAGGACGGGCGGTCGCCACCGCGGTCGTCACGACGGAAACCGCCGCCACCGCCGGAGGGACGCTCGCCACGGTCGTCACGGCGGAAACCGCCACCGGACGGCCGGTCGTCGCGACGGGGGTACGAGGGACGGTCACCACGGTCGTCGCGGCGCGGGTAGGACGGGCGGTCGCCACCACGGTCGTCACGGCCGCCGCGGAATCCACCACGGTCGTCGTCGCGGCGCGGGTACGAGGGACGCCCACCGCGGTCGTCATCACGACGCGGGTAGGAGGGACGGTCGCCACCCCGGTCGTCACGGCGGAAGCCGCCGCCACCGCCGGAGGGACGCTCGCCACGGTCATCGCGGCGCGGGTAGGACGGGCGGTCGCCACCACGGTCGTCACGACGCGGGTAGGACGGACGGTCCTCGCGGCCGCGGAAGCCGCCGCCGGTCGGACGGTCACCGCCGCGGTCGTCACGGCGGAAGCCGCCGCCACCGCCGGAGGGACGCTCGCCACGGTCATCGCGGCGCGGGTAGGACGGGCGGTCGCCACCACGGTCGTC
>NZ_JBIAXU010000036.1:0-743 GCF_042896985.1 Streptomyces sp. NPDC001194 | reverse complement strand
CACGACGCGGGTAGAACGGACGGTCCTCGCGGCCGCGGAAGCCGCCGCCGGTCGGACGGTCACCGCCGCGGTCGTCGCGACGGAAGCCGCCGCCACCACCGGAGGGACGCTCGCCGCGGTCGTCGCGGCGCGGGTAGGACGGGCGGTCGCCGCCGCGGTCGTCACGGCCGCCGCGGAATCCACCGCGGTCGTCGTCACGGCGCGGGTACGAGGGACGCCCACCGCGGTCGTCATCACGACGCGGGTACGAGGGACGGTCGCCACCGCGGTCGTCACGGCGGAAGCCGCCGCCACCGCCGCCGCCGGCGGGACGCCCGCCACGGTCGTCACGGCGGAAGCCGCCGCCACCACCGGAGGGACGGTCACCGGTCGGACGGCCACCGCGGTCGTCGCGGCGGAAGCCACCACGGTCACCGCCACGGTCGTCACGGCCCCCGCGGTAGCCGCCCCTGTCACCGCCGTCGTTGCGACGAGGCTCGCGCTCCGGACGATCGTCGGGAGAGTTGGACATGGGTGTGACTCCTGTCTTCGGGGTACCGCTAGTCATTCTCGCGCAACCAACCCATGGCCGCGCTTCGGCGTAAAAAGGTGAAAAACAAAAAGGACCCTTGGTCCAGCGTTGAACGCTGGACCAAGGGTCCTTTGAAAGATTGTTCGGCGGCGTCCTACTCTCCCACAGGGTCCCCCCTGCAGTACCATCGGCGCTGAAAGGCTTAGCTTCCGGGTTCGGAATGTAACCGGGC
>NZ_JBIAXU010000035.1:0-20861 GCF_042896985.1 Streptomyces sp. NPDC001194 | reverse complement strand
CGGCGTCGCGGACCCGTCGAAGACCTCGGTGATCGGCTGGACGCTCGCCGCGTTGCCCGCGTGCGTCGCCGTGCGGAAGAGGTCCTCGAAGGTGCGCAGCAGATGGTGGTGGTTGAAGGCCGTGGCGTACTTGCCGGTCTTCACCTTCGCCCCGTAGAACACCGTGGCGATCTGGTTGGAGCCGAGGTAGTTGTCCTCGTCCCAGGTCAGCACCAGCAGGCTGTTGTTGGCCTTCGCCCACTGCGCGTACGCGTCGATGTTGTTCCTGGTCCAGGTGTCACCCGTGTTCACCGGGCACGAGTGCATGTCGTTGCACTGGTTCGGTACGACGAAGGACAGGTTCGGCAGCGCCCCGAAGTTGTTCTGCGGGAATTGTGTCCAGGTTTTCCCCGTATCGAGGGGTACGTTCTTGAAGGCGAACCACGGGTTGTGCTTCTGCGCGTACTGGCCGTTGGTGCAGGCCGTGGACCCCTCGGCCGGCAGGTCCTCGTTGTACGTGGCGAACGTCTTCCCGGCCGCGATCAGCTCCTGGCCGAGGTTGGCCGCACTCATCGACTGCGGGGTGTAGCAGCCGTCCCCGGTGATGCCCTGGGTGGCGCCGGAGAACAGGTTGAAGTAGTTCGGCTGGCTGGGGTGGGTCAGTGCCTTCATGCCGGTCAGGCTGGCGCCGCCGTTCGCGAGCTGGTTGACGTACGGGGCGTTCGCGCTGCCGATGATCTCTCCGTACTGCTTGTTCTCGTACACGACGACCACGACGTGGTCGTACGCCGGCAGGTCGGCGGCCGCGGGCGTCCGCGCGGCCGCCGGACCCGTCTCGGCGGCCTGCGAGTTGGCCACGGTGAACGCGCCCAGCAGGCAGAGCGTGCCGAGCGCGGCCGCGAGCGCGGACCGGCGGGCCCCGCGTCTCGCGGCGGCCATGGGCGGTGAGGGCATGAGAGGTTCCTCCTGGGTGTGGGTGTAGGTGTCGGTGTCGGTGTTCGTTCCTCGCGGGTGGTTCATTCCTCCCGCCGGGCCGCACCGGCCACGGCGATGTTCAGGAAGCGCGGTACCGGCCGGCCCCGGCCGCGGAAGTCCTCCGCCACCGCCGCCCGTACCGCCGTCAGACGCGACGCGGGCAGCAGTACGAGCACGCTCCGCCCCGGCCGCCGTCCGGGAGTCCAGGCGCTCAGCGCCCCGGCCCGGCGGGCGCGGGCCGCCGCCCGGGCCAGCTCGGCGGCCCGGTCCGCCGGCTCGCCCCGTACGGCGAGGAGCACCAGCCGCCTTCCCGAGGCGGCCGGGTCGAAGTCCACGTGGCGCCCCTCCTGCCCGGCGTCCGCGGGCAGGGCCTGACCGGGCCGGGCGAACAGCACCGCCCTGCGCAGCGCGTCGTCGCCGTCCGGCAGCGCCCGCGCGAGCAGCCGGGCCAGCGCGCCCCGGTCCGGTTCCGTGCCCGCCGGGGCGTGTACGTCGGCCACCGCGAGCGCCATCGCACAGTCGGCGGGCTCCGCCGTGGCCAGCCCGGCGGCCTCCGTGAGCGAGCCCTGGACGTGCAGGTCGGTCCCGCCGCTCCCGTACCCGGAGCGGGCCAGAGCCCGCAGCAGGGCGTACGGGCGGACGGCCCAGGCGGGGGCCGCGGGAGGCGGCCCGTCCGGGGCCAGCGGCAGATCGCAGCTGTCGGCGGGGTGCCCGAGCGAGCTGAGCCGCACCAGGCCGTCCGTACGCGGCGCGGCGGCGGCCGCCACCGGCCAGCCGGCCGCCGCGACCAGCCCGGGCGAGCCCAGGTGGAAGGCATGGGGGGCGCTCCAGACGGCGGCCGGCGGCCGGCCGTGTGCGGCCTCCAGCGCGTAGGCCACGAGCCGGAACAGCGGATCGGCGGTGGCCCGGCGCGCCAGGTCGGGCGGTACGGGAGCGACGGGGACGGGGCCGACCGGCACCGGCACCGGGCCGACCGGCACCACGACGGCGGGGGCCGGGCCGACCGGCACCACGACGGCGGGGGCCGGGCCGAGCGGCGCGGGACCGGCGGGCGCCGAGCCGCCGGGCGCGGCACCGGCCCGGGCCTCCGTCACCGCTCCTCCCCGGCCGCCGCGGGCAGCCGGTCGTCGTCCCTGCGGGCCAGCAGCCGGTAGGCGTTGCCGCCGTCCGTGCGCCGGACCAGGGCCGTCCGCAGCGCGTCGAGCGCCGCCGCGCCGGCGAAGCACGGCAGCGCGGCCGCCCGTACGGCATGCGCCAGCGCCCGCCCGCGGCGCGTGGCCGGGGGAGCCCAGGGGCGGTCCGGGTCCGGCGCCAGCCGGGTGGTGGTCAGGGCCACCGCGCCGAAGAAGTCGTTGCCCTGGTGGGCGGGGCCGTGCTCCTCGGCCAGGACGGTGAACCCGCGGTCGGCCAGTGCCGCGCGCAGGTTCGCAGCCGGGATCAGGTGCTGGTGCTGCGGCTGGAACCACGGCAGCCACGCGGAGCCCAGCAGCCGGGCCATCCGCGACTGCGGGTCGGGAAGCTCGATCGCCAGGAACCCGCCGGGGGCGAGGACGGCGGCCGCGGTGTCCAGCTCGGCCAGCGGATCCCGGGTGTGTTCCAGGTAGTGGTACATGCTGACCACCTCGTACCGGCCGGCCAGCTTCTGCGCGAACTCCGGGAACTGGCCCTGGAACCCGGTCTCCACCCAGCCGCGCCGCTCGGCCTCGCCGACCCCGTCCCCCATGTCCAGTCCGTCGAAGCGGGTGTCCGGCCAGACGGCGCGCGCCGCGTTGCAGAAGTGGCCGTGCCCGGTCCCGACGTCGAGCCACGAGGCCGGGGCGTCCACGGTGTGCGGCCGGAGCATCTCGGCGCGCTTGCGGTACGAGTCTCCGAGCCGCCCGAACACCGTCCCGGCGCCCTCGCCGCCGCGCCCGTCGTAGAAGTCCCGGTAGTAGAACTCCAGTCCGTCCGGGGTCAGTCGGGGGTTCTGGAACACGTGGTGGCAGTCCGCGCACTGCTCCAGGGTGAACCGGCCGGGCTTGGCCTGGAGCAGGTCCGGCACCCGGACGCGCACGGAGAGCCGCCGCGAGCCGCACCAGGGGCAGTCAGTCCGCCGCGGTTCCAGGAACCGGTCGGTGCCGAAGGCGAGTTCGGCCCGGTACGCGGCCGAGCGCGCGGCGTCGGCGTCGGCGTCCGCGGCGGCGGGCGCACCCAGGACCGCGGCGGCCGTACGGACGGCAGCGCCGAGGGAGCGCACCGGCCGGGCGGCCGTGGCCCCGGGGAGATCGGCGGGCCGCAGCCGGGCGCCCGGCCCGCCGAGGACCAGGTACGGCTGCAGCCAGTACAGCCCGGCCGCGGCCGCGCCCCACCGGCCCTGGCGCAGGGCGAGCCCGGCCAGCAGCCCCAGCCCCGCGAGCTGTGCGGCGGCCAGCACCCCGGGCGGCAGCCCCTGGGCCCGCAACTCGGCCGCCCGTACCGCCCCCGCCGGATCCCCGGCCCGGCCGGCGCAGAGCGCGGGAGCGAGCGCCAGCCCCGTGGCGTCGGCGGCGTACTCCTTCAAGCGGCGGGTCAGCGCCAGCAGATCGGCGGGCTCCCGTCCGCCGGCGCCGGCCGGGCCCGCCTCCTCCGGGCCGGTCCACAGCAGCCCGGCCCGCGCCAGGACCTCCTCGGCGACGAGGACCGCGTACCCGGCCCCGCGCCCTTCGGCGAGCCGGTCCTCGCGGTACCGGCCGGGGTCGACCAGGCGCAGCAGCCCCAGCACCCGCTCGGCGCCGGCATCGGCCGGCAGCAGGTCCAGCACTCGCAGGCCCTCCCGCTCGGCGTGCGCGCAGGCGGCCAGGAACGTGGCCGGGTCCGCCTCGACCCCGCGCGCCGTCAGCAGACGCCACCCCACGGCACGCGGCAGCCCGTCGGCCGCGGACGGGGGAGCGGGCAGTACGGGGACCGCCCGCAGCCGGCGCCGGGCGCGGACCGTGCCCGCGCCGAGCGCGGCCAGGGTCAGCGCGGAGGTCCAGCGGACCCCGTGGAAGGGGGAGGGCGTCATGTCAGCTTCTCCAACCGGTCGGCCGCGGCGGCGGCCCCGCCGGCCGCGGCGAAGGAGGCCTGGATCCGCCGGGCGGCCCGGCGATGGCCGGGATCGTCCAGCACGGCCGTGAGCGCGTCACACAGTTCCTCGGCCCGGGTCCTGCCGAAGCGCACCCGTACCCCCGCCCCCGCCTCGACGACCTGCCGGGCCACGATCGGCTGGTCGTCGCGGATCGGCGCGACCACCAGCGGCAGCCCGTACGCGAGCGCCTCGCAGACGGTGTTGTGCCCGCCGTGGCTGACCACGGCGTCCAGGTGCGCCAGCAGCTCCAGCTGCGGCACCCGCTCCTGGACCAGTACGTTCCCCGGCACCGGCCCGACCAGCGGGGCCGGAGCCACCAGCACGAATTGGACGTCCGCGGCCAGCCGTTCGGCCGCCCGCAGCACGACGGCGTAGAAGCGGCCGCCGGCCTCCTGGTTGAGGGTGCCCAGCGAGACCAGCACCCTGCGCCGTTGCGGATCCAGCCGCTGCCACGGGAAGTGGGCGGCGGCCGGCCTGGCCCCGAAGGCGGGCCCGACGAAGGCGTGATGGGCCGGGGAATCCGCCCCGAGACCGACGAGTTCGGGGGTCGAGAAGACGATCACCAGCCGCTCGGAGAACCGCGGATCCCAGTCCGCGTCCGGCTCCCCGCAGGCCGAGAGGAATCCGGAGATCTGCCCGGAGACCCACTCCCCGACCTTCGGGAAATCGGCGAAGGGGCGGGTCAGCTCGGCCGACGTACTGGCCGAGGTGGCCCAGGGGATCCCGAGCCGGCGGGCGACCACCGGACCGGCCAGCGCCTGCTGGTCGGCGACCAGCAGATCCGGCCCGAAGGAGTGCGCGGCCCGCGTCACTCCCGCCACCATGGCCAGGCCCAACGGCACCAGCGCCTCCTCCCACAGGAAGCGCAGCGCCCCGACCCCGCGCAGGTCCCGCCAGCGCTCGTGCAGGGCCGCGTAGCCGCCGCCCGCCTCGTCCCCGGCGGGCAGGACGCGGGCGTGCGCGGGCAGCAGCCGGGCCAGTGCCCCGGCCGGGCCGGTCCAGGCCACCTCGTGCCCGCGGGCGGCCAGTTCGGCGCCGACCGCCACCGTCGGGTTGACGTGCCCGGCCAGCGGCGGGACCGTGAACAGCACCCTCATCGGACCAGCGCTCCCGCCCGCGGGACGCGCGCGGGGCGCACCGTCCCCGCCGCCGTCGCTTCGAGATGGGCGAGCACGGTCTCCCGCAGGACCCCGCTGCTCTCCTTCAGCACGTCGTGGCCGAGGCCGGGCAGGATCCCGATCGAGGCGCGCGGCGCGTGACGCGCCAGCTCACGTGCTCCCGGCACCAGTTCGGAGTGCTCGCCACAGATGATCAGGGTCGGGCAGTCCACCCGGGCGAAGTCGGCCGCGGTGAAGGTGCGGCTCGCCGCGATGTCGTCGATGAGGCTGGTCCGGTTCAGCAGCTCGTCGGCGATCGAGGTGAGGTTGGCCGCCTTGCGCAGCCGCAGCGTGAGCAGCTCGGCGGGGACCGGGCTGTCCTCCAGGCTGAGCGCGGCCGCGGACAGGGTGTCCACCATGTTCTCCACCCAGGCGCCGCCGAGCGGCGGTTCGAGCAGGGTCAGCCCGGCGACGAGGTCGGGGCGGGCGAGGGCGGCGTGGAGGGCCAGGGTGCCGCCGTAGCTGTTGCCGACCAGGTGCACGGGGCGGTGCCCGAGGCCCAGCGCGCCGAGCAGCGACACCAGGTCCCGGACGGCGGTCCGACTGTCGTAGCCGGTGGCGGGGCGCTCGGTGCGGCCGTGGCCGCGGAGGTCGTAGAGGACGGCCTCGTGGCCCGCCCTGGCCACCGGAACGGCCAGGGGGCAGTAGAAGGAGGACAGGTTGTCCACGACCAGCCCGTGCAGGAACACGACGACGGGACGGTCCGGTCCGGCGGCGCCGGCGGTGGCCGGGAGCCGCTGGACGTGGAAGCGGAGCGAGCCCGCGGGGACGAAGGACACGGCGGGCTCAGCCGGCCGTCGGCGCGGAGGCGGTCGCGGCCGGAGCGGCCGCCGCGGCCGGGGCGGCTTTCGCCCCGGGCGCCGTACGGGCGAGGGAGGCGTGGGTGATGAGGCTGATGTGGGTGACGAGTTCGCCGACCGACATGGCGAGGATCGCGTCCATGTCCTTCTCGGCGAGGAAGCCCATCAGGTCCACCCCGGACCCGTAGCGCTCGTGCAGCAGCTCGGCGAGGGCGACGAACTCGATGCTCTCCAGGGCGAGATCCTCGTTGAAGCTCGTACTCATGGTGACCTCCTCCGCGAGAAGGAACTCGTCGCCGAGGATCTCCACGAGCATGCCGGTGATCTCGGCGAGGACGTCAGTGGTGCTGGCCATGGCTGGTCTCCGTGAGGTGGGAGGGGACGGGGGAGGGGACCGCGGGGTGGGCGGTCCAGGCGACGAGGTACTCGCCCTGGGCGGAACCGGCCGCGTGGTGGGGACCGGTCGGGCCCTCGGACCCGGCCGCGGGCAGGGCGGCGGTACGGACCGGGTACGGCAGCCCTTCGGGCGACAGCACGAGCAGCCCGCCCGGCCCGGGGTCCTGAGCGACCCGCCACTCCCGGGGCCGGCCGCCCAGCCCGGTGCCGCGGGCCTTGGCGGCGGCCTCCTTCGCGCACCACAGGGCCGTGAGGGCGGCCGGCAGCCCGGTGCCCTCGCGGGCGGCCAGTTCCTCGGCGAGCAGCAGCTCGGCCGGGGTGAGGGCGACCCGGATCAGGGCGTCGGGATCGCCGGTCACCGGCTCCACGTCGATGCCGACGGGGCGGGAGGGGTGGGCCAGGGCCACGGCCACCCGGTCCTTGTGCGCGATCGACAGCCGGAAGCCGCGGGCCAGGGCGCCCTCGGGGACGGGCCGCCCGGCCGGATCGTTGCCGACCGGGACCTCCACCGGGAACACGGGCCCGGCCCCGCCGTCCCAGAGCAGTTGCCGCAGTGCGTCCTTGGCGGCGATGCGGCCCAGCAGCCACGGCGCCCGGGCGCGCGGCGCCAGCCGCTCGTACGCCGCGCGTTCGGCGGCACCGAGGTAGCGGCGCATCACGAGCTCCTGCGAGGCGGGATCCGTCCACCGGCGGCGGGCCAGGCACCAGCCGGCTGGCTGGGGCTCGCCGATCCCGCACACCTCGGGGGTGAACTTCATCGGCCACACCCGCTCGTCGGCCCCGAAGCGGCGGTACGTCCAGCCCTCGATCCGGGCCCACAACACCCCACGGGGATCGCAGAGCTCGAGGTCCCCGCGAACGGTGACGTCGCGGACGTCCCGGATCCGGGCGACGGCCGTGACCAGGGCGTGCGGCGGGGGCGGGGGCCCGTAGAAGCGGATCCGGTCGACGGTGGCCGGGAACACCAGGCGGTCGACGGGCAGCCGCAGTTGCATCCAGTGCCCGAACAGCTGCCCGGCGGCGTCGAGCAGCGCCCCCGGATCGGGGAGGGCGCGCAGGACCCCGTGGATGCCGTCCGCACCGACGGAGCGGACCTCGTGGACCCCGGCGAAGCGCGGACCGTGGAACATCCAGCGGTCCCGGTAGAGGGCCTCGGCGCTGACCGGGGCGGGGTGCGGATCGCCCAGCGGCGTCGGGTCGGCCGCGGGCGGCCGCGGGTGACCCGGGCCGAGCAGGACGACGACGGAGGCGTACGGGCCCAGCCCGATCCGGATCCGTCCGGGGCCGTCGGCGCGGGCACTGACCTCGACGTCCAGGGCGGGCGCGGCGGGGAGCCAGCGCATGGCCCGTACCTCGTCGTAGCCGAGCACGGCCGAACCCGGCGGGGCGTACCGGCGGGCGGCGTCGGCGGCCAGCTCCAGCATGGTCGTCATCGGCACGACGGGAAACCGGTCGGAGTCCTCCGGCCAGCCGTCGGGCTGCAGGTACACGCAGTGGTCGCGGACCCAGGGCATGGCCTCGAGCGACACCCGCAGCCGGTGGGTCCCCGGCGCCTTCCCCGCACCGTCGGGTGCGGCGTCGGACTCCGCGTCCAGCGCGGACAGCAGCACGGGCCCGCCCGTCCGCGCCGTGGAGGACGGTACGGGCCGCCCCGCCTCCGGCGCCGGCGGGCGTACCGGATGTTCCGCCGGAGGAGCGGGTGAGGGTCGGGGGCCGGTCGTGAGGGTGCCCAGGCGGGTCCGGGCCGCCTCGTCGAGGCGGACCAGCGGGGAGCCGAGGTCCAGGGCGACGGGCCGGCCCCGTACGGCGGGGCGGGCGGCGGGTGCCGGTTCACGCAGGCGCTCCCAGCGCGGGGCGTGGCCCTCGGCCCACAGCGCGGCGCAGGTGCGACGGAGGGCGGCCAGCCCCGACAGGCGCGGGGAGGACGTCGCCACCGAGAGGTGGGGGAGGTCCCGGAGCGTGTCCTCCACGAATCCCGGCAGACCGCCCGGCCCCATCGTCACGAACGTGCGGATCCCCGCCTCCTCGTACAGGCGCAGCGTCAACTCCCGGAAGCGGACCGGCTCCAGCAGGTGCCGCACCACCAGCTCCCGCACGCGCGCGGGCTCGTCGGGGAAGGGCGCGCAGGTCGTCGCCGACCACACCGGCAGATCACCCCGGCGCAGCGGCAGCCGCGCGAACGCCGCCCGCACCTGCCCCAGGTACGGCTCCCACATCGGCGTGTGGAACCCCGACCGGAACGGCAGCTCCTGCCCGAGCACCCCCTCGCGCCGCAGCCGCTCCAGAACCTGTCCGACCCCCGCGGGGTCCCCGCACACCACCGACTGGTGCGGACAGTTGTCGTGGCTGACCACCACCCCGTCCAAGCCGCGCAGCGCGGCCTCGGCCCGGCGCGCCCCGCAGCCCAGCGCCGCGTACACGAGGTCCGGGACCTTCAGCGACCCCGGCCGCAGTGAGTCCAGGAAGGAGTCGGCCGCGTCCTGCGGGTACATCCCGCCGGCCACCATCGCCGCCCACTCGCCGAGACTGTGCCCCGCCGACACATCGGCGCTCACGCCGAGTTCCGGCAGGACCCGCGCGAAGAACCGGCCCGTCGCGAGGGCGTCCAGCGCCCGTTCCACCAGCTCGGCCCCCCGGCCGAGCAGCGGCCGCTCCAGCCCCATCCGGTCCGCGACATCGTCCAGCACCGGTGCGAACTCCGGCTCCAGGCCCGGGAACAGGAAGGCCGTGCCCCCGCCCAGCGGTTCCGGGGTGAACCACACGTCCCCCCGCCCCCGCCAGGCCCGACCGCGCTGCACCGCCTTCGCGGCGAGCGCGAGCCGCTGCGGCGTCGGCCCGACCACGGCCAGCCGGCACGGCCCGTCGCCCGTGGAAGCCGACCCGGCGGCCAGCAGCTCGGCCAGCTCGGCCGGGCCGTCCGCGCCGAGCAGCAGTACGTCCTCCCGCGGCCCGGCCCCCGGCACCGGCCCGCCCGCGGGTCCCAGCGGCAGGAAGCGGCGTACGGGCGCCGCCGGCGCGGTGGCGCCCGGGGCCTCCTCCAGTACCGCGTGCGCGTTGATCCCGCCGAAGCCGAACGCGTTGACCCCCGCCCGGCGCGGCTGCGGCCCCCGCTCCCACGGCTCCGCCGCCGTGACCGGCCGCATCCGGGTCCGGGCCAGATCCGCGTGCGGCTCCTCCAGGTGCAGGGTCGGCGGCAGCACCCCCTCGGACACGGCGAGCGCCGCCTTGATCAGCCCGGCCATGCCCGAGGCCTGCATGGCGTGTCCCACCATGGACTTCACCGATCCGAAGCCGACCCCGGGACCTTCCACCGCATCGGCCGGACCGAACACCTGCGCCAGCGTGTCCAGTTCCGCCGCATCACCCACGGGCGTGCCCGTGCCGTGCGCCTCCAGAAGCCCCAGCGCGCCCGGGGCCCGGGGATCCAGACCGGCCTCCCGCCAGGCCCGCTCCAGCGCCCGTACCTGGCCGGCGACGAGCGGGCTCATCAGACTGGCCGCCCGGCCGTCCCCGGCCACTCCGGTACCCCGGATCACCGCGTAGACCCGGTCCCCGTCCCGCTCCGCGTCGGCGAGCCGTTTCAGCAGCACCACGCCCGTGCCCTCGGACAGCAGGGTGCCGTCCGCCCGCCGGTCGAAGGGCCGGATCCGCTCGCTCGGGCTCAGGGCCCGCAGCTGCGTGAACACGCTCCACAGCGTGGCGATGTGGCAGTGGTGGACCGCTCCAGCGACCACCGCGTCGCACCGCCCGCCCGCCAGCAGCCCCACCGCCTGGTCCACTGCCAGGAGCGAGGAGGCGCAGGCCGCGTCGAGCGTGTAGGCGGGGCCGCGGAAGTCGAGCCGGTTCGCGGTGCGGGCGGCCGTGAAGCTCGGCACCAGCCCGATCGAGGCGTCCGGCCGCTCGGGCCCCAGAGCCTCCTGGAAGGCGGCCCGCACCTCGCCGATCCGCCGCTCGCCGAGCTCGGGCGCGAGCTCCCGCAAGGTCTGCGCCAACTGGTGTGCGGTGCGCACCCGCTGGTCGAGCCGGGCCGTGGCCACGCCCATGAACCCGCCGCGTCCCAGCACCACCCCGATCCGGGACCGGTCGGGCGGCAGCCTGTCCTCGCCGCCCGCGTCGGCGATCGCCTCGGCCGTCGCGTGCAGGGCCAGCATCTGGTCCGGCTCGGCTCCCTCCACGGCGGTCGGCATGATGCCGAACCGGGTCGGGTCGAAGGCCGCCAGCCCGTCGACGAAGCCGCCGCGCCGGCAGTAGAACCGGTCCCCGCGCACGGGCCCGGCGGCGCTTTGCGGGTCGTAGTACACCTCGGGGTCCCAACGCCCCGGCGGCACCGCGGAGATGGCGTCCCTGCCGGCGAGCAGATTGCGCCGGTACGCGGCCAGGTCGGCGGCGCCGGGGAAGACGGCGCCCATCCCGACGATGGCGGCGTCCGTCGGCCGGGGGCCGCGCCGCTGTCGCTCACTCATGGCCGGCGCCCTCCTGTGCCATCAGGACCACCTGCACGTCGCCGCCGTGCGCGAGTTCGGCGAGGAACGCGGCGGTCCCGGCCTCGGGGGAGACGAGGGGGATCCCGCGCCGGGCGTACGCGCGCTCCAGTTCGGGGGTGACCATCCCGCCCGCCCCGGATTCCCAGGGGCCCCAGTCGACGGACAGCACCCGGCCCGGGAAGGCGTCGGCCCAGGTGAGGGCGAGCCCGTCGAGGGCGTCGTTCGCGGCGGCGTAGTCGCTCTGGCCGCGGTTGCCGTACACCCCGGCGACGCTGCCGAAGAGGGCCAGGAAGGCCGGGGCGGGCGAGGCGCCGTGCTCGGCCGCCGCGGCCGCCAGGTTCCGGGCGCCGGCCACCTTGGTGGTGAACACCTCGGTGAACACGGCCGGTTCCTTGTCCCGGAGCAGGCCGTCACGCAGGGTCCCGGCTCCGTGCACGATGCCGTCGAGCCTGCCGTGCCGGGCCCGTACGTCGGCCACGACGGCCCGTACGGCGTCGGCGTCGGCGACGTCGGCGCGGTGGTACCGGACGGACGCGGCGGTCCCGGCGAGGGCGGCCAGCGTGGCCCGTACCTCCCGCTCGGCCAGGATCCGCGAGGCCGCGGCCTCGATCTCGGCGGGGGCGCGCAGACCACTGCGGATGAGGGCGGCCCGCAGTGCCACCCGGTCACCGGCGTGCACGAACTCGTCCCCCTGCGCCGACGGTTCGGGTGTGCGCCCCAGCAACTCGACGTGGCACCCGGTGGCCCGGGCCAGGGCGATCGCGGTCCGGGCCGTGATCCCCCGTGCCCCGCCGCTCAGCAGGACGACGGACCCGGGCCCGAGCGGGCTGCCGGCGGCCGGGGGGAGCGCCGCCGGTACCGGGCGACGGGAGACCCGGAGCCCTTCGGCCGTGTACCCGACGGAGGCGAGCCCTTCACCCGGATCGGACAGCTCCGCGAGCAACTGGGCCGCGATCCGGCCCGGGTCCTCCTTGGGGTGGAGGTCGACGGCGCGGACGAGGGTGCCCGGGAACTCCAGGGCGGCGCTGCGGGCGAAGCCGTGCAGGCCGCTGCCGGGGGTGGAGCCGAGGACCAGCCGGCGGACACCGCCGGTGAGGGCGCGCCGGTACCCGGGGAAGGCGGCGGGGAGCACGGGTTCCTGGCCGGCCCGGAGCGCGGACAGGTCGACGATGCCGTCGAATCCGGCGTCGGCCCGGGTCAGTACCTCACCGCCGACCCCATGCGCCTCCAGAGCCACGCAGAGCGCGGCGGCCACCCCCTGCCCGTCGTCCACGACCCCGATCCGCAGCCCCCGGAGCGCACCGGGATCCCCGTCGGCCGCCGCGATCGGCACCTCGTCCACCCGCATCCGCCGAAGCGTTGCGGCCGGTGCGGATCCGGCCGGTGCGTCAGCCGGAGCCGGAGCCGAAGCGGGAGCGGGGGTCGGAGCCGGAGCGGGAGCGGGGGCCGGAGCCGGAGCCGGAGCGGGCGTGAGCGCCGCCGGGGCCGCTGCCCGTACCGGAGCCGGCCCGGGAGCGTGGGTGGTCACCCAGTCGACGATGCCGCGCAGGGTCTTGATGCGGGACAGCTCCTCCACGGCCGACTCGGCGGAG
This sequence comes from Streptomyces sp. NPDC001194, assembly GCF_042896985.1. NCBI lineage: Bacteria > Bacillati > Actinomycetota > Actinomycetes > Kitasatosporales > Streptomycetaceae > Streptomyces > Streptomyces sp. NPDC001194. The sequence continues at coordinate 8,393 of NZ_JBIAXU010000035.1, read as the reverse complement.
CCGCCGGGGTCGGTGGGAAGCCCGATCCTGTCGGCGAGGGCGCCGATGATCTCGACCCGCTTGATGGAGTCGATCGAGAGGTCCGCCTCCAGGTCCAGCTCGGGGTCGAGCATGTCCCTCGGGTATCCGGTCCGGGTGTGCACGATCTCCAGAACGGCGTCCATCACCTCCTCCGCGGACCCCGCCCCGGCCTGCGCCCGAGGACCCCGGCCGCCCGCGGGGGCAGGACCTTCGGCGTCCGCCCAGGCGCCGCCGGCCGCCCCGTGGCCGTTGGCGCCGGGCGTCCCGTCACCGGGCCGGAGGGGCGTGTCCGCCGGCCCGTGACCGTTCGCGCCGGCTCCCATGGCGCCGGGCCACTCCGGGGCGCCCGTGGGGACGGAAGGCGGTCCGAGGCCTGTGAGAGCGGTCGGCGCGTGGCCGTTGGCGCCGGCCTCCCGGGTACCGGCCCACGCCGGGCCGCCCGCAGTCCCGTGGCCGTTGGCGGATTCCTCGCCGCTGCCCGGCCGGGCCCGCGTGTCCGCCGGGGCTGCCGGGCCGTCGAGTCCGGCCGGCTCTCCGGCCGGGGCCGCGGTGGCCCCCAGGTAGCCGAGCAGGACCGCCCTCTGGGCCTCGATCAGCTCGCGCGAGGCGCGCAGGTACTCCAGTACCGCCTCCTGGCGCAGGTCGGGCGCCGACACCGCGGGCACCGCGTAGCCGGGCGCGGGAGCGGCATCCGCAGCCGTCGGCACCGCGTGCCACGCGGCGCCCGGCACGGCCCACGCGGACGCCGTGTCCGCCGCGGGCCACGCCGAGTCGGCCGCACCGGTCGCCGCATGCGGGCCGGGGGCGCCCCCGGACGCCGGTGCGCGTCCGGAAGCGAGCGGAGCCGCGCCTCCTGCCGGCCACGCCGGGCCGGGCGGGGCGGCCGCCGCATGCACGGGGTGCGGGGTGTGGCCCGCCTCCGCCCCCGGCACCGGTACCGGCTCGGAGGCGGCGGGCACCGTGTGCCACGACGGGCCGGGCGCGGGCTCCGGAGCCCTGGCCGGGGCCTCGACGCGGATCGGGGGCCGCAGGCCTCCCGGGACCGGGGTTCCCGCTGCCGTACGGACCAGGTGGCCGTCGACCAGCCAGCCCGGGCGGCGGGGGGCCCGGTCCGGGAGGGCGGCGGTGCGGCCGCGGAACAGGGGCTCCGGGGTGATCGGGACGCCCACGGCGGCCAGTTCGGCCAGGGCCGTGACCAGCCGGGTCAGCCCGTGCTCGCCCGGGACGTCCAGCGGGACCACCGTATGGGGGCGGTCGGCGAGGATCCGGCCCACCAGGCCCGACAGGACCCGGCCCGGGCCCGCTTCCACGAAGGTCCGGACACCGGCCGCGTACATGGCCTCCACCTGCTCCACGAACCGGACCGGCTCCGCGACCTGCCGGGCGAGGAGGCCCCGTACGGCGTCCGCGTCCTGCGGGTACGGAGCGGCCGTCGTGTTCGACCAGACCGGGACGGCGGCGTCGGCGACCGCCGTCCCGGCCAGCTCGGCCGCCAGCCCGGCCGCCGCCTGCGCGACCACCGGGCTGTGGAACGCGCAGGCCACCGCCAGGGGCTGCGCCGCGATGCCCGCGGCCCGCAGCGACTCCACGGCCTCCGCCACCGCCGCCGTCGGCCCCGAGACCGCGCACTGGCGCGGCGCGTTGTGGTTCGCCACCACGCACCCGGCCCGCTCCGCGAGCTCGCGGACCTCCTCCGGCGCCGCCGGCACCGCCGCCATCGCCCCCGGGTCCTCCCCGGCGGCGGCCAGGATCGCCCCGGCCCGGCGCGTGCTCAGCCGCAGCAGGCTCGCCGTGTCGTACACCCCGGCCGCCCACAGGGCGGTCAGCTCCCCGTACGAATGCCCCGCCACGCAGTCCGGCCGTACGCCGAGCCGCCCCAGCAGCAGGTGCGCCGCCGCACCCGCCAGCCCCAGCGCCGGCTGGGCGATCCGGGTGTCCGTGACCGCCGCCCGCTGCGCGGCCCGCCCCTGAGCCGTGAACGCCCCCGGTGGGAAGACGGTCGAGACCACCGCGTCGGGAGCGTCGTCCAGCAGGACCCGCAGTCCCGGGAACGCCGTGTACAACTCGCCCAGCATGCCCACCCGTTGGCTGCCCTGCCCGGGGAAGAGGAACGCCACCCGCCCCGGGTCCGCCGACTCCTCCCGTACGTGGACCCCGTCACCCGCGGCGAACGCCCGGGCCCGCTCCAGCCGGGCCGCCAGCTGGTCCAGGCCGGAGGCCACGACCGCCACCCGCACCGGTCCCGAGCCGGCGCCCGCCTCCGCGGCCAGGTCCCGCAGCGCCCACGGCCGCCCGGCCGCGTCGTTCTGCTCCAGCCGTGCCGCGAGCCGGGCCATCGCCCGCCCCGCCGCCCGCCGGTCCTCGCCGCGGAAGCAGAACAGCTCCGCCGGCCACTCCTCCCGGCCCTGCTCCGGCTCCTCGGCACCCGCATAACCGGCGAGCACGGCGTGGTAGTTGGTGCCACCGAAGCCGAACGCGCTCACGCCCGCGATCCGCCGCTCCACCGGTACCGCCCACGGCCGGGCCTCGGTGTCGAAGGCGAACGGGCTGGTCCCGGCCTCCCACGCCGGATTGGGCCGGTCGATGTGCAGCGTCGGCGGCCGGATCCCCGAATGCACCGCGCGGGCCGCCTTGATCAGCCCGGCCAGACCCGCCGCGCACTTGGTGTGCCCCAGCTGCGATTTCACCGAGCCCAGCGCACATGCGCCCACCCGGGCGCCGGCCTCGGTGAACACCGCGCCGAGCACGCCCAGTTCGGTACTGTCGCCGACCACCGTGCCCGTACCGTGCGCCTCGATCAGACCCACCTCGCGCGGCGAGATCCCCGCCCGCGCATAGGCCCGCTCCAGCGCCCGCCGCTGGCCCTGCGGCCGTGGCGCGGTCAGCCCGAGGGAGCGGCCGTCGCTGGACGCCCCGACCGCCTTGATCACCGCGTACACCCGGTCGCCGTCCCGCTCCGCGTCCGCGAGCCGCTTCAGCACCAGCGCGCCCACGCCCTCGCCGAGCGCGATCCCGTCGGCCGCGGCGTCGAAGGGCCGGCAGCGCCCGCCCGGCGACAGGGCGCGGACCGAGGAGAACAGCAGGTAGTCGTTGATCCCGTTGTGCACGTCGGCGCCCCCGCACAGCACCATGTCGCTGTCGCCGTCCCGCAGCTGGCGACAGGCCAGGTCCAGGGCGGCCAGCGACGAGGCGCACGCGGCATCGACCGTGCAGTTCGCGCCGCCGAGGTCGAGCCGGTTGGCTACCCGGCCCGCGATCACATTGGCGAGGATCCCGGGGAAGGAGTCCTCGGTCAGCCGCGGGAGCTGCTCGTCCAGGGCGGGCGGCAGCTCCCCGAGGTACGCGGGATGCAGGGCCCGCAGCCCGTACGCGCCCGCCAGCTCGGTACCGGCCTCGGCGCCGAATACCACCGAGGTCCGCGAGCGGTCGAACTCCCGCTCCTTGCCGTAACCGGCGTCGCCCAGGGCCCGCGCCGAGATCTCCAGGGCCAGCAGCTGCACCGGCTCGATCCCGGCCAGCGAGGACGGCGGGATCCCGTGCGCGAGGGCGTCGAAGGGCACCGGGTCCAGGAACCCGCCCCAGCGCGAGGGGGTGCGCTCGCCGGCCCGCGCCGGGTCGGCGTCGTAGTAGAGCGCCGGGTCCCAGCGCTCGGCCGGCACCTCCGTCACCGCGTCCCGCCCGGCCAGGATCTGCGCCCAGTACGCGGCGAGGTCGGGTGCGCCCGGATAGGCGCAGGCCATCCCGACGATGGCGATGTCGAGCGGGTCGGCGGCCCCGCCCGGGGCCCCTTCCCCGGCGCCCGTGGCGCCGACTTCCCGGGCCCGCCGCTCCAGGAACTCCGTCGCGCCCTCGGTCACCTGGGCGTGCAGGGCGGCGACCGTCGTCGTGCCGTCGCGCAGGGAGGCGGCCTGCCCCAGCATGAACAGGCCGTCCGCGTACTGCCGTTCCTCGTCCACGGCCTCCAAATCCGCGCTCTCGCCCCGGCGCAGCCCCTTGCTGGCGATCCTCAGCCGTCCCAGGTTCAGCCGCTCCAGCTCCTCCCACATCTCGCGCGGCTCGGTACCGGCCTGCGCGAGCCGCTGCCGGGTCTCCTCGAAGGTGCGGGCGTACGGGGTGTCCGCGCAGCGCGTGGCATGGCCGGGCGCGGTGTGCAGCAGTACGGTGTCCGCGCACTCCACCGCCGCCCGCTGGAAGCGGGGCGTGACCGCGCCCGCGGCCACCGCCTCCTCGGTGAACAGGTAGGCCGTGCCCATCAGTACGCCGATCCGGGCGCCACGCTCCGCCAGCGGGGCGGCCGCCGCGACGGCCATCGCCGCGGACCGCTCGTCGTGGATCCCGCCGGCGAACAGCACGTCCAGCGCGTCCGGTTCGCAGCAGGCGAGCAGCCGCTCGATCTGCTCCTCCCACAGCGGGAACGAGGCGCGCGGTCCGACATGACCGCCGCACTCCAGTCCTTCGAACACGAACCGCCGTGCCCCTTCGGCGAGGTACCGCTCCAGGAGCCCCGGCGAGGGCACGTGCAGATGGGTCGGCGTCCCGGCGGCCTCCAGCGGGGCCGCCTGCGCCGGGGTGCCGCCGGCGATGATCGCGTACGGCGGCCGGGTGTCGGCCACGGCCGCCAGCTGTTCCCTCCGCAGCTCGGCAGGGGCGAAGCCGAGCAGGCCCACGCCCCAGGGCCGGTCCCCGAGCCGTTCGGCGGTCTCGGCCAGCAGGCGCCGTACGTCCGGCCCCTCCATCACGGCCAGCGCCAGGTACGGGATCCCGCCGGCGGCTGCCACCGCCTCCGCGAAGGCGGCCTGGTCGCTGACCCGGGTCATCGGTCCCTGGGCGACGGGCCGGGCCGCCATGAGCGGACGGGAGCGCACCACGGCCGACAGATGACCGGTGACGGCGGCCCGGACGGCCCGGAGCACACCGCCGGTCGTGCGGTGGCGCGCGGCGAGCCGGGCCGCCGCGGCTCCGTCCTGGCCGACGGGCAGCAGCTGCGTACGCAGGTCCCGGGCCCCGAGCAGGGCGGCGGCCGGACCCTGCGGCGAGGGCAGATCGGGCCGCGCGTACACCCGGTGGCCGTCGACCAGCCGGGTCTCCGAGCCGTCCATCGCCCTCAGCGCGGACGCCACTTCGGCGGGCAGCCCGGCTTCACCCTCGGTCGTCAGGGCCAGTTGTACGTCGACCAGCACGCCCGAGGCTCCGCCCGCGACGGCCGCGGCCGCCGTATGCGGCCCGATCCCGCCGCGGGCCACGACGGGCACGCCGACGCCGGGGTCGGCGAGCAACTGCTGGAGCAGGACGAAGGTGGTGGCCCCGCCCACCCGGCCACCGGCCTCGTGCCCCTTGGCGACGACCACCCCGGCCCCGGCGGCCACCGCCGCGCGGGCCTCCGCCGGGTCGGTGGCCTCGGCCCAGACGCGCGGCCGCCCGGGCGCCGCCGCCCAGTCGGCGACCCGCCGCGGGGTGTGCTCGGCGGGGTCGGCGAGCAGCACCGTGTCCACCTCGGAGGGCAGCTGCTGCGGCCCGAGCGGGCAGCCGGCGGGCACCCGTACGCCGTAGCGCCGGCCGGGGCCGAGCCGCCGGGCGAGCTCCGCGAAGGCGGCCCGCGCGGTGTCGGGGTCCCGGCCGAGGTCGAGCAGCCCGAGGCTGCCCGCCCGCTCGGCGGCGGTCACGATCCGGGGCTGCGGCTCTTCGAAGGGGCTGAGCGCGACCACCAGATCGCGCGGGGCGGCGGACTGCGGGGACGGCTCGCCGGTGTGGGGGGACGGCATGGGCTGGGGGGTCACGGGCGCTCCTCATCGAGTGCTGTGTCACATGTCGCCGGTTGCGCAAGGCCGGGCAAGGCGCGGCGGTACAACCCCGGGCAGGTCGGGGCGCAGGGGCGAACGGGGTGAGCCGGGTGCGGGACCTGCGGGGGCACAGGGGTGAGCGGTGTCAGGCGGGGGCGCAGGGGTGAGCGGGCCGAGCGGGGGCAGCGGGGAACGCGCGCAGGCAGTTCCCCGCCGGTACGGGTGGCCGGGCGACCCGTCTGGGTGGGACGGGCTTGAACGGTGGTCAATTCCCCTGACGCCGGGATGCATCGTGCGGTGGCCGCCGTGCACTGTCAACGGGCATGCGGAGTAAGGTCCTTCACGTACCGGAGGGTTATCGGGCGGACCCGGGGCACCCCGCGAGCACCACCTGCGGGCTCCCGCCATACCTCCGACCTGTGATTTTCCCCGCCGGCGCGGGCGCCGGCGGATCGGCGGCCGAGGTATGGCGGGAGCCGCGGCTCATGCCCGGCCGGTATGCCTCGGCACCTCCTGAGCATGAACGCCGGGCCGAATTCGTGCAGTTGTTCACCATGGCGCCCCTTACGGGGTCAACCTCGCGCGGTTACCGTCCGGTCATGACCCCCACACTCGCGCAGCTTCGTTACCTCGTCGCCGTCGCGGACTGCGGTTCCATCACCGGCGCGGCGTCCTCGGTCTTCGTCGCCCAGTCCGCCCTCTCGCGGGCCGTCCAGGCCATGGAGCGCGACCTCGGCGTCGAGCTCCTCGCCCGCCGGGGCAGAGGGGTGGACCTCACCCCCGAAGGCACCCGGGTGGTCCGGCTCGCCCGCACCGTGCTCGACGCGGTGGACGCCATCGACGACATCGGGACCCCGAACGGCACGGGCGGGCGGGTCACCCTCACCCTGGTCACCACGCCCACCCTGGCCCTCGACCTGGCCTCCGAGCTGGTCCCGGCGTTCGCGGCGCGCCACCCCGGCGTGCAGGTGCGACTGCACCAGCACGACGGCCGGGAGCCGCTCGTACAGGAACTCCTGGACGGAACCTCGGAGTTGGCCCTGGTCGACCTGCCGGTCGACAAGGAGCTCTCCACGCACCACATCCAGGAGCGCGAGGTGGTCCTGGTCTCGCCCCTCGGCGCCCGCCTGCCGGACCCGGTGCCGTTCCGGCTGCTCGACGGCCTGCCGATGGTCCTGCCGACCCCGGGCACCGGGCGGCGTACGGAGATGGAGGCCATGTTCAGCTGCCTCGGGGTCCGCCCCGTGCCCGCGTTCGAAGTCGACGAGCGGCTCGCCTGGGTGACCGGCGTGACCGACGGCCGCGGCTCCCTCATCTGGTACCGGGACGTGGTGCTGAGGGCCTTCGGCAGCCGCGCCGAGATCCGCTCCTTCACCCCGCCGCTGCTGCGTCCGGTCGGCATCGCGCACGCCCGCCGGCCGCTGACCCGCGCCGCCCGGGCGTTCATCGCGCACGCCCGCCACAACGCCCCCGTACGGGAGCCGGCGCGCTGACCGGGGAGCCGCCGGAAACGGCCGGAGGCCACCGGAAGCCCGGCGGAGGCCCCCGGAACCCGCCGCGTTTCGGCCAGATATGCCGGCCCGGCATTGAATGATGCTCAAACGGGGGGCCGCCGGGCCTGGCGATCACCATCTGATGTGCCATCACATGGAGTGCATGTCTCGACTCCTCACACCCCCCTGGGCCGCCGCCCTCGCGACCGCGGTCCTCGCCACCGTGCTGTCGGCCACCGCATGGCAGACCGCGGGCCCCGCGGGGGCCGCCACCCGCCCGGCGGCGGCCCCCGCAGCCGGGGCCGCGGCCGCCGCGCTCGCCCCGGAACGCATGTGCACGCTGCCCGGCGGCATGGCCGAACTCAGCGGGCTCGCCATGAGCCGCAAGCACCCGGGCGTCTTCTACGCCGTCAACGACAGCGGCAACACCAACCAGGTCTTCGCCGTCGACTGCACGGAGGCGACCGGCCGCCTCAAGGCCACCTACACCCTTTCCGGCGCGGGCAACACCGACTGGGAAGCGCTCACGATCGGCAAGGACGCGGCCGGGCTCCCGGTGATCCTGGTGGGCGACATCGGGGACAACCTCAGCGGCCGCGCCCAGATCCTCGTGCACTCCTTCGCCGAGCCCGACCGGCTCGACGACGCCACCGTCACCCCGGTGACCTACACCTTCGCCTACGAGGACGGCCGGCACGACGCCGAGTCCCTGCTCGCCGACCCCGGCACCGGCCGGCTGTACGTCGCGAGCAAGCTGATCGGCGCGGCGGGCCGGTTGTACGCGGCCCCGCAGCCTCCGCAGACCGGCCGGGTCAACACGCTCACCGCGGTCCGGCCCGGCCCAATCTTCACCACCGACGGCGCCTTCTCGCCGTCGGGCGCCTCCTACGCGCTGCGCAGCGGCGGGCCGCTGGGGGCGAACACGGCCTCCGTGTACGACACCGCGGGAGCCAAGCTCGCGGACGTGGCACTGCCGGCGCAGTCGCAGGGCGAGACGGTGACGTACTTCGACTGCGCGAGCCTGCTCGTCGGCTCCGAGAACGACACCCAGATCTGGCGGGTCCCGCTGCCGCCGGAGGCCACCCCGGGCTGCGGAACC
>NZ_JBIAXU010000034.1:0-28269 GCF_042896985.1 Streptomyces sp. NPDC001194 | reverse complement strand
GAAGCGACGCGAACGAAGTGAGCGCCCTTGACGGCCCGGACCGACACGGAAGGACAGTGGACTGCCGGGAAACCCCCGGACTTCCCCTGACCCCGATCACCGGAACCCCGCCACCCCCCGACCCCGCCCAACACCCCCGACCCCACCCGACAGACCCCCGCCACCCCCCGACCCCACCCAGGAACGCAGTGCAGGTCGTGGGGTGTACGGGCAGTCCCGTCGTACGCTGATCTGATGAGAACTCCTCGGCAGGCAGCGCGGATTGTCGTCCTCTCCCCCAACGGGTCGGTGTTCCTCTTCCGGGAGAACAACGTCGAAGTGGGCATCCACTGGCTGCCGCCCGGCGGCGGCATCGATCCCGGGGAGACGCCCGAGGAGTGCGTGCGGCGCGAGTTGCGCGAGGAGACCGGGTGGACCGATCTCGAGCCGCAGCGGCTGCTCTGCACCTGGGAGCACGACTTCACCCACCAGGGCATCCCCGTCCGCCAGCACGAGCACATCTACGTCACCACGGGCCCGCGGCGTGATCCCGTACCCGAGTCCCCGGACGCGCACTGGCGCTGGCTGTCGCAGTCGGCCCTGGCCTCGCTCGGGGAGCCCCTGTGGCCTCCGCGGCTCGCCGAGCTGCTGGCCGACGCCCCGGCCGAGCCCGTCCACCTCGGTCTGGTGGGCGGCCAGGGCCGTACGGCGACCTGAGTCATCGGGCGCAGGCGATCCATCGCCGAACGGCCTCGTTGGTGGCGTCGTCCAGGGCGGAGACGGCTTCGATGGCCTGAAGGTCTCCGGCGAGCGGCGGGATGCCGGCCGCGGTCAGCGCGGCGTGCAGCTCGAGGCGCCGGTGGTGCGCTGCGCCGATTCGGCCGCGAGGCCGCTCCTGCGGGTCCGGGATCGGCACGGAATCCGGGAGGCGGCCGTCCCCCGCGTACTGCTCGTCCTCGAAGTCCCGCACGCCGGGGAAGCGGTAGGGGTCGAGCGCCTCCTGCTGTTTCGGCACGCGCGGGGAATCGCGCCACTTCATGCAAGGACCTCCTGGAGTCAGCCTGGCGGTGGGGAAGTTGCGGCGGTCTGTACCGGCGAGGTGGAGGGACGGGGCACTCACATCCGCTGCTCCTGCAGGGCGTGGGCGCCCGCCGCGATCACCTCGGCGAGCTGGTTGGCGACGGCGACGCTGCATCCGCCGAGCCTGACCACGCCGCGGGCGCCCACGGGCCCGTCGTTGGCCAGGGAGGGGAGGACCATTCCCGCCAGCGCGAGGGCCGCCTGGAGATTGATGACGGCGTCCAGGCCCGCCTGGTAGGCGGCGTCCTGGAGCCGCTTGTACCGGATCCGTTCAGCGTATGAGGGCTCGTACGCCATGGTTGCTGTCCTCTCTGAGCAAGGGTGTGGGGGGTGCGCGCGGCCGTCGCGACCGGTTTGCGGACCGCCCGTGACTTATCGGATTCGGTTGTCGTTCCTCAGTCGTAGAAGATCACTACGGCGGGCTCCGGGAAGGACCACGTTCTCCATGCGGTCAGAGACTGCCGTGCCTTCGGCCCCGGCGCCCCCGCGCTTCGTCGAGGCATCGGCACGGCCTGCACCGTCTTCAGCCGCACCCGGCGACCGTCCGCCGGCCGCAGGACTTCGCGCGGGCGGCGCACCGGTGTCGGCCGGGGATTTCCCGGAGTTGGCCGTCATGCCCCGTAGTGGAGCCTGGGGGCGGGGGAGAGCCTGGAGCTGCGGTGCCGCGGCGTCTGCTGGCGGGGCGGACGGGTCAGCGTGATCTGGCGGACGAGCTGCTGGAAGCAGGCGAGCGCGGCGATGGCGGGCAGGGTCGCCGCGGCCTGTGCCGGGAGCGCCCTGGGCGCCTGGGCCACGCACAGGAGCGTGGCCAGGGTCGAGAACAACAGGACGATGGACCAGGAGTGGACGGCACGGCGCTGGTGCAGGGCCGCTCTGAGGATGGACAGCGAGGCGACCATCCAGGGTCCGTAGATCAGCAGCGGCCACCAGCTGACCACGTCGTGGCCGGTGTGGGGTGCGGCGCTGTGCCGTAGGGCGTCGCAGATGGCGAGCCCGCTGAAGATGCTCACGACGGCGGCGATGAGCGCGACCAGCACCGATGTGCACACGCTGCCCGTTCGCATCAGGGCCACGGCCGGCGCCTTCGGCCGGACGGTCCGGCGGTGGTGTCTGCCGGACGCTTCCGCCTCCGTAGGCCTGATGCCCGTAGGCCCGACGCCCGCCGGCCCGACGCCCGCCGGCCCGATGCCCGGCGATCCGATGCCCGGCACTCCGGTCATCAGCCCGGTGGTGCTCATCGTGTCGTCCACCTCGTCGAAGACGACCCGGTCGAAGGGCGCCGCCTGGTCGCCGGACATGCCCTGCTGAAGGAGACAGGCGAGCTCCTCCGCCGGATCCCATGCGCCGTGCTCCTGGGCCGGTCCAAGTGGCGGGTACCCCATGCCGATGTGCTGTTCGGGATCCGGCCCCGGCTGAAACATGCGGGCATCCGGCTGGGTGGGGAAGCCGCTCCAGTCGTGATGACCATATGGTTCAAACACGGGATTCCTGCCTCAGCAGGTCGTCGGCACACATCCCGGATACGTCCGCGCCGCGCGACCGTTGATCGAATTCCTGACGGATCGAGCTGATCGCTTCCAGGAAATCCTCGAAGACCGAGGACGAGTCACAAAGCTCGATCTTCAGACCTCCATGGTGCAGAGCCGCGCTCTCGCGCTGGGCGCGGTCCGATGAAGCCGGTGTGAATGTCCACTTGCCCATCCGGGCGGCCCCGGGGCGAACGAGGAGATCCTCCTCCTCCGAATGCCGATGGAAGATTGCACCGAGGTTTGCTGTTGTCATAGTCCAACCAACGCTTCCGGCGCCGGGCAGGGTGTGAGCCATGCGGGTGATGATGGCGGGACGCGGGAGTGCGGACCGTTTCCTTTCATCGTTTCTGCAGTCGCACCGAACCGTCAGGCCTGCGGTTCGCCGCAGCTCAGGGCAGTGATGGCGAACAGCAGGCCGAAGTGGGGCGGACTCCCCCGGCGCGGGTTTCGCTATCGCCCGAGTGGGGGTCGGGGTGACCTCCGTACTGTCGGGCCTTCATGTTTTCATCCGGTCCGACAGGGTGCTGCACATGGCTGCAATGAGAGCGCCGGGCATAACCCTGCATATGCCGTTGCGTTATGTGGAGATGTTGCCGAGGGCCCGACCGCGGGCCCCGTTGCGCGAATCCGTCACCGGAAGGGACCCGCTGTGGCAGACATCTTGGTGGAGCTCGTGCTGATCTGTGCCGTACTGGGTGCGTTCTGGAGTGCGATGGCCTCGTCGGGGGTGGGCCGGATGCGGCACAAGGACGTCCTCGAGCTGAGGCGGCAGCAGCGCTTCAGGTACGTCCTGGACCGGAACGCCAATGCCGCCTGGCTCTTCCACCAGGAGGTCCCGGAGGCTGCTGCGGCGCCGGTGCGGGAACCCGTCGGCAGCGTGACGTGCACGGCCTGCGGAGCCCTGTCCGGGTGGAAAGGCGGGGCTCCTGGCTGAGCGACGACGCTGCCCACGGCTCACGAGCGTCGCGCGTGGATCCGGATGGTGTCGCGGATGAACCGGCGGCTCTGTTCGGGCCCGAGTGCCTGCGCTTGGAGGTGGTCGTACATGAAGTGGTAGGGCCGCCGGTCCGCGGGCTTCTCCAGATAAAGATCGCTGGTGAAGCGCTCCAGGTACACGACCCCCGCGTCGTTGTCGGAGAACGTGAGGATGGAGAACTGCCCCGAGACACCGGGGTGGGCTCCCGCGGTGTGCGGGAGGATCTGCACGGTGATGTGCGGCTGGGCGCTGATGCGGTCCAGGTGCTCGAGCTGTTCGCGCATGATGTCGGCGGTGCCGACGGTGCGGTGTAAGGCCGATTCGTCCAGGACGACCCATAAGCGGAAGGGTCGGGCGGGGTGGTGGGCGCGGTGCTGGCGCCGCAGCCGCACCTCGAGGCGGACGGCGGCCTGTTCGGCCGTGATGTGGGGGTTCGTTTCCCCGATGACCGCCTCGGCGTAGGCGGGGGTCTGCAGCAGGCCGGGCATCACCAGTGGCTCGTACGAGTGAATGGAGACGGCCTCCGTCTCCATCCCTACGAACACGCCGTAGGGCACGTCCCCGTAGGCGACCCACCAGCCCTGCCGGCCCGACTCCTTCGCCATCCGCATCAGCGAGGCGACGAACGACTGGTCGGTGACCTCGTAGAGTTCGCACAGATCGCGCACGTCACGGGGATTGATGGCGCGACGGCCCGTCTCCAGGAGGCTGATCTTGGACTGGGACACCAGCAGCAGGCCCGCCACTTGCTGGGACGTCATGCCCGAGGCGCGACGCAGCCGACGAAGTTCCGCGCCCAGGCGGAGCCTTCTGACCGTGGGGCTTCCATTCACCGCCATGGGCGGTTTTACCTCCAACTACACGAACTCACACAGAGATGCAGGGCTCACGGCGAGCGGCAAAAGCATTCTGCTTACGCGGACCGAAGAGGAGCACACGCGGATGGCGAAGATCACCTATCCGGCCCAACGGGCCACGCCCGGAGCGGCTTTCCCGACGACAGGCGGCCCCGCGCCCGGTACCGCCGCACGTCCGGCGGCGTCCGACCACAGCTCCTGCGATGCCGGTCGTGATCGCAGGGCGGCCGCATCTCCGCCGCCCCGAGGGCGCCGTGGCAGGTGACACCGATTCAGCCCTTCGAGCGGTCGAGCGGTCGATTGTTTACGGCCGTTCGCCATCGTACCCAACCCCGTTCAAAATCATCGACGGGTCGTCAGTTCCGAAGGGGGGCAGCGGTCGTGGCCACGGTGGAGCGGGTCTGGAAACTCCCCCTGGACCACGCCCCGTTCGCGCAGGTGGCCGATCGCCGCCGTCATCCGCGCGCGGACCGGTGGCAGGTCGGGCTCAGCGGGTCGCCGCCGTCGCCGTCGCCTTCGCGTACAGCGTCGCCGCGTACTCCCCGAGGATCGTGCTCGTCGAGACGTCGTCCGTGTCGCCGCCCGTCAGGACCCCGATGATCTTTCCGTCCTTCGCGAGCCAGGCGCTGCCGCTCGTGCCGCCGGGGAAGTCCGCGCAGTCGAAGCGCTGCTCCGTCGGGGTCTCGCGGATCGCCGACGCCGTGCACGTGCGCGGGACCTTGCGGTCCGCCGGGTAGCCGGTGACGGTGATCTCCTCGCCCGAGCGGCCCGTGGTGTCCAGGGTCGCGGCGCCGGTGACGTCCTCGATGTTGCGGCCCGAGGCGTCCGGGGCGAGGCGGGCGAAGGCGAGGTCGTAGTCGTCGTCCGAGTCCTCGGACCAGCGGGAGTCCTCGAAGACCTCTTCGATGGTCCAGGCGCCGTACGGGGCTCCGCCGTTCGCGTACGCGGGTGCGAAGACCGCCCCCGCGTCGCCGTGCTTCCCGGCGAGCAGGCAGTGCCCGGCGGTGACGATCAGGTTCTTGCCCGCGCTGTGCACCACGGTGGCGGTGCAGAAGTGGTCACCTTGTACGCCGCCTTCGAACAGGGCGCCGGTGAAGGCGGCGGGAGTGCCCGGCCGGGGCGTTCCCGAGGTGTCGAGCTGCGGCTGCTTCGCTGCTTGCGATCGCGAAGACGGGCTCGGCGAGGGCTTTGCCGGGGCCGCCGCTTTGACGCGCGCCTCCGGTCGGCCCTCCGCAGCCGGCACCACCTTCGTCATGACGGCGGACGCGCCCAGCGCCGCCACCGCGCACAACACCCCGGTCACCACGGTCCGCTTGTCCACCGCCACCGCCCCTCCCACTTTGCTCCGGCGAAGCATGCCTTGATCTTCGCCTTCGCCGCAAGGGGCCCGCCCCCTCACGCCCCGGCCCACAGCCCTTCCGGCGTCAGGCCCAGCAGGTCGATCGCGTTGCCGCGCACGATGCGGTCCACCACGTCGGGCGACAGGTGGGACATCTGGGCCTCGCCCACCTCCCGCGACTTCGGCCACGTCGAGTCCGAGTGCGGGTAGTCGGTCTCGTAGAGGACGTTGGCGACGCCGATCGAGTCCAGGTTCTTCAGGCCGAACGGGTCGTCGAAGAAGCAGCCGAAGACGTGCTCGGCGAAGAGCTCCGACGGCGGACGGTGCACCTTGTCCGCGACGCCGCCCCAGGCCCGGTTCTCCTCCCACACCACGTTCGCGCGCTCCAGGATGTACGGGATCCAGCCGATCTGGCCCTCCGCGTACATGATCTTGAGGTTCGGGAAGCGCTCGAACTTGCCGCTCATCAGCCAGTCGACCATCGAGAAGCAGCAGTTGGCGAAGGTGATGGTGGAGCCGACGGCCGGCGGGGCGTCCGCCGAGGTCGACGGCATGCGCGACGAGGAGCCGATGTGCATCGCGATGACCGTGCCGGTCTCGTCGCAGGCCTCCAGGAAGGGGTCCCACTCGTCCGTGTGGACGGACGGGAGGCCCAGGTGCGGCGGTATCTCCGAGAAGGCGACCGCGCGCACCCCGCGCGCCGCGTTGCGGCGGACCTCGGCGGCGGCCAGCCGGGCGTCCCAGAGCGGGATCAGGGTGAGGGGGATCAGGCGGCCGTGCGCGTCCGGACCGCACCACTCCTCCACCATCCAGTCGTTGTACGCCCGCACCCCGAGCAGCCCGAGCTCGCGGTCCTTGGCCTCGGTGAAGGTCTGGCCGCAGAAGCGGGGGAAGGTCGGGAAGCAGAGCGCCGACTGGACGTGGTTGACGTCCATGTCCGCGAGGCGCTCGGGAACCGAGAAGGAGCCCGGGCGCATCTGCTCGTACGTGATGACTTCGAGCTTGATCTCGTCGCGGTCGTAGCCGACGGCGGTGTCGAGGCGGGTGAGGGGTCGGTGCAGGTCCTCGTACACCCACCAGTCGCCGATCGGGCCGTCGTCGCCCCTGGCCCCCATGACGGGGGCGAACTTCCCGCCCAGGAAGGTCATTTCCTTCAGGGGCGCGCGGACGATCCGGGGGCCGGTGTCCCGGTATCTGGACGGGAGCCGGTCCCGCCAGACGTGGGGAGGTTCAACCGTGTGGTCGTCCACCGAGATGATCTTCGGGAAGGTCTCCATGCGGACTACGGTAGCGCCGATCTGACGAACCGTCAGCTAGTTGGGGGGTGATCGGTCCGACACGGGCTGACGGGTAAGCGCAAGACAGGGCAGACTGGCCCTTACACCGACGGAAGGCAGGGGGGACGACAGATGGACGGCATACCGGCCATCCCGCACCAGCGGAACCACCCCGAGGCAGCCCGGCGCCACTTTGCTGCCGCGCCGGACGCCACGACCGGGACTCGGCCCGACTCCACCGCCGCTCCCGCCGCGGACACCGCAACCGGCACACCCGCTCCTCCCGCCACGGAGACCGAGGCCGCCACGCACGCCCCTCCCGCCGCCGCCACCGAGGCCGCCACGCCCGCCGCCGACGCCACGCCCGCCCCCTGCCGCTTCGCCGTCCTCGGCCCCATCCGCGCCTGGCGCGGCGGCGAGGCGCTGCCCTCCGGCACCCCCCAGCAGCGCGCCCTGCTCGCCGCGCTCCTGCTGCGCGGCGGCCGGACCGCCACCGCGCCCGAGCTGATCGACGCGATCTGGGGCGAGGACCCGCCGCAGCAGGCCCTCGCCACGATCCGTACGTACGCCTCCCGCCTGCGCAAGGTCCTCGCGCCCGGCATGCTCGTCACCGAGTCCGGCGGCTACGCCATCCACACCCCCGCCGACGCCCTCGACCTCGGCGTCGCCCGCAGCCTCGCCGCCGAAGCCGAGCAGGCCCGCGGCGCCGGCGACCGCATCCTGGCCCGTACGCTGCTCGACCGCGCGCTCGACCTCTGGGACGGCGAACCGCTCGCCGGGGTCCCCGGCCCGCACGCGGACACCGAGCGCACGAGGCTCCAGGAATGGCGCCTCCAGCTGCTGGAGACCCGCCTCGACCTCGACCTGGAGGTCGGCCACCACGCCGAGGCCGTCTCCGAGCTCACCGCCCTCACCGCCGCCCACCCGCTGCGCGAGCGGCTGCGCGAGCTCCTCATGCTCGCCCTGTACCGCAGCGGCCGCCAGGCCGAGGCGCTCGCCGTGTACGCCGACACCCGCCGGCTCCTCGCCGACGAGCTCGGCGTCGACCCCCGTCCCGAACTCGCCGCGCTCCAGCAGCGCATCCTGCGCGCGGACGCCGAACTCGCCTGCGCCGAGGACCCGGCCCCGGCCGCCGCGCCCGCACTCGTGAGGCCTGCCCAATTGCCCGCCACTGTCGCCGACTTCACCGGCCGCGCCCCCTTCGTCAGCGAGCTCGGCGAGATTCTGTCGGGCGTCGGCGGCCAGGTCATGGCCGTCTCCGCGCTCGCCGGCATCGGCGGCGTCGGCAAGACCACCCTCGCCGTGCACGTCGCGCACGCCGCGCGCCCGCACTTCCCCGACGGGCAGCTCTACGTCGACCTCCAGGGCACCGAGCCGCGGCCCGCCGAACCCGTCGCCGTCCTCGGCTCGTTCCTGCGCGCCCTCGGCACCCCCGACACGGCCATCCCGGACAGCGCCGCCGAGCGGGCCGCGCTGTACCGGTCCACGCTCGACGGCCGCCGCGTCCTGGTCCTGCTCGACAACGCCCGCGACGCCGCCCAGGTCCGCCCGCTGCTGCCGGGCACCGCGGGCTGCGCCGCGCTCGTCACCAGCCGGGTCCGCATGGCGGGCCTCGCCGGGGCCCATCTCGTCGACCTCGACGTGATGAGTCCCGAGGAGGCCCTCCAGCTGTTCACCCGGATCGTGGGCGCGGAGCGTGTCGGCGCCGAACGCCAGGCCGCCCTCGACGTCGTCGGCGCCTGCGGTTTCCTGCCGCTCGCCATCCGCATCGCCGCCTCCCGGCTGGCCGCCCGCCGCACCTGGACCGTGTCCGTCCTCGCCGCGAAGCTGGCCGACGAACGCCGCCGGCTCGACGAGCTCCAGGCGGGCGACCTCGCCGTCAAGGCCACGTTCGAGCTCGGGTACGGGCAGCTGGAGCCCGAGCAGCAGCGCGCGTTCCGCCTCCTCGGCCTCGCCGACGGGCCCGACATCTCGCTGGCGGCCGCGTCCGCCGTACTCGACCTGCCCGAGTACGACACCGAGGACCTCCTCGAAGCCTTAGTCGACTGCTCCCTCCTCGAATCGGCCGCGCCCGGCCGCTACCGCTTCCACGACCTCGTACGCCTCTACGCGCGTGCGTGCGCCGAGCGCGACGAGCTGCCGCCGAGCGGCCGCGACGCCGCCCTGGACCGGCTGCTGGACTTCTACCTCGCCACCGCCTCCGCGGTGTACGCGGTCGAGCGCCCCGGCGACCGGCTCCCCGCCCACCTGTCCGCGACCCACTACCCCGGGCTGCGCTTCGCCGAGCCCCGCGCCGCCCTGGACTGGCTGTACGCCGAGGCGGACCCGCTGCTGGCCTGCGTCCGGCAGGCCTCCGTACGCTCGACCGGGCGGGGCAGCGTGGTCGACGTGCTGCGCCGTTCCGTCGACCTGCTGTGGGCGGCGAAGGACCTCGCCGAGTCGGGGGCCAACTCCAAGCAGTACGAGTCGGCCGCCGTGGCCCTGCGCGACGCCGCGCACGCCGCGAAGGACCCGCACGCGGAGGGCCGGGCCCGGACCACCCTCACCAACGTCCACCTGGTCGCGGGCCGCTTCGGCGAGGCCGACGAGGAGGCCCGCCAGGCCATGGACCTCGCCCGCGAGGCCGGCGACCCGCTGCCCAGCTGCTGGGCGCCCAACGACCGCGGGATCATCGCCCTCTACCAGGGCCGGCACGCCGACGGCGAGCGGTACCTGCTGGAGGCCATCGAGAACTTCCGCGCCGACGGCAACCACATCGGCGAGGCCAGCGCCCTGTGCAACCTCTCCCGGATCCACGTCGAACTGGGGCGGCTGACCAGCGCCATCGACCTCGCCCAGCAGGGCATCGCCATATACGACCGGATGGGCCTGACCCTGCGCCTGGCCAACGGCCGCTACGCGCTGGGCATCGCCCTCACCGAGGCCGGACGGCTCGGCGAGGCGCAGGACCAGCTGACCGAGGCGCTCTCGCTGTTCCACGACAACCGGCAGCCGCTGTGGGAGGGCGTGACGCACTTCCGCCTCGCGGTGGCCCACCTGGCCGCGCACCGGCCCACGCTGGCCGCCGCGCACGCCGAGCAGGCCATCGCGCTGCGCGGGATCGGTGGGGAGTGGCGGCGGGCGACCGTGCTGACGGTGCTGGGCAAGGCGCTGCGGCGGCTGGGGCAGCGGGACCGGGCGCGGGTGTGCTGGCGGGACGCGGAGGTCGTCTTCAAGCAGCTGAAGTCCGCGGAACTGGCCGAAGTGCAGGCCCTGCTCGCCGCGGAGATTGCGGCCTGACCGGCCTTGAGCTGCGGTGATCGGCTGCCCGTTCGCCGCCGGCCGGCTGCCCGCCGCCTGATGATCGGCTGATGAACGAGGCATTCATCGTTCGTTTATCGCCGCCCGCCAAGATGGATACATCGACTCACCGCGTCGGGGGGCGCGGAAGTCGTCTGGAGGACCACCCGTTCGGCGGTCCGCGGGGGAATCGCCGAACGGGCCCGACCCATCCATCAGGAGAACCGATGACGACGAACGAGAACATCCTGCCGAACGACGGCGACATCAAGCCGATGGACAATCACGCGTCCGGCATCGAGATCAAGCCGCTCGACGACAGCCTGGCACCGGGCGTCGACATCACGCCGATGGACAACCACGCCTCCGGCATCGAGATCAAGCCGCTGGAGAAGAAGCCGGCTTCGGGCGAGGACATCGTGGCCATGGACAACCACGCCTCGGGTCCGCGTCCGTAAGACGTCCCACGGGGGACAGCGGGGGACGGGGGGGTCCGGTTCCACGGGGGATACGGGGAACCGGACCGACTGGGGCCGCGCGGGGATTCGGGGGAACCCCACGCGGTCACGGGGGAGCACGGCCCGGTGGGGTCACGGGGGAACCACCGGGAGCACGTACGACGGGGGAGCACAACAAGGACGGCGGCCGCGGTGGCCCGGAGGGGGAGCCACCGCGGCCGCCGTCGTGCGCGCGCGTACGGTGCGCCTTCCGGAGGCACGCGAGGGCCGCGCCGCGGCGCGGCGCGGCGCCGGGGTGGAACGGCGCCGGGGTGTAACGGTCCGGCCGGTGCCCTCGTGATCGCGCGGGAGCGCCCCGTTCCCGGGCCCGCCCTCATTAGGCTGGGCCCGTGTTCACCTCACAGGGACCCACCGTCCGCGAGCTCGCCGTGCAGGCCCTCTCCTCCGTCGAGCGCGGGTACGACCTGCTCTCGCCCAAGTTCGACCGGACGCCCTTCCGCACCCCCGACCGCATGCTCGACGCCGTCGAGGAGACGCTCGCCCAGCGGGAGGGCTCCTTCGGGTCCGGGCTCGACGTGTGCTGCGGGACCGGGGCCGGGCTCGGGATGCTGCTCCGGCTGTGCCGGGGCCGGGTGACCGGGGTGGACCTGAGCGCGGGCATGCTGGCCGAGGCGGCGCGGGCGCACCCCGACGAGCGGGTCGACCTCGTACGGGCCGACGCGCGGGCGCTGCCGGCCGAATCGGCGGACTCGTACGACCTGGCCGTCAGCTTCGGCGCCTTCGGCCACTTCCTCCCGGCCGAGCGGCCCGGCCTCTTCTCCGGAGTCCACGCGGCGCTGCGCCCGGGCGGCCTCTTCGCGTTCCCGATCGGAGCCCCGCTGCGGCCGGTCTCCTGGGTGTGGTGGGCGGTGGCGGGCTTCGACGCGGCGATGCGGGTGCGCAACGCCGTGTGGCGGCCGCCGTTCGTCATGTACTACCGGACCTTCCCGCTGGGCGGCGTCCGCGCCGACCTGCGCGCGGCCGGCTTCACGGTGGAGACGGTCCCCCTGGACCACTTCGGCCGCCGCGACGACGGAACCCCGCGCTGGCGCCTGGTCCTGGCCCGCAAGGCCGACTAAGCGCCGGTACCAGCACGCCCCGCCCAGTAGGCTGGCCGAGCACCCCCAGGAGGACCCCATGGCAGCCGAGCTCCCGGGATGGATGCTCCCGCCCCGCCCCAGCGGCTGGGAAGCGGACGACCTCGACCACTGGCCCCAGGCCCCCCGGCACACCGAGCTCATCGACGGAGCGCTGATCTTCATGGTGTCCCCGCAGCGGTCCTGGCACGCCCGGCTCGTGGAGAGCTTGACCTTCAGCCTGAGGAAGGCCGCACCCGAGGGCATCGAGATCGAGCGGGAAATGACCGTCCGCCTCGACGAGAGGAGCCGCCCCGAGCCGGACATCCTGGCCACGACGGCCGCCTACGACCCCGACCGCACCCGCTACCTCCCCGAAGAGGTCGTCGTGGTGATCGAAGTGGTGTCCGAGGAGTCGGCGGACCGCGACCGCTCGATCAAGCCCTTCAAGTACGCCCAGGCCGGGATCCCGCACTTCTGGCGGGTCGAGGACGAGCAGGGCGAGCCCGTCGTGCACGTCTACGAGCTGGACACCGTCACCCGGACGTACGTTCCGACCGGGATCCACCGCGACCGGCTCAAGGTGGCGGTGCCGTTCCCCGTGGACATCGACCTGGGCACGCTCACCCCCTGACCGGGCGGGCGCGGAGTTCGCGCTTCAGGACCTTTCCGCTCGCGTTGCGCGGCAGCTCGGCGACGAACTCGACCTCGCGCGGGACCTTGTAGTTGGCCATCTCGCGGCGGGACCAGGCGATCAGGTCGTCGGCGGTGAGGGTGCAGCCGGGGCGGCGCACCGCGTACGCCTTGCCGACCTCGCCCAGGCGCGGGTCGGGGACGCCGACGACGGCGATGTCGGCGATGTCCGGGTGCAGGCCGAGGAGTTGCTCTATCTCGGCCGGGTAGGCGTTGAACCCGCCGACGATGAACATGTCCTTGATCCGGTCGGTGATGCGCAGGTTGCCCTCGGCGTCGAGGACCCCGACGTCGCCGGTGCGCAGCCAGCCGTCGGGGGTGACGGCCGCGGCGGTCTCGGCCGGGTCCTCGAAGTAGCCCTGCATGACGTGGTGGCCCCGTACCCACACCTCCCCCGCGGTGCCGGCCGGACGGGCCCGCCCGTGCTGGTCGGCGATCCTCACCTCGGTGTCGGGGATGGCCCGTCCCGAGGTCGAGGCGATGACCTCGGCCGGGTCCCCGCGGCGGCACATGGTGACGATGCCGCTGGCCTCGGAGAGCCCGTACGCGGTGAGCACGGTGGCGATGTGCAGTTCGCCGCGGAGCCGTTCGACGAGCTGGAGCGGGACGACGGCGGCGCCGGTGACGACCAGGCGCAGCGCCGACAGGTCGTGCTGGTCGCGCTGGGGGTGGTCGAGGAGGGACTGGTGGAGGGTGGGCGGGCCGGGCAGCACGGAGATCCGCTCGGCGGCGATGTTGGCGAGGACGGTGTCCACGTTGAAGACGGGCTGCGGGACCATCGTGGCCCCGCGCATCAGGCAGGCGATGATGCCGGCCTTGTAGCCGAAGGTGTGGAAGAAGGGGTTCACGATCAGGTAGCGGTCGCCCTCGCGCAGTCCGGCGAGCTCGCTCCAGACGTCGTAGCAGCGCAGCGACTGGGCGTGGGTGATGACGGCGCCCTTGGGGCTGCCGGTGGTGCCCGAGGTGAAGATGATGTCGGAGGGGGAGTCGGGGCGGATCGACTCGGCGCGCTCGCGCACGGTCCCGGCGCCGGTCCCGTCGCCGCCGGCCAGGAACTCCTTCCAGGTGCGGAAGTCGTCCGGGGCGTCCTCGGCGAGGACGACGACCTGTTCGAGGTGCGGCAGTCCGGGCAGCGGCCCGCGGCCCTCCCCTTCGGCCGCGGCGCGGCGCAGGGAGGCGACGTACGAGGTGCCGAGGAAGGTGCCGGTGACGAAGAGGAGTCTGGCCCGGCTGCGCCGCAGGACGTACGCGGCTTCGGAGCCTTTGAAACGGGTGTTGAGGGGGACGAGTACGGCGCCCGCCGAGACCGCGCCGAGCGCGGAGACGATCCACTCCAGGGTGTTGGGGGCCCAGACGGCGACGCGGTCCCCCGGCTCGATCCCGGCCGCGATGGCGGCGGCCGCGGCCCGCTCCACGCGCTCTCCGAGCTGCGCGTAGTCGATGCGGACGCGTCCGTCGACGACGGCCTCGCGGTCGGCGTACCGTGCGGCCGCCTCGCGCACCAGTCCCGCGACGCTGCCCCAGCGCAGATCCCCCCGCGCGTCTTCGGTCATCGCACACCCCTCCCAGTAGCTGACTATCCGTCAGATTAGCTGTAGCCTTCGCGGCTGTCAGTACTGGTGCAGCTCCGGAGGTGGCGATGGCGACAACGCTCAAGGACGCTACGGCGATAGTCGGGATCGGCCAGACCGCCTTTGCCAAAAGGCTTCCCGAGTCCGAGAAGGAACTGGCCTGTCGCGCCATCCTCGCCGCGCTCGCGGACGCCGGAATAGCGCCTTCGGAAGTCGACGCGTTCTCCTCGTACACGATGGAGGAGACCGACGAGGTCGAGGTCGCCAAGGCCATCGGCGCCGGCGACGTCACCTTCTTCTCCAAGATCGGCTACGGCGGCGGCGGCTCCTGCGCCACCGTCGGCCACCTCGCCGCGGCCGTCGCCACCGGGCAGGCGACCGTGGGCGTCGCCTGGCGCTCGCGCAAACGCGGCTCCGGCCCGCGCCCGTGGAAGAACACCGCCGTCCAGCTGCCCACCCCCGGCCAGTGGACGCGCCCCTTCGGGCTGCTGCGCCCCGCCGACGAGATCGGGATGCTGGCCCGCCGCTACATGCACGAGTACGGCGCCACCCGCGACCACCTCTTCAACGTGGCGATGGCCTGCCGCAACCGGGCCAACGAGAACCCGGCCGCGATGATGTACGAGCGCCCGCTGACCCGCGAGATGTACATGACCTCCCGGATGATCAGTGATCCGCTCTGCCTCTTCGACAACTGCCTGGAGACCGACGGGGCACTGGCCTGCGTGATCGTCTCCGCCGAGCGGGCCCGCGACTGCCGCCACAAGCCCGTCTACGTCCACTCCGTCGCCCAGGGCCTGCCCGCCCAGCACCACGGCATGGTCAACTACTGGAACGACGACCCGCTGTCCGGGCCCGCCTGGACCGCCGCCCGGCACCTGTGGAAGCAGGCCGACTTCGGGCCCCAGGACGTGGACGTGGCCCAGATCTACGACGCCTTCACCCCGCTCATCCCGCTGTCCCTGGAGGGCTACGGCTTCTGCGGGCGCGGCGAGGGCGCCGCGTTCACCGAGGGCGGGGCCCTGGAGATGGGCGGCCGGCTCCCGATCAACACCGGGGGCGGCGGACTGTCCGAGGCCTACGTGCACGGTTTCAACCTGATCAACGAGGGCGTCAAGCAGCTCCGGGGGGTCTCCACCGCCCAGGTGCCGGACGCGGCGACCTGCCTGGTGACGGCGGGCGAGGGTGTCCCGACGTCCGCGATCCTGCTGAGGAGCTGACCCCATGACCACCACCACGGCCTCCGCCGCCGACTCCGCCCCGGCTTCCGCGGAGGAGCTGCTGCTGCCCGTCCCCGACGAGGACGGCGCCCCCTTCTGGGAGTACGCCGCCCTGGGCGAGCTCCGCGTCCAGGCCTGCACCGCGTGCGGCCGGCTCCGCTTCCCGCCCCGCCCGTGCTGCCCGCACTGCCAGTCCTTCGGCTCCGAGTGGCGTCCGATGAGCGGGCGCGGCCGGATCTGGTCGTACGTACGGCCGCACCCGCCGCTGCTGCCCGCGTACGCCGCGCAGGCCCCGTACAACGTGATCCTCGTGGAGCTCGCCGACGCCCCGCACATCCGCCTCGCCGGGAACCTCGTCACCTCGGCCGACGCCCCGCTGGACTCCGTGGACCCGGCCCGCCTGCGCATCGGAGCCCGCGTCCAGGTCGTGTTCACGCAGGTTGGCGGGATGACCGTGCCGCGCTGGGTGCTGGAGAAGCAGTGACGGTACGGGTGGAGCGGGACAAGGCGAGCGGGGTCGCGGTCGTCACCCTGGACCGGGAGCGCAGGCACAACGCGATCGACCTGGCGACGGCCGCGGAACTGGCGGCGGTGTGGCGGGAGTTCCGGTACGAGGAGGACGTACGGGCGGTCGTGCTGACGGGCGCCGGACGGGCGGCCTTCTGCACGGGCATCGACCGCGGGGTGGAGGTCCCCCAGCCGTCCTCCCCGTATTCGGTGGACGATCCGCTGGTGGCGATCGGCCCGAAGGCGAACGACCTGTGGAAGCCCGTGGTCGCCGCCGTCAACGGCATGGCCTGCGGCGGGGCTTTCTACCTGCTGGGCGAGTCGGAGTTCATCGTCTCCTCCTCGACGGCGACCTACTTCGATCCGCATACGGCGTACGGGATGGTCAGCGCGTACGAGGCCGTGTACATGGCGCAGCGGATGCCGTTCGGGGAGGCCGCCCGGATGTCCTTGATGGGGACGGCGGAACGGCTCTCCGCGCGGCGGGCGTACGAGATCGGCCTGGTCTCGGAGCTGGCCGAGCCCGGAGAGCTCCCGGCGGCGGCGCTGCGGGCGGCCGCGACGCTGGCCGGGTATCCGACGGAGGCCGTGCAGGGCACCGTACGGGCCCTGTGGTCGGCGAAGCAGGCCGCGCTGCAGCAGGCGCTGGCGCAGGCCCCGGCGCTGATCGCGCTGGGGAACCTCTCCCCGGAGCGGCAGGCGGACCTGTTCACGGGGCGCCGGGCGGCGCCGGATCCGCGGATCCGCTAGCCGGACGAGGCGCCCGGGCCGCCCGGCCGGCCGCTAGTTGATCGTGCCGACGACGCAGGAGCCGACGTCGGCCGCCTTGTCCT
This sequence comes from Streptomyces sp. NPDC001194, assembly GCF_042896985.1. Classification (NCBI taxonomy): domain Bacteria; kingdom Bacillati; phylum Actinomycetota; class Actinomycetes; order Kitasatosporales; family Streptomycetaceae; genus Streptomyces; species Streptomyces sp. NPDC001194. The sequence continues at coordinate 11,556 of NZ_JBIAXU010000034.1, read as the reverse complement.
TCCGGGTCATCTTGGCGGTGACGGTCTGCGTATCGCGGGCCTTGAGGGAGACCGGGACGGTGGTGCGCTCCACGACGCCGCCCGCGCCCTGGAAGACCACGGGCACGTTGACGAGGCGCGTGGTGTCGACGTCCGAGGTCACCTTGAGGACGGCCTGCGGGCTGCCGGGACCGGCGCAGGTGACGACCTGGGCATGGGCGGGCGGGCCGGCGCTCTTGGTGGGCGACGGGCTCGACTTGCCACTGCCGTTGCTGCCACTGGTGCTGCCGCTGCTGCTGCTGTTGTAGCTGCTCCGCTTCTTGGAGCTGGAGCAGCCGCCGCCGCTGCCGCTGCTCTTCGAGCCGTGACCGTGCCCGCTGGACGAAAATCCGGTCAGCGCGAACACGACCGCGACCAGCACCGCGGTGAACCTGATCCGACGTCCAGCCACCATGGCTCGAAACCCCTCCCCTGGACAACGGCGGGCCACGCTATCACCGCTTGCCCCGTTCACAGTTGCCATGCATATGATCAAACCCGGCCAACGGGGAGGCGCACCATGTCCGGTTCCTTGCGGCGCAGTCGAAGGTGAAGACGCTGTGAAATCTGTAAGGGGATCCGGTGCTGACCTACTACGAAGTCATGACCACGGACCTGGGTCTGTTGACCACGGCAGCCGCCAAATGGGAGGAAATGGCGGGTGAGCTGAAAAAGGTCGAGACCCGGTACGGCGATTCCGTGCAGAAGATCACGCTGGGCGGGGAAACCTGGAACGGGGTCAGCCAGCAGACCGCCCACACGAGTTTCGCGGCGACCCGCTACGAATACACCGCCGCGCAGGCCCAGGCGAAGGCGATCGGGAGCCTGCTGCGCGATGCGCACGAGAAGTTCACCGATCTGAAGAACAAGCTGGAGAGCGCGCGCGACGACGCGATAGCCGCCGGCATGACGGTCTCCGAGCAGGGACACGTGGCGTTCGACTGGTCGAAGCTGACGCCCTCCGAGCGCAGCGCGTACCACCACGACCCCGACGGCCAGAAGACGGTGAGCGACGCCGTCACCAAGTGGCAGAAGCACATCGACGACCGCGTGAAGGCCGTCGCCGAACTCGACGCCAACGTCAAGACCGCCCTCAGCGCCGCCGTCATCGACAGCAACCGGGACGCCCTCGGCAAGGGCGACGACGAAACCCTCACCGGATTCAACCGCTACGCCGAGGGCGACCTGGACAAGGCCCCGAAGAAGCTCGACGACGGTTCCGCGGACAAGCCCAAGGAAGACGACGGGCTCACGATCACCGGGCCGGACGCCGGATTCAAGCTCACCGGCACCAAGTACGGCAAGGAGGGGTCGATGAAGGCGTACGCCGACCTCTTCCACATGACGTACAAGGGCGAGTACAACAACGGCCGGTTCAATCTCGGCGGGGTCGACGACATCTACGTCGGAGCCAGGTCCACCGCGAACTGGGGCTTCAACGACAAGGGCCTCACCAGCAAGGCCGAGGTCTCGGCGGGCGTCCGGGCGATGCTCGAGGGACACGCCAACTACGGCGTCGTCGGCGGCTACGGGCGCTTCGAGGGATTCGCGGGCGGCGAGGCCTCCGCCAGCCTCGGGGCGGGCAAGGACGGCGTCAACGCCGGCGTGAAGGCCTTCGCAGGCGAGAAGGCCAGCGTCGCCACGGGCGCGGAGGTCGCCGGGCTCGGCGCCGGCGCCACCGCCGAAGGCTGGTACGGCGCGGGCGCGGAAGCCAAGGTCACCTTCGGCAAGGGCGATGACGGCAAGTACCACTTCGGAGGCAAGGTGGGCCTCGCCCTCGGCCTCGGCGGCGCCGTGGGCGGCGAGTTCACGGTCGACCCGGGCAAGGTCAAGGACGCCGCGGGCGACGCGGCCGACTGGGTGGGCGACACGGCCGGCTCGGTCAAGGACGAGGTCACGAGCTGGTTCGACTGACCGCACCCGCCTGATGTACTCCCCGTACACCCCGCACTCCCCCCGTGGAAGGAGGGCCTGAGATGCCCACGACCCTGCCGGTGCCCATCGAGTTCGGCTTGCCGGAAGGCTGGGAGGCCGCACCTCCGGACGAGGTGGGCGCACCCGGCGTGGCGTTCATCGCGCTGTATCCGCAGCCCGACGACGGGTTCACCGCCAACATCACCGTCGACGGCGACTTCCGCCCGGACGGGGCGACGCTCGCCGACATGGCCGGGGAGTCGGTGGAGCGCCTGCGCCAGGGCGGCGCCGAGTCGGTGACGGTGACCAGCCGCCGTGAGCTCGGCTCCGAGACCTCGCCCGGCCTGGCCCAGCGGCTGACCCTGTCGGCCACCGCGGGCGGGGTGCGCCGCGACCTCGTCCAGTCCCACGTCTACCTGGTCGTCCTGGACCTCGCCAACCCGCACCGGCGCGCGGTGGTCCGGCTCGTCCTGACCTCGACGGCGGCGCAGGAGGAAGGCCTCCTGCCCGACTTCCAGGCCTTCCTGCGCACGGTGCGCCTCGACACGGGGGAAGGAACCGGCTGATGGGCCGCCTCTGGGACCGGTACATGGGCACCGTACGGGCCGACGACGGCGCGACGGCGATCCCCACCACGGAACTGCGGGCCGCGCTGCTCGCCCTGAACGGCACCGGTGTGGTGTTCAGCGTCCGCGAGGCGGGCAGCGGGGGCGCCGACCTGGTCGCGGACTGGAAGGTCATGGAGCCCCCCACCGGCACCGGCCTGAACCGCCGGCAGGTCGAACGGACCTTCAAGGTCTGGATGCGCCTGCTCCCGGCGGAGCGGGAGGTGCGGGCCATGGACGAGCAGTGGGCGGTGACCCGGGCCGGGAGCCCGCCGGGCCGGACCGTGCAGCGCGAGCACGGCCGCGGGCCCATCCGGCACAGGCAGAAGGAGTGGACCTTCGAGCGGGGACCCGACGGCAGCCGCCGGAAGGTGGAGTCGTTCCGCCTGGACACCCGCGACCTGAAGGACCCGCTGCGCAAGACGGTCCTCGGGGCGGGCTGGAGCTGGCACGGCGTGCGCAAGCTCTGACCCGGACGGCGGCGGGAGCGCCCCGGACACGGCGGCGGCCCCGACCCCCCGTGAGGGGGGCGGGGCCGACCAGCCGGTACGGCGGGTGGTGCGGGGTCGATCAGGCCTTCTCGACGACGCCCGAAGCGGCGATCTCGATCTTGCCGCGAGTGGCGCCCGAGGGGGTGCCGAGCTTCTCGATCGCGTCGACGATCTCGGAGCCCTCGACGACCTCGCCGAAGACGACGTGCTTGCCGTCCAGCCACGGGGTGACGACCGTGGTGATGAAGAACTGCGAGCCGTTGGTGTTGCGGCCGGCGTTCGCCATCGACAGCAGGTACGGGCGGTCGTGCTTCAGCGTGAAGTTCTCGTCGGCGAACTTCTCGCCGTAGATGCTCTTGCCGCCGGTGCCGTTCTGGTTGGTGAAGTCGCCACCCTGCAGCATGAACTGCGGGATGACGCGGTGGAACGGCGAGCCCGCGTAGCCGAACCCGTGCTGGCCGGTGGCCAGCTCGCGGAAGTTCTTCGCCGTCTGCGGAACGACCTCGTCGAAGAGGCTGAAGACGATGCGGCCGGCGGGCTTGCCGTCGATGTTGATGTCGAAGTAAACGTTGCTCATGGGGTCCATCCTGTCACTCCCGGTGCCGCACGCGACTCGGAGGGGCCCGAAAACCCTCACCCGGCCGTACGGGTGCCCGTGCCCTTGGCCGCGTCCAGGGCGTACACGCAGCGGTCCTTGCTGCATGCGTAGACCACGCCCGCCTCGGCCACCGGGGCGCCCGTGATCTCCCCGCCCGTGGCCAGCTTCCAGCGCAGCTGGCCGCCCGCCGCGTCGAGGGTGTACAGGCAGTGGTCGGCCGAGCCGAAGTGCACCCGGCCGTCCGCGACCGCCGGCAGGCCGGTGATCTCGCCGCCCGCCGCGAAGCGCCACTTCGGGGTGCCGGTGACCGCGTCGAGCGTGTACAGCGCGCTGCCGGCGCCCAGGTGGACGTTGCCGTTCGCGACGACCACCGGGTCCGAGGACTGCCGTGCCTCCGTCGCGATCCGCCAGCGGTCCTGGCCGGTGGCCGCGTCCAGGGCGTACACCGTGCCCAGGTAGTCGGCGAGGTAGACCCCGCCGCCCGTGACCGCCGCGCCGGGCGCGAAGGCCGGGGCGGCCAGGAAGACCGCCGGGGCCTCGAAGTGCCAGCGGACCCGGCCCGAGGCCCGGTCCACGGACAGCACGCGGGTGCCGGCCGCGATGTAGACGTTGCCGTCCGGGGCCGGGGTGACCCGTACGGGGACGTTGCCGCAGGAGGCGGCGTCGCCGACCGGGTACGACCAGGCCTCGCGGCCGCTGCGGGCGTCCAGGGCGCGCAGCCGCGCGTCCTGCCACACGTACACCGTGCCCTCGTGCAGGACGGGGGCCGCCTCCGGGGTCTCGAAGTCGCTCTGGGCGCCGGTCAGCTCCCACAGCTTCTGGCCGTTGGAGGCCTCCCGGCCCTGTACGCCGCCGCCGCGCGTGGCGGTGACGACGGTGCCCCGGTCGGCGCGCAGCGCGTACACCCAGGCGTCGGTGTTCAGCCGCCACCGCTCGGAGCCGTCCGCGGCGTCGAGGGCGTAGAGGGAGGGGCCGTCGGAGGCGTGGATGCGGCCGTCCGCGACGGCCATGGACCAGGCGACGTCGCGGGTCTTGAACTGGCGGCGGCCGCTGGCCACGTCCAGCGCGTGGACCTCGAAGGAGGTCACGTACAGCAGGTCGCCGGCGACGGTCGGGGTGCCCCAGACCTCATTGGACATGCGGAAGCGCCAGGGCCGCCAGCGGCCGCTGTCGGGTCCGGCGGCGGGCGAGGGCACCACGGCCGAAACGGAGGAGGACGCGGGGGCGTGGGAGGCGGCCCCGCCGCCGCCCGGCGGGCGGACCCAGCCGGTCGCCGAGTCGGCGGCGGCCGCGTGCGCGGCGGGCGCCGCGGTGCCCGTACGCGGCCCGGGCCCGATCGGGACCGGCGAGCCGCCGAGCCGGACCGGCTCGCCGGACGGCGCCGGGGACGCCGGCCGCGGCGGGTGCTGCGGACGCTGGGGGACGGCCTGGCCGGTGCGCGGGTCGACCCACGGATCGGCGCCGGAGGCGCCGCGCGGCTCCCTGCGGTGCGTCGCGGCGTCGGAGCCGCGCCCGGGGGAACGGCCGGGTGCCGGGACCGGCGCGGCGGCCGTACGCTGCCCCGCCCGCCGGGCCTCGATCATGGCGACGGCCCGGCCGGGCAGCCACGCCGAGGCGGTGCCGCTGTCGTCGCCGCCGTCGAAGAGGTGCGGGGCGAGCTGTGCCTGCAGGTCGGCCGGGGTCGGGCGCTGGGTCGCGTCCATCTGCATGCAGGAGTCGATCAGCGGCCGCAGCTCGTCCGGGAGCCCCTCCAGGTTGGGCTCGTCGCGCAGCAGCATGAACACCGTCTCCACCGGGTTGGCCCCGTGGTACGGCGGATGGCCGGTCGCAGCGAAGACGAGGGTGGAGCCGAGCGAGAAGACGTCGCTGGCGCCCTTGACGCTGCGCGAGTCCTTCGCCTGCTCGGGCGACATGTACGCGGGCGTGCCGACGGCGACGTTCGTCATGGTCAGGCGGGTGTTGGAGACGCCGCTCGCGATGCCGAAGTCGATCACGCGCGGGCCGTCCTCGACGACGAGCACGTTGGACGGCTTCAGGTCGCGGTGGACGAGGCCGGCGCCGTGGATGGACTGCAAGGCCTCGGCGATGCCGGCGGCGAGCCACCGTACGGCCTGGGCGGGCATCGGCCCGCACTCGTTGACGATCTCCTCCAGCGAGGGCGCCGGGACGTACGCGGTCGCCAGCCACGGCACGGCGGCCCGCGGGTCGGCGTCGACCACGGCCGCGGTGTAGAAGCCGGACACGGCCCGCGCCGCCTCCACCTCACGGGTGAAGCGCACCCGGAACAGCTGGTCCTCGGCGAGCTCGGTCCGCACCGTCTTGATCGCCACCCGGCGCCCGGATGCCGACCGCGCGAGATAGACCAGCCCCATGCCGCCGGCGCCGAGCCGTCCCAGCACCTCGAAGGGGCCGATCCGTCTCGGGTCGTGCTGCGTCAGCTGCTCCACCACTCGCCTCACAATCCCCGTACGGGCCCTCGCCGGGCCCGTTCCCACCTGCACGCGCGCCGGCACGGCGGTCGGCCCCGTGCAGCGTCTCACCCCGGGCGCCGCCCGGGGTCGCGCAACCCCGATTCTGTCAGGCCCGCGCGAGGGGCGCGTCGTCACAGTCCGGGCCCGACCGCGGACGTCCCCTCGGCCATCCCCTCGGGCATCCCCTCGGACACCCCCTACCCGTGCGTACCCGTACGGGGCTCCGAGAGGAGGGCGAACACCGCGCCCTGGTTGTCGGCGACGACCGCGATCCGCCCGTGCGGCGTGTCGAAGGGGTCGGCGGTGACGCGGCCGCCGAGCCGCTTCACCGTCGCGACGGACTCGTCGACGTCCGGGACGGCGAAGTACACGAGGAAGTGCGCCGGCATGATCTCCGGGAACGCGTCGGTGATCAGGCTGCGCCCCAGGACGGCGGTCTCGGCCCCGGGCCGGCTGCCGGGCGGGGACCACAGCCGGTACTCGACGCCGCTGCCCGCGTCGTCCTGGTCCTCGGGGACGTAACCGAAGACGTTGGCGTAGAAGACGTCGACCGCGTCGCGGGCGCGCGTGTAGACCTCGCTCCAGCAGTACGTGTACGGCTCCTGCTGGGCGTCGAAGCCGTGGTGGGTGCCGGGCTGCCACAGGCCGAAGACGGCCCCGCCGGGGTCCGCGGCCAGTGCGGCGCCGCCGTACGGGCCCACCGGCTGGGGGTCCATGACCATCTGGCCGCCGGAGGCGCGAATGCGGGCGGCGCACGCGTAGGCGTCGACGGTGTAGAGGTAGATCCCCCAGACGGTGGGCATGCGGCCGTCGGGTTTGGGGGCGAGGGCGGCGACGTTGCGGCCGCGGCTGTAGGCCTGGGTGTAACCGCCGTACTCGGGGCCGGCCCCGGCGGAGAAGGTCCACCCGAAGAGCTCACCGTAGAAGCGCTTGCCGGCCTCGACGTCCGGCAGCGAGGCGTCCACCCAGCAGGGTGTGCCCTCCGCGAATGCGGCCATGGCCCGGTTCCTTCCGTTGTGCCCCTCTGTGCCCCTCAGCCATGATCTGCCCGAAAACTTGTCCACAGCCTGTTGATAAGACTAATCGGGGGATTTCGAGAGGAAGCGGGCGGGGTGCGCGGGGCTGCGCCCGGCCTGATTTCGCACCGGATCTATGCGGAATGCGCCCGGAATCGGCACGTCCGCCGCCCGGAAACCGCCACCCGGAGCGGCCCGGGGCGCCGTCTTCGCCCAGGCCAGGTGTCACGTAACCCCATTTGCAGGCGGCCGAATCGCGCGCAGATCACCCCTCGGTAAGCTGACGGCATGACAGGACAAGTACGCACCGTCGACGGCCGCGTGGCCGGCCGGCGCGGTCAGGCGACGCGGCAGAAGCTGCTCGACTGCCTCAGCGAGATGCTCAGCTCCTCGCCGTACCGCGACGTCAAGGTGATCGACGTCGCCCGCAAGGCCGGCACCTCCCCCGCGACCTTCTACCAGTACTTCCCGGACGTCGAGGGCGCCGTCCTGGAGATCGCCGAGCAAATGGCCACGGAGGGCGCGCAGTTGACGGCGCTCGTCGAGGGCCGCAACTGGGTCGGCAAGGCCGGCTGGCAGGCCGCCGAGGAACTCGTAGAGGGGTTCCTGGACTTCTGGCGGCGCAACGACGCGATCCTGCGGGTCGTCGACCTCGGCGCGGCCGAGGGCGACAAGCGCTTCTACAAGATCCGCATGAAGATCCTGAACTCCGTCACCAACTCCCTCACGGAATCGATGAAGGAGCTCCAGGCCAAGGGCAAGGTCGACAAGGACCTCAGCCCGGCGGCGATGGCGGGTTCGCTGGTCGCGATGCTGGCCGCGGTCGCCTCGCACCAGAAGGGATTCCAGACCTGGGGCGTCAAGCAGGCCGAGCTCAAGCCGAACCTGGCGCTGCTCGTCCACCTGGGCATCACCGGGAAGAAGCCGACCAAGTAACGGCGGACCCTCCCTCGGGGTCCGCCGCCCTCCCTCCTCCGCGCCCCTCCCCCGATCCCGCTCGTGCTCCACGCTCGTCTTCCCGCTCGTTCCCGCTCGCCCTTCCCGTTCTCCTGCCGGCCGGCCGCCGCGATCAGCGACGCTCCAGGCGGAACAGCCGGATCTCGCGCTCGATGCGCGCCTGGTACGTCGCGTACGGCGGCCAGAACCCCAGCACGGCCTGCCACGCCGCCGCGCGCTCCGCACCCTCCAGCAACCGGGCCCGTACGGCGATGTCCTGACCCTTCCAACTCACCTCCGCGTCAGGATGCTTGAGCAGGTTCGCGGTCCACGCCGGATGTCCGGGGCGGCCGAAGTTGGAGCCGATCAGGAGCCAGCTGACGCCCCCCTCCTCCGGCATGCAGGCGAGCGGCGTGGTGCGCGGCTCGCCCGTCTTCGCGCCCTTGGCGGTCAGGATCACGCCGGGGAGCATCTGGGCGCTGAGCATGACCTTGCCGCGGGTCAGCTTGTGCACGGCCTTGTCCATGGCGGGGATGAAGTGCGGTGCGAGCTTGGCGAACAGCATGGTCGAGGAGACCTTCTGCATCAGCTTGACGCCGGCTGCCATTGCCATCAGACGGCCACCTTCTCTTGTGGGGTGGTGAACAGGCCCGAGCGGTGGGCGGCGTGCGCCCGCAGCCGGTGGACGGGGCCGAAGAGCAGCTCGTCGGCCGCGGCCCGCTTGAAGTACAGGTGCGCGTCGTGCTCCCAGGTGAAGCCGATGCCGCCGTGCAGCTGGATCGCCTCACCGGCCGTGATCCGCAGGGCTTCGAGGGCCTGGGCCAGGGCGAGACCGCCCTGCCGCGGGTCCCAGGCGGCGTAGTAGGCCGCCGAGCGGGCCGCCTGGACGTGTACGTAGAGGTCGGCCAGCCGGTGCTTGACGGCCTGGAACGACCCGATGGGCCGCCCGAACTGCTCGCGCTGGCGTACGTACTCCACCGTGCGGGCCAGCGCCTGCCCGGCCGCGCCGACCGCCTCGCAGGCGAGGACGGCGGCGGCGGTGCGCCCGGTGGCGGCGAGCGCGTCGAGGACGGCGTCGCCGGTGGCGTTGTCGGCGTCGGCACCGAGCAACTCGGCCGGTGTGTCGCGCAGTTGGACGCGGGCCTGTGGCCGGGTCTCGTCGAGGGTGGCCTGTCGCGACCGGGCCAGGCCGGGCGCGTCCTCCCGTACGAGGAAGAGCAGGGTCCGGCTCCGGGCGAAGCCGCCGGTGTGCGCGGCGACCAGCAGCAGGGAGGCGCTGTGCCCGTCGAGCACCTGGGCGGCCTCCCCGTACAGCCGCCAGTCACCGCCTTCGCCGGGCCGGGCCTGCACCCCGCCGGCCCGGCCCCCGCCGGCCCACTCCCCGGGGGTGTTGTCGCCGGTCAGCGCGAGGGCGGTGGAGAGGGCCGGGCCGGGGACGGCGAGGGCGGCGGTGAGCCCGCCGGCGGCGAGCGCCGGGAGCAGCCCGGAGCGCTGGGCTGCGGTGCCGAGGGCGGTGATCAGCGGTACGGCGAGCGCGGCGGTGGCCAGCAGCGGCGACGGCAGCAGCGCCCGGCCGGTCTCCTCGCAGGCCAGCGCCAGGTCGGCGGGGGTGCAGCCGACGCCTCCGTACTCCTCGGCGACGGCGATGCCGGGCAGGCCGAGCTGCTGCGCGAGCCGCTGCCAGAGCTCGCGGTCGTGTCCGGCGGCGGTGCGGACGGCGGCCTTGACCTCGTCCGGACCGCAGCGTTTGCCCAGGATCTCGCGCAGGGTGCGGCGCATCTCGTCCTGCTCCGCGGTGAAGGCGGCATCCATCGTCGGGCTCCTCCCCGTATCTGACGGGCCGTCATGTTAGGGCGAGCGGCGGCAGATGCACAGGGGGCGGGAGCCCCGGGGATCGGCGCGGGCCGCGGAGACCGCGTCGCACGGGCTAGAAACTGACACTACGTCAGATGTACGTTCTGGTACATGCCTGGACTCACGCCCGGACCCATGCCCGGACCCACGACAGAACCCCGCGACGGACGCCGCCGGGTCGCCGTCGTCGGGGTCGCCCTCTCCGACTGCGGCCGGGTGGACGGCCCCACCCCGTACGCCCTGCACGCACAGGCCGCCCGCCGCGCGCTGGCCGACTCCGGCCTGGACCGCTCCGTCATCGACGGCTTCGCCTCGGCCGGCCTCGGCGTCCTCGCACCAGTGGAGGTGGCCGAGTACCTGGGGCTGCGCCCCACCTGGGTCGACTCCACCTCGGTGGGCGGCTCGACCTGGGAGGTCATGGCGGCGCACGCGGCGGACGCGATAGCGGCGGGGCACGCGAACGCCGTGCTGCTGGTCTACGGCTCGACGGCCCGGGCCGACATCAAGGCCCGCAGGCGCACCTCGAACCTCTCCTTCGGAGCGCGCGGACCGCTGCAGTTCGAGGTGCCGTACGGACACACGCTGGTCTCGAAGTACGCCATGGCCGCGCGCCGCCACATGCACGAATACGGGACGACGCTCGAACAGCTCGCCTCGGTGGCGGTCCAGGCCCGGGCGAACGCGGCGACGAACCCGGACGCGATGTTCCGCGAACCGATCACGGTCGACGAGGTCCTGTCCGGCGAGATGATCGCGGACCCGTTCACGAAGCTGCACTGCTGCATCCGCTCGGACGGCGGCTGCGCGGTGCTGCTGGCGGCGGAGGACTACGTACCGGACACGGCGAAGGAGCCGGTCTGGATCCTGGGCTCGGGCACGTCGGTCTCGCATACGACGATGTCGCAATGGGAGGACTTCACGGTCTCCCCGGCCGCGGTCTCGGGCCGCATGGCGTTCGAGCGGGCGGGGGTGACCCCGGCGGACGTCGACATCGCGCAGATCTACGACGCGTTCACGTACATGACCCTGGTGACCCTGGAGGACCTCGGCTTCTGCGCGAAGGGCGAGGGCGGGGCCTTCGTGGAGAAGGGCCGCCTGCTGCGGGACGGCGAACTCCCGGTCAACACCGACGGCGGCGGCCTCTCGGCCTGCCACCCGGGCATGCGCGGCCTGTTCCTGATCGTCGAGGCGGTCCGCCAGCTCCGCGGCGAGGCCGGCCCGGACCGCCAGGTCACGCGCCGGGGAGGCCGCCTCCCGGAGGTGGCGGTGGCGTCGGGCACGGGCGGCTGGTTCTGCTCGTCGGGAACGCTGGTCCTGGGGCGGGGGTAGGGGAGTCTCGCCGTTCGGGGTGGGGGGTGGGGGGGTTCGGGGGGGGTCGGGGGGGTCGGGGGGGGTCGGGGGGGTCGGGGGGGGTCGGGGGGGGTCGGGGGGGTCGGGGGGGCTTGGCGGCGCGGGGTTGAGAGGGTTGGGCGGGGTTTCGGGGGGCGGGATCCACGCGGTCGGGGTCGGTGGTGTGTCCGGGGGCGTCCCGTCAGTCCACTGTCCTTCCGTGTCGGGTCGGTCCGTCAAGGGCGCTCACTTCGTTCGCGTCGCTGCGCGATGTCGCTGCGCTCCACCCTTGACCGACCGCCCCGCCCCGGAAAGACAACAGAC
>NZ_JBIAXU010000033.1:0-30799 GCF_042896985.1 Streptomyces sp. NPDC001194 | reverse complement strand
CAGGTTCCGTCAGCTGACCAGCGACGGAACCGTTCGTAGACCGTCTTCCACGGCCCATACCGCTCGGGCAGATCCCGCCAGGCCGCACCCGTGGACAGCTTCCACAGAATGCCGTTGAGGACCTGCCGCCTGTCCCGCACTGGACGCCCCATCCGGGGCGGAGCCAACAACGGTCCAATGACTTCCCAGGCCTGATCAGTCAGTTCATGACGTCGCACCACGAACGCAGTAACGACCAATCGACATTGCGGACACGCCCTAGGGGGCGGTGCATTCCTGTCGGGTGCCCGCGGGCAGGCGGGGCTCTGCGCCCCCCTAGGGTGTCGGGATGCAGAAGATCGGTGTGGCGGGGAGTGCGGAGGGGGGCGTGGCCGTGCGGCCGCGGCGGACGGCGAACACGCTGTTCTGGGCCGCTCTGATACCCACGGCGGCCACGGTGGGCGGTTTCGTCAGCCAGTACCCCTACGGCATGTTGTGGGTCGGCGTCCTGATCGTCCTCGCCACCGCGGCAGCGGGGTCGATCGTGGCGGGTTCGGTCTGGAGGCGGGCGGGCGCCGCCACCCTGGTGGGCTTCGCCGTCTTCGCGCTCGGGCTGTTCGCCGGGTCCAACCTCAACGAGACGTACCTCAAGCAGCTCGGCGAACGCACGGGCGCGGTGGTCGTGGAGGCGGGGCAGCGGGTCAACGCCAAGGGCGACGTGCGGCACTTCTGCCGAGTCCTCGACGACGCGGGGAGCCGTACGGAGCTGGGCGACATCCAGAACTGCCACGGCCAGTTCGAGACGGGGCGGCGCGTCGTCCTCTTCGAGGACCGGCTGGGCGGCCTGGATCCGTGGATCGAGGCCGGTGGCAGCCGTGCGGTCGACCCCGTCGGCCTGGGCATCACCGCCGGCCTCTACGCCCTGACCGCCGCAACCCTCCTCTCCGCGGGCCGGCGCCGCCGCTGAGCCGGCTCTCCGGGTCGTGCCGGGCCCGGCCTGATCGGTCGGGACCGCAGTGGCGGCGAGCTCCGCGGTCGTCATGGGAGCGCTCCCATCCCTGTCCGAGGGGTAGATTCGGCAGCGGGAGGCAGCCATGAACGGGCATGGGCGCAGTGGGGGACGGCCGACGCTGGAGGAGGTCGCCGCACGCGCCGGAGTCGGGCGCGGCACGGTCTCCCGCGTGGTCAACGGGTCCTCCAAAGTCAGTGAGCGCACCAGGGCCGCCGTCGAGGCCGCCGTCGCGGAGCTCGGGTACGTGCCCAACCGGGCCGCCCGGGCCCTGGCCGGCAGCCGTGCCGACGCCATCGCCCTCGTCGTCCCCGAACCGCAGTCCCGGTTCTTCACCGAGCCGTACTTCTCCGACGTGGTCCGCGGGATCGGCGCCGCCCTCGCCGAGACCGATGTCCAGCTGGTCCTCACCCTCGCCGGCAGCGACCGCGAGCGCCGCCGGCTCGCCCAGTACCTGTCCGCGCACCGCGTCGACGGGGTCCTGCTCGTCGCCGTCCACGCCGGCGACCCGCTGCCCGAGCTGCTCGCCGGGCTCGGCATCCCGGCCGTGATCAGTGGCCGCCGCTCGGCCGCCGAGCCGCTGCCGTCCGTCGACTGCGACAACGCGGCGGGCGCCGCCGGGGCGGTGCGCCACCTCCTCGGCCGGGGCCGGCGCGCGATAGCCACCGTCACCGGACCGCTCGACGTGTACGGGGCGCGGTGCCGGCTCGACGGCTACCGGGAGGCGCTGACGGCCGCCGGCGTCCCCGTCGACGAGCTGCTGATCGCGGACGGGGATTTCACCGAGGAGGGCGGCCGCCGGGCCGTGCGCGAGCTGCTGGAGCGCCGTCCCGCCCTGGACGCCGTCTTCGCCGCCTCCGACGTGATGGCGGTGGGCGCACGCCGAGAGCTGCGCGCCGCCGGCCGCCGGATACCCGAGGACGTGGCGCTGGTCGGCTTCGACGATTCGGTGCTGGCCCGGCACATGGATCCGCCGCTGACCAGCGTCCGCCAGCCGGTCGAGGAGATGGGCCGGACCATGGCGCGCATGCTGCTGGCCCGGATAGCGGGGGAGCCGGGAGAGCCCGGGGAGGCGGCCGTGGTGTTGCCGACCGAGCTGGTCGTGCGGGAGTCCTCGTAGGTGCGCCCGGATGCAGGTGCGCCCGGATGCGGAGGAGCCCGTACAACGCAGAGGGCCCCGGCCGCTTTCGCGTACCGGGGCCCTCTCGCAGGGTGAGTGACGGGACTTGAACCCGCGGCCACCTGGACCACAACCAGGTGCTCTACCAACTGAGCTACACCCACCATGTCCGGTCGGAAAACCGACCGGCCGAAGAAAAGGGTACAGGGTCCGGGAGGGTGCTCGCTCCTCCCTTTCCCCCGATCCGTCTCCGGAGGCTTCCGCCGGGTCCTATTCGGCGGACAGGGTGTGCTTGGCGGCGATCGCCCGGGCGGTGTCCGAGTCGGGCCCGGGCTGCGGGACGAAGACCGCCTCCCGGTAGTACCGGAGCTCGGCGATGGACTCCCTGATGTCCGCGAGCGCCCGGTGGTTGCCGTTCTTCGGCGGGCTGTTGAAGTACGCCCGCGGGTACCAGCGGCGCGCCAGCTCCTTGACCGAGGACACGTCCACGATCCGGTAGTGCAGGTGGCTCTCCAGCGCGGGCATGTCGCGCAGCAGGAATCCGCGGTCGGTACCGACCGAGTTTCCGCAGAGGGGCGCCTTGCGGGGCTCCTTCACGTGCTCCCGTACGTACGCCAGGACCTGCGCCTCGGCGTCCGCGAGGGTGATCCCGCCGGCCAGCTCCTCGAGCAGTCCGGAGGCGGTGTGCATCTCGCGCACCACGTCGGGCATGGTCTCCAGGGCCGCGTCCGGCGGGCGGATCACGAGGTCCACGCCTTCGCCGAGCACGTTGAGCTCCGAGTCGGTGACCAGTGCGGCCACCTCGATAAGTGCGTCGTCCGTCAACGAGAGCCCGGTCATCTCGCAGTCGATCCACACCATGCGATCGTTCATGCGGCCCAGCTTATGCGGATAACGCGGAAGGTCCCCCGCTTCGGTGGCGACCGATGCGGGGGACCTCCGTCAGGCGGTGCCCGTGGCGGGAGCTACGCGTGCTCGCGCAGGACCCGGTTCGGGGCGTACAGCTCCGTCACCGTCGGGCCGGCCGCGGCCAGGGCAGCCGCCGCCCGCTGGGGCTGCGGGGTGCGCTGGTGCGGCACCGGGTTACCCGACATCTCGGTGACCTGCGACACGTCGGCCTGCGGCCGGCGCGCCCGGTAGGCCGAGCGGTACGCGGCCGGGGAGGACCCCAGCTGGCGCCGGAAGTGCCCGCGCAGGGCGACCGGCGAGCGGAAGCCGCAGCGCCCGGCGACCTCGTCGACCGAGTAGTCGGAGGTCTCCAGCAGCCGCTGGGCCTGGAGCACCCGCTGGGTGATCAGCCACTGCAGCGGCGCGCTGCCGGTCAGCGAACGGAACCGGCGGTCGAACGTGCGCCGGCTCATGTAGGCGCGGGCTGCGAGCGTCTCCACGTCGAACTGCTCGTGGAGGTGCTCCAGGGCCCAGGCGACCACCTCGGCCAGCGGGTCGGCGCCGATCTCCTCCGGCAGCGACCGGTCGAGATAGCGTTCCTGGCCGCCCGTGCGGCGCGGCGGGACGACGAGCCGGCGGGCCAGTGCCCCGGCCGCCTCGCTGCCGTGGTCCGTGCGCACGATGTGCAGGCACAGGTCGATTCCGGCCGCGGTGCCCGCGGACGTCAGCACGTCGCCGTCGTCGACGAACAGCTCGCGCGGGTCGACGTGGACGGACGGGTACCGCTTGGCCAGCGTCGGCGCGTACATCCAGTGCGTCGTCGCGGGCCGGCCGTCCAGCAGACCGGCGGCGGCGAGCACGAAGGCCCCCGTGCACAGTCCGACGATCCGGGCGCCCTCCTCGTGCGCCAGACGCAGTGCGTCGAGCGCCTCCGGAGGCGGCGGTGAAGTGATCGAGCGCCAGGCCGGAACGACGACCGTGCCTGCCCGGGCGATCGCCTCCAGCCCGTACGGCGCGGTGAGCTCGAGTCCGCCGGTGGTCCGCAGCGGACCGTCCTCCCCGGCGCAGACGAGCAGTCGATAGCGTGGAACTCCCGCGTCCTGCCGGTCGATGCCGAACACGGAAAGTGGAATGGAGCTCTCGAAGATCGGTCCGCCGCTGAACAGCAGCACCGCGACGATCTCCCTGCGGCGACGCCCCGCGAGCTTCCTGCCGGCGTCTGCGACGACGGCGGTGGAATCCTGGCTCATGGCTAAGCCCCCCTTGGGTGTCGCGACTCCTTGGTCTGGTCGCACCTGCACGTTTCCCCTCGGCCTTGCACGTGGATCCCCCGCCGTAAATACATGATCGAATCTACTGCGTCCCGTGGTGTCGGCGTGACAAGTTCAGCACGCAGCGCTATGTCGACTTGGCAACTTGGCGAAAAGCATTCGATCAGGAAGCCTTCCACTCCGCTACCGGAGTGGGAAGCTCGCCCTCCGGCCATGGCCAGTACCCGTAGGGTCTCGGAGCCCCCTCGGCTCTGTCGTCGCTGGTGGTAGGGGGGTTGAGGGGGCATTCCGGCAAGACCGGCATTGTTCCGGGAAGTTGGCTGAAAACATGCGGGTGTGGGTGTGCGAATCAGTCAGTCCTCGAGGGAGATTCCACCGGACGTGTGGCATCCGCGGCCCCCGGGCCCGCTCCCGGCGCGCGAATGCCGGCGGCGCCCGCCCCGCGGAATCCGGTCCTCCGCGAGAACCGGGGCGGCCCGCTGCGCCTTCTCCGAGTAGCGCAGCATCGCCCGGCACGCCGCCGTGACCGCGACCAGCCCGAGGGTCGCGACGGCGGCCCCGCCGAACGAGGTTCCGTACACGACCAGCACCACGGGCACGAGCAGGCAGCTGAAGGAGGCCCAGCGGACCACGTCACCCGCGGGGTCGTCATGGGGGCGTCCGGCCGAGCGCACGGACGAGTGAACGGGAGCGGGCGTGAAATGCGGTGTCGCGTCGGTGTGCTGAGCGGGCTGGACGGGGTGAACCGGATGGCCGGGCACGGCGTGCTCCCTGCGGGCTCTTCCTGGACGGTCGGACGCCTGTTCAACGGTGCGCGGCGCGGCTCGGTCACTGCGCGCACGGGTGGCGCACGAGTGGCAGGTGCGGCAACTCGTCACTGGCTGTAGGGGACAGCGGCCATTGCCAAGGAGCCCTCGCTCCGGCATGCTCCCTGGGACGCTCTCCAAGGGCGGCATGCCCTGTGCAGGACAGGAGTGTCGCCGTACCCTGGTGGGTAAGGGCTTGGGAAGATGCTTCCCGGACAGAGCTCCGTCACCCAGAGTTGTCGTTTTTTCAATCGTCGCTTCCGCCCATCGCCGCTCCGTCGCCTTGTCCCTTCCCCCGAGGACCTCTTCGCCGAGACATCCATGGCCGGTCACGAATCTCCCGAACCCGCGGACCGCAAGCGCAAACCGCTCGCCGACCACACGTCGAGCGACCTGCGTGCGGCGGAACAGACACGTCATCCCTGCGACCCGGCCTTCCGGCACGGGGTCGTGGTGGGGTTCGACGGCTCCACCTCCAGTGAGCGCGCCCTGGCGTACGCGATCGGGATGGCCCGCCGCTCCGGATCCGGCCTGATCATCGTGCACGTGGCCAACCGGCTTCCCACCACCGTGTGGGCCGGCTGCGAGCCGCCCGTCTTCGTGGACGTGCCGGATCACCGCACCGAGGTGCTGGGCCTTGAGCTCGCCTGCGCGGACTACCTCTCCGAAGTGCCGTGGATCCTGGTGGAGCGCGGCGGGGACATCTGCCACGAGCTGGAGGAGGTCGGCCGGGAGTACTCGGCGGACGCCATCGTGGTGGGCTCCACGCACGGGATCGTGGGCCGGATCTTCGGCTCGGTGGCGGGCCGGCTCGCCAAGCGCGCACAGCGACCGGTCGTTGTCATTCCGTAACCCGCTGTACGTCGCTCGTGCGGTTGTGAACCCCCATGTAAAGGGTAGATAAATGCTGCTGGGACGCAGCAAACAACTGCAGATCGAAGGGAGCCCGCCGTGGACAATGGTGTCTCTGCGGGAAGCACGGCCTCGACTTCGACCCTCGGGAACATAGCCCTGGGTCTCACCCTTCTCGCATTCGGTATCGGCCACACCGCCATCGTCAGCGGAGTGTCCGTCGCCAACTCCGTGTCACTCGCGACCTACGTCGGCGGTCTCGCCCTGTTCGTCCTCGGAGTCCTCGAGTTCCGCGGCGGAAACGGCTTCAACGGCACGGCGTTCGCGGGCCTCGGCGCCTTCTGGTTCACCTGGGCGGCAGGGGCCGACGGAAAGGTTTCGGCACACGCGGCCGGACTGTTCCTGGTCCTCTTCGCCCTGCTCGCGCTGACCCTCACGGTGAGCGCCGCGAGCGGACTCTTCGGCCAGGGCGCGTACGCCCTGCTCACCCTCTCCCTGCTGCTCCTCGCGGTCGGCTCCTTCGCCGGCAGCGGCGGGCTCGCCAAGGCCGCCGGCTGGGTGGCCGCACTCTCCGGGCTGCTGTTCTGGTACGGCGCGACCGCCGCGCTGGCCCACTGGCCCACCGCTCTGGGCAAGGCCTCGGGCCGCGGCGCGGTCGCCGCGGGCTGAGCCGGCGTACGGGAACGGCCCCCGGGGGGATCCCCGGGGGCCGTTCCGCTTGTCCGGTGGGCAGGTGCGACTACTCGACCGTGACGGACTTCGCCAGGTTGCGCGGCTTGTCGATGTCCCGGCCCAGGGCCAGGGCCGTGTGGTACGCCAGCAGCTGGAGCGGGATGCCCATCAGGATCGGGTCGAGCTCGTCCTCGTTCTTGGGCACGAGGATGGTGTGGTCGGCCTTCTCCTGCTCGCGGTGGGCGACCGCGAGGATCCGGCCGCTGCGGGCCTTGATCTCCTCCAGCGCCGCGCGGTTCTTCTCCAGCAGGTCGTCGTCCGGGACGATCGCGACCGTCGGCATCGCCGGCTCGATGAGCGCGAGCGGGCCGTGCTTGAGCTCGGAGGCCGGGTAGGCCTCGGCGTGGATGTAGGAGATCTCCTTGAGCTTGAGGGAGGCCTCCAGCGCCACCGGGTAACCGCGGACCCGGCCGATGAACATCATCGACTTGGCCTCGGCGTACTCGGCCGCCAGCTTCTTGATGTCCTCTTCGCCCTCGAGGATCTCCTGGATCTGCGCGGGCAGCTTGCGCAGGCCCTCGATGATCCGCTTGCCGTCGGTGACCGACAGGTCCCGGATCCGGCCCAGGTGCACGGCGAGCAGCGCGAAGGCCACGACCGTGTTGGTGAAGCACTTGGTGGAGACGACGCAGACCTCGGGGCCGGCGTGCACGTACACGCCGCCGTCGGCCTCGCGGGCGATCGCGGAGCCCACGACGTTGACGACGCCCAGGACGCGGGCGCCCTTGCGCTTGAGCTCCTGCACGGCCGCCAGCACGTCGTACGTCTCGCCGGACTGGGAGACGGCGATGTAGAGGGTGTCGGGGTCCACGACCGGGTTGCGGTAGCGGAACTCCGAGGCCGGCTCGGCGTCCGCGGGGATGCGGGCCATGCTCTCGATGAGGCCGGCGCCGATCAGGCCCGCGTGGTACGAGGTGCCGCAGCCCAGGATCTTGACCCGGCGGATGCCGCGCGCCTCGCGCGGGTCCAGGTTCAGGCCGCCCAGGTGGACGGTGTTGAAGCGGTCGTCGATCCGGCCGCGCAGCACGCGGTCGACCGCGTCGGGCTGCTCGGAGATCTCCTTGTGCATGTACGTGTCGTGGCCGCCCATGTCGTACGAGGCGGCCTCCCACTCCACGGTCTCCGGCGTGGCCGTGGTGGTGGCGCCGCCGGTGGTGTAGGTGCGGAAGTCGTCGGCCTTCAGGGTGGCCATCTCGCCGTCGTTGAGGGTGACGACCTGGCGGGTGTGGGCGACGAGCGCGGCCACGTCGGAGGCGACGAGCATCTCCTTCTCGCCGATGCCGAGGATCACCGGGGAGCCGTTGCGGGCCACGACGATGCGGTCGGCGAAGTCGGCGTGCATGACGGCGATGCCGTACGTGCCCTCGATCGCCTTGACGGCCTCGCGGACCTTCTCCTCGAGGGTGTCGGCCTGGGAGCGGGCGATCAGGTGGACGATGACCTCGGTGTCGGTCTCCGAGACGAAGACGACGCCCTCGGACTCCAGCTTGGTGCGGAGCTCGGCGGCGTTGTCGACGATGCCGTTGTGGACGACCGCGACCTTGTTGTCGGCGTCGAGGTGCGGGTGCGAGTTGATGTCGCTCGGCGCGCCGTGGGTGGCCCAGCGGGTGTGGGCGATGCCGGTGGTGCCGGCGAAGCGCTTGGGGACCCGGGATTCCAGCTCGCGGACCCGGCCCTTGGCCTTGACCACCTTGAGCGCGGGGGACTTCGGGTTGTTGACGACGATGCCCGCGGAGTCGTACCCGCGGTACTCCAGTCGCTGCAGGCCTTCCAGCAGCAGCGGTGCCACGTCACGCTTGCCGATGTAACCCACGATTCCGCACATAAAGTCTTGCCCCTCCTGAAGTTCGGTTGCCCTTGCCGCTGTTGTCGCCGCGCCTGGCCGTCGGCCGGCCCTGTCGCTCAGCCGTAGACGATGCGGCGCAGTTGCCGGAGCGAGAGCTCCGGCGGCGCCACGGCGCGGTGCGGCAGCTCGGCCGCGATCCGTTCGAAGATCTCCGCGTTGACCGCGCCGCCGGACTGGAGCTCACGGTGGCGGCGGCGGACGAATTCCTCGGTCGTCTCGTCGAAGTACGCGAGCACGTCGAGTACCACCCGGGCGGCCTCGCCGCGCTGCAGCGCGGTGCTGCGCACCAGGTGGTCGACGAGATCGTCATGAGACGGGCGGCGGTCGAGCACCCGTAGATACTGACTGGCCGTGGCCTGGAACGCAAAGATCCTGCCCGAAGTCGGGCAGGATCCCTCTGGTCCAGACCAGTGGAAGGCGCAAATCCGGTCATGGAAGTGTGGAGGTAAGGGTCAGAATCGGCGCAGAACGGCCTGCTTGGCCGCTGCGAACTCCTCGGCCGTGAGGATGCCGCCCTGGTGCAGATCGCCGAGCTCGCGCAGCCGGCGCAGCAGGGCGTCGTGGTCCTCCCGGGCGGCGGGCTCGGGGGCCGAGGCCGCGAGCTCCGGCACCGGGGCCTTGGCCAGGGCCGGAGCGGGCTCGGCCGGGTCCGCGGCGCCCCGGGGATGGGGCATCCGGACCGCCACCGCCGCCGCGACCAGCGCCATCAGCGGGTCCTTCTTGAAGCCGAACAGTTCCACCGTGTACGGGTCGTACTTGGGCGCGGGGGCCGAGGGCGCGCCCGCCAGCGTGAACCGGATCCAACCGTTGTCCAGGCCCTTGGAGGGGGACCACTCCACCACCCGCAGGTCCGTGACCCGGAACTCGCGCGGCCCGCCGGAGCTCTTGGCCTCCTCCGTCGTCCAGTTCCAGTCCAGCGCCACCCGGTCGCCGTCGAAGGCCACCGTCCCGTCCCCCGCAGCCACCGTGATCGGCACGGTCGGTCCCGGCAGCAGGTAGGAGTCCACCGGGCCGGGGTCCACCTGGTCCAGCAGCAGCGCGTTGCGGACCTCGTCCACGAAGTACTCCGCCACCCCGGTCCGGTCCGCTTCCACCGTCAGCCGGTACGGATCGGAGGCCTCCGGCAGCCGCCCGCCCGTCACCTGGAGCAGCGGGTCGGCGCCGTCACGCAGCTTCAGCCTCAACCGGCCCGCCCTGCGGCCCGGTTCGTGGCTGATCCCGGCGAGCGCGCGCAGCGGGACGACCACCTCGCCCAGTGTCTGGCGCAGCAGCCCCACCCCCTTGTCGCGGCCGGGCACGATCCGCACCGCGTCCCCGTCGAAGGTCCATGTGCCGTCCTTCTGGATGATTTCCGCCATCCGTCGATTCTCGCACCGGCCCCGGCACGCCAGTTGGCCTATACCTGCCCTATGAGAGTCCTGCGACGCACGCTCGGCACACTCCTCGTCCTCGGCGCGGCCGTCTCCTGCGCCGCGTCCCCCGAAGCCGACGCCAGACCCGGGGACGGCCGCCCGGCCGCCCTGGCCCCCTACGCACAGCTCCTGCCGGCGCCCGCCTCCGCCCGTGCCGAAGGCCCCGGGTACGCCGTCGGCGCGGGCACGGTCATCCGTACCGGCCCGGCCGGCGACGAGGAGGTCCGGCGGGTGGGCGAGCTCCTCGCGGAGCAGCTCAGAGCCCCCAGCGGGCTCCCGCTGCCGGTGGTCGACGGGTCCGGGGGAGACGGCATCCGGCTCCGGCTCGACGCGCAGGCGGAGGGGACCGGCGCCGAGGGGTACCGGCTGGAGTCCGGTCCGGGCGGGGTCACACTGACCGCCCGGACCCCGGCGGGGCTCTTCCACGCGGGCCAGACGCTGCGGCAGCTGCTGCCGGTGGCCGGTCCGGGCACGGTGCCCGGCGGTGAGATCACCGACGCGCCGCGGTTCGCGTACCGGGGGGCCATGCTGGACGTCGCCCGCCACTACTTCACGGCGGAGCAGGTCAAGCGGTACGTGGACCAGCTGGCCCAGTACAAGGTCAACACGCTCCACCTGCACCTGACCGACGACCAGGGCTGGCGGATCGCGATCGACTCCTGGCCGAGGCTGGCGGAGTACGGCGGCGGCAGCGAGGTCGGCGGCGGCCCGGGCGGGTACTGGACGAAGGACCAGTACCGGGACCTGGTGGCGTACGCGGCGGAGCGGTACGTGGACGTGGTCCCGGAGATCGACATGCCGGGGCACGTGAACGCGGCCCAGGCCTCGTACGCGGAGCTGAACTGCGACGGGAAGGCGC
This sequence comes from Streptomyces sp. NPDC001194, assembly GCF_042896985.1. NCBI lineage: Bacteria > Bacillati > Actinomycetota > Actinomycetes > Kitasatosporales > Streptomycetaceae > Streptomyces > Streptomyces sp. NPDC001194. The sequence goes on along the minus strand of NZ_JBIAXU010000033.1, from coordinate 20,025 downwards.
GCGAGCGCTACACCGGCATCAAGGTCGGCTTCAGCTCGCTGTGCGTCGGCGAGGAGCGGACGTACGAGTTCATCGACGAGGTGCTGGGCGAGCTGGCCGAGCTGACCCCGGGCCCCTACCTGCACATCGGTGGCGACGAGGCGCACTCGACGCCCGCGGCGGACTACGCGGCGTTCATGGACCGGGCCCAGCAGACCGTCGGGCGCCACGGCAAGACGGTGGTGGCCTGGCACCAGCTGGCGACGGCCCGGCCGGCGCCGGGCGCGGTGCTCCAGTACTGGGGCCACGACCGGACCGGGGCCGCCGAGAAGGCGGCGGTGGCCGCGGCGGCGAAGGCGGGCCACCCGCTGATCCTGTCGCCGGCGGACCGGCTGTACCTGGACATGAAGTACGACCTGACGACGAAGCCGGGTCTGGCGTGGGCGGGCCTCGTCCCGGTGCGCAGGGCCTACGACTGGAACCCGGGGACCTACCTGGCCGCCGCCGGAGTCCCGCAGTCCGCGGTCCTCGGCGTCGAGGCCCCGCTGTGGACGGAGACGATCGCGACCCGCACGGACCTGGAGTTCATGGCCTTCCCGCGGGTGCTGGGCCTGGCGGAACTGGGCTGGAGCCCGGGCCCGGCCGACTGGGCGGAGTACGGCCGGCGGGTGGCGGCGCAGGGACCGAGGCTGGAGGCCCAGGGCATCGCTTACTACCGGGCCCCGGACGTTCCCTGGTCCTAGGGGGTGTCGTCGAAGTAGCTTCGTCCGCCCGCGAGGGCGGGGCCGGCGGGGTCTGGTGCGTGTGATCGCAAGGCGGAGGAGAGAGGCGACGCTCGCGTCGTCGACCGACGACAACGCGGCGAGCGCGCGTGCCAGACCCCGCCGGTCAGAAGGGACTTTGACGACACCCCCTAGCAGGAGCGCCCACGGCCGGAGCAGCCCTGGCCGGGGAAGCTGGGGATGCCCGAGGAGTGTCCGCGAAGAGGGCCGGTCAGGGCTTCGCGGACACTCCTCGGGCGAGGGGGCGGGTGCGCCGCCGAGGGACCGTATTCGCCAGCGCACCCGCCCCTTTGATCACCGTCGCGATGCGTAAGGCGCGACGGGGTTCTTGAGGGTGCCGATCAGCTGGAGGGCGGCCGCCGGGTCGGAGAGGTCCACCATCTGCTTGTTGTTGCGCAGCTGGAGCCGGTTCAGGCAGGACAGCTGGAACTCCTCGGCGAACAGGTCGTAGCGCTCGAAGCGCTCCGCGAGCTGCGGCATCGACTCCTGGTAGTCGTGGCCGCAGTCCGCGACCGCCTTCCAGAAGGTCTCCTCCTCGCAGATGCCCTCCGTGGCCAGGATCGAGCCCAGGAAGCGGAAGAAGCAGTCGAAGACGTCCGTGAAGATCGACAGGAGCTTCATGTCCTCCGGGATGTCGGCCTTGACGCGCTCGACGGCCGGCGGGAGCACCGCGTCGGGGTCCATGACCACGATCTCCTCGGCGATGTCCTTGAAGATCGCCCGCTTCACGACGCCGTTCTCGATGACGAGGATCGTGTTCTCGCCGTGCGGCATGTACGCGAGGTCGTACTGGTAGAAGCAGTGCAGGAGCGGGAGGAGGTACGCCCGCAGGTACGGCTTCAGCCACTGCGACGGGGTGAGGCCCGACTCCTCGATCAGCGCGCCCACGAAGGACCTGCCCTCGGAGTCGACGTGCAGCAGCGAGGCCATCGTCGCCAGCCGCTCGCCGTCCCGCAGGTGGTTGACGGGGGACTCGCGCCACAGAGCGGCCAGCATCTTGCGGTACGGCGAGTACCGGTCGGTGGCCCGCTCGTACTGGCGGTGGTGGTAGCCGATCGCCGCGCGCTCGCGGATGATCGAGAAGTCCACCGACCGCAGGACCTCGTCGCCCTCGATCAGCTGGTGCAGCCAGTCGTTGATCGCCGGGGTGGCCTCCATGTAGGCCGCCGACAGTCCGCGCATGAAGCCCATGTTGAGGACCGAGATGGCGGTCTTCACGTAGTGCTTCGTCGGCGTCGTGGTGTTGAAGAACGTACGGATCGACTGCTGGGCCAGGTAGGCGTCCTCGCCCTCGCCGAGCAGCACCAGGCGGCGGTTGGCGATCTCGGCCGCGAAGGTGACCGTGGTCTTGTTCCACCACTGCCAGGGGTGGACCGGCAGGAAGTGGTACTCCGCCGGGTCCAGGTCCAGGGCGGACAGCTTGGCCTCGAACCCCGCGATGGCGGCCTCGCCCAGCTCCTCGCGCATGAAGGCGTCGTGGTCCAGGCCCGCGCCGGCCGTGAAGGTGGAGACGTCCTTGCGGGCCGCGACCCACACCAGGTGGACGGGGCTCGCCGTCTCCGGGGCGTACGAGAGGTACTCGTGCACGCCGAAGCCGAGCCGGCCGTTATTGGCCACGAAGCAGGGGTGGCCCTCGGTCATGCCGGTCTCGATGTCCTGGAAGGAGGACTTCGCGAGGACCTCGGAGGAGACCTGGGGCTTCGTGTACTTGTAGCCGGTGCCGGCCAGGGTGGAGGAGATCTCCTCCAGGTAGACGGGCAGCACCTCGGGGCTCAGGCCCAGGGTCTCGCGCAGCTCGATGTGGAAGTCGAGGGCGTCCGGCTCCAGCTCGGCGCCGTCACGGTGGCGGGTGATGGAGGCCTCGTCGACCGACCAGTGGTCGAGGGCGTGCCGGACCGCCTTGAAGCGGTACTCGACGGTGGAGTCGTCGCTGAGGACCGAGTAGAGGTCGGAGCCCAGCGGTGTCGGGGTCAGCAGGCGCTCGTGGGAGAACTCCGCGAGGCCCTTGCGGACCAGGGCGCGGTTGGCGCGGGCCCACAGCTCGGGGCTCAGGTGGGCGACGGCGTCGGCGAGGCTCATATGGACACCCCCTGGGCGGCCGTGGCGGCCTCGAACTGCGCGCGGGTGCAGAAGCTCAGCAGGGCTTCCTTCTCCGGCTTGGTGACCTGGCGCTCCGGCACGAAGCCGACGGCCTCGTTGAGGGCGTGCACGGCGGTGTTGGCGACGTCCGGCTCGACCACGACGCGCTCGGTGGCCGGGTCGGCGAAGACCGCCGCCATGACCGTGGTGATCACGGCGCGGGTGAAGCCGTGCAGCGGGGTGTCGCTGGGGGCGACGAGGAAGTGCATGCCGACGTCGCCCGGCCGGGCGTCGTAGAGGCCGACCAGCTCCAGCTCGGACGGGTCGTAGGTCTCCATCAGGAACGCGGGGCGGCCCTCGTGCAGGCCGATGAAGGCCTGGTGGTGCTCGTGGGCGGCGATCCGCATGTACTCGCGCTCGACGTCCGGGAGGGAGGCGTCCTGCATCATCCAGAACGACGCCTTCGGGTGGGTGACCCAGCCGTGGAGCAGCTCCGCGTCGGCGAAGGGGTCCAGGGGGCGCACGGCGAAGGACCCGAGTTCCTTGTCGGTGCGGGAGAAGAGGAGTTCGGTGGTGCTCATCACAGGGTGCCTTCCGGGGCGGCGAACTGCTGGAACGCGATGGACTTCTCGACCTTGTAGTGCTGGCGGCCGAGGAGCTCACCGACGATGTACGCGTTCCGGTACGCCGCCATGCCCAGGTCGGGCGAGGTGAGGGAGTGGTTGTGGGTGGTGCCGTTCTGCAGGTACACCCCGCGGCCCGTGGTGTCGATGCTGTAGTTGCGGGCGGCGTCGAGACGGCCGTGACCGTCGAAGTTCAGCCGGTCGCGCACCGGGTTCAGGAACTCCGGGAAGGTGTACTTGTACCCGGTGGCCAGCACCAGGCCCTCGGAGGCGAGGGAGAAGTCGCGCTCCTGCTCCTCCTGGCGCAGCCCCAGCGTGTACGTGCCCGTGGTGGTGTCGTACGCGGTGCTGTTCAGGGAGGTGTTGGTCAGCAGGGTGGTCGGGACCTGGCCCGGCATGCTGATCTTCTTCTCGTAGAGCAGGTCGAAGATGGCGTTGATCAGGTCGCCGTCGATTCCCTTGAAGAGGTTCTTCTGCTGGGTCTCGAGCCGGTAGCGGGTCTCCTCGGGGAGCGCGTGGAAGTAGTCCACGTACTCGGGGGAGGTCATCTCCAGGGTCAGCTTGGTGTACTCCAGCGGGAAGAACCGCGGGGAGCGGGTCACCCAGTTGAGCTGGTAGCCGTGGACGTCGATCTCGGCGAGGAGGTCGTAGTAGATCTCGGCCGCGCTCTGGCCGGAGCCGATGAGGGTGATCGACTTCTTCTTCTGCAGCTCCGCCTTGTTCTGCATGTAGGCGGAGTTGTGCAGGAAGTCGCCGCCGAGGCCCTCGCAGGTCGGCGGGACGTGCGGCGGGGTGCCGGTGCCCAGGACCAGGCGGGGGGCGCGGTGGGTCTCGCCCTTGTCGGTGTGGACCTCGTACAGGCCGGCCTGCTCGTCGTAGGTGACCTCCGTGACCGACGTGGACCACCGGACGTTGTCGAGGCGGTCGGCGGCCCAGCGGCAGTAGTCGTTGTACTCGGCCCGCAGCGGGTAGAAGTTCTCCCGGATGTAGAAGGAGTACAGCCGGTCCTTGTCCTTCAGGTAGTTCAGGAAGGAGAAGGGCGAGGTCGGGTCGGCGAGCGTGACCAGGTCGGACATGAAGGGCGTCTGCAGGTGGGCGCCGTCCAGGAACATGCCGGCGTGCCACTCGAAGTGCGGCTTCGACTCGATGAAGAGTCCGTCGAGTTCGTCGATCGGCGCGGTCAGGCAGGCGAGCCCCAGATTGAACGGACCGACGCCGATGCCGATGAAGTCGTGGGTCTTAGCGGTGGAGGGCAAGGGATTCTCCCAGGAACTGCTCGGCATGTGCGGCGAGAAGGTCGAGGACGGCAGCGATGTCGGCCGTCGTGGTCTGCGGGTTGAGGAGGGTGAACTTCAGGTACTGGTCCCCGTCCACCTTGGTGCCGGCGACGACGGCCTCGCCGGAGGCGAACAGCGCCTTGCGGGCGTGCAGGTTGGCCTCGTCGACGAGGTCCTTGCGGACGTCGACGCCCTCGGGGCGGGGGACGTAGCGGAAGACCAGGGTGGAGATCTGCGGGCGGACGACCACCTCGAAGCGCGGATCGGCGTCGATGATCTCCCAGCCGGCGGCGGCCAGGTCGATGACCTCGTCGAAGAGCGAGCCGAGGCCGTCCGCGCCCATGGTGCGCAGGGTCATCCAGAGCTTGAGCGCGTCGAAGCGGCGCGTGGTCTGGATGGACTTGTCGACCTGGTTGGGGATCCGCTCCTGCGCCATGCGGCGGGGGTTGAGGTAGTCGGCGTGGTACGTGGCGTGCTTGAGGGTGTCGCGGTCGCGCACCAGCATCGCGCTGGAGCTGACCGGCTGGAAGAACGACTTGTGGTAGTCGACGGTGACCGAGTTCGCGTGCTCGATGCCGTCGAGCAGGTGCCGGCGGGTCGGGGAGGCCAGCAGTCCGCAGCCGTACGCGGCGTCCACGTGCATCCAGGTGGAGTGCTCGGCGGCCAGGCGGGCGATCTCGGGGAGCGGGTCGATGGACCCGAAGTCGGTGGTGCCGGCGGTGGCGACGACGGCCATCGGGTACAGGCCCTCGCGGACGCAGCTCTCCAGCTCCAGGGCGAGTACGGAGGTGTCCATGCGGCGGTTGCGGTCGACCGGGACGGCGATGACGGCCTCGTAGCCGAGTCCGAGCATGGCGGCCGACTTCTTGACGCTGAAGTGGCTGGCCTCGGAGGTGAAGATGCGCAGCTTCGGCAGGACTTCGGACTTCGCGAGCGGACGGTCGCTGTTCTGCATGACCGTGCGGCAGGCCTCGTCGCGGGCCAGCAGCAGGGAGTGGAAGTTCGACTGGCTGCCGCCGGAGGTGAAGATGCCGTCCGCGTCCGGGCCGAGGCCGATGCGCTCGGCGGTCCAGTCGATCAGGCGGCGCTCGATGAGCGTGCCACCGATGGACTGGTCCCAGGTGTCCAGCGAGGAGTTGACGGCCGAGAGGACGGCCTCGCCGAGAACGGCCGGGATGACGACCGGGCAGTTGAGGTGGCCCAGGTAGCGCGGGTGGTGGAAGTACACCGCGTCCCGGAGGTAGACCTCCTCCAGCTCGTCGAGGACGGCGGCCGGGTCCTCGAGCGGCCGGTCCAGGTCGATCCCGTTGATGACCGGGGCGAGTTCGTCGACGGATATGCCGGTGTGGGGCCGCTCCGTGGTCGCGAGTTTCGCGGCGACGCGCTCGACGCCTTCCGTGACGGAACGCCGGTACAGGTCCGCGGTCGTCTCATTCAGCAGATGCGAGCGCATCAACGTTCCTCCGGGCAGGGGGAGAGGGGGGTGGGGAAGATGATCCTTAGGTTAGCCTAACCTAAGTGTTCGCGCCAAATGGCGATGGGCCCTGGCCGAAAGCCGGGGCCCATCTCTCAACTCACAAATGGCGAACGAGGGTTGAAGCTACAGAGCGGAGGCGGGGTCCTCGCTGGCAGCCTGTCCCGAGTACGCCTCGGCGAGGAGTTCCTCCTCGCTCGCACCGAGGCGCCAGTAGCCGGTGAAACGCACCGCGCGCCGGTCGATGGAACGTTCCTGCACGATGTGCCGGCGAACCGCCCGAATGGTGCCCGCCTCGCCCGCGAGCCAGACGTACGGGGCTTCGGCGGCCGGGAGTTCGGCCGCCCGCACCGCCTCCACCACGCGCTCGGCGCGCTCCTTGCCCCCGCCGCCCTCCCGCACGATCCAGGTGACGTCCACGTCGGCGGCGCTCCGCAGGTCGAGCCGGTCGTCGGCGTGCGGCACCTCGAACCAGGCCGCGACCCGCATGCCGGCGGGCAGCCGGTCCAGGATGGCGGCGGCCGCGGGCAGCGCGGTCTCGTCCGCGTACATCACCAGCGCGTCGGTGGCGGCCGGCGGCTGGAACCGTACGGACTTGTTCTCCGCGACGGCCGGGCCGATCGCCATGATCCGGCGGCCGGTGACGGCCCGTCCGGCCCAGTGCGAGGCGGGGGACGAGTCGCCGTGCAGGACGAAGTCGATGTCGACCTCGTCCGCGCCCTCGGCCGTACGGCGCTGCTCGCGCACGGTGTACGAGCGCATCACCGGGCGGTCGGCGTCGGGTATCGCCCGCCAGGCGCCGAACCAGGTGTCCTCGTCGGTGGACGGGAGCGCGGTGTGTTCCTCGTGCGCGGGAGGCAGGAAGAGCGAGAGGCTCTGGTCGTAGCCGCCCGAGCGGAAGCCCGCGAGGGACTCACCGCCGAACGTGACCCGCAGGAACGAGTGCCCGAGCCGGCGGGTGCGCAGCACTTCGAGTTCGAAGAACCGGAAGTGGGCGGCGGCCGGGGCGGCTTCGGAGGCAGCCGTGTCTGATGCGGTGGCGGTCATGCGGTGAGTCCCCCCTGGGAGTGGAAGCGGCGCCTGGTCGGGGCGCCGGGAGCCGGTGGGCCGGCCGAGGGTCAGCTGACCTTCTTGGCGCCCTGGATGGCCTTGGCGAGGTCCTCGAGGATCTTGGCGCACTTGTCGTACGAGTAGATCGGCTCGGTCACGCGCGGGGCGACCTGGCCGGCCTTGACGGCGGGCATCTCGGCCCAGGTCGGCTTGGCCTTCAGCTCCTCCGGCTGCAGGGTGCCGGTGCGGTTGTCGAGCAGGACCAGGTCGGCCTTGTACTTGCCGGCGTTCTCCCAGCTCAGGCTCTCGAAGAAGTTGCCCTCGCCCAGCTTGTCCGGGGTGATGAACTCGACGCCCAGGGACTTGAAGTACTTCAGGTCGGCCGAGGTGTCGGGGGAGGAGGCGTAGAACAGGTCGGCGGAGCCGGAGCCGACGAGCACCTTGATGCCCGGGTTGGCCTTGGTGGCCTCGCGGACCTTCGCGGCGGCGGCGTCGAAGCGGGCCTTGCCGTCGGCGGCGGACTTGGCGTTCATGTCGGCGCCGAGGGACTTGGCGAGGTCCGCGGTGCGCTCCAGGGCCTTGTCCATGGAGACGTCGCCGCCGACGCCGATGGCGGCGGCCGGGGCCAGCTTCAGGATCTTGTCCTTGGAGGCCTCGGGAACGTACCAGTAGGTGCCGTCCCAGGTGTTGGTGACGAGCAGCTCGGGCTGGAGGGAGGCGTACTTCTCGACGTTGAACTCGTCGTAGACGTTGCCGAGGATCTCCACCTTGGAGATGTCCATCGAACCGGCCTGCACGTCGGGCTTGCCGTCGGCCAGCTTGGTCGGGCCGAAGACGCCCTTGACCTGGACGCCGTAGTCGTACAGCGCGGCGGCCGTGCCGGTGAAGGCGACGATGTTCTTCGGCTTCGCCTTGAGGCTGATGTCCTTGCCGAGGTCGTCCTTGAACGTCCAGGCGCCCGAGGCGGCCGCGCCCTTGTCCTTGTCGCCCGCCTCGCCCTTCGCCGAGTCGGATCCGCCGCACGCGGTGAGGGCCGCGACGAGGCCGAGAGCGCCGCCGGCGGCGATGAGACCGCGGCGGGAGAGGTGGGAGGTACGGGACTTGGGCATGTCTATGTCCGCTTTCGTGCGTGCCGGGCGGCCACTGGGCCGTTCGAAGGGAAGGTTAGCCTAACCTTGGCCGAAAACGGTAAGGGGGACCTAAGTTTTTCCCGGCGCCTCCTCACCCGCGCACAAGCGGGACCTTCCGCCGAACCGGGGGCGCCGGGCTCCGTCCGTTGGCATCATGGCCCTGCCGGGAGGTCTTGACGGGGTGGGGTGGCGGCGCTGTGGCCGGTACGGAGGAGCACGAGCTCGAGCTGCGACAGGCTGAACTCGCCGAACGGGCAGCCCTGCTGGCGGACCGGGCCGGAGCGGACTCCGCGGCCTCGCTGATCCGCCGCACCGCGCGCCGCGCGGAGTCCCCGCGGGCCCGGATCTGCGTCATCGGCGGCAGCAACGTCGGGAAGTCCCGCCTCGTGAACGAGCTGGTCGGCGCGGTGTGCGTGCCGGTGTCCGTGCACGCGACGGACGGACCGCCCGTGGTGGTGCGCCCGTACGCCGCGGAGTCGGGGGAGGCGGCGTCGCGGGATTCGGACGAGCCCGGACGGGCTGCCGGGTCCGACGGTTCCACGGATCCCGCCGGACCGGCGGGATCCGGCCAGTCCGCCGCATCGGGGTCCGCCACGGCCGATTCGGGTTCGGGGGACGCCGGGCCGGCCGGCCTGCGTACCGTACGCGTCGAGGTCCCCTCCGGGTCCTGGCCCGCCCGAACCGGGGTCGAGCTCGTCGACACCCCCGGCTGGGAGGGCTGGTCGGGAGTGCGCAAGCCCGACACCGCCGCCCTCGCCCGGATCGTCGGCGACTGCGACGTGGTGGTCGTCGTCACCGAGGCCCGGCGCGCGATGCTCGCCACCGAACAGGCCCGCATCAAGGCGCTCGCCGCCGCCCCGCACAGCCCTCCGCTCGCCGTCGTCGTCACCAAGCTCGCCGAGGTCGAGGACGAGGCGGCCGACATCCTGCGCCGCGTCAACCACCTCGTCTCGGTCCTGGCCCCCGAGGCGCTGGTGCTGCCCGGCCCGGTCCCCGCGCCCGCCGCGGCACCCGGGGCCGCGGAGCCCGACGGCGTCGACCCGCTCCGCGCGGTCCTGGGCCACCTGGCGGGGATCCGGCTGCGCCGCGCGCTGCGGACCATCCGCCGACTGCACCTCCTCGCCGCCACCTGCGCCCTCGTGGAGGAGGCCGCCGCGCGGGCACTCGCGGACGTGCACCGGCCCGACCCCGTCCGAACGCGGGCCGCCCAGATCTGGCACACGGCCCACGAGAGCGCCCGTTTCCACTGGATCGTGCTCAGCGCCGACGCCGGGGAGTGGCGCGCCACGCTCGTGCAGACGATCGCCGCCGAGGCGCGCAGGCGGCGGGCCGCCGCCGCGCGCGAACTCGCCGCGCGCTTCTCCCGGATGCTGGACACACCGCAGGAGCAGCACTTCATCCGCCTCCACGCGATCCCCTACACCGCCGAGGCCCTCCAGCAGTTCGAGGCGTGGATCACCGAAGCGGTCGACCGGGCGCTCGAGGACGACACCCGCCGGCTGCGCGCCGCCCTGCTCCGCAACCGGCCCGGCGAGGAACTGTTCCAGGGCCTGGCCGCCCCCGACGCGGGACGGGTCGTACCGGCCGCGGCCCTGCCGGGAGTCGCGGAGGAGGCCGCCGCCGCGGAGTCGCAGAACGCCACCGGCTGGGACGCCTCCTGGCTGCCGGAGTTCGTCGGCACCGCCATCGAGAGCGTGCTCACGCCCATGTCCGCCGAGGTCGTGGGGCAGATCGCCGGAGCGGCCGGTACGGCGCTGGTGACCGAAGCGCTCGAACACGGCCAGGCGGAGCGCCGGGAACGGGCCATCGACGACCTGGAACGGATCGTCGAGGCGGCGTTCACGGAGCAGGTGGCACGGACCGAGGCGCGCATCGGCCAGGTGTACGACCACCTGCTGAGCCGGGCGCGGGAGCGCGACGAGCAGTGGTGGCGGCTGCACACGACGGCCGTCGCCGCCCAGCCGGAGTCCCTCGACCACTGGCGTTCACTCCAGAGCACGGCGCGGACGCTGAGCCGCTCCGTGCACGCTCTCCTCTTACCCCTGGAAGGGGCCTGATGGCGCACGAGAACCGGCACGTGGCGGCCGGGCAGGAATCACCGGCCGTGCAGTTCCGCGGCTGGAGCGAGAACATCGGAACGCTGCGTTCGTACTACCAGCGCCTGCAACAGGTGGCCGGCGAGGCCGCCGCCGTCATCGCCCCGCCCGGCACTCCGGGCGGCGCACTGGACCTGGGGATCAACGGGGCGGTCTTCGAGCGCGAGAGCTTCCGCATCATGGTGCTCGGCGAGTTCAGCAGCGGCAAGAGCACCCTGATCAACGCCCTGCTGGGCAAGCGGCTGCTGCCCACCAAGGCCAATCCGGCCACCGCCTTCACCACCGTTCTGCGCTGGGGCGAGACCGAACGGGCCTGGCTGTACCGGGACGGGGACCGGCGGGGAGCCGAGACGGCCGTCACGACGGAGGAGTTCAAGCGGGAGGTCGCCCTCCAGATCGACGCGCACGGCGCGCCCCGGACCCCCTCCTTCGCGCTGGCCGTCGTGGAACAGCCGCTGGAGCTGCTGCGCCGGTCCGTCGAGATCGTGGACTCGGCCGGGATCAACGAGAGTTCCGACCGCGAGCTGGTGACCCTGCGGTACCTGGAGGAGGTGGACGCCGTCGTGTTCGTCACCGACGCGGGACGGCCGTTCACCCTCCACGAGACCGAGAACTACCTCACCCGGGTCAGGAAGCTCGGTCACCGCGACATCTTCTTCGTGGTGAACCAGTTCGACCGGATCGAGGAGGAGGAACGGGCGGAGGTGATGAGCCGCTGCCGCAACGCGGTCGCCGAGCTCAGTGGGGAATCCGGCTCCGGCTCCGCCGCCAACGTCTACTTCGTCAGCGCCCTGCAGGCCCTGCGGGCGCGGATCGACGGCAACGAGGAGGGGCTGAACGCCTCGGGGATCGGGCAGCTGGAGTCCGCCCTGGAGGTCTTCTGCATGCGCGACGCGGCCCGGGTGAAGTTCGTCCGGCTCGCCGAGTTCCTGCGGCACAACGCGGTCAACCTGCGCGTGCGCCTGCACGACGAGGGCGCGATCCTGATGAAGTCGACCGCGGAGCTGCGCGAGCTCCTCGACCGCAGCCAGTCCACCCAGGACCAGCTGCGCGCCAGCGCCGACGCGATCCGCGACATCGTCGCCGGCAAGATCCTCGGCATCGAGAACGAACTGCAGCTGCGGTTCGGCGCGTTCCTGACCGAGATCAGCCGTGAGATCGGCGAATGGCACGTCACGACCGGCCCGGGACGCCTGAGCCGGGCCATAAGGTCCTTCACCAAGGGCGGCCGCATCGCCGCCCAGCACCAGCTGACGGACGCGTACACGGTCCAGCTCCAGGAACGCATGCAGGTCTTCTGCACCGCGGAACTCGACCAGGTCATCGAGCAGCGGCAGGCCGATCTCGTGCGCCAGCTCGAACCGCTGATCCGGGCGCACGCCGACCTCCTCGACAAGCTCCGCGCGGAACTCACCGGCTCACAGTCGGAACGGGACCAGAACTACCTGATCTACACGCTGGCCATCGCGGCGGGCAAGGGCAACGGGCGCGACGGGCCCCGCCACCGCGACGACGTGCCGCTGATGTTCCGGCCCAGCTCGCTCATGGCCCTCGGCGCGGGCGGCGGCGCGGTGGTCGTCGGCGGGACGACCGCGGCCGCGGCGGCCGGACTGATCAGCCTGGGCCTGGCCGTTCCGCCGGTCGGCGTGGCCGTGGCGATCGGCGCGGCCATCGGACCGCTGCTGGCCTCGGGAGCCGTCTTCTTCGCCGACGGCAAACTGCAGACGCGCGCGGCGGAGGAGTTCGCCGCACACGTGAAGGACTCGGCGGCCCAGACCGCCCGCCAGTACGCGGGCAGCCGCGCCGCCGACCTGCGCGAGATGTGGGGCGGGATCAGCGGAACGCTCCACCTCCAGCTCCAGGACCTCATCGGCATCGTCCAGCGCAACATCGAGGAGTCCCGGCAGGACGAGCAGGCCAAGGCGGGCATGCGGGACCAGCTCTACGCCTTCGAGCAGCGGATCACCGACGTGGAGCAGCACATCGCGCACTTCCTGCAGCCGTTCGTCTCCGAGGCGGAGCGCGAACAGGCGTAGGGAGGGGAAGGGAGCGACCGCCGGACCGATCGGGGCCCGGCGGTCGTCCACGTCCGGCTCGTGCCGGGTCCGCTATCCGGCGAAGCCCAGCTCGCGGGCGATGAGCATGCGCTGCACCTCGCTGGTGCCCTCGCCGATCTCCAGGATCTTGGAGTCCCGCCACATGCGCGCCACGGGGTACTCGTTCATGAACCCGTAGCCGCCGTGGATCTGCGTGGCCTCCCGGGCGTTGTCCACCGCGACCGTCGAGGAGTACAGCTTCGCGATCGCCGCCTCCTTCTTGAAGGGCTCCCCGGCCACGAGGCGCGAGGCCGCGTCACGCCAGCCGATGCGGGCCATGTGGGCGCGCATCTCCATGTCCGCCAGCTTGAACTGGATGGCCTGGTTGTCGCCGATGGGCCGGCCGAAGGCCTTGCGCTCCTTCGCGTACTTCACCGACTCGTCCACGCAGCCCTGGGCCAGGCCGGTGGCGAGCGCCGAGATCGCGATGCGGCCCTCGTCGAGGATGCGCAGGAACTGCGCGTAGCCGCGGCCTTCCTGGCCGACCAGGTTGGCCAGCGGCACCCGTACGTTGTCGAAGGCCAGCTCGCGCGTGTCCGAGGAGTTCCAGCCGACCTTGGAGTACGGCGCGGCCACCGTGAAGCCCGGGGTGCCGGACGGGACGATGATCGAGGAGATCTCCGGGCGGCCGTCCGCCTTGCGGCCCGTCACGGCGGTGACGGTGACCAGGCCGGTGATGTCCGTACCGGAGTTGGTGATGAAGCACTTCGAGCCGTTGATCACCCACTCGTCGCCGTCCTTGACGGCCGTCGTACGGGTGCCGCCGGCGTCGGAGCCGCCGTCCGGCTCGGTCAGGCCGAAGGCGCCGAGCACCTCGCCGGAGCACATCTTCGGCAGCCACTGCCGCTTCTGCTCCTCGGTGCCGAAGAGGTACAGGGGCATGGCGCCCAGCGAGACGCCCGCCTCCAGGGTGATCGCGACCGAGGAGTCGACGCGGGCCAGCTCCTCCAGGGCGATGCCGAGGGCGAGGTAGTCGCCGCCCATGCCGCCGTACTCCTCCGGGAAGGGCAGGCCGAACAGGCCCATGCGGCCCATCTCGCGGACGATCTCGTACGGGAACTCGTGCCGCTCGTACAGGTCGCCGATCTTCGGCGCCACGACGTCGTGCGCGAACGCCTCGACGGTTCGGCGGAGTTCCTCGTGCTCGGGGGTGAGCCGGTGGTCGAGGGCCATGGTGTTCGTTACTCCTTGTGGGAGAGGGCGCGGACGGTACGGGAGGGGCTGGGGCGTCCCAGCTGTTCGGCCATCCACACGCTCGTGGCGGTGAGGGCGGCCAGGTCGACGCCGGTCTCGATGCCGAGACCGTCGAGCATCCACACCAGGTCCTCGGTGGCGAGGTTGCCGGTGGCGCTCTTCGCGTACGGGCATCCGCCGAGGCCGCCCGCGGAGGCGTCGACGGTGGTGACCCCGTGCTGCAGCGCGGCGAGGGTGTTGGACAGGGCCTGGCCGTAGGTGTCGTGGAAGTGCACGCCGATCCGGTCGGTCGGCACGCCCTCCTCGCCCAGCTCGCCGAGGAGGGTCTGGACGTGGCCCGGGGTGGCGACGCCGATGGTGTCGCCGAGGCTGAGCTCGTCACAGCCGAGGTCGAGCAGGGCCTTGGCCACGCGGACGACCTGGCTGACCGGGACCGGCCCCTCCCAGGGGTCGCCGAAGCACATGGAGAGGTAGCCGCGGACGTGTGCCCCGCCCTCCTTGGCGCGGGCCACGACGGGCTCGAACATGGCGAGGGACTCGGCGACGGTCCGGTTGAGGTTGCGGGACGCGAAGGTCTCGGTGGCCGAGCCGAAGACGGCGATGCGGGTGGCCCCGAGGGCGAGCGCCCGGTCGAGGCCGCGCTCGTTGGGGACGAGGACCGGCAGGTGGACCCCGGGGAGGTCGTCCAGCTCCGGGAACAGCTGCTCGGCGTCGGCCAGCTGGGGCACCCACTTCGGGTGCACGAAGCTCGTGGCCTCGACGGTGGTGAGGCCGGCGGCGGCGAGCCGGTGGATGAACTCGGCCTTGACGGCGGTGGGTACGGCCGTCTTCTCGTTCTGCAGCCCGTCGCGGGCACCGACCTCGTGGATGCGGACGCGGGGCGGCAGCCCGGGGGCCGGGACGGTCATGGGCAGCCCGTTCACGCGCTCTCCTCCTTCTCGTCCTCGTCCGGGGTGACGATGGCCAGGACCTGGTCCATGGCGACGGTGCTGCCGGGGGAGACGTCCAGCTCGGTGACCGTGCCGGAGTGCGGGGCGGAGATGACGTGCTCCATCTTCATGGCCTCGACGACGAGCAGGCTCTGCCCGGCCGCCACCTTGTCCCCGACGGCCACCTTGACGACGGTGACGGTGCCGGGCATGGGGGCGGCGAGGGTGTCGGCGCCGGACCGTGCGCTCCCGGTGAGGGACGCGGTGACGGGGTCGTGGTTCTGGACGTGCCAGCTGTCCGCGTCGCGGCCGAGCCACGTCCCTTCGGGGGACGCGGCGTACGTGAAGCGGTGCGTGACCCCGTCCAGTTCGACCGTGAGGCGGTCGGCGCCGAGGTCGACGATCCGGCCGCGGGCCGGTGCGCCGGCGGCCACGAGGAGCTCCGTGACGGAGCCGGAGCCGGAGCCGGAGCCCGGCCCGGCGGGACGGGTGCGGACCTCGACCGGGTCCTGGCCCGGGAGGCGGAAGTGGCGGACCGTCCAGGCCGGGGTTCCGCCCAGGCGCCAGCCGTCGCCGGCCCCGAAGGGGTCGACCCAGTCCGGGTCCCCCGAGCCGCCGGCAGCGTTCCGGGAAGGGGCGGGGCGGGCGGCGGACAGCAGCGCCGCGGCCGCGTACACCTCGTCCGGGACGCCCTCCGGGAGGAGGGAGGGGAGGTCGCGCTCGACCAGGCCGGTGTCCAGGTCCCCCGACACCACGTCCGGATGCGCCAACAGCCTCCGCAGGAAGCCGGCGTTGGTCTGGACGCCCAGGATCACGGTGTCGGCGAGGGCACCCCGCAGCATGCGCAGGGCCGTCGCCCGGTCGGGGCCGTGGACGATGACCTTCGACAGCATCGGGTCGTACGTGGAGCCGGTGTCCACCCCGGCCAGCAGCCCGGAGTCCGTGCGCACCGCGCCGCCGGACGGCTCGGACAGCGCCAGCACCATGCCGCCGGACGGCAGGAACCCGCGCGCCGGGTCCTCGGCGCAGACGCGGGCCTCGATCGCGTGGCCGGTCAGGGTGACGTCGGCCTGCCCGAAGCCGAGCTCCGCGCCCGCCGCGACCCGCAGCTGCTGCTCCACCAGGTCCAGGCCGGTGATCAGCTCCGTCACCGGGTGCTCCACCTGGAGCCGGGTGTTCATCTCCATGAAGTAGTACGAGGAGGGGTCACCGCCGGGGACGATGAACTCCACCGTTCCCGCGCCGACGTACCCGCACGACCGCGCCGCCTCCACCGCCGCCGCGCCCATCGAGGCCCGCAGCTCCGGCGTGAGCAGGACCGACGGGGCCTCCTCGATCACCTTCTGGTGGCGCCGCTGGAGCGAGCACTCGCGCTCACCGAGGTGCACCACGTTCCCGTGCGCGTCCGCCAGCACCTGGATCTCGATGTGCCGGGGCCGGTCCACCCACCGCTCCACGAGCAGTGTGTCGTCGCCGAACGAGGACCGCGCCTCGCGGCGGGCCGCGGCGATCTCCTCGCCCAGCAGCCCGGCCTCGCGGACCAGCCGCATGCCCTTGCCGCCGCCGCCCGCGGACGGCTTGAGCAGTACCGGCATGCCGATCTCCTCGGCCGCCGCGACCAGTTCGGCGTCCGACAGCCCGCTGCCCGAGGAGCCGGGCACCACGGGGACGCCCGCCGCCTTCACCGTCTCCTTGGCCCGGATCTTGTCGCCCATCAGGGAGATCGCGGAGGCCGGCGGCCCGATGAAGGCCAGTCCCGCCCGCTCGCACGCCTCCGCGAAGGCCGCGTTCTCGGCGAGGAACCCGTATCCGGGGTGGACCGCCTCGGCGCCCGTCCGCCGCGCGGCGTCGAGCAGCCGCTCCACCGACAGGTAGCTCTCGGCGGCCGCCGCCGGGCCGATCCGGACGGCCGTGTCGGCCTCCCGTACGTGCCGCGCGTCGGCGTCCGCGTCGCTGAAGACGGCCACGGACCGCACGCCGAGCTCCCGCAGCGTGCGGATGACCCGTACCGCGATCTCGCCCCGGTTGGCGACCAGAACAGTGCTGAACATCAGTGAGGTCCTCACGTCACATACGGAAGATGCCGAAGCCGCGATCGCCCAGCGGAGCGTTCGCGCACGCGGTCAGGGCCAGCCCCAGCACCTGCCGGGTCTCCATCGGGTCGATGACCCCGTCGTCCCACAGCCGCGCCGTGGCGTAGTAGGCGTTGCCCTGTTCCTCGTACTGCGCCCGGACCGGGGCCTTGAAGGCCTCCTCGTCCTCGAGCGGCCACTCCTGGCCCGCGCCCTCGATCTGGTCCCGCTTGACGGTCGCCAGTACGGACGCGGCCTGTTCGCCGCCCATCACGGAGATCTTGGCGTTGGGCCACATCCACAGGAAGCGCGGCGAGTACGCCCGCCCGCACATCGAGTAGTTGCCGGCCCCGTACGAGCCGCCGACGACCACCGTCAGCTTCGGGACCCGCGTGCACGCCACGGCCGTGACCATCTTGGCGCCGTGCTTGGCGATGCCGCCGGCCTCGTAGTCGCGGCCGACCATGAAGCCCGAGATGTTCTGGAGGAAGAGGAGCGGGATCCCGCGCTGGTCGCACAGCTCGATGAAGTGCGCGCCCTTCTGGGCGGATTCCGAGAACAGGATGCCGTTGTTGGCGACGATGCCGACCGGGTGGCCGTGGATCCGGGCGAAGCCGGTGACCAGCGTCTGCCCGAACTCCGACTTGAACTCCTGGAAGCGGGAGCCGTCCACGATCCGGGCGATGACCTCGCGGGCGTCGTACGGGGTGCGCGAGTCGACCGGCACCGCGCCGTACAGCCCGTACGGGTCCACCTTCGGCTCCTCGGGCGCCTCGACCGACCAGGGCAGGGCCCCGCGCTCGGGCAGGGTCGCCACGATGTTCCGTACGATCCGCAGCGCGTGCGCGTCGTCCTCCGCGAGGTGGTCGGTGACGCCCGAGGTCCGGGAGTGGACCTCGCCGCCGCCGAGCTCCTCGGCCGTGACCACCTCGCCGGTGGCGGCCTTCACCAGCGGCGGACCGCCGAGGAAGATCGTGCCCTGGCCGCGGACGATGACGGCCTCGTCGCTCATCGCCGGGACGTACGCGCCGCCCGCCGTGCAGGAGCCGAGGACGGCGGCGATCTGCGGGATGCCGGCGCCCGACATGCGCGCCTGGTTGTAGAAGATGCGGCCGAAGTGCTCCCGGTCGGGGAAGACCTCGTCCTGCATGGGGAGGAAGGCGCCGCCCGAGTCGACGAGGTAGAGGCAGGGGAGACGGTTCTCCAGGGCCACTTCCTGCGCGCGGAGGTGCTTCTTGACGGTCATCGGGTAGTACGTGCCGCCCTTGACGGTGGCGTCGTTCGCGACGATCACGCACTCGCGGCCGCTGACCCGGCCGATGCCGGCGATGACCCCGGCGGCCGGGGCCGCACCCCCGTACATGCCCTCGGCGGCCAGCGGGGCCAGCTCCAGGAAGGGGGATCCGGGGTCGAGGAGGGCGTCCACCCGGTCGCGGGGGAGCAGCTTCCCGCGGGCGGTGTGGCGGGCGCGGGCCTTCTCGCCGCCGCCGAGCCGGGCCGCGTCGAGCCGGGCGCGCAGCCCCTCGGTGAGCTCGCGGTGGGCGGCCTCGTTGGTCCGCCAGGCCTCGGACGCCGGGTCCGCGGCGCTCGTCAGCACTGGTGCCTGCTGCATCGGTCGAGCTCCCTTGCTCGGTGCACGCTGTTAATGAGCGTTAACGCATGTACGACTTAGGTTAACGACCGCTAACGGCCCTGTCTAGAATGGATTCCCATGAGCACCAGAGCCGCCGCCCCGACCCGTCGCGAGCAGATCCTCAGCGAGGCCGCCCGTCTCTTCGCCGCGCGCGGATTCCACGGCGTCGGCGTGGACGAGATAGGGGCCGCCGTGGGCATCAGCGGCCCCGGCCTCTACCGCCATTTCGCGGGCAAGGACGCCATGCTGGCCGAGCTGCTCGTCGGGATCAGCGAGCGGCTGCTGACGGGCGGCCGCCACCGGGTGGCCGAGGCCGCGGGCGACCCGGACGGCGTACTGGCCTCCCTCATCGACGGCCACATCGACTTCGCGCTCGACGACCGGGCGCTGATCACCCTGCACGACCGGGAGCTGGACCGGCTGCGGGAGGCCGACCGCAAGCTCGTACGGCAGCTGCAGCGGCAGTACGTCGAGCTGTGGGTCGAGGTCGTACGGGAACTGCACCCACAGGTCGGCGAGGCGGAGGTACGGGTGTCCGTGCACGCCGTCTTCGGCCTGCTCAACTCGACCCCGCACCTGGCGGCCCTCGGCCGGGAGGCGACGGAATCCCTGCTGCGCCGCCTCGCGCACGGGGCGTTCGGGGCGCTGTCGGGGTGAGGCGACGCGTCCGCTGGTCGAAATGGCACCGGCGTCCGGGGCCCGGCGGCGGCAGAATGGGCCGCATGCCGAAGCCGATAGAGACGCACGTACCGACCCGCGCCGAACTCGTCGACCACCTGGTCCGCACCCGGATCTCGGGTCAGGTCGCGACGCCCCGCGAGAACAACCTGTCGCACTACCGCAAGCTCGCCAACGGCGACCGGCACTACTGGCTGGGCCTGGAGCTGGGCGACCGCTGGACGGACGAGCAGGACGTGCTCGCCGTGATGGCGGAGCGGGTCGGGGTCGTCGACGACGCCGCGCACCGCTTCGGCCAGGACACCATCGACCCGGAGCTGACCGTCTCCGGCCTCGACCGGATGGCGGCGCGGCTGCGGAAGGCGGCCCTGGACCGGCAGAGCGTGCTGCTCGCCACGGGGCACCCGGGCGGCCTGCTGGACGTCCACCGGGCGACGGCGCAGGCGCTGCGCGCGGCGGGATGCGAGATCGTGGTGATCCCCGCGGGCCTGGTCGCGGACGAGGGCTCGGTGTGGCAGTTCGCGGACGTCGCCGTGCTGGAGCGGGGCGCCACGCTGTGGCACACCCACTCCCCGGAGCCGATGGCCGCGATCCTGGACGGCCTCGCGGCGGCGAACCGCCCCCAGCCGGACCTGGTCGTCGCCGACCACGGCTGGGCGGGATGCGCGGCGCAGCGCGGGCTGGACGCGGTGGGGTACGCGGACTGCAACGACCCGGCGCTGTTCCTCGGCGAGGCGGAGGGCACCCTCCAGGTGGCGGTCCCCCTCGACGACCACGTCCGCGACCCGCGCTTCTACGACCCGATGGTGGCGTACCTGCTGTCGTCGGCGGGTCTGCTCTAAAGGGTGTTGCAGAAGGTCTGCCGCGGGCAGGCCGGAGCGGTGTCTGACGTGCTGTTTCACCCTGTGAGGGTGAGGTTGTGCATGGTGGCGA
>NZ_JBIAXU010000032.1:0-31714 GCF_042896985.1 Streptomyces sp. NPDC001194 | reverse complement strand
GGGCAGCCCAGCGCGTCCATGGCCTGCTCCAGCTGGGCGTCCAGGTCCCACGCGTTGGCGTGGTCCAGGTCCTCCTGCAGCTTGCCCATCTCGTCCATGAGGGCGTCGGTGTACTCGACGCCCATCAGCTCGGCGACCTCGTTGAAGCGCTTGAGCTTCTTCATCGTGTCGGCCGCGCCGTCCTGGACGTTCTCCAGGACCGTCTTCGACTCGTCGAGCTGGGGCTCCTGCATGAGGATGCCAACGGTGAAGCCGGGCGACAGGAACGCGTCGCCGTTGGACGGCTGCTCCAGGCCCGCCATGATCTTCAGAACGGTGGACTTACCGGCGCCGTTCGGGCCGACCACACCGATCTTCGCGCCGGGCAGGAAGTTCAAGGAGACGTCATCAAGAATCACCTTGTCGCCGTGCGCCTTGCGCGTCTTGCGCATGGTGTAGATGAACTCAGCCAAGAGAAACCGTCCGGCAGATCGATGGGTGGGCAGATACACCCCATCTTGCCAGTCGTCCACCCCTGCGGGCGAATGGGTAGGTCAGCCCCCGCACCTCCCGCGCCCTGCCCGGCGAGGCGCCGTGACGGCCCGGTCACCTTCGGCCACGAGGCGGGCCGGGGGTGCCTCGGGGGGGGTGAGGAGGGGCCGGCGGAGGGCTGGCAAGAGGGCTGGGCGGAGGGGATCGGCGCAGCAGGTCGGCGCGGGGCGGAGGGCCCCTCCGGGGCAGCGGGTGCCCGGGCGGAGGGTGCCCGGGTCCGCGGGTGGCGGCTCGTGTCGCCGCCACCCGCGGATCACGGCGGGCCGTCAGCGGGCGCGGTAGACCGTCAGGGCGTCGGGGAGGGTGTCGAGGACGAGGGCGGGCGGGGCGGGGGTGTACTCGCCGTCGTACGCGAGCGGGGTGTCCGGCGGGATGTCGCCGATGCGCAGGCTCCGCAGGCGGGTGGCCGTGTGGACGGGGGAACGGCTCAGCGGGCCCGTCATCGCGGCCGCCAGCAGGCGCGGGCCGGGGCGGCCGCCGCCGTGGACGGCACGGACGTCGAGCAGGCCCTCGCCGAGGTTGTCCCGCCGACGGGGGGTCGCTCCGGTGCCGTGGTAGGTGCCGTTGCCGGCGAAGAGCAGCCAGACGCTACGGGGCCGGCCCGCCAGCCGGAGCCGTACGGGGCGCTCCGCGCGCAGGACCTTCCACGCGGCCAGCACCGCGGCCGGGCCGCCGCCGATCCGCGGCGCCCAGCGCAGGCGGTGCCGCAGCAGCTCGGGATAGGCGCCGATGCTGAAGGTGTTCAGGAAGTACCCGGAGCCGCCGTCCTCGGGGTCCGGGCCGGGGGTGAAGCGGCCCACGCTGACCCGGACCGCACGGCCGGCGGCGACGGCGCGGCAGGTCTCCTCGGCTCCGCCCAGGCCGAGGTCGAGGGCGAAGTGGTTGAGCGTGCCGCCGGGGAACACCGCCAGCGGCACCCCGGCCCGCAGCGCGGCGGTGGCGGCCGCGTTGACCGTGCCGTCGCCGCCGCACACGCCGAGGACCGTGGACCGGGCGGCGGCCGCCGCCAGCTCCGCGGGCAGCTCCGGACCCTCGCACTCGACCACCTCGGCCCGGGGCAGCCGGGCGCGCAGTACGTCGATCCCCGCGGCGGCGGCCGTGCCGGACCCGGTGTTGACGACGACGGTCAGCCCGGCCCCGTCCGGCAGCGCGGGCGCCTCGGCGGCCGTCCGCTCGTCCCCCGGTACGATCCGCGCCTCCTCGACGGTGCGGGCGAGGCGGCGTACGACGAGACCCGCGGCCACGCCCAGCGCCGCCCCGGCGGCCACGTCGGACGGGTAGTGGACCCCCGTGTACACGCGGGAGAACGCCACCGACACCGCCACCGGTGCCAGTACGGCGCCCCAGCCCGGCGCCCCGAGCGCGAGCCCGGTGGTGAACGCGAACGCGGACGCCGCGTGCCCGGACGGGAACGAGGTGGTCGTCGGCTGCGTCACGAGCCGCCGCACCTCGGGCACGCCTTCCAGCAGCGGCCGCGGCCGGCGTACGGACCACTTGCCTACGGTGTTCACGGTCGCCGAGGCCAGTGCCAGCGAGGCGGCTCCGCACAGCGCGGCCTTGCGGGCCCCGGTCGAGCCGAGGACCGCGATCGCCGCGGCGGCCCCGCCCCACAGCACCCCGTGGTTGGCGGCCCGCCCCAGCCTCGGCAGCACCCGGTCGCCCGCCGGCCAGTGCCGACGGGCC
The DNA here is from genome assembly GCF_042896985.1 of Streptomyces sp. NPDC001194. NCBI lineage: Bacteria > Bacillati > Actinomycetota > Actinomycetes > Kitasatosporales > Streptomycetaceae > Streptomyces > Streptomyces sp. NPDC001194. The sequence continues at coordinate 29,500 of NZ_JBIAXU010000032.1, read as the reverse complement.
ACCCCGTCGAACAGCGCCCGGTCCCACCGCGCGGCGGCGCCTCTCCACGTCAACTCTTGATCGCCCATTGCCCACGCCTACCCGCACGCCCGCTCTGAAACCGCCGCCCCACCCGACGACTGCCGAAGCCGCACTCGTACGGACCAAGCCGGAGCCCGCCCGGGACCCGGCAGGCCGCCCGCATGCCAGGCCCCCCGGCCGCCCGCCTGCCCACCCGGCCGCCGCGGAGCGAGCTCACGGCCGACGCACCGTTCCCCCGGAGCCCCGCCCCGTTGGACACGGGCACTCCCTACGCCCCGTCCTCCTCGTCGAGCGGGCGCTTGCGGAGGAGCAGGACGACCAGGCCGCCCAGGACCACCAGGCCCACCGCCAGCGAGGCGATGACCGGGGTCGCGGCCGAGCTGCCGCTGGTGGCCAGGCGCTCCTCGTCCGGGCTGGACTCCGACGAAGCGGCGGCAGCAGCGGCAGCAGCGGCAGCGGCCGCCGCGGCCTGCGTCACCGCCGGCCCGTCGCCCGTGGTGCCCGCCTCCGCGACGACCACCGGCTGCGGCCAGAGCGCACTCGCCGTGGCCGCGAGGGCGGACTCGCTGGAGCCGGCCACGATCTGGGTCTGGCTCGGCACCTCGCCGGTGAAGACCCGCCCGACCGGCACCTTCGTGGAGCCCTGGACGGTGACCGACGCCGAGCCGTCCGGGGTGCCCGCGGGCACCTCGAAGTACAGCCGGCTCCCGTTCCCCGCGGTGGTGACCGGCCGCCCCTCTGCGTCGACCACCCGGACCCCCATGGCCGCGGCCGCCGCGTCCGGGGTGACCGTCACGCTCTGCGCCCCCGTCCGCACGGTGACCGGCCCGAGCCGGGTGCCCACCGGCCCCGACACGCTCCCGGGGTCCAGCCCCAGGGAGGCCGGCGGCTCCGGCAGCTTGCCCGCCGACCGCTGGAGGTAGTCGGCCAGCTTCTCCGCCGCCGGGTCGGCGGCCTCCACCTGCGCCCCGTCCGCCAGCCGCCAGATCGCGACCTGCGTCCCGGCCGCCGCGCTCTCCGCGGTCAGGGCCCCGGCCCCGGCGGCCTTCGCCAGTCCGGCGAGATCGTTCAGCTGCGGATAGGAGTGCTCCAGGATCCAGCGGATCCGGCCCGCCTCCCCGTTCCCGGCGAGCGGGCTGCCGCTCCAGCCGCTCTCCGTGTACCGGGCCTGCGGCTGGGCGTTGCCCGCGACGCCGACCCCGTAGGTCTGGAGCATCCCGCCACCGTCGACCCGCATCTCGTACAGCCCGGCCGGAATCTGGCGGACCGACCCGTCCTTGCCGCGCAGGACGGCCTGTCCGTACGTCTTCAGCCCGTCCAGCACGGCTCTCGCGCCTTCAGGTGTCCGGGGCGCGGGAGTCCCGGAGTCGGCGGCCGCCTGGGCGGCCGGTGCCGTGGCCAGGGCCGCGGCGAGCAGCGCCGCCGCCAGCGGCCGCCGTGCGCAGGCCCGTACCGGCGCCGCCCCCACCACGCCGGCCACGGACGCGGCAGGCTCAAGCTCTGCGGCCGGTGGTGCGGAAGTGAGGGAAGGAGTAGCGCAGGGAGCAAGCGAAGAAGGAACGGAATCAGGAGCGGAGGATGCGGGAACGGCAATCGACACAGTCTTCCCCTTCGGGCCAATGACCCAGGTGCCCGTGAGTACCGGGGAATCCTAACCGCCTCGAACACTCAGACCACCGCCGCCTTCTGAGTGACCATCAGTGGCGGGTCCGCCTTGACGACCCGGCGGAATGCAGCCGTCCCCCGGTTCAGGTCGTGTCCGATGGCCGTCGCGTCGATGTCCGCCGAGAACCACCGGTTGCCCTCGCCGTCGGGCGGATCGTCGCGCACCCGCAGCCGCCCGTGCACCACCAGCGGCTCTCCGACCGCGACGGAACCGGCCAGGTTCACCGCGAGCGCGCGCCGCGCCCACACCGTGTAGAAGCTGGTGGGCCCGTCCGCCCACGCTTCCTTGCGCCGGTCGAAGTACCGCGGCGTCACGGCGAACCGGAACCGCGCCGACGGCCCGGTCGCCGTCTCCTTGTAGTCGATCTGCGTGGCCACACAGCCGACCAGCGTCACCAGGGTGTCGTTCATCCCTGCGGCCCTCCCCCACGTCCGTACCCGCATCGGTACCCGCACGGACCATCCGCACGAGGTACGAACCATGCTGGCGCGGCCCCCCGGATCCCGCTCCGGCCTGTGGACTACTCGCGGGTTGTGGACAACTTCGTCCCCCCTGCGGCCACCGTCGCGTACTGCTCGCGCACCTCCCGGTAGCGCAGCAGCTCCGCCGCCACCGGCTCCAGCACCCGGGCCCGCCCGCAGCCTGCCGCGGCCTGCCGCAACCGCCGCTCCGCGTCCTGCCCGTAGCGCCGCGCCGGGCCCCGGGCCGCAATCGAGCAGGCCCACTCCACCAGCGGGCCGCCGACGATGCCCGCCACCATCAGCAGCACCGGCGGCATCAGGCGCGGTTCCAGGACCCCGACGATCTGCCCGACCAGCCACAGTCCGCCGTAGATCTGCAGCAGTGTCATCGCCGCCTGCGCCAGCACCGCCGCGGGCCACCACGTCGGCCGCGGGGGCTTCGCGCTGGGCACCGTGACCGCCGACCCGAGCGTCACCGCGATCTCGTCCAGCGCCTCGGGGAGCTGGTCGGCGCCGCGCACCGCGGTCTCCCGTACCGCCTGCGCCCAGGCGTCGGGCAGCCCCTCGGCCGCCGCGTCGGCGACCGTCCGTACGGCCTGCTCCACCCGCTGGCGCGCGGTCACCTCCTCCTCGCCCGGTGCCTCCGCGCCCGCCTGACCCCGGCCGCCGCCGATCACCGAAAGGGCGGCCAGTCCGGCCAGGGTGCGCGGGGCGCGCCGGCTCTCGTACCACCGCCACAGCCTCAGCCACGGCGTGCCGCACGCCTTGCCGGCATTGCGCCGCCAGGCCCGCTCGGCGGCGAGCCCGGCCGCATACGCCCCGACCGCCTCCGCGAGCCGGTCCTCGAACTCGGCGCGCGCCGCCTCCCCGATCTCCGGCGACGGGTGGCCGTCGGCCACGTACAGCGGGCGCAGGCGTCCGGCGGCCCGGTCGACATCGGCGGAGATCCGGCGGGTCGCGGCGCCCTTCTCCTGGGTGAACTGTGCGAGGAGGTCGCGCAGTTCCCCGACGCCCTCGCCGGTCAGCGCGGACAGTCCGAGGACGGTGGCGCCGGGCTCGTCGTGCTCGCCGAGGGCGATGCCGTCGTCGTCGAGCAGCCGCCGCAGGTCGTCCAGTACGAGGTCGGCCGACTCGCCGGGCAGCCGGTCCACCTGGTTCAGCACGACGAAGGTCACCTCGGCGTGCCCGGCCAGCGGCCGCAGGTACCGCTCGTGCAGCACGGCGTCGGCGTACTTCTCCGGGTCGACCACCCACACCACCGCGTCGACCAGGGCGAGCACCCGGTCCACGTGGTCGCGGTGCGCGCCGACCGCGGAGTCCAGGTCCGGCAGGTCCACCAGGACCATGCCGCGCAGCGCGCCCGCCTCGGAGGTCTCGCGCGGCCGGCGGCGCAGCCGGCCCGGGATCTCCAGGCGGTCGAGCAGCCCGGCGGCGCCGTCGGACCAGCTGCACGCGATGGGCGCGGCGGTCGTCGGCCTGCGCAGCCCGGTCTCGGAGATCTGCACTCCGGCGAGTGAATTGAAGAGCGTGGACTTGCCGCTTCCGGTGGCTCCGGCGATCGCGACGACCGTGTGCTGCGTCGACAGCCCGCGCCGCGCGGCCGCCTCGTCGAGCACCCGGCCCGCCTCGGCGAGGGTCTTGCCGTCGAGACGGGTCCGCGAGAGCCCGACCAGCTCGCGCAGCGCTTCGAGGCGGGTGCGCAGGGCCTGTCCCTCGGAGCTGAGCGGCTGCGAGGGCGCCTTGCCCCCGTCGTTTCCGGCACCGGAGACGGCGCGGATGAGCGCGTCGTCCCTTCCGTCGTCCCTTCCGTCGCCTCCGTCGTCCCCTTCGCCGTGTTCGCCGCCGTCCTCGATGTCGGCACGGATGCCTGCGCGGCGCGAACGTGCGATGAATCCGTCGTCCCAACGGTCATCGGTGCGGTCGCGGTCGGTCAGAGCGGTCACCGCGTCACCTCTCCTTCTGCAGTAGGGACAGCGCGGCGATCAGCTCGGCCTGCGGTTCCGGCGTCACTTCGAGCGCCTCCAGCGGGGCCAGCCGGCGGTCCCGTTCGGCGCGCAGCACCTGTTCCAGGTGTTCGGCGACGAGTTCGCCGCCCCGGTCACGCAGTCGTACGGCGGCCTGTACGCCGATCCGCTCGGCGAGCTTCTCCCCGGCGGGCCGGGCCCGTTTGCCGCCGAGGAGGGCCGCGACGAGGAGGGCGGCGATCCCGTCGGGGTCGGGCGCGGGCTGCTTGTCGAGCCGGGCGACCTCCTCCTCGGCGAGTTCCTCCAGTACGCGCCGCCAGCGCCGTACGGCCATGCCGATACGTTCCGCCGCCTCCCGGTCGGGCGCAGGCAGCCGCACCGCCCCGGCGGCCGGCTCGCGCCGCCAGGCCTGTGCGATGCGCTCGTCGGCGGCGGCCACGGCGCACTGGAGCAGCGCCGCGAGCGACTCGGCGAGCGAGTCGAGCAGTTCGTCGGTGCTCGTGTCGAGGGGATAGCCGCGCCAGCGCGTCAGCGCGTCGCCGGCCAGTACCGCGCCCTGGTCGAGCCGGCCCCGGACCCGCTTGCCCTCCCTCTTGTACGCGTCCTCGACGGCCGAGGTCAGCCGTACGGCGGCGGCGTGCTGCGCGGCGACGGCGGATGCCAGCTCCGGCATCCGCCGCCCGAGCGAGTCCAGCGCGCCGAGCGCGGTCCGTCCGACGGCGTACTGGCGCGCGGCGGGGTCCTGCGCGTGGTGGGCGAGCCACGCGAACAGGGGGGCGACGGCGCTGGCGGGCAGCAGCCCGCCCCCGCCTGCCGATTCGGGCAGCTCGGGCACCGTGAAGCGCGGTACGTCGCCCAGCCCGGCCCGGGTGAGCAGGGCCCCGTACTGCCGCGACACCTCGGCGAGCACCTGGTGCGGGACCCGGTCGAGGACGATGCCCAGGGTGGCCTTGTACTGCTTGGCGGTGCGCAGCAGGTGCCAGGGGACGGCGTCCGCGTACCGCGAGGCGGTGGTGACCATGACCCAGACGTCGGCGGCGCAGATGAGCTGCGCGGCGAGTGTCCGGTTCTCGACCACGAGGGAGTCGATGTCGGGGGCGTCGAGGATGGCGAGTCCGCGCGGGAGGCCCGCGACGGTCTCGATGCGCAGTTCGCGGGTGGCGGCGGAGTTCCCCGGTCCGCGGGGAGAGCCGCGGTGGGGGCCGGGGAGGGGGTCGTCCTCGCCGGGCGGAGCCCAGACCCGCATCAGGTCGGGGAGCACCCGCATGCCGGCGAACCAGTGATGGTCATCCGGATGGCAGACGAGTACGGGGATGCGGGTGGTGGGCCGCAGGACGCCGGCCTCACTCACCTGGCGTCCCACGAGGGAGTTGACGAGAGTGGACTTACCGGCCCCGGTGGACCCGCCGACGACGGCGAGCATCGGCGCCTCGGGCGCCTTCAGCCGGGGTACGAGGTAGTCGTCGAGCTGCGCGAGCAGCTCGGCTCTGGTCTGGCGGGCGCGCGGGGCGCCGGGCAGGGGCAGCGGCAGACGCACGGACGCGACCCGGTCGCGCAGGGCGGACAGGGCATCGAGCAGCTGAGGCCGAACATCCAAGGTCACCACATGCGAAGAATGCCCAATTTGGGACCATTTTTGAAGCTTATACGCCCTCTGCGCGCCGATCGCGAGTCCAGTGGGACTATTCAGGCACACCGGACGAGTGGGACTCAGGCATAACGAGTGCACAACACCAGGCCCGCCGCGGCGCAAAAGCGGTGCGAGAATCGCACCTGCCTGCGATTATCGGGACCGCTTCACCGAACCTCCACATCGTGGCACGCGGGTGAAGCAACCGGGACAAGGCGGCCGGAGCCCTATCCTTGACCCGGTCCGGACGAGAGTCCCACCCCCACCCCGGGGCTCCAGGCCACCACGGCCACCTTCCGGCCCCCGTAGCTCAGTGGATAGAGCAGGTGCCTTCTAAGCACTTGGCCGCAGGTTCGAGTCCTGCCGGGGGCACTCACCTGAAGACCCTCCTGCGGGAGGGTCTTTCTGCTGTTCAGGGGCGGTTTCCGGCGGCGGGGCGATCTCAGGATTCACCCCCTCGGCGGATCCGAGAGGGTCCGGCGGGGTCCGGCTGATGCCGAGTTCCTGCGGGTCGCTGCGGAGAATACGCGGTGAAAAATCAAGCCCCTGGCGCGGCCGGGTCCGGCAGCTCCCCTGCCCTCTCGATCCTCTGCTTGAGGTCGTCCAGCTGCCCGTTGATGCATCGTGCGTACGTGGCCAGGAGCACGGGGACGCTGTTGCCCGCCCATTCGGCGACATCCGCGGCGGGGACGCCGGCGTTCAGCCAGTTGGTCAGGCAGGTGTGCCGGAGGTCGTAGACACGGCGGGCGAGCGGTGACTCGAATGTGTGGGACTCGAGTACCTCCTTCCGGGCCCGCCGCCACGCCCGCCGGATGACCGAACCAGCCAGAAGCCCGCCGTTCTCCCCCTGAACCAGCAGGTCCCCCGCCCCCAGCTGCTCCCTCTCGATGTGGGCACGGAGGATGCGCGTGAGGGCAGGACGGCAGGGCACCGTACGCATGTCGTCAGCTGCTCGCCCCTTGAGGCCCCGACGCTCCCGGACTTCACCAGTGTCGGTCCACTGCCTGCCCACCTCGGGCCGGGCCGTGTGGATCAACAGCTCACCCCACTGGTCGCCGGCGTCCGCGGCAGGGAGCCGTACGTCCGCGACCTTGAGCGCGACGACCTCCTCCGGCCGGGCCCCGGCGTAGTACATCGTGGCGAAGAAGGCGTGGAGCCGCTGGCCGCCCCGCGGCCGCGCGTAAATCCAGGCGAGCAGCTCGGCGGCCTGATCCCTGTTGAGGAGCGACCGCTTGTCGACGGCGGAGGAAGTCTTCGCAGCCGTTGTGCCCTTGCCCTTGGGCAGCAGGTTCTCTCGTAGCACTTTCCGCTTGATGGCGTACTCGATCAGGACGTTGAGGACACGCTTGTTCCGCCTGACCGAGCTGGCTGCTGCCGCGGTGCCGTCAAGTTTGCTCCCTGCGGCCCGCAGCAGCGCCTCTACGGTGCTTTCGTCCTCCCAGGCGGCCATCGTGAGGCTGTTGCGCTCCACCCACCGCAGGATCACGGCGATCTCCGGCGGAGCCTCGGCACGCCGACCGGTGTTGAACGCGTACTCGCGCAGAGCTCGGCGGACGTCCACGTCGTCGAACATCGTCGGCTTGCTGCGGAGCAGGGCCACCGTGACAGGGGTGAGCGCCTTCGCGACGTTCCGCCGGTTGTTCGCAGACGTCCGCCCCCAGAGTTGATCCACGAACTGGACCGCGAAGTCGTACCACTTCACGCCGGCCGCACCGGACTGATGCGAAACGGGAAGCCCAGTGGAGAGACTGAACGCCTCCCCCTTCCGAGCCGCGGTCACGAGACCCGAGCGGAAGGACTCCGCGAGCGGTCCGGTGGCGAAGGGCTTCCTCCACTCCCTGCCCGCCAACTCCCAACGGACGGTGTGAGTGGTCTTCTTCTTCCCCTCGTATACCGAGGTCTTCCACAGCTTCACGTCGTACGTCGTGTCCATCAGGCAGCGTCCTCGCGCTCGTTCAGCCAGATGTCAAGGTCGGTGCGGCGGACACGGAGGTCGCCGTTCGGGAGCTTGATGCAGCGGGGAGCCCGCCGCTTCTGGCGCCAGTCGTAGAAGGTGGACTTCGAGACCTTCAGCTCAGTGCAGACTTCGACGATCGTCAGCTTTTCTTCGGGCGTGCGCGCCACGGTCGGCTCCTGTCGTGGAACAGCGGGAGTTGAGCCTTCGGGAGGTTCGCTACCTGTCCGAGGCTGGGATTTCTGCGTCACCGCGTCATCTGCGTCACGCGCTCGCCTGACCTGCGGTTTTGGGTGACACAAGGGGTAGGCGTGCGTCACCGGCCTGCGTCACCTGTGCCATTGGGTGACGCAGGAAGGTGACGCAGGTGACGTGAGGTGACGCAGCCGCGGACCGTCTGCGTCACCCCCATACCGGCAGGTCAGCGGTGGTTTTCAGGGCGTCAGTGACGCGGGTGACGCAACATCTCCTCTCTTAGGAAAAAGAGAGGTGGTTTCTGTTGTGGTGCGGTGCGTCTTCGAGCGAAGTAAGGGGCCGCTGCGCGGCACGTCCTTTGCAGCGGCGGCAAGCCGCCGGACAAGCAAGAGGAGCACGCCCCACCCAGGGCCGGGGTGCTCTTCTTGCCTGTGCAGGGGCTGAGTGATCGCGCGCGTTAGAACGCTGCTTCCTGCTCGTGCGGCGCCGGAGCGGCGGGCCGGGTCATCTCGATGTAGCGGGCGGCCTTGGTGCGGCCCCAGTCGACGAGAACGCCGCGGGCGGCGAGGGTGGGCTGTAGGCGCTTGAGCCGGTCGGAGAGGACTTTCCCGGTGGTGGGCCATCCCTTGGGCAGGGGCCGGAAGTCCTCGCCGGCGTAGAGCTGGGTGAGGGCGTGGAGCCACTCCGCGGAGGTCATCCGCACTTCCTCGCCCGGGTCGAGGGTGGCGGCGTGCTTGAGGACGGTCTGGGCGAGGAGGTCGCCTTCGATGACGTCGTCGTTAAGGTCGTCGAGGCTGGCCCGGTAGGCGGTCAGCGCGCTGAGGCCGGTGGCGGTGTCGAGTTGGGCGCAGAGGTGGGCGAAGTCGGCCATCCGCAGGTCGGTGGGGGTGTCGGCTTCGGTGGCTCGCACCTTGACGGTGAGGTCGAGCAGGGAGCCGAGGATGACGGGCAGGGCCGGCTTGTACTCCGCCCACAGCTCCGCCTCGGTCCGGCGCACCTGGGGCCGCACAAGGCGAAGGGGCAGGAGACGTTCGGCGAGGTCGGGGCGGATGACGCCGACGTCGATGCCGGTCAGGAGCAGCGGGCGGCGGTAGCGGGAGCGGACGACGTCGCCATCGGTGAACAGAGCACGCTTGATGCTTTCGGCGCCGGTGACGATGCAGCACATCAGGTCGGACAGATCCGGCGGCAGGTGGGAGAGGTTGTCCAGGGCGGTGACCCACCCGGCGGCCACGGCCGTGATCAGGTTTTCCTCGTCCTTCGGCGCGCGGCGCAGGTCACCGGTCATGCCCTCGATGATCCGCACCAGCATCCGCCCGGCGGTCGACTTCCCGGCGCCCTGGGGGCCGGTGAGGAACGGGGCCGGAACGGGCACGGACGGCTCCAGGCAACCGATCAGCCACGCCACTGCGAGGCACTCGCTCTCGGCGTTGGCGAAGTTGCACAGCCTCAGCAGAGCGTCGATGCCCTTGCCGTTGGTGTCCTTCTCGGGGAGGGGGAGTTCACCGGTGAGCTGGGTGCGCCGCCAGCACACCTCCTGCGGGTCGGGGACGCGGATGTCCCAGCCGTTGGGGTGGATGCGGACGGACTGGCCGTCGTCGCGGCCGAGGTCGAGCCAGGTCGCGCCGTCGAAGCCGGGCGCTACGCGGATGTGGGTGGGCTGTACGTCCTGGCTGAGGGCGAGTGCTTCGATCAAGTCGAGTGCCTCCTTGAGTGCGCTGCCGTTGAATGAGCCGCGGCCGTCGTTGTAGAGGCCGACCATGAGTTCCTGCCGGTGGCTGCCGGTCGTGCCCTGGGAACGGATCGGACGGGCGACGGGGTGGCCGTTCTTCTGCGCGTAGACGGTGCCTTCGGTGGTCCGGAAGTACCGGAAATGGTCCTGCGCGTAGTCGGTGATGATCTGCCGGGCCGGGTTCTTCTCTTCCTCGGGCATCGCTACATCCCCAGCGTCGTGACCGCGTTGGCCCACGCGATCTCGCAGTGCCGCAGGGACTCGCCCTTCTCCTGGGCGGCCGTGAACAGCCGGTCGATGTGCGCCTCGGTCATGCAGCCGCACTGGCCGTGCGTGGACAGCACCGCGAGGAACAGGCGGTACACGGTCTTGTGGATCGTGTCGGGTGCCCCCTTGATGCGCTGCTCCGCCATCGCGATGCCACGCTCCAAGTACGCCGGCGACCGGTGCCGGCACTCCCCGCCTCCAGTCGGCCGAGGCATGGTGGCGGTGCCTGCGGCCGGGCGGGGGCCGGCCGGGGCCTTGTCGGCGAGTGCGCGGACGGTGTCCGGGAGGGGCTGCATCATGCCGCTGCCGGTGCCGCGCCACCGGGCGTAGGAGGCAGTGGACTTGATGTCGATGCCGTCCCGCACGCCATTCACCGAGCGCATGGTGCCCTGGTAGATCCAGTGCTCCCCGCGGGTCGTCGGCACCGTCCGGGTGGCGGGCAGGTTCTCGCGAGCCCAGGCCACCGCGTCCGCGTGGTCGAGATCCACGACGGTCAATCCCGCGCCGCCCGGGTGGTAGGCGACGGCGGCGGCCTGCCGCCACGCACCAGCCCATGCAGCGGACGTGAGGACAGCGAGGCTGGTGGTGGCTGCGGCCCAGGCGTGGCAGGGGCGGGGGCAGGTGCAGGGGCCGGAGGTCTGCATGTTCGGCCGGCCGCCGCAGGCGGTGTTCCGGCAGGCGGAGCAGTTGCCCATGGGGCCCTTGTCTGCCCTTAACGGCAAGACAGGGATGCCCCGCTCGGCGAGGTCGAGGGCCGCGCGTAGCTGCGCGGAGGGGGCGGGTTGGGTCATGCTGGGTGCCTCCACTGATGAGTTGGTGGATGAGGGCGGCCCCGGACTTTGGCGAGACGGGGGCCGCCCGCTTCGCGTTCAGCGGTGGTTGACGGTGCCGCTGGCGCGGCCGAAGAAGCCACCCGCGGAGATGTGCTGGGTGATGTGAGTGGTGGTGTGAGCACGCTGCCCGCGGCCGGAGCGCAGCAGAAGCGGCGCGGTGGCCCCGGCGGCGACGAGGGCGGCGAGAGCCCAGAAGGCGTGTGCCATGGCGAGGAGTCCGGGGGCGGCGTAGGAGATTCCGATTCCGGCCGCCGCGATGCCCCCGCCGAGGGTCGGTGCCAGGAGCGCGGTCGTCTTGGCCCACCTCGGCACAGAAGCCGTGGCCGGGGCCTCGGGGACGATCTGCGCGGGGGCAGGATGCGTGTAGGCGAGGGTCCGCGTGCCGTCAGCCAGCGTGACGAGCTGCACCCCCGGGTGCCCTACAGGGACCGGGGCAACAGCGGAACCCGTGTGCTCCGGGGCGGGGACCCAGGCAATCGGACTGGGGTGGTAGATGGCAGGGTCGTGGGGCATGTGCATGCCTCCCGGGTATGGGTCGGGCCCGCGCCGAGGGTGGGTGGCGCGGGCCCGAGGGTGAGTGTCAGGCAGGGCTGTCACGGGGCGTCAGACAGCGGGTGTCAGGGGGTCTGACAGCGGGTTTGCCTAGGGGTTTGGGTGTCACGGGGCCCTGACACTGTCAGGGGGTGTCAGGCGTCAGGCGATCTTGAGCGTGGGGACGATCCGCCACCGGCCGGTGGCCGAGGTCGGCTCCAGCCGACCGTCCAGGGCAGCGTCCTTCAGGCGGGCGGAGACCCACGGGCGGGAGAGCTGGTGGCGGTCGCACCAGTCCATGAAGTCCTTCGGACCGACCACCATCCGCCCGGCCGATTCGAAGTCGTCCAGCGCGTACGCGAACAACTCCCGCGCCTCCTCCGGCGACGGCTTGTGCCCCGGCGACTCCCACAACGGAGTGTCGTCGCCATCCTCCCCGACGAGCAGATCGGCCTCCGGGTCGATGCCCGCGTCCTCCGGATCCACAAGCAGTCCACCGGATTCCGCTTCCATCCGGCCCTCCTCCTCGGCGGCCGGCCGCAGGACCGGCGCGGCGCCGGGGACGGTACGGCCGGTGTAGTTCTGCCCGGCCACCGCCCGGGCCGCGCCGCCCGTGATCGGGTCGGCGGTGGCGCCGTTGGTCTGCGTCCACCGGGCGAGGGCTTCGATGGTGGGGGTGGCGGTGTGGGGGATGGCGAAGGTGCGGCCCGGGGAGGGATAGCGGTCCTCGGGGATGCCGGGTGAGACGACGTAGCAGTAGCCCGGCCGCCGGTTCCCCCACGCCCCCGGATGCGCCCCCGCATCGATGACCACATCAGGCAGGGAGAAGCCTTCGTCGCGGGGGTCGCAGCCGAGCGCGATCACGGACGGCAGGGAGGCCCTGGTGGAGGTGGACATCTGGTCGTAGGAGGGGCGCTGCAGGGAGACGATCAGGGCGACGCCGGCGGAGCGGGCCTCCTGCGCGATCCCGGTGAACGCGTCGTCGCCCATGAGGCGGAGGGTGTTGGCGGCCTCTTCCATCCAGGTGACCAGGAACGGCATCCCCTCGCACCCGCACGGCCGCCCGTCCAGCCGGCACGTGTGGTCGCGGCTGGTCTGCTGCTGTGCGGCTTCGGGGATCCACTGGCGGTATCCGTGGGCGCCGAGCCAGCGGGTGCGGGCGGGGATGACGGCCTTGATGGCCTCGACCATGACCTCGGTGTCGGGTCCGCCCTCGGCCGCCCAGTCCATACCGGGCAGTAGCGGCCGGAAGTCCTGGAACATCTTCGGATCACTGACCCACAGGAGCACGTCGCGGCGGGAGAGGATCTCCAGCATCAGGTTCAGGGCCGTCTCACCCTTACCCGATCCGGTCCCGCCCGCGATCAGCACGTGCGTGGCGTTGCGCTTGATCTCCGGATCACCCGGCAGCCATAGGACGAGCGGGGATCCGTCGTCGTAGCGGCCGATGACCAGCGGCTCCGCGATCGATCCGCCCAGGTTGGACGGCTCTTCCCACTCCGCGACCTGGGCGAGCATGTCCTCCGGGACGATGACGAGTTCGCCGCGGCGGGCGGAGTCGGGGTCGGGCATGTAGCGGACCGCGGACTTGGGCAGGTCCAGCGCGGACGCGATCCGCGGCAGAACCCGGGACACGTCCTCGTTGGTCTGCTCACCCGCCTCCAGCGCCATCTTCGCCGTGACCCGGTTCGGCTCCACCGACGTGGCGCCAATCTGCGCCCGCGCGAGACCGACCTTCTCCAGCAGGCCCTTGTCCGTGCCGCCGGCGGCGGTGCCGTCGACGTTGCGGCGCAAGACCATGCGGATGTTCCAGGACAGAGCCAGGGCGGGGGCGCCCATCAGGTACAGGTCGGGCAGGGCCCCGGCCGTGGGCCCAGCCAGGCAGGCGCCCGTCAGCCAGGCGGAGCCCGCGGCGACGGTGATGGCCGAGTGCAGGCGCCGCTGCTGACCCGTCGCCTTCCCCGCCCACCACGTGAGCCCGGTCAGGGCGACCGAGGCGAGGGTGAGGCCCACTCCCGCGGCGGCGCTGCCCTCCCACTGGATGCTGCCCAGTGCACCGGCCAGTCCCAGCCCGCCCGCGCAGAGCCAGGGAGGGAGGTGGGGCTTGGCTCGGTGGAGGATGTAGGCGGTGATGCCGTTGCCGTCGGAGGAGCCGCGGAGCTGGTCTTCGTACTGCTGCTCAACGGTGGTGCGTTCAGTCGTGGCCATGACTCACTCCTTTCTAGAGCTGGCCCCAGTCCATCCGCGGCGTTGCGGCGGGACGGGCGCGGTGGCGGACGCGGTTGATCTCTTCCTCGTACTCCTGCTGGAACAGCGCGTAGGTGGCGGCGGCGTTCTTCGCCGCGTCGCGCAGGGCGTCGGCGGCGCGCTGCATCTTCCGCGCGACCTTCGCCGCCCGGAACCGTGACCCGCCGATCCGGCCGTCGGGGTCGGGGACCTGGACGAGGGTGGCCTTGAGGATCTCCGCGCCCATGGCGACCTCGATGGAGAGGGCGACGCCGGCGGCGCGGACGGCGTTGCAGTAGTTGCGGACTTGCGCCGGGGAGCTGAACTCCGGGGCAGGAAGCAGCGACTGAGGCCGGCCCCCGCCCTGCCCACCGGCGGCGGGGGCGGCGTGGCGGCCGCCGCTGTTACCGCCGCCGCCGGCGTTGACGTTCAGGGTGAAGCCGGGCGAGAAGGTCTTGTTGTTGACCTTGGTCTGGGAACCGTTGGCACCGGCCCGCGGCGCGGAGCGGGTCCGCTGCGTGCGGGTCTGCTGCCCGCCCGGCTTCCATCCAGCGGCGCTGCTGGGGTTGGCCATCAGATGCTCTCCTTCTCAGACACGAGGGTCATGCGGCGGGCGACGAGCCAGGCGACCTGCGCGGCCAGGGTCAGCACGGTCCAGGCGGTGAACAGGGCCGGGCGGGTCGGGGCGAACCACACGGCCAGCGCGAGCCACGCGCCGACCGCGGTCGTGAACGCGGCGAGGAGGGCCCGCCAGAGGGCGGCCTGTCGGGAGGTGGGTCGGCGGCGCAGCATGCCCCACACCCAGACACCAGCCGGGGCCAGCGCGAGGGCGGCGAGGAACCAGGCGGTGCGGGGCTCGATCAGGTGCACGACCCCGGTCACGACGAGCAGCACGGTGGCGACGGCAGTGGGCGCCCAGGCCAGGCGGTGCTTCCACGCCCACCGGCCCACCGCGAGCGCAGCGCGGCTGGTCAGCGTCGGGGACGGCTCGGAGCTGACGACGAGGATGACCGGCTCACGCCGGCCGCGCTGACGCGGGATGTGGATCGTGGATGCGGCCGAGGGCCGCGTACGGCGAGACACAGCAGAACTCCTAACGAGAGGCGGTGGGGTTCAGGCGGCACACGGTTCGGAGTCGGGGAACGCACACGGCACGCACTCGCCGAGCCGGGCGGGGATCACGTAGCCCGCGTCACGTCGGCACGTCGGGCAGGTGCGGCGGGCCGTGTTCGCGGCAGCGAGGGCCGTGCGTTTGGCTGCTGTCATCGGCCGGACCGGCAGGGCACCGTCCACGCGGTACAGGAAGGCGACCAGCGGGCCGCGCCGGCAGCGGGGCCGCTCCAACTGCGCGACCACGTCCTGACCACCAGGCCGCAACCCAGCCGCACGGAGCTGCCGCCGCGTCGCCAGGCCATCCGGCGCAAGCCGCCAGGAGTAGACGGGAATGGCGGCCATCAGCCGAGCACCGAAGCGGTGGAGGCGTCGCGAAGTTCCTGGTAGCGGGCGGAAGCCCAACCGACAGACCAACCGCTCAGCTCAGCAGCCACCCGCACGGCGAACCCGGCCATGAACGCGGACCGTACGACCGCCCGGGCCCGGTCTTCAGGGAGCTTCTCGGGCGGCGGGCCGGCAGAGAGCAGCTCGGCGCGTTCACGCTCGACCCGCTCCTGTTCACGGACCCGTTCACGGCGTTCACGCTCCGCCTGCTCGGCACGGGCCTGACGCTCACGCTCGGCCCGCTGCTGAGCCTCCAACTCGCGCTGCTGCGCGGCCTGACGTTCAAGGCGTTCACGCTCGGCATACGCCTGTTCACGCTCGCGTTCACGGCGTTCACGGCTCTCCCGCTCAGCGTTGGCGGCGGCCTCGGCCCGCGCCTGTTCCTCACGGCGGAACCGCTCCTGCCGCTCGGCTTCCTCGCGGATGAGGCGGGCTTCGTGTTCACGCTGTTCACGGGCCACGCTCGCCTCATGCTCGCGGCGTTCACGCTCCCGCCGCTCCCGGGCATCCTCCCGGTCCTGAGCAGCCTTTTCCCGGGCTTGCCGGTCCGCTCGGGTCTGCTCTTCCAGGCCGTGTACGGCGGCGGCGATGGCCCGTCGGTAGGCGAGCCCGGCCTCAGCCGTCACGATCAGCAGAAGCGGCGCAACGGAGTGGATCGCGACCCCGACCATGTCCCCAACCAGGGCAGATGCGCCAACGTTCAGTGCCAGGGTCATGGCGCCGGTCATCCAGCGCAGCCCAACCGGCCACGCCCCGCCGTGCCCTCCCAGGCGGGCCAGGACGGAGTCAAGGCGGACCACGATGACCACGGCCGCGTCGACCACGAGCGGCAGGATCGGCGCCGTCCACCGCCACTCGACGGCCGTATGTGCGGCCATGAGCGGGGTGACGGTGAGGACGGAGTAGAGCATCGCCCCGCCCACGATCAGCCACGTGCCCACGGCCAGGGCACGCTCCGCTGAACCGACGTGAACGTCGTTCATGACGCCCCGCCTTCCAGCGGCCGCACCTTGATCGCGCCCAGCAGCAGCACACGGACCGGGTGGGGGTGGTACTCCGGGCCAGTGCTCTCCGTCCACTGCCATTCCGCGTCCTCGGAGGGCGTGAACCCGAGGTCCGCCAGGGCCGCCTGGCGCTGGACGATGGTCGGAATCTGAGTGGAGGTGGGCCAGGTGAAGGTGGGCCACTGGCTGACCAGACCGGACAGGGCCACGTACAGCTGCCAGCACGGACCGGCCGTCCGCACCGGGGCGGTGGTACCGCAGCAGCGCAGCGACAGCTGCGCGCCGAAGATCTGCTTACTCATGCCGCATCCCCCGACGTCATCGTGTCGGCGGTGCGGTTGGTCAGGTCACGGCGGGCCGCCAGGACCCGGTTGCGGGCCCGGCGGATCCGGCGGGCGTCGAACTCCGACGCCGGCCGGTCCAGCATCGAGATGAGAGCGTCAAGCAGCTCGACCTCGGCCAGGACCACGGGCATCTCGGCCTCGATCGCGTCCAGCTCCGCGTCCGACGGCTCCAAACCGTCGGACCACGGGGTAACGATGCTCTGAAGTGCAGCGATGGACTTCATGGGTCTTGCTCCTTCTACAGAGGAACGGGACTCAGCAGCCCTCGGCGCGGGAACGCCGGGGGCTGCCCGCATTTGGGGTGAAGCAGGAAGAACTCCGGCTCCCCTCAACCCCGCCCGTACAGCGCGAGCGCGCCGGACGGGCAGAGAAGGCAACCGGCCGCGGCCCGGAACGGGACCGCGGAAGGATTGAGTGCGCGAACCTCAGCCGCGCTGACCGCCTTTTCAGCTACAGGAGGCGGCGACCACACTGTTCAGATCTCAAAGAGCAGTCGCTCCCGACTGGACGTGGAAACCCAGAGGGATCCCGTGCGTGAAGCACGGGGACCAGCCGGAGCAGGCATGGCAGTACTAAGGCTTCGCTTCGAGTTCCTCGCGGAACCGATGCGGTACCTCTATTACAGGTACCGCATCGACTGACGTCAAGCAGATCCGCAGAGGTTCAGTGCTTCGCGCCAGGACTTCCTGGCGCACCATCAGAATCGGCCCAGGTCAAGGGCGTTGTTTACCCCACGCGTGGACACGTCGGGGCCTTCTGGCTACCGTCAAGAGCTCCCAAGACGTCCCACTGGGGGAGCAGATGCCCAACGAGCGCTTACGGTCGACCCTGCTCGCGAAGGGGATGACCATCCAGCAACTCGCCGACTCCATCGGCGTCAACGCGAAGACCGTGGAACGCTGGATCACGCAGGGCAAGGTCCCGTACCGGCGCCACCAGTACGCCGTTGCGGCTGCACTGGACGTCGGGGTCACCACTCTTTGGGATGACGAGCGGGCGGTCGAGTCGTCCGCCGACCTCAGCAAGGCCGAGATCGTGACCATCTACCCCCATCGGCACATGGTGCCGGCGGGGCTGTGGCGCGAGATGTACGACCGCGCCGAAGCGTACGTTGACGTGCTTGTCTACGCAGGGCTCTGGCTGTCTGAGGACCCGGAATTTCACAAGATCCTGAAGGGCAAGGCGTCCAACAACGCGCAGGTACGACTCCTGCTCGGGGATCCCGGATGCGATGCCGTCCGACAGCGGGGCATCGACGAGGGCCACAGGATCATGGATGGCAAGATCCGAAATGCCCTCATGAACTACCGGCCGCTACTCGCCAGCCACCCGGAAGTCGGGATCCGGCTCCACGACGCGACGCTGTACAACTCGCTGTTCCGTGCCGACGACGAGATGCTCGTGAACACCCATGTGTACGGCATCGGAGCCTACTTGGCTCCGGTTCTCCACCTGCGGCGACTCCCTGGGGGCGGCCTCTTCGACACGTACGCGAATAGCATCGAACAGACCTGGGGGCGGGCGCGCCAGGTGACCGATCACGACTTCACTGGAGCATGACCATGGGACGCATCGACTACCTTCACGACCCCGACGCACCGCCCGCCAACAACGTCGTCCCTTCCGTCGTGGCCTTCGTCCAGAACGGTGCCGGCGAGGTACTGATGATCCAGCGCTCCGACAACGGCCGCTGGGCCCTCCCCGGCGGAGGCCACGACGTTGGTGAATCCATCAGCGACACCGTCGTACGCGAAGTCTGGGAAGAGACAGGCATCAAGGTCGAAGTCCTCGACCTGTCCGGCATCTACACCGACCCCGGACACGTGATGCTCTATGACGACGGCGAGGCACGGCAGCAGTTCAGCATCTGCTTCCGCGCGCGACCGGTGGGCGGAGAGATCCGCACGAGTAACGAGACGACGCAGGTCCGCTGGGTGCCCCCCGCGGACCTGGCCGAACTCGACATCCACTCCACAATGCGGCTCCGCATCCAGCACGCCCTGGACGCGACCAGGAGCGCTCCCTACATCGGTTGAGCCGTGCCGGCCTTCGCCTCGGAGACCCTGGTGAGTACGCGAACCGTGCACAGCAGGATCTCCGGCTCGGCGCGCCGGATGAACTGCCCGATCAGGCTGTCGGGCCCGTAGCGACCTGCGATCTCGTCGATTCGGTCAACGGGGTTCGTGGGGGTGCCGTCCGGCGTGGTGTTCATGTCGCAAAAGCACAGAGCATCCGCTAGGTGCTCCTCCTCGCGCGGGAACTCGACTTCCAGTTCGTCCCGCAGGCCCCGTGCTTCCGCCTCCATCCAGGCACAGGAGTGGTGGGCGACGAGGCGTACGACGCGCTCGTCGGCGCCGACGCTCCGGAGGTAGCGGGCACCGTCGAGCGGGTGGAACCCCGTCTTCGCCAGGTCGGGCGCGTACCCGATGTCGTGCAGTACGGCCGCGGCCTCCAGCAGCTCGGCGTCCGGCCCCAGGATCTCCGCGATGGCCCGTGCTCGCTCGGCGACGCCGAGGCAGTGGCTCCACCGGCGAGGTAGCGGCTCGGCCAGCAGTGATTCCGCGAGCGGGTAGGCCCATTCCGTGAGCGTGGCGGTGGTCAAGGCTTCGAGTCCTCCTGTGGCGACGGCACGGCCCGGACGGACCGCCGCTTGCCCTGCCCTCCTTCGGTGAGCAGGCCGGCGGCTTCCAACTGGGCCAGCGCCTTGCTGATGGTGGGGCGTGACGCGCCGAGGCGGGCGCTGAGCTCGCCTGTGCTGAGGAAGGGTGCCCCCACTTCTAGGCCCTCAGCCGAGATGAGCTCCGCGATCCTCTCGGAGAGGGGTCGCCGATCCATACACTGCCCAGCACGGACGACACGCCATCGAGCCCCGGGCACAGGCTCGGCTAGCCCCTCTTGCTGAAGCACCTTGAAGGCGCGGAGGGCGACACCCCGGCTCACGCCGTGCTCAGCCATGACCTCAGCAAGCGAAGGCAGCTCAGCCACGGCTGGCTCCGCAGCGATCCGCCCCTTCATGCGATCAGCGATCTTCAGGAAGGTCCCGCGAGGGCTCGCCTGCTCCGTCACTCGATCTCCTCGTCCGCCGACAACTCAACTCAAGCGTCGCACGACGAATGGTCCCCGGAGCAGGAGGTCCAGCAGTCAACGCGGCGGACTGGTGGATCCGCACCGGGAAGAGGCCGATGGATTCCCTGCTTCGTGGCCGTGGGCCACCTCGCGCGCAACGCGGCACGTGTGGCCCGTCATCTGAGCCTGCGCTCCGTCGGCCAAAGTCACCGCTGGACTCGCACGCCAGCAGCCTTCACCCAACCTCTAACCTGTTTGCCCAACAGCTCAACGGTTCCCGGAGCCCAGTGCATTTCATGCGCCCGGGCAATCATCTCACCCAGGACTGCACACTTGGCAGTGGGATCCGCCTTCAAGGCGGCGACGGCTTCTTCCATGCCTGGCATCCGAACCAGACAGTCGAGCAATTTTTCCGGGATCAGCTCGCCTGAACCGTTAAGCGGAGCCTTCTCATTCAGGGACAAACGGCCGTCACGACCCACGTCCACCACGCCCAGGACAAAAATCTCCCGCGCCGCCCGCGACTGTACGTCACGACCACCTAGCGACACTTCGGCACCAGAATGGAGTTTTTTCATGAGAGCAATAGCTGGACCAGGAGTCTTTTTTGGAAAGACACCTCGCCCCGCCGACCTGCGCGATAGACCATCGGCGAGAAGACTGACTGCGGGAGTCTCGTCCTCGTCCATCAAAACCAGAGACTGAGACTCCAAGCGCGCAATTCCGGCATATTCAAACCATTGCGCAAAGGCCTTTGCGTAGAGCCCCCACGTCTTTTCACTGGCGGCCACCGCGGGAAAAGCGCGCGGAAGAGCCCGCGCAAAGGAGGATAGTTGCACATCACTCCCCTGCTGATCTACCAGTCGGGTCAACGTGGAATTAGCCCTATGGCGTTTCAAAGCTTTGGATACCCGTCGGCGCAGATACTCCTCCCGATCCGGAGCTGCAACAAAGTCGTCCACGAGGCGGATGCGAGCTGGCTCATACGCGAGCACACCAAACATCCTAAGGTCGCGGCTGAGGTTGTAGACGACCGTCTCCGACGTACTCAAGGTGGAGGCCAAGTCGGAAACTGCAGCATCCCCACCGAGAGCGATTACTTCCCTGACGAGCCTGCCAACAGACATGGGAGAAACTCTGAGGATGAAAGACTCTTCAATCGGAATGGTCCCGTGCACCAGGAAATCTCTAAAGATGTCCCAATAGGTGTCAAGCTTCTCTCCGACTTGCACAATAAGACGTCTGTTGAGAAGGGTCTGAACCACTTCAGCAGGAACCATCTCCATTGCTTCAGAAACGGGCACGGGAGCGTACCTAGCAATTTGATATACGCCCTCGCGTTCATTGGGGCTAAGTTCAGACAGGTCCTTCTCGAAGAGGCTCTGCACATTAAGAGCCTCACTCACGAGTTGGGACTGAGTGGTACCGCTCGAAACCTCTCGTAGAACGTGACCCGCCAGCTTCTTAAAAAGCCAAGGCAGACCTTGAGAATACTCTCGTAGACGCTCTTTCAGGTCTCTGACCAGCTTGGCACCGAGCTGCTGCTCCAACCTCTTGAGCAGCGCGTCAACCTCGCTCGGACCGAGAGGCGAAAGCTGGATTACACGGGCATTTGAGCGAATTTCATCGCGGAGTCGATACGGGTGGGCTTCCGTCCAACCTACGAGATCCGTTTTCCAGGCGAAACCGACACTGATGGGACTACCCAATTCGTGAACCCCCAGCGCAAGATTGCGAAACTCTCGCGTCAGAAGCTCATCGTTGAAGATATTCTCAAACTGGTCAAAAAATACTACTACGGGGCCCGCTCCGGGCCACCATTTTGCAGCCTTTAGGGTGTCCAGAGAGCTTGCCAGACTAGCCCAGGAAGCTTCGGCGGGGAGCTCAAGCATTCCATTTTCTTCAGCATGTGTCGCAACCTTGCGCAGGGCACGAGCCACGTATTCTTGACTGGATGCCGTTCGAGTATCAAATACGATACACAAACCGCCGAGCTTTCGCGCCGACTCCTTCATCCGCAAAGCCAGCGAACTCTTACCCCATCCCGATTGAGCATTCACGACGACTACGGATGATCCACGCAAGAGAATTTCTTCGATCTCGGAAATTACCTTGCGGCGGCCGATGAAATACTTCGGAGATGCGGGAAGTTGGTACTCAAAGTCAGATTCACTTCCACGTACCTCTACGATGAAAGCTCCGTCTGCCCGGTGTGAAGTTTGGGCGGGGGCTGCGGCCTGAGCGCGCGCATCCCTCACGCTCGCCCCACCGGCGAAATCCGAATGCTTGACGAGATCCAGAGCCACAGCCGGCACCTGGCCCACTTGAGCCCATACGACAATTTCCGCCGTAGTTCTAGTGTCAGGATCCAGGGACTTTAGGCAAGAGTAGATTCCATACTCGGTAACAATAATCGCCGGGTCGGAAACAATCAGCGAACGAAGTTGCTCTGGAGGTGGAGACGTCAACCCGGCCTGATGAGCGACGCGCGAAGTCGCATCTGCGTTCAAATAGCGAAAATGCGAGTCCTTCGCCTCAATTGCGTGAGCTTTCTCCGCTCCCTGCTGCGTTGTGCGCGGTAGAGCGAAGAAGAAGCCGTCAAGATTACTATCATCCTGAACGAGCCGCTCCGTATTCAGCTTTCCATAAAATGCCACCAACTCTTTGGCTGGCACCGGAGAAGAATAGGCTTTACACTCGACAATCGCTTGACGGCGCGTTAGGCGATGCAGAGCAACTACATCGATCTCAATTCCGTCTGACGTGACATTAAGGTTCTCCGTACGCGGCTCTTCGTAACCCAGGCGTTCGAGCACCTTTGCTATGAACTTCTCAAACAGGTGCCCACGGGCATTAGCCGTGGCAGACGGTGTCTCTCCTTCTGCAAGGATGACCATCTGAGTTTCCTGGATCGCTACGCTGGAGGCCTCCATCTCTCGATGCTAGCGAGGCTGACGCCCGTTGGGGGCAGTTTCCAAGTGGTCCGTCCGAAGCCCCTCTTACACGATCAATGCCACGCCCAACGCTCGGTGATGGGGCATCGAGTGACAGTGCACGACTGGCTCGGTCCGGTACGGCTTCGTCAGGGCCCGAAGCAGCTCCGCCCCTGCCGATACGGAGCCTTGGATTCCGGTGAATGGGCGAGAAGATGGGAGCCGATCAGCCGAACATCCCTCTGCAGCGCAGGTCAGAAGGGGTGCGACGAGGAATCGCGCGGGTCTCTTCTAAGCACTTGGCCGCAGGTTCGAGTCCTGCCGGGGGCACTCTTCACGCCTCACCCGAGCCCTCCCCACCGGGGAGGGCTTTTCGCGCGGGCCGTGCCCGCGGCGGCGCGCCGGGGGCCGTTCCGTTCCGTCGGGGGGCGCGTGACCGCTGCGGTCAACTGGCGCTCATGCCGCGGTCCGGCCAGTCGGGGGATCGGGTGCCCAGGGCGTTGATCTTGCGGGACGCCTTCAGGGCGAGGTAGTCCGGCCGGCCGTCGTCCACCGCGGAGGTGCGGGAGGCTTTGTCCACGGTCAGGGTGCGGGCCGTGTCGTGCGGCTCGGGGCCGAAGGCGTAGCGGACCGTTTCCGCGTCCTCGGAGATCTTTCGGAAGTACACGAGTCCGGCCATGCGTCCAGTGTGCCCTGGTGCGGGGGGTGCGGGATGCGGGAGGGTGGGGGGATGACGGACGGATCCGGTGAGCGGGCGCGGTCGTTCGGGTCGGCGGCCGGACGGTACGGGGAGTACCGGCCCTCGTACCCCGACGCGCTGGCGGATGCCCTGGAGGAGCTCTCCGGGGTGTCGCTGGCCGGGGCCCGGGTCGCCGACGTGGGCGCCGGGACCGGGATCGCCACCGGGCTGCTGCACGCCCGGGGGGCGCGGGTCGTCGGGGTCGAGCCCGGGGCCGGGATGGCCGCGGAATTCCGGCGGCGTCACCCGCACGTGCCGCTCGTACGGGGAGACGGGGACCGGCTGCCGTTCGCTTCAGGGGCACTTGATCTGCTTGCGTACGCGCAGTCCTGGCACTGGACCGATCCGGCCCGGTCCGGGCCGGAAGCCCTGCGGGTGCTGCGGCCCGGCGGGGCGCTGGCCGTCTGGTCGAACGACCCCGACGTGGCCGTCGGATGGATCGCCGACCAGCAGGAGCGGATCGAGGAGCGGTTCGGCCCCGGCTGGTACGTCAACGAACATCCGCGCTCGCAGGCCGGATTGGAGTTCACCACGCGGTTGCTGCGCTGGTCCCGGCGGATCCCCGTCGACGCCCACCTCGCCAAGTTGGCCACCCACTCCCTCTTCCTGATCGGACGCGCCGGGACCGGCGAGTTCCTCGACGGGGAGAGGGAGCGGCTGCACGCGCTGTTCCCCGGGGGGACCCTCGACGAGCACTACGTCGTCGACCTGCGGGTGGCTCGGGCGGGCGGACCGAAGCGGCCCGGGACGTAGTCCGTGGTGCGGGGATCCGCCGGGGACGGGTGCGCTCAGGCGGCGGGTACGTCCTGCGGGGAGACGCCGAAGGCCTTGACCGCCTGGTAGTAGGTCCACGCGGTGCTGTCGCAGGAGCCCTTCTTCACGCCCGAGTACGCCGAGCAGACGCGCTTGAGGTCGGCGTAGAGGGCGTCGTCCAGCCTCGCCTTGTTGGCCGAAAAGACGCCTGCCGCCTTGTGGTTGCGGTAGCCGAAGTCGTGGCGGGCGCAGGACGTCTGGAAGGGGAATCCGAAGGGGTTGTCGGGCGAGGAGGAGCAGTAGTCGGTGGACCAGTCGAACCCGTACGCCGACCACTTGCCCTGGTTGCCGCGCGCGGAGACCCAGGCGTTGTAGCTGGCGGCGCTGGTCTGGGTCCAACTGCTGAGGACCTGCGGCTTGTCGGCCGGGACCGCCGACGCGGGGGTGGCGGCGACGAGCACACCGGCCGCCGCGGATGCGAGGAGGGGAACGAGACGACGACGCATGGCATTCCTCCAGGACGGGGGGGGTGGGGGGCCGCCCGGGGGTACCCCCGGTAACGGCGTCGGATCCCACCCTCGGGGCACGTCCTATCGCCGCCGCTTAACGCCGCTATAACGCCGCTCACCGGGTGCCGGTGTCGGGTACGGGGCGCGGATGCGGGCGCTGTCGGGTGCGGTCGCGTGCCGTCGCGTGCGAACAAGGAGCGTGCCTTCGCGGCCGGTTGAGGGCGGAAGCAGCTCTCAGGTAGCACGCGGCATCAGACTTCCGGCAGAGAACGGGTTCGTCCTACGGAGGGACGCGCGAGGGGATGGGGGCAGCCGAGACTGGATCACATGAACCGCCGTCCCCTCGTCATCGCCGCCGCCACTCTGGGAGTCGTCGCCACCGCCGCCCTGGCGTTGCCGAACCTCCCGCCCAACCCGCTGACCGACTCCATCAACGACCGGGTCTTCGAGGAGAAGAGCAAGCACTACGCGACCGCAGCCGACGCGCCCACCCGCGCCAACGCGCCCTTCACGCTGCCGTCCTGGGTGCCCAAGGACGCCACCGACATACGCATACGGGTGCGCACGACCGGCGAGGCCAGGCTGATCCGCTTCACGCTCGGAGCGACCCCGCTCGACGGCCCTCAGTGCACGGCGGGCACGCCGAAGGACCTGGGCGGGCGGAAGCTGAACGCGAAGTGGTGGCCGAGCGGCACCCGGGCCGAGGAGCGGCCCGAATGCCGGGACGCCCACCAGTACCAGGTGGCGGTGCGCGGCAAGCGCGTCTACGCCTGGACCGACGGCACCCCGTCACCGGGCGCCGGGCCGCAGGACAGCCCCCCGTCCGCGACCCACGCCCGCAGCCGGGGCTAGGGGAGCGCGGGCCCTGGGGATCCGTTGCGGATCGGTGCTCGTCTAGGCTCATCGGGTGAGTACGTACGTGAACCGACTCGGCGAGGAGACCCCGCGGATCGGCGCCCCCCCGGCGGGGACCGCCGTGGCGGTGTGGTCCCTGGACACCACGCTCGAGGTGGTCGGCGGCCACCGGATCGACGAGGCGCTGTCGCTCCTGGACGCGGGTGAACGGGAGCGGGCCGGGCGGCTGCTGCGGGCCGGGGACCGGCAGCGCTACCTCGCCTCCCACGTGGGATTGCGGGTGCTGCTCGGCGGCTACTTGGGGCTGGCCCCGCAGGAGGTCGCGCTGGTCCGTGAGGACTGCCCGTGCTGCGACGGCCCGCACGGACGGCCGGCGGTCGCGGGGGGCGCGGTGCAGTTCTCGCTCTCGCACAGCGACGACCTGGCGTACCTCGCGGTCGCGGCGGTGCCGGTCGGGGTCGACGTGGAGGCGGTACCGAGCGCGGCGGCGGTGCAGGACGTACTGACCGCCCTGCACCCGGCGGAGACGGCGGAGCTCTCCGCGCTGCCCGCGCAGGAGCGGCCGGAGGCGCTGGCCCGCCTGTGGTCGCGCAAGGAGGCCTACTTCAAGGGCACGGGCACCGGCCTGGCCCTGGGCCTGGCCGAGCCCTACGTGGGCTCGGGCCCGACGCCGTCCCCGGTGCCCGGCTGGCACCTCACGGACCTCCCGGCCCCCGCCTCGTACGCGGCGGCCCTGGCCCTCCGCACCTGACGCCCCGCCCCGCCCCGCCCGTTCCGCCCGCCCCCCGACCCGGCCCCCGGCCCGCCCGCCCCGGCGCGCCGCTCGCCACGCCGGGTCGAAATCAAGGTCGCCGCTCGCCGCACGGCCCTATCGTGACCGCCATGGACATCCGCCCCGCCCGTACCGTCGCCGAACTCCAGGCCGCGGAGGGGCTCTTCGACGGCCCCGCCCGACTCGACTGGTCCGAACGCTTCCTGTCCGCGCCGGGACACCTGATGCTCATCGCCTACGTGGACGACATCCCGGCCGGCATGGTCTCCGGGGTCGAGATGAGCCACCCCGACAAGGGCACCGAGATGTGCCTGTACGAGCTCTCCGTCGACGAGGGCTACCGGCGCCGCGGCATCGGCCGCGCCCTGACCGCGGCCCTCGCCGACGAGGCCAAGGCGCGCGGCTGCTACGGCATGTGGGTGGGCGTCGACACCGACAACGAGGCCGCCCTGGCCACCTACTCCTCCGCCGGCTCGCGCGACGAGGGCGTCTTCGCGATGCGCGGCTGGCCCCTCTCGGGCTGACCCCGGTCCTCCGGGTCGTGCCGGGGACCCGTTCGGCGGCGTGTCGTGGGGCCAGTCGGCGCACCCTCCGCGCGAGCGGGGCGCGGCTCGCCGAGCATCGGCCGCATGACCGCATTCACCGCGCTGCTCCCGGCCGCCGCCCTGCTGGCGGCGGCCACCGCCGTGGCGCCGCACCCCGCACCCGCCGCCGACGCCGAACCCGCGACCGGTACCGCCCCGTACGTCGTCGTCCTCAAGGACACCACCTCCCGCGCCCCGACCCGTGCCCTGGCCGCCGAGGCCGAGGGCTCCGGCGACCAGGTCGGGGACGTCTACGACACCGTCCTCAGCGGCTTCGCCGTCCGCACCACCGCCGCCCGCGCCAAAGCCCTGGCCGCCGACCCCCGGGTGGCGTCGGTGGAACCGGACGCCGAGTTCCGGATCAGCGACGCGCAGAGCCCGGCGCCCTGGCCCCTGGACCGGATCGACCAGTCCGCGCTGCCGCTCGACGGTTCGTACACGTACGCCACCACCGCGCAGGGCGTCACCGCGTACGTCGTGGACACCGGGATCTACACGAGCCACCAGGAGTTCGGGGGCCGGGCCCGGGTCGGCTACAACGGGGTGTTCATGGAGAGCAGCAGCGACTGCAACGGCCACGGCACGCACGTCGCGGGCACCCTGGGCGGGGCGACGTACGGGGTGGCGAAGGGGGTCTCCCTCGTCGGCGTCAAGGTGGCCAACTGCAAGGGATCCGCGTCCCTGACCTCCATCCTGGGCGGCCTGGAGTGGATGGTGAAGGACGCCGCCAAGGCCCCCGGCACCCCCGCCGTCGCCAACATGAGCATGGGCGGCACCCGCAGCTACGCCCTCGACGCGGCGGTGGCGCGGGCGGTCACCGCCGGGATCACCTTCACCGTCGCCGCCGGCAACTCCGCCGACGACGCCTGCACCGGCTCCCCCGCCGCCGCCCCCTCGGCGCTCACGATCGGCGCGGCCGACGCCGCCGACCAGTGGGCCCCGTTCTCCAGCTACGGCAGCTGCGTGGACCTCGTCGCCCCGGGCGTGTCCGTCACCTCCGCCTGGAAGGGCACGGCGACCACCCTGGCCCGCGCCTCCGGCACGTCCATGGCGGCCCCGCACGCCGCGGGCGTCGCGGCACTGATCCTGGCGGAGGGCATCGCGGCGGGCGGTACGGCGAAGACCCCCGCCGAGGTCTCCGCCGAGCTGGCGCGGGACGCCGTACGGGACCGCCTCACCGGGGTCCCGGCCGGCACCGCCAACCTGCTCCTGCACCACTCCCCGGCCGCGGGCTAGGGGGTGTCTCGCCGATCGGGCCGGGCTCGCGGCGCGATCGGCGAGACACTCCCCGAGTCCCAGGTCAACGCCCGGACCGGCCCCCCGCCCGCACCCCACCCATCCCATCCGCCCCGCACCCCGGACGACCCGGTCTGATGGGACATCAATTTCTGTGTGCTTCGGGCGAAAGCAAGTCATTGACTTCTCATCACCGCGACGCGTCAATGTCGGCCACCGCACCGGCTCGGCCTCCCCCACACAGCGGGTGGGGGGAGGGGTTCGTCTGACGAAGGAGTCGCGACCCAGTGAGTACAACGTTCCGACGAAGAATTCTGGCCGGGGCGGGCGCCCTGTCCCTCGCGCTGACGGGCGGCGTGGTGGGCCTGACCGGCACCGCCCAGGCGGCGACCGTGACCACCCCCGTCTTCGAGAACTGCGATGCCCCGGCACCGCAGCCGGACGGTTCGGGCAACCAGAACTACACGATCACCGTGCCCGACACGGCCAAGGCCGGGGACGTCGTACCGATCACGATCGACCCTGGTGCGAGCCCGCTGATCCCCGGCTTCTCCGTCACGACGGTGAACACCACCAAGATCACCCTCAAGGTGGGCACGACCACCCAGGTCGTCACCAGCCCGCCCGAGACCGTCAGCGTCGTCGCCGGCACCCCGCTCGACCCGAAGTCCTTCTCCGGAACCATCAAGATCCCGGACGGCACCGAGGGCACGTCGGTCGACGTGAAGCTGGACCTGGCGGTCACCGACGCGGACCTCAGCGGCTCCGTGTTCACGACGACCTGCACCCCGGCGCCGCGCCCGAGCGCCACGCTCGGCTCGGTCGCCGTCGAGGCCCTGCCCAAGGACCCGGTCACCACCAAGCTGACGCCCAACAGCGGCAAGGCGGGAACGGCCGTCGCGGTCAACGGCGCCAACTTCCCGGCCGGCCCCGTCACCTGCTCCGCCCTCCTCGCGGGCGCGGCGACCGGTGACACCGGCACCGGTACGGCGGACGCGAGCGGCGCCGCCACCTGCAACATCACCGTCACCAAGAAGGCCGACGCCATCAAGATCGACGGCTCGGTCACCCCGTACAAGTCCTTCGTGTACCTGGAGGACCAGGCGGGCGTGAAGAACCCGGTCGACATCGAGGTCCTCCCCGGCCCGCTGGCGCTCGGCCCGAAGGACGGCCAGCCGGCCGTCGCCTTCCCCTCGGTCACCATCAACGGCAAGGCCCAGTCGGTGGTCGGCGTCTTCAACGCCGCGACCGTCCAGGACTTCCGCGGCGGCACCCTCGGCTGGGACGTGACGGCGACCCGTACGCCGTTCCTGAACCAGGCGACCGGCCACTCGATGGCCAAGGCGCAGATCGGCATCCAGCCGTCCTGCACCGTGACCAACCCGGACAGCCCGAGCGCCTGCACCGCGGGCACGCCGGGCGCGATCTCCGAGACCCCGATGAAGGTGGCCTCGCAGGCCGCCGGCGGGGACGAGCTGACCGGCGGTGAGTTCGCCGTCGGCGGCGCCGGGATGATCCAGCTCCCGCCGTTCATGTTCGCCGACACCTACCAGACGGTCGTCACCTTCTCGATCGCCTGACCCGGCAGGAACAGTGCACCCAGGGTGGTGGGGGGGGGGGGGGGGGGCGCCCCCCCCCCCCGCCCGCCCCCCCCCCCCCCCCCCCCCCCCCCCCCCCCCCCCCCCCCCCCCCCCCCCCCCCCCCCCCCCCCCCCCCCCCCCCCCCCCC
>NZ_JBIAXU010000031.1:0-41551 GCF_042896985.1 Streptomyces sp. NPDC001194 | reverse complement strand
GGGGGTTTGCACCACCCCCCGCCTTTGTTGTCCCCCCCCACATCCCCCTGGGAGGAACCCTACTCGCTCCCCGCCCCGGCCAGTAACTGGCCCCCCCCCCCCGGGGGGGGGGGGGCCCCCCGGCCCCCCACCACCCCTTCGGCTTCCGCCCGACCTCCCACGCCGCTCCCCTCCCCGACTGCCCACACCGCTCCCCCACACCGCTCCCCCGCGCCGCTCCCCGCCCCGACTCCTCGCGCCGACTGGAGAACCGCCCATGCGCCCCCGCCCCCGCACCGCCGCGTACGGTCCGCTCCTCACCCTGTTGCTGCTGGTCGCGGGCCTGCTGCTGCCGGCCGCGACGGCGGCGGCCGCGGACAACGGCACCTGGGGCGTGTTCCCGACCCCTGCGGCCGGCGCCGCGATGACCGACCGCGCGTACTTCTTCCACCAGGGGGCGGCCGGGACCACGATCAGCGACAGCGTGACCCTCCTGAACTCCTCCGACCGGGAGCTGACCTTCCAGGTCTTCGCCACCGACGCCGTGAACACCCCGGCCGGCGGCGCCTTCGCACTGCTGCCGGTGGAGCAGAAGCCCAAGGACGTGGGCGCATGGATCGCGCTGGCGCCCGAGGCGGCGACCACCGTGACCGTCCCGCCCAAGGGCCGCAAGGACATCCCGTTCACGGTGAAGGTCCCCGAGGACGCGACGCCCGGCGACCACGTCGGCGGGATCGTCGCCCTCAACACCGCGGTGGAGGGCATCCGGCAGGAGGGCAAGGTCCAGGTCGGGGTGAAGCGACAGGTCGGCTCGCGGCTCTACTTCAGGGTGCCGGGGCCTGTGACGCCGGGGCTGAGCGTGGAGGACGTGAAGGTCAGCCGGTCCGCGCCGCTGCTGCCGTGGATCAAGAACGCCCGCGCGACGGTCTCGTACACGCTGGTCAACCGGGGCAACGTGGTCGTCGAGCCCAAGGTGGCGGTCTCCGCGGAGGGCCTGTTCGGCCGTACTGTGCTGGACCGGCCGGCGCGCGAGCTGAAGCTGGTGCTGCTGCCCGGCCAGCGGATCGAGCTGACCGAACCGTGGGCGGACGCGCCGCAGTCGGACTGGGTGACCGTACGGGTCTCGGCCGGGGCGACGGCCTATCCGGACCTCACCTCCGCGTCCGAGGCGGAGTTCATCGCAGTGCCCTGGCTCGCCTTCGGCGCGCTGCTGGTACTGGCGGGCGCCGCCCTCACCTTCCTGGTCCTGCGGCGCCGCCGCCGTCCCCGCGCGGAACAGACGGCACCCGCCCCGGACTTGGCCGCGGCCCGCTGACGGGCGAGGTGTCCCCCGGGGCTCGCGGCGCACCGCCGGGACCGGGCCGGGGTGGTGCGCGCGGTGGATTCCGTACGGGAACTGCCGTACGCGTACGCGGGCCACTCGGCCGGGGCCGCCCTCGCGCGCGACGAAACGCGAGCTCGCCTCCCGCGTGAGGGGTGCGGGAGGCGAGCTCGTCGCGCAGCCGACCTGCCGGCCGATCAGTCAGTCGATCGGCCGGCGGGTCGGTCGCTCAGTCGATCGGTCGGCAGGTCGGTCAGTCGGCAGGTCGGTCAGTGGTTGCGGGGGAAGCCCAGGTCCACGCCCACCGGCGCCTCGGACGGGTCCGGCCAGCGGGTCGTGACGACCTTGCCGCGGGTGTAGAAGTGGATGCCGTCGTTCCCGTAGATGTGGTGGTCGCCGAAGAGCGAGTCCTTCCAGCCGCCGAAGGAGTGGTAGCCCACCGGCACCGGGATCGGCACGTTGACGCCGACCATGCCCGCCTCGATCTCCAGCTGGAAGCGGCGGGCCGCGCCGCCGTCGCGGGTGAAGATCGCGGTGCCGTTGCCGAACGGCGAGGCGTTGATGAGCGCCACGCCCTCCTCGTAGGTCTCGGCGCGCAGCACGCACAGCACCGGCCCGAAGATCTCGTCGCGGTACGCGTCCGAGTCGGTCTTCACGTTGTCCAGCAGCGACAGGCCGATCCAGTGGCCCTTCTCGAACCCGCCGACCGTGTAGCCCGTGCCGTCCAGGACCACGTCCGCGCCCTGGTCGGCCGCGCCCTTCACGTACGAGGCGACCTTGTCGCGGTGGGCGGCCGTGATCAGCGGGCCCATCTCGGAGGTCGGGTCGTTTCCGGGGCCGATCTTGATCTTCTCGGCGCGCTCGCGGATCTTCTCCACCAGCGCGTCGCCGATCGATCCGACGGCCACGACCGCCGAGATCGCCATGCAGCGCTCGCCGGCCGAGCCGTAGGCGGCCGAGACCGCCGCGTCGGCGGCCGCGTCCAGGTCGGCGTCCGGCAGCACCAGCATGTGGTTCTTGGCGCCGCCCAGCGCCTGGACCCGCTTGCCGTTCGCGGAGGCCGTGGTGTGGATGTGCCGGGCGATGGGGGTCGAGCCGACGAAGGAGACGGCGGCGATGCCCGGGTGGGCGAGCAGCGCGTCGACGGCGACCTTGTCACCGTGGACGACGTTGAGCACACCGGCCGGCAGGCCGGCCTCGGTCGCCAGCTCGGCCAGCTTGTTGGCGGCCGAGGGGTCCTTCTCGCTCGGCTTGAGGATGAAGGTGTTTCCGCAGGCCACGGCCAGCGGGAACATCCACATCGGCACCATCGCCGGGAAGTTGAACGGGGTGATGCCCGCGACCACGCCCAGCGGCTGGCGGATCGAGGAGACGTCGACCCGGCTCGAGACCGAGGTCGACAGCTCGCCCTTGAGCTGCGTGGTGATCCCGCAGGCCAGCTCGACGATCTCCAGGCCGCGCGCCACCTCGCCCAGCGCGTCCGAGTGGACCTTGCCGTGCTCGGCGGTGATCAGCTCGGCGATGGCGTCGCGGTTGGCGTCCAGCAGGGCGCGGTAGGCGAAGAGCACCTTGGTACGGGCGGCCAGCGAGGACTGGCCCCAGCTCTGGAAGGCCTCCCGGGCGACGCGTACGGCCGCGTCGACCTCTTCGGCGGAGGCCAGCGCGACCTGCGTGGTGACCTCGCCGGTGGCCGGGTCGGTGACCGGGCCGTAGTTGCCCGACGCGCCCTCGACGGTCTTGCCACCGATCCAGTGGTTGACGGTCTTCATTGCCTTGCTCCTTCACAGATGGCGACGTCGCTGCGCGGCTTGCCGGTCGTACTCTTCGCGGGCCGCGGCCGCGGGTTTCCGTGTCGCGGTCTCGGCCACAGGAACATCCCACCACGCCTGTGCCGGGGGCGGGCCCGACACAGTGTCGGGTGTTCGGGTCTGTGCGTAGACACATGTGGGACGGTCCGCCGCACGCGCCTCGGCGAGGGCTTTCCGCAGGTCACTGATGGTGCGGGCGCGGATCACGGCCATCCCGAGGGAGGCCGCGTTGGCCGCGAGGTCCACCGGCAGCGGGGCGCCGGTGTACGAACCGTCGTCCGCCCGGAAGCGGTACGCGGTCCCGAAGCCCTCCGCGCCGACGGCCCCGGAGAGGCCGCCGATGGAGGCGTAGCCGTGGTTGTCGAGGATCACCACCTTGATCGGGAGGCCCTCCTGCACGGCCGTGACCAGCTCGGTCGGGTTCATCAGGTACGTGCCGTCGCCGACCAGCGCCCACACCGGGTGGCCTGGGGCGGCGAGCGCGACCCCGATCGCGGCCGGGATCTCGTAGCCCATGCAGGAGTACCCGTACTCCACGTGGTACTGCTCGGGCGAGCGGGCCCGCCACAGCTTGTGCAGGTCTCCGGGGAGGGAGCCGGCGGCGTTGATCAGGACGTCGTCGGCCCCGACGACCGCGTCGAGCAGTCCGAGCACCTGGGCCTGTGTCGGGGCGGCGTCCTCGTCGGGGGTCGCGTAGGCCCGGTCGACCAGCAGCTCCCAGTTGCCTTTCTTTTCTTTGTACGCCGTCTCGTACCCGGGGTCCACGCGGTACCCGGCGACCGCGGCGCGCAGTTCTTCCAGGCCCGCCCGCGCATCGCAGACCACCGGCCGGGCGGCGAGCTTGTGGGCGTCGTACGGGTCGAGGTTGAGCCCGAGGAAGCGGACGGCGGGGTTCTGGAACAGGGTCCCCGAGGCGGTGGTGAAGTCCGTCAGCCGGGTCCCGGCGGCGACGACCAGGTCGGCGTCGCGGGCCAGCGCGTCGGCGGTGGCCGTGCCGGTGTGCCCGATGCCGCCGACATCGGCGGGGTGGTCGTACGGGAGCGCCCCCTTGCCCGCCTGCGTCGAGGCCACCGGGATACCGGTGGCCCCGGCGAACTCCGCCAGCGCGGCCTGGGCCGCGCTGTGCCGGATCCCGCCGCCGGCGACGATCAGCGGGCGCGCGGAGCCCCGGACGGCTTCGGCGGCCCGCGCGAGCTCGTCCCGGTCAGGCCGGGGCCGGCGTACGGTCCACACGCGCTCGGCGAAGAACCCGGGCGGCCACTCGTACGCCTCGGCCTGGACGTCCTGCGGCAGTGCCAGGGTGACCGCGCCGGTCTGCACGGGGTCGGTGAGCACCCGCATCGCCTGGAGGGCAGCCGGGATCAGGGCCTCGGGGCGGGTGATCCGGTCGAAGTGGCGGGAGACGGGCCGGAGCGTGTCGTTGACGGAGACGTCGCCGGCGTAGGGCACCTCCAGCTGCTGGAGGACGGGGTCGGCGGGCCGGGTGGCGAAGGTGTCTCCGGGCAGGAGGAGTACGGGAATCCGGTTGATGGTGGCGAGGGCGGCCCCCGTGACGAGGTTGGTGGCGCCGGGCCCGATCGAGGTGGTGACGGCATGGGCCGAGAGCCGCCCGCTCCGGCGGGCGTACCCGACGGCGGCGTGCACCATGGCCTGCTCGTTGCGCCCCTGGAGGAAGGGCATCGCGTCCGGACCGCTCTCCAGGAGGGCCTGCCCGATGCCGGCGACGTTCCCGTGCCCGAAGATCCCCCAGGTGGCGGCGATCAGCCGCTGCCTGTGCCCGTCGCGCTCGGTGTACTGGGCGGCCAGGAACCGTACGAGGGCCTGGGCGACGGTGAGCCTCATGGGGTCTCGTCCTCCGCTCGCTGTCGGTGGAAGGGCAGCCGGGGGTCGGCGTCCTGGCCGCTCCAGGCGTCCCGGATCCAGGCGTGGTCGGGATGGTCCCGGATCAGCCACTCGCGGGGCTGGCCCGCGGGGCCGGCCATGACGTTGAGGTAGTACATGTCGTGCCCGGGGGCGGCGATGGAGGGCCCGTGCCAGCCGTCCGGGATGAGCACCGCGTCCCCGGTCCTCACCTCGGTGAGGATGTCGGTCTTCCCCGCGGGGGAGGGCGTGACACGCTGGTAGCCGATGCCGGGCGTGTCTCCGTGCGGGGCGATTTCGAAGTAGTAGACCTCTTCGAGCCGGGACTCGTGGCCGGGGTCGAACTCGTCGTGCTTGTGCGGCGGGTACGAGGACCAGTTCCCGCCGGGGGTCAGCACTTCGACGGCGATGAGCCGGTCGCAGTCGAAGACGTCGGCGGCGGCGAAGTTGTTGACCTGCCGCGTGCAGTGGCCGGCGCCGCGGATCTCGACGGGGACGCCCTCGGCAGCCCCGTACCGGGCGGGCAGCACGTTCTCGCACCGCGCCCCGACGAGCGCGAACCGCCCTCCGGCGGCGGAGGCGATCTCCGCCCGCCCGTCCCGGGGCAGATACGCGAAGTCGCTCACGCCGCGGAACACGCTCTCCCGGCCGCGGAGTTCGAACACCCGCGGCCCGGCCCCCGCGGGACCCGTCCCCTCCCCGCAGCGGACCGTGCAACCCCCCGCCAGCGGGAGGACGATCCACTCACGGTCCCCGCACGCGTACGGGAACGCCTCCCCGGGCCCGAGCTCCAGCACCCGCAGCGCCGCGAACCCCATCTCGTGCGAAGCGATCAGCGTCACGAACCCAACACCTCCTCCACCTCCTCGGCGTACGGCATCGCCGCCGAGCACGCCAGTCGCGAAGCCACGATCGCCCCCGCCGCGTTGGCGAAGCGGAGGACCCGTTCAAGATCCCACCCGGCCAGCAGCCCGTGGCACAGCGCGCCCCCGAAGGCGTCCCCGGCCCCCAGGCCGTTCACCACCTCCACCGGCACCGGCGCCGCCTCCACCACCGTCCCGTCCCGCCGCATCGCCAGCACCCCCTCCGGCCCTCGCTTCACCACCGCGAGCTCCACCCCCGCCGCCAGCAGCGCCCGCGCCGCGGCCCGCGGTTCGGACTCGCCGGTCGCGATCGCGCACTCCTGCGCGTTGCCGACCGCCACGGTCGCGAGGGCCAGCGCCTGCGCGTAGGACTTGTCCGGTTCCCCCTCCCACAGCATCGGCCTCCAGTCGAGGTCGAACACGGTGATCCCGGACTTCGAGCGCGCCTCCAGCGCGGCGAGGGTCGCGGACCGGCTCGGCTCGGCGCTCAGGCCCGTCCCCGTCATCCAGAACACCCGCGCGGCCCGTACTGCCGCCAGGTCCAGCTCCTCCGGCTCGATCTCCAGGTCAGGGGCCTTCGGCAACCGGTAGAAGTACAGCGGAAAGTCGTCCGGCGGGAAGATCTCGCAGAACGTCAGCGGGGTCGGATACCGCGCCACCTCCCCCGCCCACCGGTCGTCCACCCCGAATCCGCGCAGCTCAGCCCGTAGATAGGCGCCGAAGGGGTCCGCTCCGGTCCGGGTGATCACCGCCACGCGCCGGCCCAGCCGGGCCGCCGCGACGGCGACGTTGGTGGGCGAGCCGCCCAGGAACTTCCCGAAGGTGTCGGCTTCCGCCAGCGGTACGCCCGTTCTCAACGGGTAGAGATCCACCCCGATCCGCCCCATGGTGATCACGTCGAACGCGACATCGTCCGCGGTCGTCACAGGCAGTCCTCCCACTCGTCTCGCACCCTAAGGTGACCGTCATGACGTCCTCCCCACCCGCGTTGACCCGTATCCGCGTCGGTTCGGCTCCGGACTCCTGGGGTGTCTGGTTCCCCGACGATCCGCTCCAGACCCCGTGGGAGCGGTTCCTCGACGAGGTCTCCGGTTCCGGTTACGAGTGGATCGAGCTCGGCCCGTACGGCTACCTCCCCACCGACCCCGCCCGCCTCACCGCGGAAACGGCCGAACGGGGTCTGCGGGTCAGCGCCGGCACCGTCTTCACCGGACTCCATCACGGGCCCGCCGTCTGGGAGCAGACCTGGGAGCACGTGTCGCGGATCGCGGCGCTCACCCAGGCCATGGGTGCGGGCCACCTCGTCGTCATCCCGTCCTTCTGGCGCGACGACAAGACCGGCAAGATGCTGGAGGACCCCACCCTCACCCCCGCACAGTGGCGTGAACTGACCACGCAGACCGAACGCCTGGGCCGCGAGGTGCAGGACCGGTACGGGCTGAGGATCGTCGTCCACCCGCACGCCGACACCCACGTCGACACCCCTTCGAACGTGGCCCGCTTCCTGGACGCCACCGACCCGGACCTGGTCTCCCTGTGCCTGGACACCGGGCACTACGCCTACTGCGGCGGCGACAGCGTCCAGGCCATCGAGACCTTCGGCGAGCGGATCGGCTACCTCCACCTCAAGCAGGTCGACCCGCGGATCCTCGCCGAAGTCCGCGCGGAGCAGCTGCCCTTCGGGCCGGCGGTGGCCCGCGGGGTGATGTGCGAACCTCCGGCCGGGGTGCCGGCGCTGGAGCCCGTCCTGGCGGCCGCCCAGCGGCTCGGTGTGGACCTCTTCGCCATCGTGGAGCAGGACATGTACCCGTGCCCGCCCGACCGGCCGCTGCCGATCGCCCGCCGCACCCGCGCCTACCTGCGCTCCTGCGGCGCCCGCTGAATCCCCGGAGGGAACACGACATGAGCACGCTGGGCATCGCCGTCATCGGGACGGGGAAAATGGGCGCCGACCATGTCCGCCGGATCGGGCGGACGGTGGGCGGCGCCCGGGTGGTGGCCGTGGCCGATCCTGACGGGGACCGGGTGAAGGCGGTCGCGGCGGGCCTGGAGGGCGCGGGCGCGTACACGGATCCGGCAGCCGCGATCGCGGATCCCGGAGTGCAGGCCGTACTGATCGCCTCCCCCGGGCCCGCCCATGAGGAAGCGATCCTGCACGCCCTGGAGCGGGAGTTGCCGGTGCTGTGCGAGAAGCCGCTGACCCCGGATCCGGCGGGGGCGCTGCGGGTGATGGAGGCCGAGCGGCGGCTGGGCCGGCGCCTGGTGCAGGTGGGGTTCATGCGGCGCTTCGACGCCGAGTACGAGCGGCTGAAGGAGCTGCTGGACGCGGGCGGGATCGGCCGGCCGCTCTTCCTGCACTGCCGGCACCGCAATGCCGCCTCGCCCTCCTTCTTCACCAGCGACATGCTGATCAGCGACTCCGTCGTGCACGAGGTCGACGCGGCGCGCTGGCTGCTCGGGCAGGAGATCACGGCCGTGTCCGTGCTCTCGCCCGCGTCCAGCTCGGCGGCCCCGGAGGGATTGCGCGATCCCCGGCTGGTCCTGCTGGAGACCGCGGGCGGGGCCATCGTCGACGTGGAGATCTTCGTCAACTGCGGCTTCGGCTACGAGGTCCGGTGCGAGGCGGTCGGCGAGTCCGGCACCGCCCAGATCGGTGAGGGGCGGTCGATGGTCGTCCGCTCCGCGGGCCGCAGCTCCGGCGAGATCGCGCAGGACTTCACCGTGCGCTTCGCCGACGCCTACGACCGCCAGCTGCGGCGCTGGGTGGACGCGGCCGCGCAGGGCCGGGTGGACGGGCCCGACGCCTGGGACGGCTACGCCGCGGCCGCCGTCTCCGCGGCCGGGCTCACCGCCGCACACAGCGGAGTACGGACCCCGGTGGAGCTGGTGGAGCGACCCGCCCTCTACCGCTGAACCCTCCCCCCACTCCTCCCCGTTGTGCCGCATGTGTCACAGCCGTCGCCCTTGTGTCACGCATATCCCCATTACGCGGGCATTCCGTCACAGCCCGTCGACAAGACCCCTCCCGCCTTCACCCTCTGTCGTTCTCCGGGCACAACCCGATTGATCGTCACTGTCCACGCGTCGGCTCCCCCGACGGCCTCCCGGCCGGCCCCGCGGCGTGGACAAGGAGGTGTCGTGGATGAGCGACCGACAGCTGTGGTCGTACAAGGAGATCGCCGCCCATATCCGGGTCCAGCCGGACACGGTGCGCTCGTACCGCAAGCACGGGCTGCTCCCCGCCCCCGACCACGTGGAAGGCGGCAAGCCCTACTGGTACGCCGACACGATCCGCACCTGGGTGGCCCGCCGCCCCGGCAACCGGGGCCGCCGCGACGACTGACCCCCGGCCCCGGCCCGGCCCGGCCCCGGACGCGATCGCGGTCGCCGGGGCCGGCCCCGGGCTAGCGGCTGCCCGCCGGTACGCGGTCCGGCTCGGGGGTCTCCCCCGGCACCTCCCCCGCCGCCCGCGGCGCTGCCGGCGCGGACTCCCCCTCGCTCAGCCCGAACCGCTCGTGCAGCCTCCGCAGCGGGCCCGGCGCCCACCAGGTGGCCCTCCCCGTCAGCTTCATCACCGCCGGCACCAGCAGGCTCCGTACGACCAGGGCGTCCATCAGTACGGCCAGCGCGATCCCGAGCCCCAGCATCTTGGTGTTGGTGACCCGGGAGCTGCCGATGGCCACCATCACCACCGCCAGGATCACGGCCGCCGCGGTGATCAGCCCGCCCGTGCGGACCAGCCCGGTCCGCACGGCCCCCTCGTGGTCCCCGGTCCGCTCGTACTCCTCCTTGATGCGGGATATGAGGAACACCCCGTAGTCCATGGAGAGTCCGAAGGCGATGCAGAACATCAGCACGGGCAGGGTGGTCTCGATGTCCCCGGTGGAGGTGAAGGAGAGCGGTCCGGAGAGGTGTCCGTCCTGGAAGACCCACACCACCGCCCCGAACATCGCCGTCAGGCTCAGCGCGTTGAGCAGGACCGCCTGGACGGGTATCAGCACGCTCCCGGTGAGCAGGAACACCAGCAGCAGCGTGGCCAGGACCACCAGGGCCAGCGCGGCCGGCAGTTTCTCCGCTATCGCCTTCTGCGCGTCGACGAGGACCGCGGCCTGGCCGGTCACCGCGGTGTCGAAGGGTGCGTCCACCTTCCGCACCACGCCGACGAGGTCCTGGGCCTGCTGCCCCACCGGCTCGCCGTCGGTGACCACCGAGAAGTACGCGTAACCCGGCCGGGCCGGGGAGGCGACCGGCCCGTCCACCCGCACCCCGGGCAGGGCCGCGAGCCGCTCCCGGTAGGCGGCGAGGTCGGCGGGGCCGGCCGCGCCCTCGGCCAGCACGGTCAGCCCGGCCCCGGGGCTGCCCGGGAATCCGTCGCGGATCTGCTGCTGGACCAGGTGCGAGCTGGCCGTCTCCGGCAGCTGCCGGTCGTCCACGGTGCCGAACTTCACCCCGAGGAAGGGCAGCCCGAGGAGCAGCAGTCCGGCCGTGGTGGCGATGGCGAACAGTGGGGCCCGGCGCATCACCAGCGCGGTTGTCCGTGCCCAGCCCCGACCCGTCCCGGCCCCGGGGGCCGCGTCCGGCTTCCCGGCGCCCGCCCCGGAGCGGCCGCGCCGCAGCCGCCACAGCCGCCGCAGGTCGAGGGAGTTGACCCGCTCGCCGAGGAGCACCAGCGCCGCCGGCAGCAGGACGAGGGCGGCGGCCGCGGCGAGCAGGACCACAGCGACCCCGGCGTAGGCGAAGGAGCGCAGGAAGTACATCGGGAAGAACAGCATCGCCGAGAGCGAGACGGCCACCGTCAGCGCCGAGAACAGCACCGTGCGCCCGGCGGTGCGCAAGGTGGCCCCCACGGCCGCCACCGGATCCCGCCCGGCGGCGAGCTCCTCGCGGAACCTCCGCACGATGAACAGGGCGTAGTCGATGGCGAGACCGAGGCCGAGCGCGGTCGTCAGGTTCTGGGCGAAGACGGAGACGTCGGTGAACTCGGTGAGACCGCGCAGCACGGCATTGGTGCCGAGGATGGCGACGATGCCCACACCCAGCGGCAGCAGCGCGGCCACGGCGCTACCGAAGACGATGACGAGCAGGACGAGGGTCACCGGCAGGGCGATCACCTCGGCACGGAGCAGGTCTTCCTGGATGGTGGTGGTCACCTCGCGCTGGACGGCGACCGGCCCCCCGAGAAAGACGCTCACCGGCCCGTGCCCGCCCCGGTAGCGCGGGGCGATCCGCTCCAGCACGGCGGCGCGGGCCTTCTCGTCCCCGAGCACCCGGGCGGCGATGAGTGCCTGCCGGCCGTCCTCGGAGCGCAGGGCGGGCAGGTGCGTGCGCCAGTAGGAGCCGACCCCGGCCACCCCCTGCTCGGAGGCGAGTTGGGCGGTCAGCCGCTCGGCCTCGGCCGCGACGGCCGGATCGTCCACCCCGGCCGCCCCCGGTCCGGCGGCGTCCACCAGCAGGAGGAGGTTCGGCTGTGAGCCCGGGAACTCTCGCTCCAGGACCTTGGCGGCGTAGGTGGACCGGGCGTCCGGGTCCTCCCAGCCGCCGCTGCCCATCCGGTCGGCGACGCCACCGCCCGCGAGGACGGCCAGGGCCGTGACCACGAGGGCGAGCAGCAGCGAGAGCCGCGGCCGGGCCGTGACGATCCGGGTCCACCGTCCGCTCTCCCCGGACGACGGCGGTCTTTTGACTTCGGACATGACTCGGTGTCCCCTTCACCGTGATTGCCAGACGACTTAAACTGGCAAACACGAGCACTCGCTCGCGTTTTCCAAGAATGCGAGCGACCTCTCGCATTTGTCAATCACCCACGGGAAGCGAAGGACGGGACATGCCCGAGAGGCCCCAGGCCGAAAACGCCGCGAAGGCCCCAAAGGCCACCAAGGGCACAGCGGCCGGGAAGACGGTCGGGAAGACCGCCGGGAAGACGGCCGGGAGCGCCGCCAAGAAGACGGCCGCCCCGCGTCGGCAGGCCCGCGGCGAGCGCCGGATCGCCCAGCTCCTGGACGCCGCCGCCAGCGTTTTCTGCCGCACCGGCTACGCCGCGGCCAGCACCAACGCCATCGCCCGCGAGGCCGAGGTCTCGCCGGGCACGCTCTACCAGTTCTTCCCGAACAAGGAGGCCATCGCCGTCCACCTGGGCGACGAGCTGCTCCGGCGCGCCCGCCACATGCACGGCCAGGCCTTCCTCCCCGAGAACCTGGACAAGCCCCTGCCCGAGCTGCTCGACGCCGTCCTGGACCCGGTCATCGCCTTCAACTGCGAGAACCCGGCCTTCTGGGCCCTCATGCACGGCTCCGGCATCCCCGGCATCACCCAGGAGCGCGAGGAGCTCCACGCCGGCCTGCTGGAGCGGGTCCAGGGCATCCTGCGCACCTTCTGCCCGGACGGCCCGCCCGAGGAGCTCACCCGCGTCTCCGGCATGATCCTGGGCATCTTCAAGGCGGCCCTCGACCTGATCCTGGCGAGCGAGGGCGCCGAGCGCGCCGCGTACGTCGCCGAGCTGAAGACCGTACTGCTGCGCTACCTGGAGCCGATGCTCGCCGCCCCCCGCCCCCGCTGACCCGGCCTCCGGCCCGGCCGGCGCTCCCGACACCGCCCCCGACACCGCCCCGCACACTCGCATTGATACCCCCTAGGGGTATAGTCTTCGAGTGTCGGGAGGACGGTGGAGCGAGACCATCCGCGTCACCGCCGCTCCCCGGCGACCGGACACGCCCTTGAAGAGGAGAACGACATGACCGCCGAGACGGACACCCAGACCACCACCGTCTACCGGGTGACCGGCATGACCTGCGGCCACTGCGAGGGCGCGGTGACCACCGAGATCTCCGCCCTGCCCGGCGTCAGCTCGGTCAAGGCCGTCGCCGCGACCGGCGAGGTCACCGTGGTCTCCGCCGCCCCGCTCGCCGAGGAGGACGTGCGCGCCGCCGTGGACGAGGCCGGCTACGAGTTCGCCGGCCAGGCCGGCTGAGCGCCCTGCGCCCCTACTCCTCAGCAGTACCCCGCCGGGCCGTGCCGGCCAGCTGATACTGGTTCCGTACGACCCGGCCCTCCCCCTGGAGCCGGACATGAGCAGCAGCACAGTGCACGACGGGCCCATAGCGGCGGCCGATGCCGCCCGGGTCGAGCTGACCATCGGCGGGATGACCTGCGCCTCCTGCGCCGCCCGCATCGAGAAGAAGCTGAACCGGATGGACGGGGTCACCGCGACGGTGAACTACGCCACCGAGAAGGCGCGCGTCTCGTACGGGAACGGCGTCCAGGTCGCCGACCTGATCGCGACCGTCGTCAAGACCGGGTACACCGCCGAGGAACCCCCGCCACCGGAGCCGGAGACCGGGCGCCCCGAGCCCGCGACCGGGGCCCCGCGCGACCCCGAACCGGCCGCACTGCGCCAGCGGCTGCTGGTCTCGGCCACCCTGGCCCTGCCCGTCGTCCTGCTCTCGATGATCCCGGCCCTCCAGTTCGACAACTGGCAGTGGCTCTCGCTGACCCTGGCGGCCCCCGTGGTCGTCTGGGGCGGCCTCCCCTTCCACAAGGCCGCCTGGACCAACGCCCGGCACGGCGCCGCCACCATGGACACCCTGGTCTCGGTCGGCACGCTCGCCGCCTTCGCCTGGTCGCTGTGGGCCCTGTTCTTCGGCCACGCCGGGATGCCGGGCATGCGTCACGGCTTCGACCTCACCGTCTCCCGTACGGACGGCTCCTCCTCGATCTACCTGGAGGTGGCCGCCGGAGTCGTCAGCTTCATCCTGCTCGGCCGCTACCTGGAGGCCCGCTCCAAGCGGAAGGCGGGCGCCGCCCTGAAGGCCCTGCTCGAGCTCGGCGCCAAGGACGTCGCCGTCCTGCGCGGCGGCGCCGAGGTCCGGATCCCGGTGGCGCAGCTCGCGGTCGGCGACCGGTTCGTCGTCCGGCCCGGGGAGAAGATCGCCACCGACGGCACGGTCGTCGAGGGCGCCTCCGCCGTGGACGCCTCGATGCTGACCGGCGAGTCCGTACCGGTCGAGGTCGCCGTGGGCGACTCCGTCACCGGCGCCACCGTCAACGCCTCGGGCCGCCTCGTCGTCGAGGCCACCCGGATCGGCGCCGACACCCAGCTCGCCCGGATGGCCCGGCTCGTCGAAGACGCGCAGAACGGCAAGGCCGAGGTGCAGCGCCTCGCCGACCGGATCTCCGGGATCTTCGTACCGGTCGTGCTGGTGCTGGCGCTCGGCACGTGGGTCACCTGGCTGCTGATCACCGACGACCCCACCGCCGCCTTCACCGCCGCCGTGGCCGTCCTGATCATCGCCTGCCCCTGCGCCCTGGGCCTGGCCACGCCGACCGCACTGATGGTCGGCACCGGGCGGGGCGCGCAGCTCGGCATCCTGATCAAGGGGCCCGAGGTCCTGGAGTCCACCCGCCGCGTGGACACGGTCGTGCTCGACAAGACGGGTACGGTCACCACCGGCCGGATGACCCTGACCGGCACCGTCCCCGCCGAGGGCGTGGACTCCCACGAGCTCCTTCGGCTGGCGGGCTCGCTGGAGCACGCTTCGGAGCACCCGATCGCCCAGGCGGTGGCGGCTTCGGCGAACGAGCTCGCCGGGGGGTTGTCGGTCCCGGAGAGCTTCGAGAACCTCGGCGGCCTCGGCGTCCAGGGCGTCGTCGACGGGCACGCCGTCCTGGTCGGCCGCGAACGGCTGCTGGCGGACTGGTCGATCGAACTGCCCGCCGGCCTCGCCGAGGCCAAGGCGGCCGCAGAGGCGGCGGGCAGCACCGCCGTCCTGGTGGCCTGGGACGGGGCGGCCCGCGGGGTCCTGACCGTCGCCGACGCCGTCAAGGAGACCAGCGCCGAGGCGGTCTCGCGGCTGCGGGCGCTGGGCCTGACCCCGATCCTGCTGACCGGCGACAACAAGGCCGTCGCCGAGACCGTGGCCCGCGCGGTCGGCATCGACGAGGTGATCGCCGAGGTCCTCCCGCAGGACAAGGTGGACGTCGTACGCCGGCTGCAGGCCGAGGGCCGGACGGTGGCCATGGTGGGCGACGGGGTCAACGACGCGGCCGCGCTGGCGCAGGCGGATCTGGGCCTGGCCATGGGGACCGGCACCGACGCCGCGATCGAGGCGGGAGACCTGACCCTCGTACGGGGGGACCTGCGGGTGGCGGCGGACGCGATCCGGCTCTCCCGCCGGACCCTGGCCACCATCAAGGGCAACCTGTTCTGGGCCTTCGGCTACAACGTGGCGGCCTTGCCGCTCGCGGCCGCCGGCCTGCTCAACCCGATGATTGCGGGGGCCGCGATGGCGTTCTCCTCCGTTTTCGTGGTGAGCAACAGCCTCCGGTTGCGAACCTTCCGCTGATGGATCTTCTCCCCAGCTTGACCACACTTTCTTCACGGGAGACGCAGATCACAGTGATTGCAACGTAACCATCCGGCACTGCAGTGGGTCTAATGGGGCGATGCCGGGAACGTCTTGGGGGACGTTCACGGGGGTCTTGGGGGACGTCCGGGGCATCAGCCGGCCGGGACGCGTGCCCAACGGGGTGCTTTGAGCGGCCCTCCCGACCCGTACGGGTCCCGGCAG
The DNA here is from genome assembly GCF_042896985.1 of Streptomyces sp. NPDC001194. Classification (NCBI taxonomy): domain Bacteria; kingdom Bacillati; phylum Actinomycetota; class Actinomycetes; order Kitasatosporales; family Streptomycetaceae; genus Streptomyces; species Streptomyces sp. NPDC001194. The sequence goes on along the minus strand of NZ_JBIAXU010000031.1, from coordinate 26,157 downwards.
ACACCCAACCGGAGCGCACCGCGCGTGCGCTCCTCGCCGACACCCCGGCTCGGGTCCCGTGGGGGGAATCCGTTCCGGGGACAGGAAAGCGCCCCGACCGTCGACCCGTGGGGGGATCGACGGCGGGGCGCTTTTCGCTTGCTGCGAGGTGCCTCGGGTCAGCGGGCCTCGACCGGGACGAAGTCGCGCAGGACCTCGCCGGTGTAGATCTGGCGCGGGCGGCCGATGCGGGAACCCGGCTCCTTGATCATCTCGTGCCACTGGGCGATCCAGCCGGGAAGGCGGCCGAGCGCGAAGAGCACGGTGAACATCTCGGTGGGGAAGCCCATGGCCCGGTAGATCAGGCCGGTGTAGAAGTCCACGTTCGGGTAGAGGTTGCGCGAGACGAAGTACTCGTCGGCCAGCGCGTGCTCTTCCAGCTTGAGCGCGATGTCGAGCAGCTCGTCGCTCTTGCCGAGCGAGGAGAGGACGTCGTGCGCCGCCGCCTTGATGATCTTCGCCCGGGGGTCGAAGCTCTTGTAGACGCGGTGCCCGAAGCCCATGAGGCGGACGCCGTCTTCCTTGTTCTTCACCTTTCGGATGAAGGCGTCGACGTCGCCGCCGTCGTTCTTGATGCCCTCGAGCATCTCGAGGACGGACTGGTTGGCGCCGCCGTGCAGCGGACCCCACAGGGCCGAGATGCCGGCGGAGATCGAGGCGAACATGTTCGCCTGCGAGGAGCCGACCAGACGCACGGTGGAGGTCGAGCAGTTCTGCTCGTGGTCCGCGTGCAGGATCAGCAGCTTGTCGAGCGCGGAGACCACGACCGGGTCCAGGTCGTACTCCTGGGCCGGCACGGAGAAGGTCATGCGCAGGAAGTTCTCGACGTAGCCGAGGTCGTTGCGCGGGTAGACCACCGGGTGGCCGACCGACTTCTTGTACGCGTACGCCGCGATCGTCGGGAGCTTGGCCAGCAGGCGGATCGTCGAGAGGTGGCGCTGCTTCTCGTCGAACGGGTTGTGGCTGTCCTGGTAGAACGTCGACAGCGCGCTGACCACGGAGGACAGCATCGCCATCGGGTGCGCGTCACGCGGGAAGCCGTCGTAGAAGCGCTTCACGTCCTCGTGCAGCAGCGTGTGCTGGGTGATCTCGTTGCGGAAAGACGCGAGCTGGTCGACGGTCGGCAGCTCACCGTTGATCAGCAGGTACGCGACCTCGATGAAGGTCGAACGCTCGGCCAGCTGCTCGATCGGGTAACCGCGGTAACGCAGGATGCCCTGCTCACCGTCGAGGTAGGTGATCGCGGACTTGTAGGCGGCGGTGTTGCCGTAGCCGCTGTCCAAGGTGACGAGCCCGGTCTGGGCCCTCAGCTTCGAGATGTCGAAGCCCTGGTCACCGACGGTGCTTTCGACCACCGGGTAGGTGTATTCACCGTCCGCGTACCGGAGTACTACAGAGTTGTCGCTCACGTCATCCCTCACCGACGTAGTGCCTCTTCTTCGAGGTGCCCTGACTGCCTCTACCTTCCCCCATTTGGCGCAGGAGAGTGCACTCGGGGTCGGCCTTTGGTCCTTTTGACGGCACTGAGTGCCTTCAACCTGCTCATCCTGCCCCCTCCGCACCGGTGCGGGAACCCAAAATGATCGATCATTTAGGTGATGTTTCCCACCGGTATCCGGCCGGACAGCCTGGGCGCGACCGCCGTGAACCTCCTACCTGCGGAAACGGTACGCACGGCCTGGCCGAGGGCCTTCCGGGAGCCGACCAGCACGACCAGCTTCTTCGCCCTGGTCACCGCCGTATAGAGCAAGTTGCGCTGGAGCATCATCCAAGCCCCGGTGGTGACAGGGATCACCACGGCCGGATATTCACTCCCCTGGGAGCGGTGGATGGTGACGGCGTACGCGTGCGCCAGCTCGTCCAGCTCGGCGAACTCGTAGCCGACCTCCTCGTCCTCCTCCGTGCGGACCGTCAGCCGCTGCTCGTCCACGTCGAGGGCGGTGACCACGCCGACCGTGCCGTTGAAGACTCCGTTGGCGCCCTTCTCGTAGTTGTTCCGGATCTGGGTGACCTTGTCGCCGACACGGAAGACCCGGCCGCCGAACCGCTTCTCCGGCAGGTCCGGCCGGGCCGGCGTGATGGCCTGCTGGAGCAGTCCGTTGAGGTTCCCGGCGCCGGCCGGGCCGCGGTGCATGGGCGCGAGCACCTGGATGTCGCGGCGCGGGTCGAGTCCGAACCTGGCCGGAATCCGCCGGGCCGCCACGTCCACGGCGAGCCGCCCGGCCTCCTCAGTGTCCTCCTCCGGGAACAGGAAGAAGTCCGGCAGCCCGTCGGTGATCGGCGGCACCCCGGTGTTGATCCGGTGGGCGTTGGTGACCACGCCCGACTGCTGGGCCTGCCGGAAGATGCGGGTCAGCCGGACCGCGGGGACGGGGCCGCCCTCGGCCAGCAGGTCCCGCAGCACCTCGCCCGCGCCGACCGAGGGCAGCTGGTCCACGTCCCCGACGAGCAGCAGGTGCGCACCCGGTGCCACCGCCTTGACCAGCTTGTTCGCCAGCAGCAGGTCCAGCATCGAAGCCTCGTCGACGACGACCAGGTCCGCGTCCAGCGGGCGCTCGCGGTCGTACGCCGCGTCCCCGCCCGGCTTGAGCTCCAGCAGCCGGTGCACGGTGGAGGCCTCCGCCCCGGTGAGCTCCGCGAGCCGTTTCGCGGCCCGGCCGGTGGGCGCGGCGAGCACGACCCTGGCCTTCTTGGCCCGGGCCAGCTCCACGATCGAGCGGACGGTGAAGGACTTCCCGCAGCCCGGCCCGCCGGTCAGGACGGCCACCCGGCGGGTCAGCGCCAGCATGACGGCGTCCCGCTGCTCGGGGGCCAGCTTGGCCCCGGTGCGTCCGGCCAGCCAGCCGAACGCCTTGTCCCAGTCCACGTCCTGGAAGCCCGGCATCCGGTCGCCCTCGGCGTTCAGGAGCCGCCTCACCTGACCGACCAGTGACAACTCGGCCCGGTGGAAGGGGACCAGGTACACGGCGGTCAGCGGGTCCGGCCCGCCCTGCGGATCCGGTACGGATTCCCGTACGACGCCCTCCGGATCGGCGGCGAGCTCGGCCAGGCATTCGATGACCAGCCCGGTGTCCACCTGGAGCAGCTTGACCCCGTCGGCGATGAGCCGCTCCTCGGGCAGGAAGCAGTGCCCCTGGTCGGTGGACTGGGACAGGGCGTACTGGAGCCCGGCCTTGACCCGCTCGGGGCTGTCGTGCGGGATCCCGACGGCCTGGGCGATCCGGTCGGCGGTCAGGAAGCCGATGCCCCACACGTCGGCGGCGAGGCGGTACGGCTGGTTCTTGACCACCGAGATGGAGGCGTCGGCGTACTTCTTGTAGATCCGGACCGCGATGGAGGTGGAGACTCCGACACCCTGGAGGAAGACCATGACCTCCTTGATCGCCTTCTGCTCCTCCCAGGCGGCGCCGATCAGCTTGGTCCGCTTGGGGCCGAGCCCGGGCACCTCGATCAGCCGCTTGGGCGCCTCCTCGATCACGTCGAGGGTGTCGGTGCCGAAGTGCTCCACGATCCGGTCGGCGATCTTCGGCCCGATGCCCTTGATCAGGCCGGAGCCGAGGTAGCGGCGGATGCCCTGGATGGTCGCGGGGAGCACCGTGCGGTAGTTCTCCACCGTGAACTGCTTGCCGTACTGGGGGTGGGATCCCCAGCGGCCCTCCATGCGCAGCGATTCGCCGGGCTGGGCTCCGAGCAGGGAGCCGACCACCGTGAGCAGGTCCCCGCTGCCGCGACCGGTGTCGACGCGGGCGACCGTGTACCCGCTCTCCTCGTTGGCGTAGGTGATGCGCTCGAGCACCCCCTCGACCACGGCGAGTTGCACCGCCCCGTTGGTTGTCATGGCACGAAGCTACCGCCCGGCGCCGACAGCCCGTCAGGCCTGTGGACAACCCCCGGGAACCCAGAAGGGGGTCCGGCCTCGCGGCCGGACCCCCTCACGGTTACCCCTCCCGTGTCGGACTTCCCGATCCCCCCAGATCCCTCCCCGGAAGTGCCGACGCACCATACGACCCACTGTCCCGCCCCGGGGTTGCACGCGGAATCGGAACTTTACGTTTCCATTACCTTGGTGGGATCCGGGGCCCATCCGAAGTGCCGGTGAATCACCGCAGAAGTAGCGTTTCAGGCATGAGCGAATCTTCATTCCAGGACGACGTGCTCGGCGAGCTGGGCCCGGACCGGCTGAACGAGATCGCCGGCCTGCTCGGCACCGACGAGGCGGGGGCCCGCGACACCGTCGCGACCACGGTCGGCGCCATGACCGGCGGCCTCCAGGAGAAGGCCGACGCCGACGACGAGGACGGCGACGAGGTCCGCCAGGCGGTCGCCGAGGTGGCCGAACCCCCGCTGCAGGGCGTGGCCACCCTCGGCGGCGGGCTGCTCGGCGGGGGCCTGATGGCCGGGGTGCTCGCCAAGGTGAGCAAGCCGGTCGCCGCGGCGGTCGCCAAGAAGACCGGCATCCCCGCGGCCACCGTTTCCCGCGTCATCGAGATGCTGATCCCGGTCCTCCTGGCGGTCTTCGCCAAGCGCGCGGCGGCCGGCAAGGGAGCGGCCGCCGGAGCCCCGGGCGCGGCGCCCGGCGCCGCGTCGGCGGAGGGCGGCGGACTCGGCGACCTGCTCGGCCAGATCCTGGGCGGCGGCAGGAAGTAGCCCGCTACCCTGGGGCGCCATGGAGCCCCCTGCCGACAACTCCCCCGCAGCGGTACGGCTGCGGGACCCCGAGCCCGGGGAGCTGGGCTGGATCGTGCAGCGCCACGGCGCGCTCTACGCCGCCGAGTACGGCTGGAACACCGACTTCGAGGGCCTGGTGGCCCGGATCGTCGCGGACTTCGCCGAGGACCACGACCCGCATCTGGAGCGCGTCTGGATCGCCGAACTGGACGGCCGCCCGGTCGGGTCGGTGATGTGCGTCCGCGAGGACGGCTCGCCCGGCACGGCGCGGCTGCGGCTGCTGCTCGTGGAGCCGCGGGGCCGGGGCCACGGCGTCGGCTCCCTCCTGGTCGAAGCGGTCGTCGCGTTCGCCCGCTCGGTCGGCTACCGCGAGCTGGTGCTGTGGACCAACGACGTGCTGACCTCGGCCCGTTCCCTCTACGAGCGCGCCGGGTTCACCCTCGTGGCCGAGCGCCCGCACCGCTCGTACGGCGTCAGCCTCACGGGGCAGGACTGGCGGCTGCCGTTGCAGGAGGACTCCCCGCACTGACGGCCGCCGCACCGCCCTCCGCCGCCGCCTTCGTACGGGCGCCCGCGCGGGCGGGGGCCAGCGAGGTCATGCCCACCCCGCCGACCAGCAGCAGCGCCGCCACCCACCGCAGCCCCGAGACGCTCTCGCCCAGGACCAGCGCCGCCGAGGACATCCCGAACACCGGCACCAGCAGCGAGAACGGCGCGACCGACGAGGCCGGGTAGCGCTTGAGCAGGTGGTTCCAGGCGCCGAACCCGAACACCGTGGACACCCAGGCGACGTACGCGATGACCGCGGCCCCGGACCAGTCCAGCCCGCGCAGCGCGGCCAGGTCGCGCTCGGGCCCCTCCAGCAGCAGCGAGAGGGCGAACAGCGGCAGCACCGGGACGGTGCACACCCAGACCATGAAGTTCAGCGCGTCGGGCGGGGACGCCTTGCGGGTCAGCACGTTGGAGACGCCCCAGCACGCGGCGGCCGCGACGACCAGGGTGAAGCCGAGCACGGGCCCGGAGGTCCCCCCGTCCACGGCGGCGACGGCGATCCCGGCGAGGGCCACGGCCATGCCGGCGATCCGGACCCGCCCGGGCCGCTCGCGCAGGACGAGGGAGGCGAGGACCGCGGTGAAGACGGACTGCACCTGGAGCACGAGCGAGGAGAGTCCGGCGGGCATCCCGGCGGCCATGCCGGTGAACAGCAGGCCGAACTTGGCGATGCCCAGGGCCGCCCCGACCGCGATGATCCACTTCCAGGCGGTCTTGGGCCGGCCGACGAAGAACACGGCGGGCAGCGCGGCGACGAGGAAGCGCAGGGCGGACAGGAGCAGCGGCGGGAAGTGGCCGAGGCCGATCTCGATGACGACGAAGTTGAAGCCCCAGACGGCGGCGACGAGTACGGCGAGTGCGGTGTGAACGGGACGCATGCTTCGAGCATCGGCGCGGTGACCATGTAGCACCAGCGCGGATCTCTTCCGGGATGGATGAAGCATCTCTTACGCGTGCCCCGCGGCCCGGCGGTGCCTACGATGGGCCGCATGCTCGACCTCTCCCGGCTGCGCGCCCTGCACGCCGTCTCCGTCCACGGCTCGGTCGCGGGCGCGGCGGCCGCCCTCGGCTACACCCCCTCCGCCGTGTCCCAGCAGATCGCCAAGCTGGAGCGGGAGACCCGGACCACGCTGCTGGAACGGCGCGGGCGCGGGGTCGCGCTCACCGAGGAGGCCCGGCATCTCGCCGAGACCGCGCAGGAGTTGCTGTCCATCGTGGAGCGCGCCGAGACCACCCTGGAGGAGCGCCGCGGGCAGCCGAGCGGGCTGCTGCGGGTGGCCGCCTTCGCCTCGGCGGCGCGCGGGCTCATGCCCGGGGTGCTCGCCGATCTCGCGCGCCGCCATCCCGCGCTGGACGTACGCCTCACCGAGGTCGACCCCCACCTGTCGGTGGACCTGGTGGCCCGCGGGGTCACCGACCTGGCGGTGGCCCACGACTGGGACATCGCCCCGCTGCCGGCCCCGGAGGGCATCGAGCAGGCGGTCATCGGGGACGACCGCTGCGACCTGGTGGTACCGCAGGACCACCCGTTCACGCGGCGCGCGGTCATCCGCCGGGCGGATCTCGGCGGCGAGCGCTGGGTCTGCCAGCCGCCCGGCCGGGTCTGCCACGACTGGCTGATGCGGACGCTGCGCGCCGCCGGGTTCGAGCCCGACATCGCGCACGTGGCCGAGGAGAACCACACCATCGTCGCGCTGGTCGCGGCCGGGCTCGGGGTGGCGGTCGTACCCCGGCTGGGCACGGGGGCGCTGCCGCCGGGGGCGGTGGCCGTGCCGCTGGAACCGGGCCCCGTACGCAGGCTGTACGCCGTGTGGCGGACGGGGGCGGCCCGCCGGCCGGCGATCACCGAGGCCGTACGGACCCTGCAGGAGCACTGGGCGTACGCGGCACCCCTTCCGGGGGACCTCCCGAGTGTCCGCCCCGGCGCGGGCGCGGTGCGGCAGTAGGGTCCGGCCGTGTCGTACCAAGCGTCCCGCAGGTCCTTGCTCACCGCGGCCGCCCTGGCCGCCGTCACGGCCGCCGGGGTGGCCTCGTACGCCGCGGTCGGCGGGCCGGACGGCGAGGGCGGCGGGCCGCGTCCCGCCGGGCCGCACCCCGACGACGCCCGGCCCGGCGACCGGCCGCCGGGCGGGGCCCCCGACCGGGCCGGGCTTCGCCGGCTGGTGGCCGGGATGAGCCTGGCCGAGAAGGTCGGGCAGCTCTTCGTATCGCGCGCGTACGGGCACTCGGCGACCGATCCGGACCCGGCGGACGCCGAGCAGAACCTGAAGCTGTTCGGGGTGCGCACGGCCGCGGAGCTCGTCTCCCGCTACCACCTCGGCGGGATCATCTACTTCGCCTGGGCCAACAACACCCGTGGCCCGCAGCAGATCGCGGAGCTGTCCGCCGCCCTCCAGCGGGCGGCGGCCGGAACCGGTTCCGGCGTCCCGCTGCTGCTCTCCACGGACCAGGAGCACGGCGCCGTGGCGCGCATCGGCAAGCCCGCGACGCTGCTGCCGGGGGCGATGGCCCTGGGGGCGCGCCACGGGGTGGGCGGGGCAGGCGGTACGGGCGGGGCAGGCGGTACGGGCACGGCCGCGGGTGGCGCCGGTGCCGGATCCGACACCGGCTCCGGCTCCGGCTCCGGCTCCGACACCGACTCCGCGGCCACCGCCGAGGCCCGGCGCGCCGCGCGCATCGCGGGTGCCGAGCTGGCCGCGATGGGCATCCGGCAGGACTACGCGCCGGTGGCCGACGTGAACGTCAACCCGGCCAATCCGGTGATCGGCGTACGGTCCTTCGGCTCCGACCCGCAGGCGGTGGCGGCCCTGGTCGCCGCCCAGGTCCGCGGCTACCAGGGCGCCGGGGTCGCGGCCACCGCGAAGCACTTCCCGGGCCACGGGGACACCGAGACCGACAGTCACGTCGGGCTGCCGGTGATGCGGCACAGCCGGGCCCAGTGGGAGGAGCTGGACGAGCCGCCGTTCCGGGCGGCGGTGGAGGCCGGCGTGGACGCCGTGATGACGGCGCACATCGTCTTCCCCGCGCTCGACCCCTCGGGGGACCCGGCGACGCTCTCCCGGCCGATCGTGACGGGCATCCTGCGCGAACGCCTCGGCTTCCGGGGGGTGGTGGTCACCGACGCCCTCGACATGGCCGGGGTGCGCCAGAAGTACGGGGACGACCGGGTCCCGGTACTGGCCCTCAAAGCGGGCTGCGACCAGCTGCTGAACCCGCCGGACCTGGGCCTCGCGCACCGCAGCGTGCTCGCGGCCGTCGAGGCGGGCGAGCTGACGCAGGCCCGGATCGAGGAGTCGGTGCTGCGGATCCTGGAACTGAAGGCCCGCCGGGGCCTGTTCGACGCGGCGCACACCGCCGCCGGGCAGACGGACGCGCTGGTGGGGATCCCGGCTCATCTGACGGCCGCGGACGAGATCGCGGCGGGTACGACGACCCTGCTGGCCAATCCCGTCGAACTGCTGCCGCTGGACCCGGCGGCCGCGCCCCGGGTGCTGGTCACCGGGACCGACCCCGCCTCCCCCAGCGGTACGACAGGACCCCCCACGACGGTACTGGCCCGGGAGCTGACCGCCCTGGGCTGCCGGGCGACGGCCGCGCCGCCCGCCCGGGCGGTGGCCGCGGCTCCCGGCAACGCGGCGGTGCTGGTCTGCACGTACAACGTCCCCGAGGGGGACGATCCGCAGCGCACGCTCGTCACGGAGCTGCTGGCCACCGGGGTGCCGGTGGTCCTGGTGGCGATCCGCAATCCGTACGACTGCGCCCGGCTGCCCGCGTGCGCGGCGGAGCTGGCGACCTACACCTGGACGGACGTGGAGATGCGGGCGGCGGCCCGGGTGGTCACCGGGGCGGTGCGGCCCGCGGGCCGGCTCCCGGTCCCGGTGCCGGGCCGCTACCCGCTGGGCCACGGGCTCTCGTACGACTGAGCGCGTACGAGGGCCCGCGGCCCCGCGGCGGGGCTACGGCCGAAGCTGCGGCTCGCGCTCCAGGTCCTTCTGGTCGAGCACCGCGTCGGGCTTCGCCAGCGGCGTCGCCCGGCCCGCGTCGGCGAGCGCGGCGGTCGGCGCGACCCCGGCCCACTGCAGGATCTTCTGCGTGGCCAGTGCCTTCTCGCCGTCCATGAGCTTGGAGACGCTGGCCCCGTGGTTGGCGCCCGGCGCGATCATGACGTAGCTGTCGCGGACGGTGTAGCCGAGGTGGAACGGTTCGGCACCCCACGGGTCGTTCTGCCCGTACACGAACAGCATCTGGTTGGCGTTGTTCTTCACCCAGTTGTCGACGTCCGCCATGACCCCCGGCTGGAAGGTCATCGGGATGTCGCGGGGCACGAAGTTGCGCGGCGGCTGGTAGCCGTAGCGGCTCAGGCCCCCCAGGTGCGGCTGCTTGATGTCGGGCGAACCGAGCTGCGTACCCGCCTGGTAGTAGTACGGCGTGTACGTCTCCAGGCCCTGGTCGGCGTAGGCCGAGAAGCCGGAGATCGTGTCGATCGAGTCCCAGATCTCCTGGTCGCTCGCGGTCGCGGCGGCCGGGATCGAGGCGCAGTCGGCCAGCAGGCTGTACTGCCAGAACGCCCACACGTAGTCGAGCACGACGGCCTCGTAGGCCTTGTCGAGGCTGCCGACCGTGTTGAAGGTCCAGCCGTTCTCGGCGGCGGCGGCCGTGTACTTGGCCTCCAGCGGCTCACGGCGTACGAGCGCCTCGCGCTGCACCGCGTTCAGCTTGTCGCGGCACTCCTTGGTGCCGACCTTGGCGAAGAACCGGTCGTACGCCGAGTCCTCCTTGTTGACGACGTCGTTCGGCGCGACGTACGCGACGACGCCGTCCATGTCGCGCGGGTAGTAGCGCTCGTAGTACGTCGCCGTCATACCGCCCTTGCTGCCGCCCGTGGCCAGCCAGTTCTTCGTGTAGACCTTCTTCAGGGCGGTGTAGATGCGGTGCTGGTCGCTGGCGGCCTGCCAGATGTCCAGGTTCGCCCAGTTGGCCGGGTCGGGCCGGGAGGGCGTGAAGAACCGGTACTCCAGCGACACCTGGTTGCCGTCGACGATGGTCGTCGGCTCGCTGCGGCGCGGGCTGGTGTTGACGTTGTAGCCGGAGGTGAAGAAGACCGTGGGCCGGGAGACGTCCTTGTGCAGCAGGGTGAGGCGCTGCTTGAAGGTGCCCTTCGACGGGTTCCGGTGGTCGACCGGCTGCTCGTAGTTGAGTACGAAGAAGCGGTACCCGGGGTACTCCTTCTCCTCGATCAGACTCATCCCCGCGATGCCGAGGATCTGGTCCTTGATGTCCGTCGCGGCGGACGGCCCTGCGGCGGTGGCCGCCTGGGCCGTGAAGCCGGCTGTTCCCATGGTGCCGATCAGCACCACGAGTGACAGCAGCCAGCCGAGCGTCTTGCGCATTCACCCTCCCCTTGAGTTCACTTCGGTCGCCCGTGAACCTAGCGGGGCCAACGCGCCGCTGACCAGACCTAGTTGGGCCGCTCGTTCAGCACAGGATCCAGCCGGAATCGACAGATCCGGCCTCGATGCTCCCCTTTACATACACGCAGCGGCTGATCGCACCGACGGTGACAGGTCCGGCATAACGGGTGAATTGCCCGGCATCGCGGACCGGGACCCCACCGCGCGGCTGGATGCTCACCGCCATCGCCCGGCGCCGGCCCGGATCGCTGGCGACGGTCACCGCACAGGCCCGCGTACGGCTCTTGTAGACGCGCACCTCACCCGCCTGCAGCGGCAGCGTCCTGACCAGGTCACCGCCGCAGCCGCCGGTCGCGGCGTGCACCGGAGGCGCCGCGAGCAGCCCGCCCGCGCACAGCATCAGCCCGGCCACCAGCACCCGCGCCGACGCGGCCCCCCGGCCGCGCCCTTTCCGTCCGTGCTCCACCCTGTCCCCCGATCGGTCGTACGTGACACGTACGCACGTACGACGCGCAGACCCCCCGGAAGGTTGCTTGCAGCAAGATCCGGGGGGTCTGCGGGATGGTGCGGGGCGGCGGCGCGGGTCAGGCGGCGGCGCGTTCGTCCTCGCCCACGAAGGTGCGCCACAGCTCGGCGTAGTGACCGCCGCGGGCCACGAGTTCGGCGTGGGTGCCGTCCTCCACGACCCGGCCGCGGTCCATGACCACGACGCGGTCTGCGCGTGCGGCCGTGGTCAGCCGGTGCGCCACCACGAGGGTGGTGCGCTTGCCGGCGAGCCGGTCGGTGGCCTGGTTGACCTGGGCCTCGGTGGCCAGGTCGAGCGCGGCGGTGGCCTCGTCGAGCAGCAGCACGTCCGGGTCGACGAGTTCGGCGCGGGCCAGCGCGATCAGCTGGCGCTGTCCGGCCGAGAGGTTGCGGCCGCGCTCGGCGACGGTGTGCAGGTAGCCGCCGTCGAGGGTGGCGATCATGTCGTGGGCGCCGACCGCGCGGGCGGCCGCCTCCACCTCGGCGTCACCCGCCTCGGGCCGCCCGTAGGCGATGGCGTCGCGGACCGTCCCCGGGAAGAGGTACGGCTCCTGGGGGACCACCCCGAGCCGGTGGCGGTACGCCGTCAGGTCGAGCTCCCGCAGATCGGCGCCGTCGGCGGTGACCCGGCCCGAGGTCGGGTCGTAGAACCGGGCCACGAGCTTGACCAGCGTGGACTTGCCGGCGCCGGTCTCGCCGACGAAGGCGACGGTCTGGCCGGCGGGTATGCGCAGGCTGATTCCGGCCAGCGCGTCACCCTTCTCGCCGCGCTCCTCGGCCGTGCCGTAAGCGAACCGCACGTCCTCGAACGCGATCTCGCCGCGCAGCTCCTCCACCGCGCGCGGATCGGCCGGGCGGGGGGTGCTGGTGGGCTCGCGCAGCAGCCCCTGGATCCGGCCGAGCGAGACGGTGGCCTGCTGGTAGCCGTCGAAGACCTGGGAGAGCTGCTGGACGGGGGCGAAGAACAGGTCGATGTAGAGCAGGTACGCCACCAGCGCGCCGGTGGTGAGGGTGCCGGCCTCGACCCGGCCCGCGCCGACGATCAGCACGGCGGCCGCGGCCCCGGAGGACAGCAGCTGCACGAAGGGGAAGTAGACGGATATCAGCCACTGGCCGCGCACCCGGGCCTCGCGGTACGAGTCGCTGCGCTCGGCGAACCGGGCGGCGCCGGCCCGCTGGCGGCGGAAGGCCTGGACGATGCGCAGCCCCGAGACGGACTCCTGGAGGTCGGCGTTGACCAGGCTGACCCGGTCGCGGGCGAGCTCGTACGCGGCGACCGACTTGCGGCGGAACACGATCGTGCCGACGACCAGCACGGGGAGGGTGGCGAAGACGATCAGCGCGAGCTCGACGTCGAGGACGAGCAGGGCGACCAGGATGCCGAAGAACGTGAAGACGGAGACGACGGCGGTGACGAGCCCGGTCTGGAGGAAGCTGGACAGGGCGTCCACGTCGGTGGTCATCCGGGTCATGATCTTGCCGGTCAGCTCGCGCTCGTAGTAGTCGAGGCCGAGGCGCTGGAGCTGGGCGAAGATCTTGACGCGCAGGGCGTACAGGACGCGCTCGCCGGTGCGCCCGGTCATCCGGGTCTCGGCGAACTGGGCGGCCCACTGCGCCACGACGACGCCGAGCGCGAGGACGGCGGCCACCCAGACGGCGCCGAGGGCGGCCTGTTCGACGCCCTTGTCGATGCCGTGCCGGATCAGGATCGGGAGCAGCAGCCCGGAGCCGGCGTCGACGGCGACGAGGGCGAGGCTGATGGCGAGCGGCGCCCAGAAGCCGTGGAGCAGGCGTCGCAGGTTGTAGCTCTCCTCGGCGGCCGCGGCCCGGTCCTCGTCCACGGCGGGCTCGTCGTCGGCGGGCGGCAGTGCGGCCACCTGCGCGAGCAGCTCGGGCGTGGCCGGCATGCCGGCCACGGCGCCGGCCATGGTGGCGCCGGGGACACCGGTTCCGGGCGCGCCGGTCGCCGCCGCGGTCCGGCCGGCGGCCTCCGCCTCCGCTTCCTCTTCCTCCTCTTGCTCCTCCTGGCGGCGCCAGAGCTCGGGGGTCACCCCGTCCACGACCCGCCGCTTGGCGTTGACCGGCTCGGAGTCGATCTCGGCTTCGAGCTCGATGTCCCGTTCGAGCCTTCCGTCGATGTCCCGCTCGAACTCGGCCATCGCGGGCGCGTCGGGCGTGCGCGGCGAGCCGGCGCCGAGCGCGTCCGGGTCGGTGAGCAGCCGCCGGTACAGGGGCGAGCGGCGCTCCAGTTCCTCGTGCGTGCCGATGTCGGAGAGCCGCCCGCGGTCGAGTACGGCGATCCGGTCGGCCAGCGCGAGCGTGGAGCGCCGGTGGGCGATGAGGAGGGTGGTGCGGCCGGCCATGACGGTGCGCAGCGCCTCGTGGATCTCGTGCTCGACGCGGGCGTCGACGGCGGAGGTGGCGTCGTCGAGGAGGAGCAGCCGGGGGTCGGTGAGGATGGCCCGGGCGAGCGCGATGCGCTGGCGCTGGCCGCCGGAGAGGGTGAGCCCCTGCTCGCCGACCTTGGTCTCGTACCCGGCGGGCAGGGCCTTGATGAACGATTCGGCCTGGGCGGCGCGGGCGGCGGCCTCGATCTGCGCGTCGGTGGCCTCGGGCTGCCCGTACGCGATGTTGGCGCGGATCGTGTCGGAGAAGAGGAACGAGTCCTCCGGCACGAGCCCGATGGCGGCGCGCAGCGAGTCGTACGTCAGCTCGCGCACGTCGTGCCCGCCGACGCGGACGGTGCCGCGGTCGGCGTCGTAGAAGCGGGGCAGGAGGAGGGAGACGGTGGACTTGCCGGAGCCGGAGGCGCCGACGACCGCGACGGTCTCGCCTTCGGCGATGGACAGCGAGAACCCGTCGAGTACGGGCCGCTCGGGGTCGTACCCGAAGCCGACCGCGTCGAACTCGACGGTGGCGGGGGCGTCGGCGGGCAGCTCCCGGGTGCCCTCTTCGATGGCGGGCTCGGTGTCGATGAGCTCGAAGACGCGCTCGACGCCGGCGCGGGCCTGCTGGCCGACGGTGAGGACCATGGCGAGCATGCGGACGGGGCCGACGAGCTGGGCGAGGTAGGTGGAGAAGGCGACGAACGTGCCGAGGGTGATGTGCCCCTGGGTGGCCATCCAGCCGCCGAGGGCCAGCATGGCGACCTGCCCGAGGGCGGGTACGGCCTGCAGGGCGGGGGTGTAGCGGGAGTTGAGCCGGATGGTCCGCATCCGGCCGGCGAACAGCCGGCGCCCGGCGTCGCGCAGCTTGCCGGTCTCCTGCTCCTCCTGGCCGAAGCCCTTGACGACGCGGACGCCGGTCACGGCCCCGTCGACGACGGTGGCGACGGCGGCGGCCTGGCCCTGGGCCCACCAGGTGGCGGGGAAGAGCTTCTTGCGGCTGCGCTTGGCGATGAACCAGAGGGCCGGGGCCATGAGCAGCGCGACGAGGGTCAGCTGCGGGGACAGCGCCAGCATGATGCCGAGGGATATCCCGAAGAGGAGGAAGTTCCCGATGGTCATGGGCAGCATGAAGAGCAGCCCTTGGATCAGCTGGAGGTCGCTGGTGGCGCGCCCGACGACCTGGCCGGTGGACAGCTCGTCCTGACGGCGCCCGTCGAGGCGGGCGATGGTGTCGTACATGTCGGTGCGCAGGTCGTGCTGGACGTCGAGCGCGAGGCGGCCGCCGTAGTACCTGCGTATGTAGGTCAGCACGTACACGAGGACCGCGGCGCCTATGAGGAGCCCGGCCCAGACGCCCATGGGCTTGGTGTGGTCGCCGATGACGTCGTCGATGATGACCTTGGTGACCAGGGGTACGAGCGCCATGACGGCCATGCCGGCCAGTGAGGAGCCGAGGGCGAGCAGCACATTGGTCCGGTACCGCCAGGTGTAGGCGGTCAGCCGCCTCGCCCAGCCTTGTTTCTCGCCCGCTGCCGTCGCTGCCGCCGCCACGTGGTCCTCCCCGTTCGTCCAGTCCTGCCGCTCCCCCAACGCCCCGACCGGCGGATTTCATCCCGCTGCAACAATCGCACCGGCGTACGGACCCCCGCGCGCAGGCTTCACCCCACCGGGTGACGCGGGTGACGCCCCCCGCGCTCCGGCTACCGGGCGTCGAACTCGTACTCCAGTACGTAGGCGGAGGCGTCGAGGGTCATCTCGTTGACCTCGACCGCGCGACCGTCGGCGGTGAAGGCGGTACGGCATACGAGCACCACCGGGGTCCCGGGCACGAGACCGAGCCGGTCGGCTTCCTCCGGAGTGGGCATCCGGGAACGGACCTCCTCGCGGAACCGCACCGGCTTGCGGCCGAGGTCCGCCAGCCGGGCGTAGATGCCACCGGGGCCGGAGTCGGGCTCCGCGATGGCGGTGCCGGCGGTGAGGGCGGCGTCAAGGTACGAGGTCGCGGCCATGACCGGCTTGCCGTCGAGGAGGAACCTCCTCCGGCGAACACGGACGATCTCCCCCACCGAAAGGCACAGGGTTGCGGCCACGCCAGCCGGAGCACGCTCCTCGGACACACCAAGGAACTCCACTTGGGGATCGCGCCCCTGGCCGTCCGCGGCCCAGATCGAGCCGCCAGCTCCCCAGACCTCGACGGAGAGGCGCTGGATCCCCCGGCGGCGCAGGCCGACCTTGAACTCGCGCACGAAGACTCCGGCGCCTTTGCGCGCCTCCACCAGCCTTTCGACCTGGAGGGCGGCGAACGCCTGACGGGCGGTCATCCTGGCGACTCCGTACGTGCCCATCAGTTCGCTCTCGCCGGGCAGCCGGTCCCCTGGACCATACCGACCTGCGGCTATGGCCTCCTTCAGCGCGGTGGCGATGCGCTGGTACTTGGGCTGCCGTTTTTCGGCGCCACTTGGCATACGAACCTCCTGATCACCTCCGGACAGCCTAGGGCGCGGAACAGGTCAAGAAGCGCTTGCGGCTCATCGGCTCCCTGCACCCGGAAGACATATCTAGACATCTCCTTGACCGACCCGCAGGCCGCCGCTTCACTGGAAATCTATCTAGATAGGTGAGGTGATGTACGTGGCCCCCGCCGACGGAGCCTTCTGGCTCCTGCCCCGGACCCCGCGCACCCCCGGCTGGGCGCGCGCCTTCTTCCGGGCGCAGGCCCGCTCCTGGGGCGTCGCCCCGCAG
Organism: Streptomyces sp. NPDC001194; assembly: GCF_042896985.1. NCBI lineage: Bacteria > Bacillati > Actinomycetota > Actinomycetes > Kitasatosporales > Streptomycetaceae > Streptomyces > Streptomyces sp. NPDC001194. The sequence continues at coordinate 9,833 of NZ_JBIAXU010000031.1, read as the reverse complement.
ATCGCCGAGGCGGCCGAGCTGGCGCTGTCGGAGCTCGTCACCAACGCCGTACGGCACGCCCGCGCACCCCGCGGCCGCGAGATCGGGGTGAGGGCTCTGTGGGACGGCGCGTGCCTGCGCGTCGAAGTCGCCGACGCCGGCCCCTGGACGGATCTGGAGCCCCGGGCCCACCGGCCGCCGGACGACGAGAACGGTCGAGGACTCGCCGTCGTCGCCGCCGTGGCCGCCCGCTGGGGCGTGGAGCGGCGCGCCCACGACATCGGCAAGACGGTCTGGGCGGATTTTCCCGTGCCCGGCGGCGGCACATGAACCGTGCAGGGCCGGGTCGGGATGGGCCTACAGGTGGGTCGGGGCGAACATCTTCAGGGTGGTCGGGAGGACCAGGACCGTGGGGCCCGGGGTGGTCAGGGCCTTCTTCAGGTCCTCGCGGAGGGTTTCCGGGGACGTCGTCGACGCCGGGACGCCGAAGGACTCGGCCAGGGCCGTGAAGTCCGGGCGGGTGAGTTCGGTGGCCGTCGTGCGGCCCTCGAAGGAGTCCGTCATGTACTCGCGCAGGATGCCGTAGCCGCCGTCGTCCACGATCAGCCAGGTCACGTCGAGGTCGTGCTGCTTCGCGGTCGCCAGGTCCGCGATCGAGTACATCGCGCCGCCGTCGCCCGAGACCGCCAGGACCGGGGTGTCCGGTTCCGCGACGCAGGCGCCGAGGGCCGCCGGGAAGGCGTAGCCGAGGCCGCCGGCGCCCTGCGCCGAGTGCATCGTGTTGGGGTGCTTCGCGTCGAACGCCGACCAGGCCCAGTACGACAGGATCGTCATGTCCCAGAAGGACGGGGAGCGGGCGGGCAGCGCCGCGCGGATCGAGGTGAGGAGCCCGCGCTCCAGCGCCACGTCCTGCGCCGACAGGCGGGTCTCGATCTCCGACAGGAGCAGGCGGACGCGTTCCGGTGCCTGGGGGTCCCGGCGTTCCGGGACCGTCTCCAGGAGGGCCTGGAGGGCCAGGCGGGCGTCCGCGTGGATGCCGAGGGCCGCGTGGTTGGACTCCAGCTTGCCGAGGTCCGCCTCGATCTGGACGACCCGGCCCGTCGGGAAGAACGTGTGGTAGTTCGACGACAGTTCGCCCAGGCCGGAGCCGACCACCAGGAGGACGTCCGCGTCCTCCAGGAAGTCCGTCATGTGGCGGTCCTCCAGCCAGGACTGGAGGGACAGCGGGTGGGTCCACGGGAAGGCGCCCTTGCCTCCGAAGGTGGTGACCACCGGGGCGTTCAGCCGCTCCGCCAGCTGCCGCAGCTTGCCCGCCGCGTCCGAGCGGACCACCCCGCCGCCCGCGATGATCACGGGGCGGGAGGCCCGGCCCAGCCAGTGCGCCGCGAGCGCGGTGAGCTCGGGGCGCGGGGCGAGCTCGTGCGGGGTCGCGTCCACGCCGGTGACCTGGGGGATCACCGTCTGCGTACGCAGCACGTCCTCGGGGATCTCCACCCAGACCGGGCCGTGCGGGGCCGTCAGCGCCGATTCCCAGGCCTGCGCGATCACGGAGGGGATCTGCGAGGGCGTGCGGGCCGTGTGGACGGACTTCACCACGTCGCGGAACGAAGCCGACTGGTCCCGGAGTTCGTGCAGGTGCCCGCGCCGGCCGCCGCCCAGCCCCGCCACCGGGACCTGCGAGGCGATGGCGAGGACGGGGGCCGAGGCGGCGGCCGCCTCCGCCAGGGCCGGCAGGGCCATCAGAGCGCCCGGGCCGGTCGAGAGCAGCAGGGGAACCGCCTCGCCGGTGATGCGGCCGTACGCGTCGGCGGCGAAGCCCGCGTTGTTCTCCGTACGCAGCCCGATCAGGCGCAGGTCGGAGCGGCCGACCGCGTCGAAGAGGCCGAGGGCGTGCTGCCCCGGCAGACCGAAGACGGTGGTCGCGCCGAGGCCGCGCAGCGTTTCCACGACCAGGTCCCCGCCCGTCCGCCCCGGCGGCGGCGCGAGCGCGGCCGCCGTCTGGGCTTCGGTGGGACGGAGTACCAGGTCGTGGTCGTGCGTCACGTGCGCTTACTCGCCCTTCGGGTTCCTACTGCGCCTTCTTCGCGGCAGCGATCTGGCGGCTCATGATCGTCGTCAGCTCGTACGCGGTGTGGGAGGCCGCGACCGAGGTGATCTCGGCGTGATCGTACGCCGGGGCGACCTCGACGACGTCCGCCGAGACCAGGTTGCAGGAGGACAGACCGCGGATGATCTCCAGCAGCTCGCGGGAGGTCATGCCGCCCGCCTCCGGCGTGCCGGTGCCGGGCGCGTGCGCCGGGTCCAGCACGTCGATGTCGATCGAGATGTACAGCGGGCGGTCGCCGATGCGCTGGCGCAGCTGGTCCGCGACCTCGTCGGCGCCGCGCCGGTAGACGTCGGCCGAGGTCACGATGCCGAAGCCCATCTTGGCGTCGTCGTCCAGGTCCTGCTTGCCGTACAGCGGGCCGCGCGTGCCGACGTGCGAGAGCGCCTCGGTGTCGAGGATGCCCTCCTCCACGGCGCGGCGGAACGGGGTGCCGTGGGTGTACTCGGCGCCGAAGTACGTGTCCCAGGTGTCCAGGTGGGCGTCGAAGTGCAGCAGCGCCACCGGGCCGTGCTTCTTCGCGACGGAGCGGAGCAGCGGGAGGGCGATGGTGTGGTCGCCGCCGAGGGTCATCAGGCGGGAGCCGGCGCCGAGGAGCTCGTCCGCGGCCGCCTCGACCGTCTCGACGGCCTCGTTGATGTTGAAGGGGTTCACGGCGATGTCGCCGGCGTCCGCCACCTGGGCGAGCGCGAACGGGGAGGCGTCCTGCGCCGGGTTGTACGGGCGCAGCAGGCGGGAGGCCTCGCGGATGGCGTTGCCGCCGAAGCGGGCGCCGGGGCGGTAGGAGACGCCGGAGTCGAACGGGACGCCGACGACGGCGACGTCGGCCGACCCGACCTCGTCGAGGCGGGGCAGCCGGGCGAAGGTCGCGGGGCCCGCGTAGCGCGGGATGCGGGAGGAGTCGACGGGGCCGCGCGGCTGCGTGCTCATGAGGGGTGCCCTTCCGGAGGTCCTGCGGGGGTGCTGGTGCGGTGCTTCGAGCGTAAGCCGCCACCCGGAGGGCGCGAAGTGTACGTTTCATCCATTAGCCGTCTCTGATATGTACGGAGCATCCATGGAGGCCCCGCCCACCCCACCGGTCCCCCTGGCCGCACTGCTCGCCGACCGGGAGCTGGGGCTGCGCCACCTCGCGGGGCCCGCCGAGGCCGACGTACACGGGGTGCACGCCTCCGAGATGGCCGATCCCTCGCCCTACCTGCTGGGCGGCGAGCTGCTGCTCACCGCCGGCGCGGAGCTGGGGGCCGACCCCGACGGGTACGTGAGCCGGCTCGTCGCCGCGGGTGCCGCCGCACTCGGCTTCGGCGTGGCGCCCGTGCACGAGGAGGTGCCGGCGGCGCTGGCGGCGGCCTGTGCGCGGTACGGGCTGCCGCTGGTGGAGGTCCCGCCGCCGACCCCGTTCACGGCGGTCGCCCGGAGCGTCTGGCGGCTGATGGCGCAGGCCCGCACCCGAGAGCTGCGCCGGGTCGCCGAGGTCCAGCAGTCGCTCGCGGCGGCGGCCGCCCGCCCCGACCCGGTCGGGGCGGTCCTGGCCCGTCTGGCGGCGAGCCTGGGCGGCTGGGCCGCCCTCCTGACCCCCTCCGCCGCCGCGGGGCCGGGAGCCGCGGGGCCGGCCCCCTCGAGCGGCCCGGCCGCGGCTCCCGACACCGCGGGGGCCGGGATCGTACGGGCCGCCGGGGCCGGGGTCGGGGAGGAGGTGCTCGGCGCCGTACGGGTGCTGGCGCGGCGGGTGGCGGGCGGAGCGGCGGCCACCGCCACCGACGCCGCCGGCGGAACGCACCTCGCCGTCTACGCCGTCGGCGGCGGCCGGGTGCTGGCGCTGGCCACCCCGGCCCGGGCTCCCGGCGACCACACCATCGCCTCCATCGCCGCCGTCCTGCTGACCCTGATCACCGCGGAGCGGCCGGCCGGGGCCGAGGCCGCCGCGCTGGCCCGGCTGCTGCTCGGCGGCTCCGCCGCGGGGGCGCTGGGCGGGCCGGGGCCCTGGTACGCCGTCCACGCCCGCGGCGGCGCCGATCCGCAGGCCCTGGCCGCCGCGCTGGGCACCGTACTGCTGGACCCGGAGGGCCCGGCCGTACGGCTCCTCACCGACCGGGAGCCCGCCCCGCAGCCCGGGTGGCGGCTCGGGGTCAGCGCCCCGGCCGGCCCCGACGCCCTGCCCACCGCCGACGCGCAGGCCCGCCGGGCCCTGGACCGCGCCGAGGCGGCCCGCACCCCGCTGGCCCGGCACACCGAGCCCGGCCTCGCGGGGCTCGTGGGCGCGGCCGAAGCCCGCGCCCACGCCGAGGCCCTGCTCGGCCCGCTCTCCCCGGCCCTGCGGGACACCCTGCGCGCGTGGCTGGCCCACCACGGCAGCTGGGACCGCAGCGCCGCCGCCCTCGGCGTGCACCGCAACACCGTCCGCCAGCGCATCGCCCGCGCCGCCGCCCTCCTCGGCCTCGACCTCGACGACCCGGACACCCGGATGGAGCTGTGGTTCGCGCTGACCCGGGCCCCGGAGCCCTGACGGGACCGGCGCCCAGCGCGTGTCCGCGGTGACCCGACCGGCTCGGGGGCGGCTGCGCCGTACGGATGGACTCGGGGCTTCCGGCGGCGGGCTCGCCGTCTCGCGGCGCACGGCGGCCTACGTTCGCACTGCTCCCCCACCCCCACCTCGAAAGGCAGTGCCCTCGTGCGATCGATCCGCCTCGCCCTGACCGCCCTCGCCGCCGGCGGCGTCATCCTGGCCGGCGCCTCCGCCGCCTGCGCCGACGACACCTTCACCGTGTACGCGCCGGTCGACAACACCTACTCGATCGTCTTCGGCGACCTGACCCAGAACGCCGCCGACGACGTGTTCAACGCCGGCCGCGACAACACGGTCGGCTCCCACAACGGCGCTGCGCCGGCCGGCGACATCGGCATGGCCTCCCTGCCCGGCACCCGGATCCTGAGCAACGAGGCCCTGATGCACGGCGCCGCCGGCCAGTGGACCGGCAAGATGCTCGGCAAGTGAGAGTCGGCGCGGGCCGGCGGCTCGCCCCGCCGGCCCGCGCCGGACATCACACCCGGTACCCCTCCGCGACTCTGGACAGCCCACCCGACCCACCGGTAACTTAATAGTCTGAGCAAGCGCTTAGACACGGCGCGACAGCGCGACGGGCGACAGGATCGAGGAGGCGGCTGTGCGCCGTACCGTTTTCAACGAGGACCACGAAGCGTTCCGCGAGACCATCCGCGCCTTCATAGAGGCCGAGGTCGTCCCCGTCTACGACGAGTGGTTCGCGGCCGGGCAGGCTCCGCGCGACTTCTACTACAAGCTCGGCGAGCTGGGCGTCTTCGGCATCAACGTCCCCGAGGAGTTCGGCGGCGCGGGCCTGGACACCCACAAGTTCGAGGCCGTCCTGTACGAGGAGACCTCCCGCGCGGGCGTGAACTTCGGCGGCTCCGGCGTGCACGTGCTGCTCGCGCTCCCCTACATCAAGATGCTGGCCGACGACGAGCAGAAGAAGCGCTTCCTGCCGAAGTTCGTCTCCGGTGAGGAGATGTGGGCCCTCGCGATGACCGAGCCGGGCACCGGCTCCGACGTCGCGGGCATGAAGACCACCGCCAAGCTCTCCGAGGACGGCACGCACTACGTCCTCAACGGCTCCAAGACCTTCATCACCGGCGGCGTGCACGCCGACCGCGTGATCGTCTGCGCCCGCACCTCCGCCCCGAGCGAGGACGACCGCCGCTTCGGCATCTCCCTCTTCGCCGTGGACACCAAGTCCGAGGGCTACTCCATCGGCCGCAAGCTCGACAAGCTGGGCCTCAAGACCTCCGACACCGCCGAGCTGGCGTTCGTCGACGTCAAGGTCCCCGTCGAGGACCTGCTCGGCGAGGAGGGCAAGGGCTTCTACTACCTCGGCCACAACCTGGCCTCCGAGCGCTGGGGCATCGCGTTCGGCGCGTACGCCCAGGCCGCCGCGGCCGTCCGGTTCGCCCAGCAGTACGTCACCGACCGCACCGTCTTCGGCAAGCCGGTCGCGCACTTCCAGAACACCAAGTTCGAGCTGGCCGCCTGCCAGGCCGAGGTGGACGCCGCCCAGGCCGTCGCGGACCGCGCCCTGGAGGCCCTGGACGCCGGCGAGCTGACCCCCGCCGAGGCCGCCTCCGCGAAGCTGTTCTGCACCGAGGTCGCGCACCGCGTGATCGACCGCTGCCTCCAGCTGCACGGCGGCTACGGCTACATGAACGAGTACCCGATCGCGCGCCTGTACGCCGACAACCGCGTCAACCGCATCTACGGCGGCACCAGCGAGATCATGAAGTCCATCATCGCCAAGGCGATGGGGCTGTAAGGCCCTGGCCTTCACTCCATGAACGAGGCACTGACGACGCTCCTCGATCTGCTCGACCTGGAGCAGATCGAGGAGAACATCTTCCGCGGTACCAGCCGTTCGGCGCTGGTACCGCGCGTCTTCGGCGGCCAGGTCGCGGCCCAGGCCCTGGTCGCGGCCGGGCGGACCGTGCCCGAGGAGCGCACCGCGCACTCGCTGCACTCGTACTTCCTGCGTGCCGGGGATCCCGGCGCGCCGATCGTCTACGCGGTGGACCGGATCCGCGACGGGCGCTCCTTCACCACCCGGCGGGTCGTCGCCGTCCAGCACGGCCAGCCGATCTTCCACCTCTCCGCGTCCTTCCAGACGTACGAGGAGGGCCTGGACCACCAGGCCGCGATGCCGGACGCGCCCGATCCGGAGAGCCTGCCGACGGCCGCCGAGGCGCTGCCCGCGTACCGGGAGACCTTCCGCGACCCGGGCACGGTGGAGCGGCTGATCGAGGCGCGCGACGCCGTGGACCTGCGGTACGCGACCGTCCCGCCCTGGGGCAGCGTCGGCAGGCCGGTCGAGCCGCGCTCGCAGGTGTGGTTCCGTACGGCCGGGAAGCTGGAGAGCGACGACGCGCTCCTGCACACCTGCCTGGCCACGTACGTCTCGGACATGACCCTGCTCGACTCGGTGCTGCTCGCGCACGGCCGGGGCGGCTGGGCGGTCGGTGACGTGGTGGGCGCCTCGCTGGACCACGCGATGTGGTTCCACCGGCCGTTCCGCGCCGACGAATGGCTGCTGTACGACCAGGAGTCCCCCTCGGCCGCGGCCGGGCGCGGGCTCGGGCAGGCCCGGATCTGGACCCAGGACGGGCGCCTCGCCGTGACCGTCATCCAGGAGGGCGTCGTACGCGTCCCCCGCGCGTAGCGCCCGCTCCCTCCTCAGTCCCACCAGAACGCCCAGTGCTCCGAGCCGGTCACGGCCTCGTCGGCGTACGCGCGGACGCTGCCCGAGCCCTGCCACACGTTGTCGGGGCAGAAGGCGAAGTGCTCGGCGGCGACCGGCAGCGCCGCGACCGCCGTCGGGAGCGGGGCGGCCACGGACAGGTGGGCCTCGTCGAAGCCGAGCGCTATGAGGCGGGCACCGAACCGCTCCTCCCACGAGCGCATCACGGCGGTGAGCAGAGCCGTGTCGCCCTCGTGGTTCACCGCCCCCCGCCAGCCCATCGCGGTGGGTACGTCGGCTGCCCGGGCGGCGGGGACCAGCGCGAGCCGCGGGCCCGGCAGGACCCCGTCCCGGATCAGGTCGTCGGCGAGGGCGAGGGCGACCGCCTCCGGGTCCTCCCTCGGGCTCCGGTGTTCCGCGAGGCCCGGCCAGTCGCGGCCGAAGGGGGCCGTGAGCCCGGCGCCGTCGGGGCCCTCCCCCTCCTCGGGGTCGGGGACGACGCCGGCCCAGAACTCGCGCAGCACCGGCTCGACGTGGTGGTCGTCGGGGTCGGACATCGAGCCGGGGCACAGCTCGCCGCGGTTCCACCACTCCTCCAGACCGCGCCGCTCCTGGAGCAGCACCGCCTGAAGGCCGGAGCCGGTCCGGTGCAGGCCGGAGCGGCAGGCGGCGAGCACGCCGGCGCCGACGGGCTCGTCGGAGACCCACAGCAGTGGCTCCCGGCGCGCGCCGGACCGCAGCAGGGACCGCCCCCGGGGCCGGTCGACCAGCGTGCCCGGCGGCAACTCCAGCCCCAGGGCGAGGCCTTGCGGGTCGTCTGCCAGGAGGGACAGCGCGTTCTGCTTCTTCGGCGGCTTCGTCACGCCTTCGACGCTACGACCCAGCACTGACAACGCCCTTGCGGAGAGCGGGCGGTGGGGCCGGGCCGGGGCCGGGCCGGGGCCGGCTACGCCTCGGACTTGGCCTTGAGCTTGGCCCAGACCGCCTCCAGCGCGGCTATGTCCGCGTCGTCGAGGCGGTCGTCGAAGACCTCGGCGAGGGCCTCGCGGCGGGTGGCGTCGGCCTCGGCGAAGGCGCGGCGGCCCGCCTCGGTGAGGGTGATGCCCACGGACCGGGCGTCCGTCGGGGACGGGACCCGTTCGACCAGGCCGCGGGCGCGGAGCGAATCGGCGACGCGCGAGACCTGGCTGCGGCTGAGCAGGGTCCTGGTGCCCAGCTCGGAAGGGGCGACCGGCTCCTGCTGGACGCTCAGCCACAGCATGACCTCGAACCACGACAGCGGCAGGTCGTGCCGGCGCGTGAGCGCCTGGTCGACCCGGGCGGTGAGGGTGGTTCCGGCCCAGACCAGACCGTAGAAGGCGTGGTCGCGGGGGGTGAGACCGTCCAGGTTGAGATTCGTGTGCGCCATACGGGAAGGATACCGGGTTGCGTGCACACGCACACATCGTTAATGTGTGTGTGCACGCACAAATCTAGGGAGCCTTCCATGAGCACCAGCACCGCCGCCAAGACCGTCCTGATCACCGGCACCTCCTCCGGTATCGGCCTGGCCGCCGCGGTCGCCTCCGCCCGGGCCGGCTGGCACACCGTCGCCACCATGCGCGACACCACCCGCGCCGACGCCCTGACCAAGGCCGCCGCCGAAGCCGGCGTCGCCGAGCTCGTCCAGGTCAAGCGGCTCGACGTGACCGACGCGCAGTCCGTTGCCGCGTGCGTGGCCGAGGTCGTCGCCGAGCACGGACACCTCGACGCGGTCGTGAACAACGCGGGCGCCGGCTTCGTGGGCACCGTCGAGCAGCACGGCATGGACCGGGTCCGGTCCGTGATGGAGGTCAACTTCTTCGGCGTCGTCGAGCTGACCCGCGCCGCACTCCCGCACCTGCGCGCCTCGGGCGGCCGGGTCATCACCGTGACCAGCGTCGGCGGCGTGGTCGGCCAGCCGTTCAACGAGTCCTACTGCGCGGCCAAGTTCGCCGTCGAGGGCTTCATGGAGTCCCTGGCCCCGGTCGCCGCGACCATGGGCGTCCAGGTGTCCGTCGTCGAGCCGGGCGCCGTCTCCAGCGAGTTCGTGAACAACGTCGGGCTCGACATCCCGGCGCTGCTCGCCCAGGCGGGTCCGTACGCCCCGGCCCTGCAGGGCTACATCAACCACGCCATGCAGTCCTTCGGCAGCGACACCGCCCAGACCCCGGAGCAGGCGGCGGCGCCGGTCGTCGACGCGCTGACCGCCGAGAAGATGCCGTTCCGGATCCAGACCTCCGACTGGGCGCGCACCTTCGTCGGCATGAAGCTCGCCGACCTGGACGGCTCGGCCGTCCAGACCGAGATGACGGGCTGGCTCGCCTAGCCGACGGCACACCTCGCAGGCCGGCGGGGCCGCGGCCGACGCCCCGCCGGAGACCTCCCGGAGCGGACGGACCGCCTAGGTGTGTTGTCCGGGCAGGTTGGTGGCGCGGCTGGCGGGTGTCTGGCCGCTGATGCCGGTGTGGGGACGGTGGTAGTTGTACCAGTGCAGC
>NZ_JBIAXU010000030.1:0-45765 GCF_042896985.1 Streptomyces sp. NPDC001194 | reverse complement strand
GGGCGAAATCCCGAGTACGTCCAGTACAAGGGCTTCCGCCCGGCACACCGAGAGCACGCACCGGACGCCGCGGGACCGCCCTCCGGGCGGCCGGCGCTACTTTGCGGACACCCCCTAGGGCCTGTCGGTGCCGAGTAGGCTCTCGCCGACCGCGGTGCGGGCGTACAGGACCGAGCGGCCCGCGCGGTGCGCGCTGACCAGGCCCGCGTCGCGCAGCGCCGTCAGGTTCTGGGACACCCCGGCCGCCGACAGCCCCGTACGCCGGGCCAGTTCGGTGGTGGAGGCCGGGGCGTCCAGCTCCGTCAGCAGCAGGGTCCGCGAACGGCCCAGCACCGCGGCGACGGCTTCCGTCTTCGCGGTCGGCGGCCGGGAGGCCCACAGCGCGCCCACCCCGCGCGCCGGGTACGCGATCTGCGGCGGATCCGGCGGGGTCATCCGGGTCAGCAGGCCCGGCCCGAGGAAGGCCGAGGGCACCAGCAGCAGCCCCCGGCCGGCCATCTCCCGGGTCAGCGGCCGGGTGCGGCGCACCAGGCTCAGTGCGTTCTCGTCCCAACGCAACGCGCTGTGCAGCTCGTTGATGACCCGGCCCGCCCCCTGCTCGGCCGCCTGCCGGGCCCGGTGGAAGACGTCGGCCTCCAGCACCGCGCGGATCCGCGCCCAGTACGGGGCGAGCGCCAGCTTCCAGTACGCCTCGATCTCCTGGGCCAGCCGCGGCAGTCGGGCCGCCGGGTCCGCGTGCAGGGCCCGGGCGCGGGGGCCGAGCGAGTCCTGGTGGTGGCGGAGGTGGTCGAGATTGCGGCGCACCGTTTCGGCGGGCGCGGCCACCAGCTCGGCCAGCTCCGCCGCGAGGACGGGGGCCGGTCCGGCGGGTGCGGGGTTCAGGAAATGCGGCACGTACTTCGAGGACGGGACCAGCTCGGCGAGCCAGCCCCGGTCCAGCCCGGCAGCCGCCAGCCGGGGCCGCACCTGCGCTGCCCAGGGCCGGTACACGGGCGACACGGCGCCGTCGTTCAGCAGCCGCCGGAAACTGGTCACCACTTCCCAGAGCGGCGAGACGGCGAACCGCATCTGCGCCAGATCGCCCGCCGAGAACGCCAACTCCGCCAGCAGGACCACCCCTTGGACTCATCAAGACGCACATGGATTCAGCCATGCCTGAATCAATGGCCCCGACCCTACCGCGCACAGATCATTCCGGCATGACCTCCACGACCTCCACGACCTCCGCGACCCCCACGACGCCCACGACCACTCGGGCCGTCACCGCGGCGGCCTCCGGCACCTGGCGGCTCGGCGACCTCGAAGTCAACCGCCTGGGCTTCGGCGCGATGCGCCTGACCCAGGACGGCCCGGCGTTCGCCCCCGGCGCCGCCCCCAGCGACCGCACCCGGGCGATCGGCGTCCTGCGCCGCGCCGTCGAGCTCGGCGTGAACCACATCGACACCGCAGCCTTCTACTTCTCCCCGCTGCGCTCCGCCAACGAGCTGATCAACGCGGCCCTGGCCCCCTACCCGGACGACCTCGTCATCACCACCAAGGTCGGCCCCGGCCGGGCCCTGTCGGGGGAGTTCCTGCCGCACGCCACCCCCGACCAGCTGCGCGGTCAGGTCGAGGAGAACCTGCGCCAGCTCGGCCGCGACCACCTCGACGTGGTGAACCTGCGCATCGTCGGCACCGATTCGATCGCCGAGCGCTTCGGCGCCCTCGCCGACCTGCGCCGCGCGGGGCTCATCCGCCACCTCGGCCTGTCCAACGTGCAGCCCGGGCACCTCGCCGAGGCCCGGGCCATCGCGCCGGTGGTCTGCGTACAGAACCTGTACGGGCTCGGCGCCGCTCCCGAGCAGGAGGCGTTCCTGCGCACCTGCGGGGAGCAGGGGATCGCGTACGTGCCGTTCTACTCGATCGCCGGCACGGGACGCGAAGCGGGCGCGAGCGGCGTCGAGCACCCGCGGGTGCTCGCCGTGGCCCGCGCCCACGGGGTGGGCGCCGCCGAGATCCGGCTGGCGTGGACCCTGCACCGGGGACCGCACGTCCTGGCCATCCCCGGCACCGGGAACCCGGACCACCTCACCGCCAACGTGGCCGCGGGCGCCCTGCGCCTCTCCGCCGAAGACCTCGCGGCCCTGGACTCCGCCGGCGGGACGGAGTGAGGACCGGGCGCCGGGCAGGAGCGAGGCCCCGGCGTACCGTCAGCGGGGCCCGGCCGGACCCTGGCCGAGGACGGTGTTGCCGGTGACCGCGCCGTCGGCGCCCGCCAGCGTCACGGCGTGCCGGACCCCGTCCGTGCCGAGGACGACGGCCAGCCACGCGCTGCCGCCGCCCTGCTGGGCCACGGCCCGCAGCGATTCGAGCTTGCCCCCCTCGACGGCGGCCGTGGCCTTCTCCACCGCCTGGGCCGCCGCCAGTGCGGGCAGCGGCACCGGGGCGCCCTTCGCGGAGCCACCCGCCCGGCCGCCGCCGCCCGGGCCGCGGCCCGCCGCTCCCATTCCGCCGCCCGGGAAGTCACGGTCGCCGTCGACGACCTCGGGCTCGCCGCCCCGGTGCGGCAGCGGCCCGGGCCGGCCCTCCGCGTGCCTCTCCCCGGGACCGTGCGCGCGGACCTTGGCGGCGAAACCGCCCCGCACGTGGTCGTCGTGGCCGTGCTCGGCCGCCGCCACCGCGGCCAGCCCGCCACCGATCACGACGACCGCCCCGAGGGCCACCCATCTCGTACGCCCCTCACGGGCCAGCCGGACCAGCCGGCCGCGGCGGCCCGCCGCCGCACCGGCCGGGTCGGCCGCGGTCTTGGCCTCGCCCGGGTCCGCGGGCGGCTCGGCGGGCTGGGGACTGGACTGAGTCATCGACATGCTCCTCGCGTTCTGCGGGCACGCTGCCCGGCTGGGCAGATCGTGCGCGCCGGATGCTGAAGCTCTGCTGAAGCCGGCTGAAGACCTCTTCAGCAAGCGGCCGGGGCGACCTGAGAACCTGTCCCCATGCGCGTACTGGTGGTCGAGGACGAACGGCGGCTCGCCGCTGCCCTCCAGCGGGGTCTGCGGGCCGAGGGCTTCACCGTGGACGTCGCCCACGACGGGCCGCAGGGCCTGTGGCTGGCCGGCGAGCACGACTACGACGCCATCGTGCTCGACATCATGCTGCCCGGACTCAACGGCTACCGGGTCTGCGCCCGGCTGCGCGCGAGCGGCTGCGAGTCGGGGATCTTGATGCTGACCGCGAAGGACGGCGAGTACGACGAGGCCGAGGCCCTCGACACCGGCGCGGACGACTTCCTGTCCAAGCCCTTCTCCTACGTGGTCCTCGTCGCCCGGCTGCGCGCCCTCATCCGGCGCACCGGCCGCCGCAGCCCGCAGGTCATGGAGTTCGGCGACCTGGTGATCGACCCGGCCGGGCAGCGGTGCACGCGGGCCGGGACCGAGGCCCGGCTGACCTCGCGCGAGTTCGCGGTCCTCGTGTACCTCGCCCGGCGGGCAGGGGAGGTCGTCCCCAAGCGGGAGATACTGGAGCACGTCTGGGACGCGGCCTACGAGGGTGACCTCAACGTCGTCGAGGTCCATGTCAGCGCCCTGCGCCGGAAGATCGACGCCCCCTTCGGCCGGGCCGCCGTGGAGACCGTCCGCGGGGCGGGCTACCGGCTGGCGGCCGACGGTGGCTGACCGCAGGACCGGCAGCGCCGCCCGCTCTTCCGCCCGCTTCCCCGGTCACATCCCCCTGAGCGTCCCCGGCCGGATCCGTGAACTCGCGCGGGGCCCGCGGCCGAAGTCCGTACGCGAGCTGGTGAGCCGTCTGCGCCCCGGCTCCGTCCGTGCCCGGGCCACGCTCGGTGCCTCCCTGGTGGTGGCCCTGGCCCTCGGCGCCGCGTCCCTCGCCCTGGTCGGGATCCTGGACGGCAACCTGATGCGGGACGCCCAGGCCGCCGCCGAACGCCAGGCCCTCTCCACGGCCGGGCTGGTGGCCGCGGGCCGGTTCGACACGGTGGTGACCCCCGGACGCGGCACCGACTTCGTGCAGGTCGTCGACGCCCAGGGCCGGGTGCTGGCCGCGAGCCCGAACCTGGCCGGCCGGCCCGCCCTCTCCCCGGCCCGCCCGGGCAGGCCCGGCACGGTCCGCGACACCTGGAAGGAGGGCCCGGCGCGCGGCGACCGCCGCCACCGCGTCGTCCAGGTCACCACCGTCACCGGGGACGGGCTGGTCACCGTGTTCGCGGGGACTTCCCTGCGGGAGGCCGACACCGCCGACGACGTCATCACCGGCGTGCTCGCCGTCGTGGTTCCGCTGCTGGTGCTCACGGTGGCCCTGGTCACCTGGCGGGTGACCGGCTGGGCGCTGCGGCCCGTCGAGGCGATCCGCGCCGAGGTCGCCGCGATCGGTGACCGTGATCTGCACCGGCGGGTCCCCGTGCCGCGCAGCCGTGACGAGATCGCCCGGCTCGCCGTCACCATGAACGCCACCCTGGACCGGCTGGAGGCCGCCGGGATCCGCCAGCGCCGCTTCATCGCCGACGCCTCGCACGAGCTCCGCAGCCCGATCACCGTGCTCCGCACCCAGCTGGAGGTCGCCCAGGCGCACCCCGACCCGGAGCTGTGGGGCGAGCTGGTCAGCGGGGCGCTGGAGGACACCGTACGACTCCAGGACCTTGCCGCGGACCTGCTCCTGCTGGCCCGCCTGGACACCGGGGAGCCGCCGCCGGACGCCGCGGTGGACCTCGCGGACGTGGCCCGGGAGGCGGCCCGTTCGCGCCGCCGGGACCGGGTTCCCGTCGACATGGAGATCGCTCCCGCGGCCGTCGTGCGCGGCAGCACGCTGTGGCTCTCCCGGCTCGTGACCAACCTGCTGGACAACGCCCAGCGCCACGCCGACCGGCGGGTGCGGCTCGTGCTGCGGGTGGACGGGCCGCGGCGCACCGCCGTACTGGAGGTGCGCGACGACGGGCCGGGCATCGCGGCGGCGGACCGGGAGCGGGTCTTCGAGCGGTTCACCCGTCTCGACGACGCCCGCAGCCGCGACGAGGGAGGTTCCGGCCTGGGCCTGGCCATAGCCCGGGACATCGCCACCCGCCTGGGGGGATCCCTCTCCGTCGAGGACGCGCCGGCCGGCGCCCGGCTGGTGGCCCGGCTACCGCTGGAACCTGACGCAAGAGGGGCGGACACCGGGTTCTGATTGTTCCCCGTTCTGCTTTTTTCGCGCCTGTCCAACTCTGTTCACTCCATGCTTGCTTCGGCTCCTGAAGGGGGGCGTGGCAACGCCATGAGCCGCATCCCGGACAGACACCGAGCAGGCGCGAAAGCAGCCAGAGGACGGCGCGATGAAGAACAACCGGATGATCGTCACCGTGGTGGCGCTCTTAGCGATCTTCGCTTTCAGTGTGGTCATGGTGGTGGCGGGACAGCCCGTCGCGGCCGTCACCGCCCTGATCCCGTCGGTCGCACTGGGCGTGCAGCAGATCGTGCAGGCGGGCACCGGCGTGGCCGAGAGCCGTCGCGAGCGGGCCGCCGCACAGGTGCCCGACCGGGACGAGGAGCCGCGGGGATGAACCTCCACTCGGCACCCCAGGACCTCCCCCAGGGCCGGCGCGGCAAGCCCGGCCGGCCGCTGGGTCCCATCGCCGAAGGCACCGGAGCGGCGCACCGCGCCTGGCTGGAGCCGCTGCGCGATGCCATCCACGGCAGGGGGGTGACCCTGGACGAGCTCCAGGCGCGCACCGGCCGTGACAAGGGGCACATCTCCGAACTGCTGCGGGCCGTCGGACGCTACCCCCGCTGGGTGTTCGTCCGTACGGTGCTCCTCGCGCTGGAGCGGCCCGGCCCGCGGTACGACACGATGCGGCTGCGCTGGGTGATCGCGGCCCAGGACATCGGCAAGCGCACCTCGTGGATCAAGGACTGCCTCCACGAGGGCGGCGCCCGCCACCGCATCCCGACCGGCTCGGCCCCGCTGGACTTCCGGGCCTTCCAGCAGATGCACCGGCCGCAGTACACCAGCTACGCCGCGGCGTTCCTGCGCCGCAACGGGCTGGTCGAGAAGGCGGTCGACGACGTCTTCACGCTCCTGCTGATGCTGTGGCACGACGCGCTCGCCAGCGAGAACCCCGAGCGGTTCGCGTGGCCGATGCTGCGCCGGACGGTGCTCGAACGCGCCCCGAGGGAGAACGGCCGGCCCTCCCTCGTCGCGGCCGCCTTCGACACGGTCGCCCTCGACCTCGCCTCCGACCCGATCGGGCAGGTGGAGGAGTCGATGGCCCTGTTCCGGGCCGTCGGGGAGCTCGCGCCCATGCAGCGGGACGTCGTCGTCCTGCTGTACCTCTGCGGGCTCGAGGAGGCCCGGGCGGCGGACGAACTGGGCGTCTCCGCAGCCTCCGTACGGTCCACCGCACGGCACGCCAAACGCCATCTGCACGCCGCCCTGTACCCGGACACCACCACCGAGGAGGGGGTCCGCGGTGACCTCGACCATTGACCAGCTGCTGGCCCGCGCCCGTCTCCACGCGCCCTCGGACGCGCCCGCCGACATCGTGGACGCCGGCGGCGCGCCGCACCACCGGGCGGGAGCCCGGGCGCCCGGCGCGGCCGCGGGCGAACCGCAGAAGGACATGCGGGGAGCCGCCCGCGACCTCCGGGCCCTGTGCGAGACGGCCGTCACGGGCACCGCCGTCGCAGCGCTCGGGGACTTCCTCACGCACAAACTGCCCCAGCCTTCCGGGGCCCGCGTCCTGGGCTGCATCCTGCTGCTCACCGACGCGGAGGACTCCGCCCGCTTCTGGTGGCAGTACGCCGCCGGCGCCGGGGACTCGATCGCCTCGTACTGCCTTTACCTCCACCACCTCGCGCTCGGAGAGAACCACGAGGCGCTCTGGTGGCGCCGTCAGACGGCGCCACCGGCGACCGCCGAGGCGGCGGTCGCACCGGACGCGGCCACGGTGGTCTTCGACGGCGCGGAGCGCGACCTCGCCGCCGACGCGAGCCTGCCCACCACCCTGCGCGTCCTGCGGGCGCTGCGCCCCGGCGGTGCCGGGGCCCGGCGCGGCGCCGGCACGGTCGAGGCGGTCATGGAGTACGTCTCGGCCGCCGTCAGCTACGTGGACGACGATCTCGAACTGCCTTTGCCCGACCAGGACTTCACGGATCGCATCCGCGATCTGACGGCCGCGCCCACCCGCCCCCCGAAGCCGGGTCCGCGCACTGCACCCACCCTCCCGGCCAGGCTCCGTACCGCCTGAGCGGGCAGCGGCCGACGCCGCCTCGTGGGGAGGGGATTTGACGGACCGTGATCCCGCGCCACATCATTCCACTAAGGCATTAGTGGAATGAGGCAGACGCATGATCGAGTTTCAGGTGGACCGGCACAGCGGTGTCGCCACGTACCTGCAGCTCGTCAACCAGGTGAAACAGGCGCTCCGACTGGGCGTACTGGAACCGGGGGACCGGCTGCCGACTGCCAGGGCCGTGGTGGAAGCCACCGCGATCAACCCCAATACCGTGCTGAAGGCCTACCGCGAGCTGGAGCGCGAGGGGCTCGTCGAACCCCGCCCGGGACAGGGCACGTTCGTCACCCGCTCGCTCTCCCGCCCCGAGGCCGCGGCCGATTCGCCGCTGCGCGCCGACCTCGTCGACTGGGTGACCCGGGCGCACGCCGCCGGGCTGGGGCGCGAGGACGTCCTGGCGCTCGTCGAGGCGGCGCTGGCCGAGGCGGCGGCGCGGCCGCGGGGAGCGGCGCGGTCCACGCGGGCCGGCACGGAACGACCGTCACGAGAGGACACCCAGTGAACGACCCGACCGCCGAACCGGCGCTCCGGGCAACCGCGACAGGGCAGCGGTTCCGGGGGAACCGCGCCGCCCTGCACGACTGCGACTTCGAACTGCCGGCGGGCCGGATCGCGGCGCTCGTCGGCCCCAACGGGGCCGGAAAGAGCACGCTGTTCCACCTGATGACCGGCCTGCTGCGGCCCACCACCGGGGAGATACGCGTCTTCGGCTCCGTCCCCGGCACCCGGGCCGCCCGCGCCCGGACGGCCTTCGTGAGCCAGGACAAGCCGCTCTACCCGCAGTTCACGGTCGCCGAGATGCTGGCCGTGGGCCGCAGGCTCAGCCCGCGCCGCTGGAACCAGGCCAAGGCAGAGCGCATCGTCGGCGAGGGCGGGATCCCGCCGAAGGCCCGGATCGGCACCCTCTCCGGGGGCAAGCGCACCCGCGTCGCGCTGGCCCTGGCCCTCGGCAAGCAGGCCGACCTGCTCCTGCTGGACGAGCCGCTCGCCGACCTCGACCCGCTGGTGCGCCACGAGGTGACGGGCCTGCTCATGGCCGAGGTCGCCGACCGCGGCACCACCGTCGTGATCTCCTCGCACGTCCTGCCCGAGCTGGAGAACGTCTGCGACCACGTCCTGCTCCTGCAGGGCGGCCGGATCCGGCTCGCCGGCGACACCCAGGACCTGCGGGAGGCGTACACGAGCCTCACCGGCCGCGCCGACCCCGACACCCCGGACGGCCTGCCGCCCGGCGCCGACCGCGCGGCCGTCGTCCACGCCACCACCACCGGCCGCCACCTGTCCGCGCTCGTGCGCAACGCGCCCGGTACGTCCCTCCCGGCGGGGGTCGACGAGCGGTGGATCACCAAGGAGCCCTCCCTCGAAGAGCTCCTGCTCGCCCATCTGCGCTCCGAGCCCCGGAGCACCGCACACGCAACGGAGGCCGCGGCATGACGGGCACCCTGTGGCTCGCCTGGCGCCAGCAGCGCCCGCTCATCCTCACCGGAGCCCTGCTCGTCACCGCCCTCACGGTATGGGTCGCCCTGGGGCGGGCGGACCTGATCGAGGCCATCAGCGGCTACGACCTCTCCCAGTGCAAGGGCTGGAACGGCGAATGCCCGCCCGAGACCTACAACGCCATGACCGAGAGCAACGGGGGGATCCGCCTCCTGGGCGCCATCGGCCTGGCCCTCCCCGCGGCCATCGGCATGTTCTGGGGAGCCCCGCTCATCGGCCGCGAGCTGGAGAGCGGCACGATCAAGGTCGTCCTCACCCAGGACAGCGGCGCCCGCAGCTGGTTCGCCGCCCGCTTCGGCCTGGCCGCGCTCTGCGCCGTCACCGTCTCCGCCGCCGTCGCCGCACTCATCGCCTGGTGGTGGGCGCCGATCTCCAACATGTACGACGGCGTGTACTGGCACGACCCGTACATCCTCAACGCCTCCGGCCCCTCGGCCGTCGCCGGAGCGCTGTTCGCCCTGGCCGCGGGCACCGCGATCGGCCTGCTGGTCCGCCGTACGCTCCCCGCGATGGGCGCGACGCTCGCCGTGGTCCTCGGCACGGCCGCCGTACTGACCTTCTTCCGCCGGGACTTCGTCACCCCCGTGGACCGGATCACCCCCGGAATGCAGCCCAAGCAGCTCATCGGCAGCGCCTGGTCCGCGGGATACCGCTACCTCACCCCCGACGGGGCCCAGCACCCGCTGGAGAACTGCCTGTTCTCGGGCGAGCAGCTGCGCGCGTGCATGGACGAGCACGGCTTCACGGGCCGGGTGCACAAGGTGTACCCCAGCTCCGACTTCTGGACCTTCCAGGGGATCGACACCACGGTCTACCTGCTCCTCGCCCTGGCCCTCGTCACGCTGACGACCGTCCGGCTGCGCGGCCGCCGCCTCGGCTGAACCCGACGGCCCCGCCGCTTTCGACCGATTCTTCCGGAGGAACCTCCCGTGGCAACCAAGAAGAACCTCGTCGCCAACCGCACCACCCTCACCCACAAGGTCCGCTACGCGGCGCGCAACCCCGCGCGCATCGGCCCGTACGTCCGCCGGGCCGCCCGCGACAGCTGGCTGCGGCTCAAGCACCCCGACCACGTGGGCTACTACCGCGCGGTCATGGCCTCCGACACCGCCCGCAACCCCGAGGCCGCCGTCGGCAGCCAGACCCACGACCGGTGGCTGGCCCTCGGCAAGATGCAGTTCGACTACCTCGTGGAGCACGGCCTCACCCCGCACCACACGATGCTGGACATCGGCTGCGGCAACCTGCGCGCGGGATGGCGTTTCATCGAGCACCTCGGTCCCGGCCACTACTACGGGATCGACATCTCGCCCGACATCCTCATATCCGCCAAGCAGACCCTGGCCCGCCAGGAGCTCCAGGACAAGCTGCCGCACCTCACGCTCACCCAGGACCTCACCCTGGACTTCCTGCCCGACGCGTACTTCGACGTCGTGCACGCCCACAGCGTGTTCTCCCACTCGCCGATCGAGATCATCGAGGAGTGCTTCGCCCACGTCGGCCGCATCCTGGCCCCGGGCGGGTTCTTCGACTTCACCTTCGACCGCACCGAGGGCACCGAGCACCAGGTCCTGCGGGAGGACTTCTACTACCGTACGCAGACCCTCGTCGACCTCGCGGCCCGGCACGGGCTGAAGGCCCGGTTCATGGAGGACTGGGAGCGCTTCGGCCACGGCCAGTCCAAGATCCGCGTCACGGCCTGAACCGCCCGAACCCCACGACCGCCCGAACCACGGCCCGTACCGCCCGGTGGACAACCGCCGGACGGTACGGGCCGCAGGGGTCAGCGCGAGCCGTGCTCGGGCAGGTCCTGCTCGGCCGGGGCCGCGGTCAGCGCCGGGAGCAGCGCGAAGCTGCGCTGGGCGGGAGCCGCCGCGGGGCCGGCCGCCGGGGCCTTCTTCCCGCAGAACGCGCCTTCGAGCGTGCCGCCCAGAGCCGTGTTCGCCGCTCCCTTGTTCGAGGTGTTCGCCACCGCGGCAAGGCTGCGCTTGCCGTCACGGGTGGCGAAGGCGTAGGTGTAGAAGCCCTGCACCGTGCCGGTGTGCCCGTACACCGAGGTACCGCACGACAGGTCGTAGCGGCGCAGGCCCAGACCGTAGAAACGGGAGTTCGTGGCGTCCGTCGGGGTCATGGTGAGCATGGCGTCCAGCGTGGCCGGCTTCAGCAGCTTGCCGCCGAGCAGCGCGGACATGAAGGTGTTCAGGTCGGCCGCGTTCGAGATCATCGCGCCGGCCGACTGCGCCCAGGACACGGTCTGCTCGGTGGAGTCCACCAGCGGCGCCCCCGCCTCGTCCGGGTGCAGGTAGCCGTGCAGGTGCGCGCCCTTGATCTCCGTCGAGGGGTGGACGTACGAGGTGTTCTTCAGCTTCAGCGGCTTGATGATGCGCTTCTCGTACTCCTTGGCCACCCCGTGGCCGGTGGCCTTCTCGATGAGCATGCCGACGACCACGAAGTTGGTGTTGGAGTACTGGTACGAGACGCCCGGCTCGGTCGTGCGCGGCTCGCGCAGCGAGAGGGCGACCAGCTCCTGGTAGGTGAAGACCTTGTTCCGGACGGCCTCGAAGCCGGGCACGGTCTTGTCGAACATGGCGTTCGTGTAGTCCGACAACCCGCTGCGGTGGGTCAGCAGATGACGGACCGTGATCCGGTCGTCGGGCAGCAGGCCGGGCAGGTACTGGTTGACGGGGGCGTCCAGGCTGATCTTGCCCTCGTCCACCAGCTGCAGCAGGACGACGCTGGAGAACGACTTGGTGACGCTGCCGATCCGGAAGCGGCCGTTCAGGTCCATGGCCGCGCCCGTGGTGCGGTCCTGGACGCCCACCGCGCTGGTCAGCGGGGCACCGGAACCGGTGATGCGGACCATGGCGCCGGGCGCCCCGACCGCGGTGGTGTTCTTCAACGCCTGCGTCACGGCGTCCATGTCGGGCTTGGGCGCGGCCGCGGGGGCGGTCTGCGCCGAGGGGGCGGCGAACGGGTTCGCGGCCGCGTGGGCGGCGGTCGCCGGCACCGCTGCGGCCACGACGGCGAGCAGGGCGGCACTGAGGGTCAGGCGTCGGTCGAAAGGCTGGCGCAAGGTGTTCCTCAACTACGGGAAGACGGGAAGAGTTTCGCTTACACAGCCGCGAACTCGCCGCCGCGGGGCGGTCAAGTCCGCGGGATGTGATCGTACGTGCCCACCGGGCGGGCCCCGCGCACCCGCCGCCTCAGAACGGGCAGGCAGGAGCGTTTTTCAGCCACTCGCTGCCCGCGTGCAGTCCACAGATCTCCGCCAGCCGCGTACCCGGATCCGGGTTCCACAGCCGCACCGTTCCGTCGTTGCTGCTGCTCGCCACCGTTCGCCCGTCGGGGGAGAACACCACGCCCCACACCGCGCTCGTATGGCCTGTCAGGGACGCCCACAGGCGTCTTCCGGCCACCTCCCACAGCCGCACCGTACGGTCGTTGCCGCTGCTGGCCAGCCACCGCCCGTCGGGGGAGAAGGCGATGGCCCGGACGGACCCCGTGTGACCGGACAGCACCGCTTCGGCCCCGGCGCCCGGCCGCCGGGCGTCCCACAGGCGTACGGTGCCGTCGTTGCCGCCGCTCGCCAGCGTCCGCCCGCCCGGACCGAAGGCGACCGCCCGCACCGCGCCCGTATGACCGCTCAGCGTGGCCAGCGGCCGCCGCCCGGTCACGTCCCACAGGCGCACGGTCAGATCGTCACCGGCACTCGCGAGAGTGCGGCCGTCCGGGCTGAACGCCACGTCGTTCACGAAGTCCGTGTGCCCGGTGAGCGTGCCCAGCGCGGTACGGGAGGCCACGTCCCACAGCCGGACCGTCCGGTCCGAACCGGCCGAGGCCAGCAGCCGCCCGTCGGGGGAGAAGGCCACCGCGTAGACGATCCCGCCGTGCCCGGTGAGCGTGCCCAGCGCCGTACGGGAGGCCACGTCCCACAGCCGGACCGTCCCGTCGGAGCCCGCCGAGGCCAGCAGCCGGCCGTCGGGGGAGAAGGCCACCGAGAACACCGTACCGGTGTGGCCCTCGAGCGTCCCGGCCACCCGCCGCCCGGCCACCTCCCACAGCCGCACCGTGTGATCGGCGTCCGCGGTCGCCAGCAGCTTCCCGTCCGGGCTGTACGCAGCCTGCCAGAACTCCGTGAACGGGCGCGCGGCCAGCACCGGACCGCGCAAGTCCCAGAGCACCACCGACTGGTCGAAGGCGGCCGTGGCCAGCACCGCACCGCCCGGGTCCACCGCGACCCCGAGCACGTAGTCGGTGTGCCCGGCCAGCGTCGCGACCGGCCTGCCGCCGCGCACGTCCCACAGCCGGGTGGTGCCGTCGCCGCCCGCACTGACGACCGTCGCGCCGTCCGGGGTGTAGGCGACCGCGTTGATGTCGTCGTTGTGCCCGGACAGCGCCATCGTCGTACGGCGTCCGGCCACGTCCCACAGCCGCAGGGTCCGGTCGACGCCCCCGGAGGCCACGCTCCTTCCGTCCGGCGCGAACGCGACTCCCAGCACCTCGCCGGTGTGCCCCGCGAGTACGGCGAGCTGACGGCCCGCCACCGGATCCCACAGCCGCACGGTCTGGTCGGAACCCGCCGACACCAGCGTCCTGCCGTCGGGTGCGTACGCCAGCGCGTTGACCCTCCCGGCGTGGCCGGTCAGCTCGGTCACGGCCGACCCGCCGCCCTCGGGATCGCACAACCGCACCGTCCCGTCGGCGCCCGCGACGGCGAGCGTGTGCCCGTCGGGCGCGAAGGCCACGGCCCGGGCGTCCGTCGTCTGCGCGGGGAGCACCGCGATGTCGCGCCCGTCCGTGCCCCAGACCCGGACCGGACCTTCCGTGGACGTCGCGGCGAGCGTTCCGCCGTCCGGCGCGAACGCGATCGCGCGCACCCGGCCCGGCATCGTCAAGGTCGCCGTCGTCCGCCGGTCCGCCACCCTCCGCAGCAGCACCCTGCCGTCGGAACCGGCGCTCGCCAGCAGTCCCTTCCCGCTCCCCGGGGCGAACGCCACCGCGTTGACCGGGCCGCCGTGTCCGCCGAGCCGGGCGAGGAACGGCTGGGCCTGCGTGCTCAGCAGCGCGCCCCGCGACTCGGGGTTCGCCTCCGTGCGGTACGCCTTCTCCGCGAGCCGCATCGAGGCCTCGGGCTGACCGGCGGCGAGGGCGGTGGACCGGACGGCGAGGGCCTGCGCGCGGGCGGTGCGCTCCTGGCCGAGCGCGCCGGCCCGCTGCTGGTACGCCACCGCCCCGGCGGACAGGGCAAGGACCAGCAGGACGCCGAGCAGGGCCAGCATCCGCTGGCGGATCCGGACCTGGCGCCGGGCCTGCGTCCGCCGGGCGTCCTCCGCGGCCCGGCTCGCGTCCAGGAAGGCCGCCTCCCGGGGCCCGGGCCGGCTCCGGCCGTCGAGTCCGCGGGCCCAGGCGAGGGCGGCCCCCAGCCGGCTCCCGCGGTACAGGACGGACGGGTCGCGGCCCTCGCGCTCCCACTCCTCGGCGGCGTGGGCCAGCTGCCGGTGGACCAGCAGGCCGTCCCGGTCGGCGTGGATCCAGCCGCGCAGCCGCGGCCAGGCGTGCAGCAGGGCTTCGTGGGTGATCTCGACGCTGTCGCTGTCCAGCGTGATCAGCCGGGCCCGGACGAACGCGTCGAGGGCCTCCGCCGCGCCGTCCGCGTCGGCGAGCTGTTCCATCAGCCCGGTTCGGGCCATGCGCCGCCGTGTCGTCCCCGCGCCGTCGGCGACGTGGACCAGCGCCACCAGGATGCGGCGGATCGTCCGCTGCTCCCGCGGGTACAGGCGGGCGAACACGCTCTCGGCGGTGTGCGCGACGGCGCCCTGGATGCCGCCGGTGTCCTCGTACCCCGCGACGGTCAGGGTGGCCCCGGTACGGCGCTGCCAGGTGGCCATCAGCGCGTGGGACACCAGCGGCAGCGCACCCGACGGCGTGTCACCGGGCCCGGCCGCCGGGGCAGTGGCGGCGACCGCCGCGGGCTCCTCGCGCAAGCCGGCGTCGCGCAGCAGCAGTTGGACCAGACCCGGTTCGAGGGTGAGCCCGGCGAGCTCCGCCGGGCGGGTGATCGACTCGCGCAGTTCGGCGACGGACATCGGGGGGAGGACGAACAGCCCGTCGGTGCAGGCGGCGGCCAGCTCGGGCAGGTCCAGGCAGCTGCCGGTGAAGTCGGCCCGTACGCCGAGCACCACGACGGCCGGATCGGCCGACGCCGGCTCCGGCCCCGCCGTGGCCAGGGTGCACAGGACGTGGACGAACGCGCGCCGCTCGTCCTCGTCGGAGCAGAGGGTGAAGAGTTCCTCGAACTGGTCGACGAGCAGCACCGGCCGTACGCAGGGCGGCCGGTGCTCCCCGGACGGGTCCGGGGAGCCGTCCGCCAGGCCCCGGACGGCTTCGAGCAACCGCCGCGGTTGCTCGCGCAGTTCCCCTGTGGTGATGCCGAGACCTGCGCCCAGCACCTTCGCGGTGCGGTCCAGCAGCTCCTGGAGCGGATGCGCGGTCGGGGTGAACCGTACGACCGGCCACCCGTCGGCGCCCGCCATCGGGAACCCGCCGATCCGCCGCAGGGCCGGTACGAGACCGGCGCTGAGCAGGGAGGACTTGCCGGCCCCCGACCGGCCGACGAGCACCAGCGGGCCCCCGCCGATCCGGTCGAAGACCCGCTCGACCAGGGCGGCGGTCACCCGGTCTCGACCGAAGAACCAGCCCGCGTCGCGCGTGGTGAACGCGGCGAGGCCGCGGTAGGGGCACTCGCCGGCGGACTGCGGCTGCCCGGGCGGTGCGGGGGTGCGGGGCCTCGGCACCTCGGCCTCCGGGACCAGTTGGAGGAGCGCGCCCCCGGCCTCCAGCACCCGGTCGCAGCGCAGCGCGACGTCGTGGGTGACGCGTTTGGCGCCGGTTTCGATCTTGCTCAGGTAGCCCTTGCTGTAGTGCGTGCGACGGGCCAGGTCGGCCAGCGACAGACCGCGCTGCACCCGCAGCCGCCGCAACTGGGCGGGAAAGGCCGCGGCCGCTCCGGCGGCCCCGAGTGGATCGGGCTCGTGATCGGGCTCGTGATCGGTGTGGTGATCGGTGTCGCGTCCGCGGTCCGGGTCCCCCACGGCATCCCCCATGGCGCAGCACGCCCAGGTTGTGAGATGGAACGTCCCAGGCTACCGCGGGGGTCGGACGGCGGAACGCGTGTCGGATCGGCGTGGCGCAAACGCGGAGCACAGCGGCCTTCCGGGTCCGCCGGGGGAGCGGCGGACCCGGAAGGCCGCGAACGGGTGCCCGGTCAGGGGCGGTTGAGGGTGATGGAGTTGATCGGGCCGAGGTCCGCGTAGACGCCCGTGCCCTGGGCGATGGGGGATCCGCAGTTCTTGCCGTCGTAGCCGGTGCACAGGCTCGCGGTGGCCCCGCCGTACTGGTTGTTGAGGACCCAGTGGCGTCCGTACTGGTTGCTCAGGTTGTGTGCTCCGTAGCTGGTGAAGACGAGGGACGGCTTCACCGCCGGGTTCTGGTCCTGCGGGTAGACGCAGACCGACCCGTACGGACAGCCGGCCCAGTCGTCGGCGGGCCTGGCGCCCGCCTGGCCGCTCAGTGCCACGACGGCCGCCGCGGCGGTGGCGAGCGCGGCGGTGGCGCGGATCATCTTGCGCATCATGTCCCCCTGTTGGGTGTGCCTCGGTGTTGACGCCGGGAGGCGGGGGCGTCGTGGCGTCCCGTCGTCCCGGCGTGCTTGACGTCTTCAGCCTTGCCCCGAGGCCCGCGGGGGTCGACGGGTTTCCCGTCGCCCATCGGCGGGCCCGATTGGGAAACCCCCGCTGACCTGCACGGTCGCCGGACCGCGGGCAACCGTCACCGGTGGTCACCGGCCGGCTCTCCTGCGGCGTCGTGATGTCCTCCTCCCCGATGGCGGGCAGAATTGAAGAGGCAGCCCGTGGCCGCCGTGCGGGCGCCGGTCAGTCGCGCGCGCGAGCCAGACGCGCGCGGAAGGAGGCCTGCCGATGCCATCGGACCGGCTGGGGGACGCGGACGATCCCGGCCCGATCCGGTCCGAACCGGGGTCCTTGCTGGAACACGTGGTGGTGGCCGTCTTCGGCATCGACGACGAGGACCGGGTCTGCTACTGGGGCCCCGGCGCGCGGAACCTCTTCGGCCACGACGCCGGATCGGTGCTGACCCGGCCCGCCGCGGTCCTCTTCCCCGAGCCGCCCCCGGGCGGGGGCCCCGGCGGAGCCGCCCACCTGGCAGAGCGCGCCCGGGCCCTCGGCTACTGGCGCGTACGGCTGCCCGCGCTCCACCGGGACGGCTCGGTGTTCGACTGCGGCTTCCGGGTCTTCCCGATGACCGGGGCCACCGGCGCCTCCGTGGTCATCGGGCTGGCGAGCCGGGGCGACGAACTGGACCGGGTCAAGACCAACCTGTCCTTCCTCGACGCCCTCTTCGAGACCTGCCCCATCGGCCTGGTCATGCTCGACGAGGAGTTGCGCTACGTCCACCTCAACCAGGCCCTGGCCGACATGGACGGGGTCCCGCTCGACGAGCACCTGGGCCGCCGGATGGCGGAGATCATGATCACCGCGGACGGAGGGGAGTACCAGCGCATGCTGCGGTCCGTGGCCGAGGAGGGCCGGACCGTCATCGGCACCCTCGTGGGCCTGCGCACACCGGGCCACCCGGACCGCGACCAGGTGCGCTCGGTCAGCTTCTTCCCGCTGACGGGCGCGGGCGACACCCGGCGCGGGGTGGGCGGACTGCTGCTGGACGTCACCGACCGCGAGCGGGCCATCCTCGAGGCGACGGCCGCCCGCCAGCGGCTG
This sequence comes from Streptomyces sp. NPDC001194, assembly GCF_042896985.1. Lineage (NCBI taxonomy): Bacteria > Bacillati > Actinomycetota > Actinomycetes > Kitasatosporales > Streptomycetaceae > Streptomyces > Streptomyces sp. NPDC001194. Next base: position 28,221 of record NZ_JBIAXU010000030.1, on the reverse strand, counting down.
GCCCTGCTCGACCGGGCGGCGGCCGGCATCGGCACCACCCTGGACCTGAACACCACCGCGCGCGAGCTGGTCGACGCGGTCGTCCCGGAGTTCTGCGACGCCAGCGTCGTCGAACTCGTGGAGTGGATGGACGAGACCGAGGCCTTCGACCCTGCGCTGCCGGTGGCCACCCGCCGGATCGCCTCCGGCACCACCCTGCCCGAGCCGGCCGTGGAACTCGTGAGCGGCCTGGAGGAGGTCATGTACCCGCCCGGCTCCCACACCCACCAGATGCTGAGCACGGGCCGTCCGCTCTGCTTCACGGTCGACCAGGACTTCGCGACCCGGACCGTCGTCCACCAGCAGCGTGCGCAGCTGCTGCTGGACAGCGGGCTGACCTGCATCCTCATGGCACCGCTCATCGCCCGCGGCACGGTGCAGGGCATCGCCATGTTCGGCCGCTCCGGCGCCCGCCCGGCCTTCGCCGAGGCGGACCTCGGGCTCGCCGGCGAACTGGCTTCCCGGGCCGCGCTGTGCCTGGACAACGCCCGGCTGTACGGCAAGGTCAGGGACATCGCGCTCACCCTCCAGCGGGCCCTGCTGCCCAGTGCCCCGGCGGCGGGCCCGTACGTGGACATCAGCCACCGCTATCTGCCCGGCAGCCGCGGCACCGAGGTGGGCGGCGACTGGTACGACGCGATCACCCTGCCCGACGACCGGGTGGCCCTCGTCGTCGGCGACGTGATGGGACACGGGGTCCCGGCCGCCGCGGCCATGGGGCGGCTGCGCATCACCGCGAAGACGCTCGCCCGGCACATGGCCGAGCCCGCCGCCCTCGTCGGGGAGCTCGACGCCTGCGCGCAGGAGGCCGGCATCGAGTGGGCGACCTTCCTCTACCTGCTGTACGACCCCCACACCGGCCGCGCCACCATCGCCAACGCCGGTCATCCGCCGCCGCTGGTACGGCACCGGGACGGGACCGTGCACGCCGTCGGCGACGTGCTCGGGGTGCCGCTCGGGGTGGGCGGCGTACCGTACCGGTCGATCGAGGTCGAGATTCCCGAGGGCGCCACAGTGGCCCTCTACACCGACGGCCTCGTCGAGGCACGGGGCCAGGACATCGACACGGGCATCGACGCGCTGTGCGACCAACTGCGCGCGCCCCTGGGCTCGCTGGAGGAGGGGGCCGACCGGATCCTCGCCAACCTGCTGCCCGACACGGCGACGGACGACACGGTCCTGGTCCTCGCCCGGATCAGTGCGGTTCCGGGCAGCCCGCCGGATCCGGGAACCGGATCTCCGCCCCTGGCGTCCCCCTAGTCTGCGGCGCGGGACGCGGCGCGGATCGGGAGCGGGGGCGCGTGGGCGGGCAGGGGGCGGAGCGGGGGCCTTGGCGGCGGCTTGGGCGGCCGGAGAAGCGGGTGTGGCGCGGGCGGGGGCGCGTCCTGACGGGGCTCGCGGTCCTCGTGGCCTGTCTGCTGGTCTGCCACGGAGCGGTGCCCGACGGGCTGCCGGGCCGTCCCGGCAGCCTGCTCGAAACGTTCCTGCCCTGGCTGGGCCTCGCCGTCCCGGTCCTCGCGGCCCCGGCGCTGCTGCGCCGCTCGGCCGTGGCCGCACTCGCGGCGCTGCTGCCCGCCGCCGCCTGGCTCGGGCTCTACGGCGGCCACCTGCTCCCCGGCGCGGACGGGGCACCCGGTCTCCTCGCCGTCCAGCACAACGTCAGCGACGAGAACCCCGATCCGGCGGGCACCGCACGTGCCCTGGCCGCCACGCGCGCCGACCTCCTCGCCCTGGAGGAGCTGACGCCGGCCGCAGCGCCGCAGTACGCGGCGGCGCTGGCGCCCCAGTACCCGTACCACGCGGTGGTGGGCACGGTCGGGCTCTGGTCGAAGCACCCGCTCGCGGACGTGCGGCCGGTGGACATCAGACCCGCCGGCTTCGGGGAGGACTGGAACCGCGCGCTGCGGGCCACCGCCCGCACGCCGCGGGGCGAGGCCGCCGTGTACGTGGCGCACCTGCCCTCCCTGCGGCTCGGCCCGGCGCACGGGTTCGGATCCGCACACCGCGACGAGAGCGCCGTACGGCTCGGCGCCGCGATCGCCTCGGAGCCGGCGGAGCCGCTGATCCTGCTCGGGGACCTCAACGGCACCGTCGACGACCGCGGGCTGGACCCCGTCACCTCGCGCATGGACCAGCCGAGCCGCGACTTCGCGTTCAGCTGGCCCGCCCCGCTGCCGCTGGCCCGGATCGACCAGGTCCTGACCCGCTCGGCGACCGTCACGCGGATCCGGGCGCTGCCCGCGACGGGCAGCGACCACCTGCCCGTCGCCGCCCGCCTCACATGGCCCGCTCCAGCACCAGGTCGGTGAAACGCCGCAGCCCGTGCTCGGCGTGGCCCATGAAGAGGTTGGGCTCCACGAGCTCCAGCTCCATCACGACCGGCGCCCCGTCGTCCGCCGTCGCGATGTCCACGCGCGCGTACAGCAGAGCCCCGGACCCCGGTACGGCCGCCAGCGCGGCACCGGCCAGGGCCAGTTCGGCCGCGGACGGCCGGTACGACACCAGATCCGGATGCGGCATGCGGTCGTTGTCGACGATCCCGAGGTCGGTCAGCACCGGCCCCTTGCGGATCGCGTGGCTGAAGGCGCCGCCGAGGAAGACGAGTGCCCGTTCGCCCTCGTCGATCCGCGACAGGTACGGCTGCACCATCGCGGTCGCTCCGGCCGCGTGGAGCCCCGCGACGTGCCCGGCCGCCGCCGCGTGGTGCCGCTGCGCGTAGCGCGCGGTGTCGCGGGCGCCGGCGGAGACGGCCGGCTTGACGACGAACTGTCCGTCCCCGGGCAGCACGACGGCCTCGCCGGGGGCGATGAACCGGGTCGGCACGACGGGGACGCCGCGGCCGGCGAGCTCCCCGAGGTAGCGCTTGTCGGTGTTCCAGCGCACCAGAGCGGCCGGGTTGTCGAGCCGCGTCGCATCCTGCACCGCGTCGGCCCAGGCCAGGTACTCCGGCCACCGCTCGGCGTAGTCCCAGGTGGACCTGATGACCACGGCGGCGCACCGCGACCAGTCGAAGTCCCGGGCGTCCCAGGCCGCCGCCGCGGCGTCGACCCCGCGGGCACGCAGCGCCTCGATCATCAGCGGCAGGTCGGCGTCCCAGGCCAAACCCGGCTCCGAGGTGGCCAGGGCCACCCGCGTGGGGGCGGCCATCAGCGGTTCCCCTTCTCTCCGGCCTCTTCGACGCGCAGCAGCACGCCCCGTTCGTCCCGTGTGTAGACGCGGTCGCGGTTCTTGGCCAGCTTCCGCTCCACCTCGGACTCGAGGTCGACACCGTTCATCTCGGCGAGCGCCGCGAGGTACAGGAACACGTCCGCGAGCTCCTCGCCGAAGTCGGGCAGTTTCCCGCGCCAGGCGGTGAAGGCCTCCCCGACCTCGGCCGTCAGCAGCCCGAACTCCAGGGGCACGTCGGTGGTGTTGAAGCCCTTCGCGAGCTTGTTGTCCCAGGCGAGCTGCTGGGCCGAGCGGATGTCCACCGGTTCCTCCGGGCGTGCGTACGATCGCTGGCTGCCCGCAGCCTAACGAGCGGCGCCTCCCCCGGCCGGGGCAGGGGCCAGGCCGTCCGCGACCAGCCCGGCGAGGACCGCCTCGCCCAGGGCGTGCACCGCGGACTGCGGCCGGACCATCACCGTGAACTCCTTGATCCGGCCGTCCTCGGCGAAGTGGACCAGGTCGATGCCGTGGATGGCCTTGCCGCCCACCGTGGCACGGAACAGCAGGACCTCCGACGGAGCCACGGAGCCGTCGACGCTCGTCTCGGCGCTGCCGGTGTACTGGCCGACGTAGCGGAAGTCCTCGAAGGTGCGCAGCAGCACCCCGAAGAGCCCCAGGACCATCGGCCGGCCCTCGAACGGGGTGAACTTCACCGGGCTGTACAAGCGCACGTCCTCGGTGAACAGGGCCTCCAGGGCGGCGAGGTCACGGCTGTCGACGGCGGCGCGGAAGCGGTCTGCTGCGGTCACGGCATCTCCCTGAGAGTCTTCTACTCATCAATGTGATTAGTCAGTTTCTTGAGTATCATGCGGGGAGTGTCCGTGCACAGAGGCGAGAAGGAGGCGATCCGATGGCTTTGCGCCACGCCGTACTGGCGGCGCTGCTGGACGAGGAGCTGAGCGGGTACCAGCTGGCGAAGGCCTTCGACCTCGGCGTCGCGAACTTCTGGCACGCCCTCCCGCAGCAGCTCTACGCCGAGCTGACCCGGCTGGAGAAGGACGGGCTGATCGCGGGCCGGGAAGTGGTCCAGGACACCCGGCCCAACAAGCGCCTGTTCACCGTCACCGACGCCGGGCTCGCCGAGCTGGACCAGTTCACGGCCGCCGCGACCAGGCCCTCCTCCATCCGCGACGACCTCATCGTGATGGTCCAGGCCGCCGACCACGTGGACACCGCGACGCTCGTCGCGCAGCTCACCGAGCGCGCCGCCTTCGCCCGGGCCAAGGTCGACCTGTTCGGCGGCCTGCTGCGCACCATGCGCGGCGACCGCTCCGAAGAGGAGTTCCTGCGCCGCGGCGAGCGCATCGGCCCGTACCTGACCTGCCTGCGCGGTCTCGCCTTCGAGCAGGGCAACCGCGACTGGTGCGAGCGTACGATCGCGGTCCTGCGGGAGCGGGAGGCGGCCCGTGCCGCGCGATGAGCACCGGTACCTGCGGTACGTGGCCCTGGGGGACAGCCAGACCGAGGGGCTCGGGGACGGCGACGACACCACCGGCCTGCGGGGGCTGGCCGACCGCCTCGCCGAGCACCTCGCGCTCCACAGCCCCGGCCTGCGGTACGCCAACCTGGCCGTCCGCGGCCGCCTCGCCGGGCAGGTCCGCGCCGAGCAGCTCGCACCGGCCCTCGCGCTGCGCCCGGACCTCGCGACCGTGGTCGCCGGGGTCAACGACATCCTCCGGCCGCGGTTCGACGCCGGCGAGGTCGCCGGCGACCTGGAGGCGATGTTCGGCGCGCTCACCGGCCAGGGCGCCCGGGTCCTCACCATGACCTTCCCGGACCTCGCGCGGATCACCCCGCTCGCCCGGCCGCTCTCCCCGCGGGTGAGCGAACTCAACGACCGGATCCGCACGGCTGCCGCCCGGCAGGGCGTGGTCGTCGTCGAGACCGGACACCATCCCGTGGTCACCGACCCCCGGCTGTGGAGCGCGGACCGGCTGCACGCCGGCCCGCTCGGCCACGAGCGGATCGCCGCCGCGCTCGCATACGCCCTCGGCCTGCCGGGCAGCGACGACTCCTGGACGCATCCGCTCCCCCCGGACGGGGCGCCCCGGTCCACGGTCGCCGCCGAACTGCGCTGGGCCGCCGCGTTCCTGGGCCCCTGGCTCGGCAGGCGCCTGCGCGGCCGTTCCTCCGGCGACGCCCGCACGGCCAAGCGCCCGGAGCTCCTGCCGGTGCTGCCGTGAGGGGTCAGGGGGTGGCGGCCGCCGCGAGGCGGCGGCGCTGGAGCGTGCGCGCGTAGAAGAGGTGCGCGATCGCCTCGGCGGCCAGGAGGAGGACCACCACCCAGGGCGCGAGGTGGCCGGCGGCCCAGACCACGAGCAGCGGGAAGCCGATGCCGGGAACGGCCCACACGGCGACGGCGGCCGGCGGGCGCCCGTAACGCAGCGCGATGCCCGCGTGGGCCGCGTGGTACATGGCCAGTCCGCCGGCCAGTACCCACACCGCACCGGTCGGCAGATGGGCGTGGTCGGCCTCCTCGACCGCGGTGGCCAGGCCGGCCGCCATGCACAGGACGCCCGCGGTGACGAAGAAGTGCAGGAAGCCGCCCACGTCGCGGGCGAGCAGATAGGCCTGCCGGTCGTCGGCCCTCGCGAGCATCAGCTCGGCCGAGGTCGAGCCGAAGTCGAAGTACGACCACCAGAGGGCGGCGAGGAGTACGAAACCCAGGACGCCGACGATCCCGGCCCGCGCGGTCCACGCGTGGTCGGCCGAGGTCACCAGCGCGATCACGGACTCGCCGAGCACGATGATGACGAACAGGCCGACCCGCTCGACGATGTGCCCGGTGTCCAGCCGGGCGGGGAGCCCGCGGCCGCGCGCGCTGAGCAGCAGCGCCATCTCGGCGGCGATGAGCACCGCCCAGACGACGTACTGCCAGGGCGCGGGCACGGCGGCGGAGGCGGCCCACAGCAGCCCCGAGGCCAGGCAGTAGCTCAGCGGGCGCCAGCGCGGGACGCGCAGGGGCTCGGGGTACCGGGTGGCCGGCCACCACAGCCCGAGCAGCACCAGCCGGGTGCCGGCGTACCCGAGGGCGTAGACGGAACCGCGGTCCGTGTCGGCCTCGGGCACGGCGCAGGCCATGACGGCGATGCAGAGCATGGCGGACAGCATGAGCAGCCGGCGGCGGGGCCCGTTGTCGGCGAAGAGGTTCGCCGAGACCATGAGGTTGATCCACAGCCACCAGGGCGGGAAGTAGAGCCCCAGGAACACGGCGAAGTCGCGCAGGCTCGGATCGCCGTGCAGCCCGTGCGAGAGCTGGGCGGCGAGCGCGACGAAGACGAGGTCGAAGAAGAGCTCGAGCCAGTCGGCGTGCCGTGCCTCCTGCCGGTGGCCGGCGTCGTCCGGCTCCGCGTCCGCTCCCGACTGTGGTGTGCCCATGGGTCCGCCCGGGTCCGTGCCGCCGCCCTCGCGGCCTGCTTGCCCGTATGACATCACGGTGTGACTAATCGAGGGCGGGTGACGCGGCGCCGGCCGCCAGGTCCCGCCGGCGTCCGGCGGCGGAGGCCAGCAGTACGCAGGTGGTGGCGAGGCACACGGCGAAGGAGGACACGGTGATCGAAAGGGACACCCCCGGAGTGCCCACCGAGAGGGCGGAGGTCGCCAGCAGGGCGGCGACCATCCCCGTGGCGTTGATCAGGTTGAGCCTGCGGCTCGCGTAGGCGTGCAGCACCTCGGCGCTGCCGGAGGGGTGCTGACGCCTGTTCTGGATCTGTTCCAGGAAGCCGGCCATGACCACGGCGAGGGGGATCACACCGGACCACTGGGCGTACTCCACGAAGAGCTCCAGGATCGTCGCGGCCAGGCAGACCAGCAGGCAGAGCAGGTTGACCCAGGCGACGCGGCGCACGTCTTTTCGGCGCGGCAGGTAGTACAGCCGCAGCGTGGTGAGCCCGACCCGGTGCGACGCCTCCCCGGAGGGTCCCTCGCCCTGCGCGAACTCCCCGAAGCTGACGTCGAACTGCTCCGGCAGTCCCCGGGGGGTCCCGTCGTCCCAGTCGGACGGGGCGAGGACCGGTTCGACGGCCCACCGCGGGTCGGACGTCGTGATGCCGGCCAGCTCGACCCCTTCGGGCGTGGGGACGGTCAGCTGGTTGCGGGCCTCGGTCGGCAGGCAGAGGTCCAGCTCCGCCGATACGCCGAGCAGCCCGTGGCGGCGCAGGACGCATTTGCCGTCGTAGCCGTAGTGCAGCCGCGGGGAGGTGCCGTAGGCGGTGTCCAACTCGGCGACCAGCGGCAGGTAGCGGGTGGCCGCGCGGATCCGGGCGCCCAGGTCGCCGTCCGTGACCTCGACGGCCCTCTCCAGCAGCGTCGCGACGGTATCGTGCTGGCGGCTCTGCACGGCGGAGCCGAGAGCGAGGGAGATCTCCCGGTGCGAGGCGTGCACCTCGACGCCGCGCCCGCGTCCGGCGTCGGCGCCGGTGCGGCCGGTGTCGGAGGCGTCCCCGCCCTCGTCCGCGAGCCAGTACGAGACCGCGTTCGCGATGTAGGACTGCACCTCGACCCGCTTGAGCGAGGGCACCACTCCGCCGTTCGCGTCCCGGATGTCGAGCTTGTCCAGCGTCTCGCCGTAGACCCACGGGAAGATGTCGATCACCGCGCGGGTGTCCTGGGTGCCGGAGGCGTACAGCGTCGAGGTGATCGAGTGGGACGCCTTGCGCCGGCCGGCCACCGCGACCACGTGGTCGCGGAGCATGACGGTGTGCGGGAAGTGCGCGAACTCCTCCGCGACGGACAGGCTCGCGGACACCTGCGGCATGCCCCGCCGGTCCGGACGCCGCCCGGCCTCCAGGGCCAGCGCCGCCGTCAGGGTGGGGGCGGGGGCCTGGCGTTCGCTGTAGTACGTGACGAGGTCGCGGGCGAGCCGGCCGATCCGCGCGGCGGCCAGGTCGCGCGGGGGCCGGGCACCGGACAGCAGCCCGTCCAGCTGTACGATCGCCCGGCCGTCGACCTCCGCCTGCGCGGCCAGGATCAGCGCGACGGACCGTACGACCTCCGCCAGCAGGGTCAGTTCGCGGGCGTCCGCCCCGGACTTCAGCGCGGCGGCCGCCGCCCGGCTCGCCGCTTCCGGATGGCCGGCGAGCAGGGCCGTGTGGGAGAAGGCGGCCAGCCGGCTCAGGGCCCGGTCCGGATTGGAACGGGCCAGGTGGCGGACCTGTTCGACGTACCAGCCGATCCTTTCGGTGTTGAACGGGTCCAGCGGCTGGAAGTAGTAGGCGGCGGCCAGCCGGTGCGCCCGTCTGAGCGTCGCGTCCTCCTCCTCGCGGAGCCGGTGGAGGAGGTCCTTGCGCAGCAGGGGCCGCAGCCGGAACTGCTCGGTCGCGGTCATGGGGCGGGCCTCGATCACGGGCAGCCGTACGAGCGGCCCGCTGTCGGCCGGCACTCCGAGCGCATCGGCGGTGTACTCGACGATGTCCGGATCGAACCAGTCGTACACGCAGAGGTGTTCGAGCAGCGAGCGCCGGGCGGGCGGCAGCGCGGCGAACGCACCGCGGATGCGGCGCAGGACGAGGTCCGTGTCCAGGGGTCAGCCCTCCCGGGTGAAGTGGGACAGGAACTCCGAGATCGCCGAAGGCAGCCCGTCCAGTCTGCTGCAGAGCTCCTCGGCGGACCCCTTGAGCTCGTCGATGCCGGCCAGGTCGATCCACTCCTGGACGGTCGCGGCGTCGAACGGCGGCAGGATCAGGTTCCGGACGGCGCCGGCGTAGGGGTGCGAGAGGCTGGGGACGCTGCGTCCGGCGAGGAAGACGGTGATGCGGCGGGTGGCCAGCAGGTCCGGCAGGAAGCCGGTGCTGATCCAGTTCTGCAGCGGGGGCTCGCAGCGGTCGAAGCCGTCCAGGACCACGATCGGGCCGGAGCCGGGCCCGGTCGCCGACTCCGCCAGACGCGCGACGAGTTCGTCGCTCATGGCCGAGTTCTGCGTCTCGCGGTCGGCGTTGACGCTCAGGGCGATGTCGAGGTGCGAGCGGTTCATCGACATCCCCTGGAAGTTCACCGTCGGCACCTCGCCGTAGCGCTGCTTGAGCGCGCGGAAGGAGTCCATGCGGATGCCCTGCCCGGACGCCTGCCGGTATATGTGGTTCAGCACGTCGAACGCCGCCCAGGTGGTGGCGAGGTCGACGTAGCAGACCGTGCTGTCACCGTGCCGCCGGTGCACCTCGATGAGCAGTGCGGTCTTGCCGATCCCCTCGTCGCCCTCGAAGAACAGGGCCCGGTGCGAGGCCCTGTCGCCGATCACGCGCGCGGCGTGGGCCAGTTGCTCGACGCGGTCTACGTGCACGCCGTCTCTCCCCCCCGGAAGTCCCCTGAGCGCTGCCGACCGGATCAGCTGGTGGGATCTCCGGTGCCGGTGCCGGTGCTGGTGCCGGTGCCAGGCGCGGTGCCGGGCCCGGTGCCGGGTCCCGTTGCGGGGTCGGGCTCGGGGTCGTCGTCCTTGCGCACGACGATCCAGCTGTCCTTGACCTTCGTGTCCACGATCCCGACCTTGCCGCCCTTGACCGTGCTGACCAGGGACTTCAGGATCTTGGAGCGCTTGGTGTGCACGGCCTGGTCGGCCGGGTCCCCCTCGGGGGCGGCCTCGACGGCGACGCCCCACAGCCGCAGCCGGAGCTTCTTGATCCGGTGCCGCATGGACCACAGGACGATTCCCAGCACCGCCACGACCACTGCGGCCACGGCGGCCTGCTGCCAGTTCTCGACGACCACGCCTACCCCCCTCGGTTGGCTTGATAGCGCCGAATGATGGCACGGGGCGGAGCGCTCGATTCCGAGCACCGATGGATTCAGGCCATGTGCGGGTGTGCCGAAAGGGCGGTCTCGACAGCCGCCTCGGCATGGATCCGTGCGGTGGGGAAGACGGGTACGGGGCTGTCCGCGGCGCCGACGAGCAGCTCGATCTCGGTGCAGCCGAGGATGATCCCCTGGGCTCCGGCGGCCACGAGCCCCTCGATGACGCGCTGGTAGGCGGCGCGGGACTCCTCGCGGACGATGCCGAGGCACAGCTCCTCGTAGATCACCCGGTGCACGAGCGCCCGCCCCTCGGCGTCGGGGACGCGGACCTCGAGCCCGCTCGCCGCGAGTCGGCCACGGTAGAACTCCTGCTCCATCGTGAACGCGGTGCCCAGCAGGCCGACGCGGGTCAGCCCCGCCGCCTTCACGGCATCGGCGGTGGCGTCGGCGAGGTGCAGCAGCGGCACGGAGATGCCCGCCTGGACCCGGTCGGCGACCTTGTGCATGGTGTTGGTGCAGATGAGGACGAGATCCGCCCCGGCCGCTTCCAGCCGCCGGGCCGCCGCCGCCAACACCTCGCCGGCCTCGGCCCACCGCCCTTCGGCCTGCAGTCGCTCGATCTCGGCGAAGTCCACGGAGTACAGCACGCACCGGGCCGAATGCAGCCCTCCCAGCCGGTCGCGCGTGAGCTCGTTCAACAGCCGGTAGTACTCGGCGGTCGACTCCCAGCTCATTCCTCCGAGCAGTCCGATCGTTTTCATAAGCAGATACGGTAACAGTCGTAAATGCCATAAGGATTGCTTTGATGTGCTGTCGGGTGGTCACGTACGCGCCGCCGGTGCCGGGAGGTCCCGGCGCCGGCGGCGGCTCGTGGATCGGGGTGGTCGCCCCCGCTGTCAGGACTCCGCGGATCCTTCCCGCATGACGTCCTGGAAGGCCGTCATGCACGGCATGCAGTGGTGGTCCGTTTCTGCGTTGCCTCCCGGCTGGAGGGGGCGGCCGCACAGGGTGGCCCGGCGGTCACGGGCGACGACGTGCCATACGAGGCCAGGCCCTGTGGCCGCCTCACCGACCTGCATTTCATACATGAGAGTGCTCCATGTGGTGGACAGCTCTGTGTATCCACCAAAGCAGTGCACGGCGCCGAAAGCCTGACGGGTGAGCCGTCCGGGTGACATCCGCCCATCCGGCTCGTTCGTCTGTGCGCTGTGGGCGCCTTTGGGAAACGGCATGCAAAAACCCCGGACCAATTGGCGGCCGGGGTATTCGTCTGCGTATATTTGATGTTTCACGACCTGATGACGGCAGGGCGTGAAGAGGCTTTACGAAGACATCGTATCGGGTCGGGAGTGGAATTGTCAACCGTGGAATTCCGTAATGAGCAGCAATTCATCGACGAGCTCTATGCGCGCCTGGACGGCCTGCGCGACCAGGCCGAACAGGCCGTGCAGCAGGCGCTGTCGGGGGCGGGCACCGGGTTTCAGGCGCGCCTGGAGCGGGATGTGGTCGTCGCCGAGCAGTCCGGTCTGCTTTCCGCGCTGAACGCCGGCGAGAACGGTCTGTGTTTCGGCCGTCTCGAGTTCTCCGACGGTCAGGACCACCACATCGGCCGCATCGGAATCAGGCAGGACGACGCGGACCGCACCCCCCTCGTCCTCGACTGGCGGGCCGAGGTGGCACGCCCGTTCTATCTCGCCACGGGGCATTTCCCGATGGGCCTGCGCCGGCGCCGCCACATCAGCACCCGCGGCCGCGAGGTCACGGCCCTGCACGACGAGATCCTCGACCTCGCCGACACCGAGCGCACCGGCCACGAGGGGGCGGACGCCGACGCCGTGCTGCTCGCCGCGCTCGACGCCGCCCGCACCGGCCGCATGCACGACATCGTCCAGACCATCCAGGCCGAGCAGGACCGCATCATCCGCTCACCCCACCGCGGCGTACTGGTGGTGGAGGGCGGTCCGGGAACCGGGAAGACGGCCGTCGCCCTGCACCGGGCCGCCTTCCTCCTCTACGCCCACCGCGAGCTGCTCGCCAAGCGCGGCGTACTGATCGTCGGACCCAACCCGGCGTTCCTCGGCTACATCGGCGAGGTGCTCCCCTCCCTCGGCGAGACCGGCGTCCTCCTCTCCACCCTCGGTGAGCTGTTCCCCGGCATCCGCGCGACCGGTACCGACCGGCCCGGCGCCGCCGCCGTCAAGGGCCGCGCCGAGATGGCCGACGTGCTCGCCCTCGTCGTACGCGACCGGCAGGCGCTGCCGGAGACCGTCCCCGCAGGCAGCGGCGAGGACAGCGCCGTGCTCCCGGAGCCGGCCCTGGAGATCGACCACGAGGACCACGGCACCCTGCGGCTCGACCGGACCATGGCGCACGAGGCCCGCGACCGGGCCCGCGCGACCGGGCTGCCGCACAACCTGGCCCGCCCGTACTTCGCCTTCCGGATCATCGACTCCCTCACGCAGCAGCTCGCGGACCAGCTCGGCGCCGACCCGTACGGGGGCCCCAACCTGCTCGGCGCCGACGACATCGCGCAGCTCGGCAAGGAGATCGCGACCAGCGCCGAGGTGCACGCCGCGATCGACGGCCTCTGGCCGCCCCTCACGCCCCGGCAGCTCATCGCCGACTTCCTCGCCGACCCCACCCATCTGCCGGCCGAAGAAGCCGAGTTGATCCGGCGCACGACGGACGACTGGACACCCGCCGACATCCCGCTGCTCGACGAGGCCGCCGAGCTCCTCGGCTTCGACGACAGCGCGGAGCGCGCGGCGCAGGAGCGTGAACGACAGGAGCGCATCGCGTACGCGCAGGGCGTCCTGGACCTGTCGCAGGGTTCCGAGAGCTACGAATTCGAGGACATGGAGAACGAGTTCCTCGCGGCGCACGACATCATCGATGCCGAACGGATGGCCGAGCGGCAGGAGGAGGCCGACCACCGCAGCGCGGCCGAGCGGGCCGCCGCCGACCGCACCTGGGCCTTCGGACACGTCATCGTGGACGAGGCGCAGGAACTGTCCGAGATGGCCTGGCGGTTGCTGATGCGGCGCTGTCCCACCCGGTCCATGACGCTGGTGGGCGACCCGGCCCAGACCGGCGACGAGGCGGGCTGCGGCTCGTGGAAGCGGATCCTGGACCCGTACGTCGGCGACCGCTTCGAGCTGGTACGGCTCGGCGTCAACTACCGCACGCCCGCCGAGATCATGGACCTCGCGGCCGCCGTGCTCCGGGCCCGCCACCCCGGATTCGAGCCGCCGAGCTCGGTGCGGTCCACGGGGCGGCGGCCCTGGGTGCGGGAGACGGACGACCTCCCCGGCGCGGTCGCGGACGCGGTGCGCGAAGGTGCTGCGGCCGATGCGCGGGGCGGCCGGCTGGCGGTGATCGCGCCGCGCCCGCTGCACGGGGCCCTGGCGGCCGCGCTGCCCGGCGTACGGGCGGGGGAGGAGCCGGACCTCACCCGGGCCGTGGTCCTGCTGGACCCGCGCCAGGCCAAGGGGCTGGAGTTCGACTCGGTGATCGTGGTGGAGCCCGCGGACCACGAGCCGAGCGACCTGTACGTCGCCCTGACCCGGGCCACGCAGACCCTCGGGGTGCTGCACACGGGCCGGCTGCCGGAGGGGCTGGCCGGGCGGCCTTAGGCGGCGCGGTGGAGGCGGGCGGGTGCGTCAGACCGCGGCCGGCGCGAGGAGTTCCAGCGGGTCCGGCGGCCCGAGGGGCTCCGGCCGGCGGCGGTCCACGGGCTCCGGCGCGGCCAGCCGCTCCAGTGCCGCCCGGCTCGCCTCGTCCACGGGCACCATCGTCACGAGGCGCGGGCCCGCCGCCGGCCCGAGCCACAGGTTGGTGTGCTCCAGGTGCAGCAGACCGACGTGCGCGTTGCGGACGTACTTGGTCTTGGCGCCCAGGCCGAGCACCTCGTGCCGCGCCCACAGCTCCCGGAACTCCGGCGACTGCGCCTCCAGTCGCGCCAGCAGGGCCTTCCAGGCCGGCTCGGCGAGGTGTTCCGCCATCGCCGCCCGGAACTTGGCCACGATCGTGCGGTTCACCTCGGCGACGTCGGCCATCGACGCCCGCCAGTCCGCGTTGGTGAACGCCAGCCACAGGCAGTTGCGGTCCTCGGGCGGCAGCGCGTCCAGGTCGCACAGCAGCCGTCCGTAGGTGGAGTTGTAGGCGAGGATGTCGTACCGGCTGTTCTGGATGCAGGCCGGGATCGGCCCGAGCTGGTCGAGCATCGCCCGCAGCGCCGGCGTCACGCTCGGACACGGCGCGTGCGGGGCCGGATCGAGGGTGCCGGCCAGCGCGAACAGGTGCGTGCGCTCGCTGGCGTCCAGCAGCAGCGCGCGCGCCAGGGCGTCCAGGACCTGCGGGGACACCTGGATCTCGCGGGCCTGCTCCAGCCAGGTGTACCAGGTGACGCCGACAGCGGAGAGCTGGGCGACCTCCTCGCGGCGCAGCCCGGGGGTGCGCCGGCGGCGGCCGCGCGGAAGCCCCACCTGCTCCGGGGTGATCCGCTCCCGGCGGCTGCGCAGGAATTCGGCGAGCTCGTGCCGGCGTACGTCGCTGTCGGGGGCAACAGTGGTCATGGAACCAGGGTGCCGCACCGCTCATCCCGTTGCCAGGTATTCCTTGTACCAGGATAAGAAGACTCTGGTACCAGGCTGAGCGTGGGGCGATCGTTTCCGTTGTGAGCGAAGCAACCGTACGCACCACCCGTCCCTCCCCGTCCGCCCCGGCGGGCCGCCCGGCCTCCGGGCCGGCCCCGGCCCCGGCCGCGCATCCCGGGCCCGCCCCGGCGGCGATCGGCCCGCTCGGGCTGTTCACCGTGCTGCTCGGCGCGGCCCTGCCCCTGATCGACTTCTTCATCGTCAACGTGGCGCTGCCCGCGATCGACAGCGACCTCGCGGCCGGACCCGCCACGCTGGAGCTGATCGTCGGCGGCTACGGCGTCGCGTACGCCGTGCTCCTCGTCCTCGGCGGCCGCCTCGGCGACACGGCCGGACGGCGCAGGCTCTTCCTGATCGGCATGGCCGCCTTCGGCGTCACCTCGCTGCTGTGCGGGCTGGCGCCCACCGCCTGGACCCTGGTCGGGGCGCGGGTGGCGCAGGGCGCGGCGGCCGCGCTGATGCTGCCGCAGGTGCTCGCCACCATCCAGGCGACCACCCAGGGGCCGCGCCGGGCCCGGGCGATGAGCCTGTACGGGGCCACCGCAGGGCTGTCGATGGTCGCCGGGCAGATCCTGGGCGGCGTCCTGGTCGCCGCCGACATCGCGGGCTTCGGCTGGCGCTCGGTGTTCCTGGTCAACGTGCCGGTGGTGGTCCTCGGGCTGGTGCTCGCCACCCGTGCCGTGCCGGAGACCCGCTCGGACCGGCCGGCCTCGGTCGACGTACCGGGGACGCTGCTGCTCGCCCTGTCCCTCGTATCCCTGCTGCTGCCGCTGACCGAGGGCCGGGCCGCCGGCTGGCCGCTGTGGACCTGGGTCTCGCTCGCAGTGTTCCCGTTCGCCGCCACGGCCTTCTACCGGACCGAGCGCCGCGCCGACCGGCTCGGCCGTACCCCGCTGGTGCCGCCGAGCCTGCTGCGACTGCAGTCGCTGCGGCGGGGCCTGGTCCTGCTGGTGCCGTTCTCGATCGGCTTCAGCGGTTTCATGTTCGTCATCGCGGTGGTCCTCCAGCAGGGTCTGCGGATGGGCCCGGTGGAGGCGGGGCTCGCGCTCGTGCCGATGGCGGTGGCCTTCTTCGCGGCCTCGCTCGCCGGACCGCGGCTGGTCGGCCGGTTCGGCAGCCGCGTCGTCACCGCGGGCGGCGTCCTCCAGGCCGTCGGCGTCATCCTGCTCACCCTCGAGGTCCTGCGCGGCTGGCCGGACCTCGGGCTGGCCTCGCTCGCCCCGGGCGTCGCCGTCGCCGGCCTCGGCCAGGGACTCCAACTGCCCGTCCTGATGCGGCTGATGCTGTCCGACGTGCCGGCCGACCGGGCGGGCGTGGGCGGCGGCGTCATGATCACCACGCAGCAGTCGGCGCTGGCCCTCGGCGTCGCCACCCTCGGCAGCCTGTTCCTCGCCCTGGTCCCGTCGGCGGGCATGCGGGACGCGCTCGCCGTCACTCTGCTGGTGCAGCTCGGCATGATCGCCCTGACGGTGCTCCTGAGCCTGCGCCTGCCGCGCATGGTGCGCTGACCGGCGACCGGCGACCGGCGACCGGCGACCGGCGACCGGCGACCGGCCACCGGCGACTCGTGACTCGTGCCCCGGCCTTCCCGGGACCCCGCCCTCCCGGAAGGGCGGGGTGTCACGACGTGCGCCGGCTCCCGTACAGTCCGTGATGCCCGCGCTCCGCCAGGGGCCGGGAACAGCGGCCGAACAGGAGAAGATCCGTGGCGACCGAAGCCGGCTTCGATCCCCGTCCGCCCGCCGCCCGTGAGGGCCGGCCGGTCCCCGAGCTGGATCCCGCCCTCGTGGAGCGGTGGCGCTCCGGCGGCGGCGAACTGGTGGACCTGCTGGCCGTGGTGCGCGAACGGCTCGGCGGGGTCGCGGCGTTCCGCCTCGGGCCGAGCCCCACGGTCCTGGTCACGGACCCCGGCGCCGTCCGGCACGTACTGGCCCTGCACCCCGACCGGTACGTCAAACGCTCCCACCGAGCCCGCCTGCTGATCGGCGACGGTGTACTCGCCGCCACCGGCGAGGCCTGGAAGAGCCAACGGCGGCTGCTGCAGTCCCAGTTCACCGGCACCGGCATGCGCCGCTACGAGCGGCGGATCGCGGAGGCGGCCCGGGTCACCGCCGAGCGCTGGACCGCGTACGCCCGCACCGGCCGGCCGCTCGACATAGGCCTGGAGATGCGCCGCTTCGCCCTGGACACCATCTGGCGCTCCCTGACCGGACATCCCCTCGACGACGGCACCGAGCGCGAACTGGGCGCCGTCGCCGCCGTGATGGCAGCGATGCCGACCCTGCCGGCCGACACCGCCCACGCCCGGGACGCGGTCGCCGCCGACCTCGCCAGGATCGACGCCGTCGCGCACCGCGCCATCGCGGCCGCCCGCGCCGGCGGGGCCGGGCCCGACGGTCCGGGCCTCCTGCACCTCTTGACCGGCGCGGCCGCCGAACGCCCCGAGTACACCGACCGGCTGATCCGCGACGAGCTGATCACGCTGCTCGTCGCCGGCCACGAGACCACCGCCACCACCCTGACCTGGCTCTACCTACTGCTCGACCGGCACCCCGAGACCCGCGACGAGGCCCTCGCCGCGGGCCCACCGGGCTCGGCGGAACGCCGCCGCGCCGTCCAGGCCCTGGTGTACGAGACCCTCCGGCTCTACCCGTCGGCGTGGATCCTGCCCCGGTACGCCGCCGAAGCCGACCTGGTGACCGGCTACGCCGTGGAAGCGGGCTCCGACGTGGTGGTCTGCCCGTACCTCACGCACCGCGACCCCGAGCTGTGGCCGGCCCCCGAACGGTTCGACCCCCGCCGCTTCACCACCCCGGACGGCCGCCCCGCCCACCCCGGCGCCTACCTCCCGTTCGGCATCGGCCCCCGCGCCTGCCTGGGCCTGCAGTTCGCACTCCGCGAGTCGACCGTCCTCCTCGAACACCTGCTGCCCGCCCACGTCCCGCTCTTGCGGTCCGTCCCCGCCAAGGCCGCGTACGGCATCACCGTCCGCCCGGACGGCCCCACCCCGGCGACGCTGCACTGAGCGCCCGGCTCCGCAAGGGCTTCCCCGTCAGTGAGACGGGTCGCGCTGTGGCCCGACGGCTTTGATCCCGGCCGGAGTTCCGTCCGGGGCGAACGAGTGGTGGAAGGTGAAGGCGTTCGGCGCGGAGCCGTGGTCGTGGAGGTGCTCCAGCCTGGAAACCCCGTCCTGCCAGGTGGGTATCACCCCGTCAGGGACCCACCAGAACACGTAATTCGGGTGCTCCGTCCTCTCGAACCAGTCGTAGCGCCTGTTCAGCGCCTCCCGGTGCGTACCGGTGTAGACGGCGTCGAGGGCGCGGCCCAGGTCGGTCCAGAGGGAGAGGGTCGTGGCCAGGGCGGTGGTCTGCGCCGTACGGCCCTTGCCGTACCAGGCCGGTACGGCGAACTCTCCCCATGCGCCCCAGTCCGCGTCGAAGAGCACGCCGCGATCACCGCCCGCCGCTTCGGCGCGCCCGAGGTACCCGGGGCACTGGCTCATCCTCCGGTAGACGGCCTCGCCGGTGGCGTAGAACTCGCGCGTGAGAGGTGCGGGATCGGCGAGGGGCGACTTCAGGACGCCGAACGTGTAAAGCGCGAGATGGGGCATGCGTCTCTCCCTGACTGCCTGAAGGAACTCCCGTACGACCGTGGGCGATCGCCGAGGACCAGGTGAAGGTAACTGCCTCCGCGGCCCCTGTCGAAGTTGCGTTTTCCCTGCCCGGATGCCCTCCCGCACCCGGCCCGCGGCCCTGTCCGGGCAGGCTCGACGGGCACACCGCCGACCACCGCGAAGCATGTGCCGGGCGCCGTCCGGGTCTGGCGTGAAGCAGTGAATCGGTGCTTCAATCCTTCCATGCCCTACCGCCGTCCGCCCTCCGTACAGGCCCGCCTCGACGCCCGCCGGGACCGGGTGCTCGAAGCCGCCGTACACCTGCTCTCCCGGGAGGGGTACGGCGGCTGCTCGGTCGCGGCCATCGCCGCCGAGGCCGGGATCTCCACCGGCAGCGTGTACCAGTCGTTCTCCGGGAAGTCCGAGCTGGCCGCCGCGCTCTTCCGCACGCTCGTGGCCCGGGAGCTCGAGGCCGTGGCCGCCGCGGCGGAGCGCCCGGGCGGGGCCGCACAGCGGGTGGCCGCCGCCGTCGAGACCTTCGCGTACCGGGCGCTGCAGGCGCCGCGCCGGGCCTTCGCCCTGCTGGCGGAACCGGCCGACCCCGCCGTCGACGCCGAACGGCTCGTCTTCCGCAGGGCGTTCCGCGACGTCTACGCCGGACAGATCGCGGCGGGCGTGGCCTGCGGAGAACTGCCCGCACAATCGCCCGAGTTGACTGCCGCCGCGCTCGTCGGCGCGATCGCCGAAGCGCTCGTCGGGCCGCTGGCCGACGGGGACGCGGCCCCGGGGGACGTCATCCCCGGCCTGATCACCTTCACCCTGCGTGCCCTTGGAGGACACGATGCCGCAGACGCATGAGGTCACCAACCAGGTGGATCCGCACCACGGCTACGACGCGGCCGCCGACCCGGCCCTGCTGGAGGCGGTCGCCCGGGAGGGCGCCGCGTGGGCGATACCCGAACTGCACCGGCTCGGCGCCCTCGCCGGCTCCGAACAGGCCGCGGAGTGGGGCCGCGTGGCCAACGAGAACCCGCCGGTGCTGCGCACCCACGACCGCTACGGCCACCGGATCGACGAGGTGGAGTTCCACCCGTACTGGCACGAGCTGATGGGCACCGCCGTCTCCCACGGGCTGCACGCCGCGCCCTGGGCCGAAGACCGGGCCGGGGCGCACGTCGCGAGGGCCGCGAAGTTCCTCGTATGGGGCCAGGTCGAGGCGGGTCACTCCTGTCCGGTGTCCATGACGTACGCCGCCGTACCCGCGCTCCGCGCGACCCCGGAGCTCGCCGCATGGCTGGAGCCGCTGCTCGCCTCCCGTACGTACGACTACGGACTGCGCCGGCCGGACACCAAGCAGGGCCTGATCGCGGGCATGTCGATGACCGAGAAGCAGGGCGGTTCCGACGTACGCGCCAACACCACCACCGCCGTCCCGGTCCCGGACGGCACCTACCGGCTGACCGGGCACAAGTGGTTCACCTCCGCGCCGATGTCGGACGTGTTCCTGACGCTGGCCCAGGCGCCGGGCGGGCTCTCGTGTTTCCTGCTGCCGCGGGTCCTGCCCGACGGCAGCAGGAACCGGCTGCTGCTCCAGCGCCTCAAGGACAAGCTCGGCAACCGGTCCAACGCCTCCGCCGAGATCGAGTACGACGAGGCCTTCGGCTGGCTGGTGGGGGAGGAGGGGCGCGGCGTCGCGACCATCATCGAGATGGTCAACATGACCCGGCTCGACTGCGTGCTCGGCGGGGCGTCCGGCATGCGGCTCGGCACCATCCGCGCCGTCCACCACGCCACGCAGCGGCGGGCGTTCGGCAAGGCGCTCATCGACCAGCCCCTGATGCGCAACGTCCTCGCCGACCTCGCGCTCGAATCCGAGGCGGCGACGGCCGTCGCCCTGCGCCTCGCGGGCGCCACGGACCGGGTGTCCCGGGGCAGCCAGGACGAGGCGCTGCTGCGCCGGCTGGGGCTGGCGGTCACCAAGTACTGGGTCTGCAAGCGCGCCCCCGGGCATGCGGCCGAAGCCCTCGAATGCCTGGGCGGCAACGGCTACATCGAGGACTCCGGCATGCCGCGCCTCTACCGGGAGGCCCCGCTGTCGTCGATCTGGGAGGGCTCCGGCAACGTCGCCGCCCTGGACTCGCTGCGGGCGATGGCCCGGCAGCCGGAGACCGTCGAGGCCTTCTTCGAGGAGGTCGGGCGGGCTTCGGGCGCCGACCGGCACCTGGACGCGGCGGTGGCCGGGCTGCACAAGCAGCTGGCCGATCCGGCCGAGGCCGAATACCGGGCCCGGCAGCTGACCGAGACGATGGCCCTGGCCTTCCAGGCGTCGCTGCTGCTGCGCCACGCCCCGGGCGCGGTGGCGGAGGCCTTCTGCGCGTCCCGCCTGGGCGGCGAGCACGGCGGCGCGTACGGGACGCTCCCGACGGGCGTGGACACGGAGACCATCCTGTCCCGGGCACGCACGCCGGAGGCCCCGACCGCCTGACGCCCCCGCGCCGACGGCCCCGCCGAGCGACCCGAGGACGGCTCCCGCCAGAGCGGTCCCGCAGGCGTACGGGCACGCCGGCTCGGCACGCCGGGCGCGGCCCCGCCGGAGCGGTCCGGCCGTGGCGGGGGCGTGGCCTCGAACGGGCGCCGGGTCTGTACGCGTAGGGGGCGGCTTCGGATGCCGTGCGCGGACTCGCCGGCGGCCGGTTCGCCCCGTCGGAGCGCCGCCGCATGCCGTGCGCCGACCCGCCGTGGCGGGGTACCGCAAGGGCGGGCGGTTCTTCGGGGCCGCGCCGTACGACGGTCAGGCGGCGCGGCGGCGGGTGCGCAGGGCCACGTACCCGGTGAGCCCGCCCAGTGCGACGCACAGCGGCGAGTAGAGCCGCAGGTCCCAGTGGCGGAACTCGGCCGGCTTGGACCACAGTCCGAGCCCGGAGCCCGCCAGTCCGCCGAGCCCGCGTGCCGCCATCGCTCCGGACACCGCCCACAGCCCTGCCCGTACCGGCCGGGACCGCCCGAACCGGCTCGCCGGCCGGGCCCCGGTCGCCACCAGCCCGGCGGCAGTGCCCAGTGCGCCCGCCACCGCGAGCGTCAGCGGCCCGGACGGCAGCTGCTCCTCCTCCACCCCGACCACCACGGCGGCGAACTCGGCCCGCGAGTCCAGCGGCCACGGGGAGAACACCCACACCACGTGCAGCGCGCCCGCGGCGAGCAGCCCTCCGGCAGCGGCCGCCGCCGCACCCCGCACCCCGGCTCCCGTCCGCTCCGCACCGATCCGCCTGGCCATGGCGCTCATGCCGAACCCCTCTCCCCAGTTCCGTACACCTCTGTATGGATGTTCCGTACAGTACTGTACGGAACATGGCCAAGGGGAGAGTGACCAAGGAGGAATGGACGGCGGCGGCGCTCCGGGCGCTGGCCCGCGGCGGTCTCGCGGCGGTGGCGGTGGACGTGCTCGCCCGCGAACTCGCGGTCTCCCGCGGCAGTTTCTACTGGCACTTCGAGAACCGGGAGGCCCTGCTCGTGGCCGCCCTGGAGACGTGGGAGCGGCGCGCCACCGCGGAGGTCGTCACCGCCGTCCGGGAGGAGGGCGATCCGTGGACGCGGGCGCGGATGCTGTTCGCCGTCGCGCTGGGCTCCGAGGAGATCGCCGGGCTGGAACCGGCGCTCGTCGCGCACACCGCGCACCCCGCGGTCGCCGAGGTCGTCGCCCGGGTCACCCGGACCCGGCTGGACTTCCTCGCGGAGATCTTCGGCGGTCTGGGCTTCGGGCCGCAGGAGGCCCGTCATCGCGCCCTGGCCGGGTACGCCGCCTACCTGGGCTGGCTGGAACTGCGCAGGACCGCCCCCGACACGGCCCCCGAGGTGCTGCCGGAGGACCCGGACGCGCAGCCGGCGCTGGACCACCTCATCGGCATGATCCTGACGCTCCCTGCCCCGCCGGCCTCGTAGGCGCCCGGCCCGGCCCCGTCCCGATGGGCGGCGGGCGGAGGGGGAGTGCCGGTGGACCGGCGCACCGGCGGGCCCACCGGCAGAGGCCGGGTGCCACGCCGGGGCGTGCCTTGGGGATCATGCCGGGACCACGCCGGGTGGCGCCGCGCCTCGCCGCGCTCTCGTCGGTCGCCGACGTCCCCGGCCACCGCCGGGGGGTGCCTCGACCGCGTCGACTCCCTCCGCCTTGCGATGCAAGGCACCACCCACCGCGGGCTGATCCGGCCTGACCCGAAAGACACGCCCTACGGGGCGTCCCGCGGCGGCGTCGTGATGCGGCGTACGGCCTCGACCACCGCGGCGCGGTGCCGGGCCAGCCGTTCGGGCGCCCAGCCGGTGCCCGCGCCGCCCGCGGCCGGCCCGCCCACGGCGCCGAACCAGGCCTGGGACAGGCCCAGTACGAGCGTGAGGATGTCGGCGGGATCCAGTGCGGCGTCGATGCGCCCCGCCGTCTGGGCCTGCTCCACCACCGCGATCTTGCCGCGGTAGGACTCCGCCTCCGTGTCCGTGGCGCCGGGCCGCTCCAGCTGCTTCCACACCACGAGCCGCATCAGTGCCGGCTGCGCGACGAGGTGGTCGAAGACGGCGCCCGCGTACCCCGGCAGGTCGTCGGCGTCGAACGGGACGGACTCCGAGCCGGTTGCCAGTGCCCGCTGGAGCACGGCGTCGAACAGCTGCTCCTTGTTGCCGTAGTAGACGTAGATGAGCCGCTTGTTCGCCTGCGCGGCCTCGGCGATGCGATCGACCCGCGCACCGGCGATGCCGTATGCGGCGAATTCGGAGAACGCCGCGTCGAGCAGGCGTGCCTTGGTCGCGCTGGAATCCCGTGCCATGGGCTCAGCCTAGCAAGTAACTATCTGGTTATTGACATGCGGCGCGAGCCGGGTGCATAGTCGAACTATCCAGTTAGTTACTTACGGAGGAGTACGGCACCATGGAGATTCGCGCACTGGGCGGTCAGGGACTCGAGGTCGGATCCGAAGGCCTCGGCCTGATGGGCATGAGCGCCCACTACGGAGCCATCGACGAGACCGAGGCCCTGGCCACCATCGACCGCGCGCTCGAGCTGGGCGTCACGCTGCTCGACACCGCCGAGGGGTACGGCCCCTTCCTGAACGAACAGCTCCTCGGCAAGGCGCTGGCCGGCCGTCGCGACGCCGCCGTGATCGCCACGAAGACGGGCGTGGAGTTCACCGACGAGGGCGGCTTCCGCGGCCACAACGGGACCCCCGAGTACATCCGCCGCTCGGCCGACCGCTCCCTGCGCCACCTCGGAACGGACCACATCGACCTGTACTACCTGCACCGCGTCGACCCGAACGTCCCGATCGAGGAGACCGTCGGGGCCATGGCCGACCTGGTCGCCGCGGGCAAGGTCCGCCACATCGGTCTGTGCGAGGCCGCGCCCGCCACCATCGCCCGTGCCCACGCCGTGCACCCGCTGGCCGCCGTGCAGACCGAGTACAGCCTCTTCGAGCGCGGCATCGAGTACGACGGCGTCCTCGACACCCTGCGCGATCTCGGCATCGGGCTCGTCGCGTACTCGCCGCTCGGCCGGGGCTTCCTGTCGGGCGTGATCACCACCCCGGACGATTTCGCGGCGGACGACTTCCGCCGTACGGACCCCCGCTTCCTGGGCGAGAACTTCGACCGGAACCTGGCCGTGGTCGACCAGGTCCGACGCCTCGCCGCGGAAAAGGGAGTCACCCCGTCCCAGCTGGCCCTGGCCTGGACCCTGCGCCGGGGCGCGGTGCCGATCCCGGGGACGAAGCGCCGCCGCTACCTGGAGGAGAACGTCGCCGCCACCGCGGTGACGATCACGGACGCGGACCTGGCCGCCATCGAGGCGGTGGCCCCGCACGGGGTCGTCTCGGGCGACCGCTACGCCCCGGAGCTGATGAAGTCCCTCAACGGCTGAGGCGCGGAGCGGCCGCCGCGGTCGGCCGGCCCGTCCGGCGGGGCCCGGCGGGGCCCGGCGGGGACCTTCACCCGCGGGGGTCCAGCGGGGTGAGGACACCGAGGCGGCTCTCGACCGCCTCGGCGGCGTCCAGGCACAGGTCCTCCCGGAACGCGCGCCCGACGATCTGGACCCCGCACGGAAGGCCGTCGGCCAGGCCCGTCGGCACGGCCACGGCCGGGACGCCCACGAAGCTGGTCACGGTGCACAGGCGCATACCCGCCGCGACGCGCTCGCGGCCCGGCCCGTCGCGCGATTCCAGCCCCGGCTCCACCGGCGGCTCGGTGAACACGGGGCCGAGCAACAGCGGGTACTCGTCGAGGAATTCGGCCCACGAACGGCGGATGTTCAGCCAACTGCCCATCAGCGCCACGAGTTCGTCGGCGCTCGCGGGCGGCGTCCGTTCCATGGCCATCGCGATGTACCGGTCCCCGCCCGCGCCGAGCAGCGTGCGCACCACGGGCCAGCCGGGGGCGAACTCGGTCACGGTGATCCGGCCGTAGGCGTCGAGGGCCTCGGCCATGCGCGGTACGTCCGCCACCTCGCGCACGTCGTACCCGGCATCCCGCAGCGCGCCGGCCGCGGCCGCCACGGCCGCGCGCACCGAGGGGTGGACGCCCTGGCCGCCGGGGTCCGCCACCACGGCGACCTTCACGGCCGCGGGCGGCAGCGCTTCGCCGTAGAGCGGCGCCGGCACGGCCCGCGGGTCGCGCGGATCGGTCCCGGCGAGCACCTCGTACGCCAGCCGCAGGTCGCCCACCGACCGCGCCAGGGGCCCCTCGGTGACGAGCATCTGGGACGCCGGGCCGGGGTCGTCCGGGCCGAGCATCCGCAGGTCCGCCGGGAACCGGCCCGTGGACGGCTTCAGGCCCGCCACTCCGCAGAACTGGGCCGGGATGCGCACCGATCCGCCCGAGTCGTTCCCGAGTCCGAGTGCCGCCATGCCCGTTGCCACGGCCACCGCGTCGCCCCCGCTGCTGCCGCCCGGGGTCCGGCCGCGGTCCCACGGGTTGAACGTGTCGCCGAACAGCTCGCTGCGGGTGTGCATCCCGGCCAGGACCAGGGTGGGCACGTTGGCGTGCCCGATCGGCACGGCTCCCGCGGCGCGCAGCCGGGCCACCGGGAGGGCGTCGGCCGGGGCCACCCGATCGCGGAAGCGCGGGGTGCCGAAGGTCGTGGGCACCCCTTCGACGGCGGTGGTCTCCTTCACGGTGAACGGCACGCCCGCGAGCGGCCCGAGTGCCGCGCCTTCGGCCCGCAGCCGGTCGGTGCGCGCCGCGGCCGCGCGGGCGCGTTCCGCCATCACCTGAGTGACCGCGTTCACCTGCGGGTTGACCTCGGCGATGCGCTCCAGGTGGCTGTCGACCAGCTCCGCGGCCGACACCTCGCCGCGGCGAACGGCCTCCGCCTGCGCGGCGGCCGACATCTTCCACAAGGGATCCAGCATGGTGCGAACCCTCTCCCCTCCACACGTTCCGATGCGCTTGCATCGGAACGGTACCCTGAGAACCGATGCAACCGCATCGAATAAGGGTGGGAGGGGAGCGGGCATGCCCAAGCAGGTGGATCACGAGGGCCGGCGCCGCCTCATCGCCGAGGCCGTCTGCCGGCTGGCCGACGAGCGCGGACTCGAAGGCGTGACCCTGCGCGACGTCGCCGCCCGCGCGCAGGTCTCCATGGGAGCCGTGCAGCGCTGCTTCCGCACCAAGGAGGAGATGCTCGTCTTCGCCCTCGGTCACGTGGGCGAGCGCATCGGCGAGCGGGTACGGGCCCGGCTGGTCAGGAGCCCGGCCCGGTCGGCCGGCACCGCCCTGGGGTACGCGGCCACCGAGGTCGCGCTGCTGCGGGAGGAGCACCGGGCCGAGGCCAGGGTCTGGCTGGCCTTCGTCGCGCAGGCGGCGGTCAGCGAGTCGCTCGCCGGCACGCTGCGGGCGAACTACGCCGCCCTGCACGAGTCGTTCGCGCAGCTCATCGCCGAGGCGGCGGAGGACGACGGCCGCACGGGGCCCGTCGACGCGCACCGTGAAGCCCGCGGTCTCCTCGCCCTCGCCGACGGGCTCACCGCACACGTCCTCATCGGCCACCTCGCCCCGTCCGAGGCGCAGGAGGTCCTCCGCGCGCACCTGGACCGTCTCCGGACGCACTCCGGGTGACGGTCGTCGCGGATGCGGGAAACAATCCGGCGCGCCGTGGCCGCGGTGCACCCTTCGCGCTCTAATGTCGCCGCATGGCTGACATGTTCGATCACAATCCGCAGGTGTGGACCGCTGGCCGGCTCCGCGAGGTGCTGGCAGCGCTGCCCGACGAGACCCCGATCCACATCGGCGTCGCCGACGGCCCCGGGGACTTCGAGGGCTACGGGGAGTACGTCCTCGTGGACGCCGAGCCCGTCGAAGTCGACGTCGACGGCGACGCCGAGGGCGATGGCGGCCACGGCGGCGAACCGGGTCATCGCGTCCAGTTCACGCTGTTCGCCGATGCCGCCGCCGGGGCCTACCACCTCGACCTGGACTGACCTTCCCGGTCGCCGTCTCCGCCGTCGCCCCCGTCGCCCCCGTCGTCCGGGTCGGCCCTGAGGAACTCGCAGACCAGGCGGTTCGTCTCCGCGGGCGCCGCCGTGGGCAGCGCGTAGTGGGTGAGCCGCGGGAGCCTCCCGATCCGGGCGTGCGGCACGGCCCCGCGGACGCGGGCCGCGACCTTCTCCGGATCGTGGGCGCCGCTGCGGCCCGCGAGCAGGACCAGCAGCGGGGCCTTCAGCGCCCCGCCGTCAGGGCGGCGGCCGGCGATCAGCTTCCGGTGCGCGAAGTCGGAGGCCGCCAGCGCGAACAGCCGCTTCCAGCCCGGGTCGGTGTCCGTGCCGGCCGTCTCCCGGTCGACGTAGGCGAGTGCGCGGGCCGTCCCCGGGCGCGCCAGCACGGGCAGTGAGCGCAGCAGGAATCCGGGGCGGAAGCCCGCGAAGCACCGGGTCGGGTCGAGGAGCACCAGCCGGTCGACCCGCTCGGGCGCCCGCAGGGCGTACGTCAGGGCGATCCAGGCACCGTACGAATGCCCCAGCAGGTGGGCGCGCCGGACGCCGAGCCCCTCGAGGAGCGCGTCCAGCCAGGCCATCAGGTCCGCGGTGGTGCGCAGAGGGCGGCCGGTACGGACACTGCGGCCGGCGTCGCCGAGGATGTCGACGGCGAGCACCCGGTGGCGGGCGCCGAGCGCCGCGGCGTTGGCGAACCAGACCGCGCCGGTGGCGCCCCCGCCGTGCAGGAGCAGCAGCGCGGGGGCCCCGGCCGGCCCATGGGCGTGGACGCGGGTCGGCCCGTACGGGGTCGGGACGTCGATCTCGGCGGTGCCGGCCGGCCAGCGCGCCAGCAGCGCCTCGTAGGCGGCGAAGAACTCTTGCGATGCGGGTGCGGATTCGGGTGTGGATGCGCTCACGGTCACGGCAGGCCCCCGGAAATCGTTTCGTTGACCGATTATCTCGCTCGGCGAGAGAATAGTCGAGTGAACGATGACGACACCCCCGCCATGCGGCTGGTCCACCTCCTGCGCGCGGTCACGGTGGAACTCCACCTGCGCGGCGCCGAGTTCGCGGCGCGCAACGACCTGCATCCGACCGATCTGCGGGCCCTGATCCGGCTGCTCGACGCCGACCGGGCGGGGGAGGCGGTCACCCCGGGGCGGCTCGGCGAGGCGCTGCGGCTCAACTCGGCGGGCACCACCGCCCTCCTCGACCGGCTGGAACGGCTGGGCCTGGTCCGCCGCAGCCGCGACGAGCAGGACCGGCGCCGGATCCTGCTCGTGGTGGAGCCGAAGGCCGTCGAGCTGGGCCGGTCCTTCTTCGGCCCGCTGATCGGAGGTCTGGTCGACGCGGCCGGGCAGTTCACGCCCGGTGAACTGGACGTCGTACGGCGCTACTTGACTGCGGCCCTGGACGCCGCCGCCCTCTAGGGGGTGTCCGCGAAGTGGCGCCGTCCGCCCGGAGGGCGGTCCCGCGGCGTCCGGTGCGTGCTCTCGGTGTGCCGGGCGGAAGCCCTTGTACTGGACGTACTCGGGAT
>NZ_JBIAXU010000029.1:0-46216 GCF_042896985.1 Streptomyces sp. NPDC001194 | reverse complement strand
CCTGCCTTCGGCGGGGGGACCCCCACGTCCGCCTTGCGATCCACGGCGCCCACCACCGCTCCCTGATCCGGCCTGATCGACAAGACACCCCCTAGAGGGCCGCCGCGATGGCCGGGCGGGGGGCGCGTCCCAGGAGCCGGCGCAGGTCACCGGTGGTGTCGGACAGGAATCCGGCGGCGACGGCGGAGTACGTGCCCACCAGCATCGGCACCTGGAAGGGTTCGGCGCCCGATGCGGCGACGCGCGCACGGGCCCCGGCGAGCGTCCCGGGCTCGTACGTGACGTGCGGCCCGTGGGCGCGGGCCAGATCGGCGCCGCCGAGGGCCTGTTCGCCGACGAGCTCGTAGACGCGTCCCGCATGGGCGGGGGCCTCCACCGCCACGCGTGCCGCGACGTCGGCCAGATCCGCGCGTGCGACGGCCGCCAGCCGGCCCTCGCCGAGCGGTGCCGTGATCCGGCCGTCCTCGGAGGGCGCCGCGATCGCGGCGAGCAACTCCGCGTAGAGGCCGTTGCGCAGGACCGTCCAGCGCAGGGCGCTCTCCCGGAGCCTGCGCTCGGTCCAGCGGTGCGGCAGGGCGTACGGGAGGTGATCGCCGGCGGCGGTCAGGCTCGTGTAGACGACCTGCCCGACACCGGCCTTCTCGGCGGCCTCGACGGCGGCGCCGTGCCGGGCGATGACGGCGTCGTCCTCTCCGTAGCCGGCGGAGACCAGCAGCAGCACGTCCACGCCCGCGAATCCCTCGACGAGGGTGCCGGGGTCGTCGAAGTCGATGCGGCGGACCGGCAGCGAGGACCGGAGCCCGCGCGGATCGCGGGTTCCGAGGACGGTGTCGCCGCGGCCGGACAGCCGTTCGGCGATCAGCGAGCCCAGGGCGCCGGTGGCGCCGGTAACCAAGATCATCAGAGTCTTCCCGTTCCGGTAGGTTCTCTTCGGTAACCGGGCTCATCCTGCGGGTTCGCCCCGAAGGGCGTAAGGAGGCACTTGCATGTCAGCAGGGCACACGGCGGTAACCACCCCACCCGTCGTCAGCTGCGGCGACGAGCACGAGGACTGCGGGATCCGTGACGTGCTCGACCGGATCGGCGACAAGTGGTCGGTCCTGGTCGTCGTCGAACTGGCCCAGGGCATGCGCCGGTTCCGACAGCTTCAGCGCGCCGTGCCCGGCATATCGCAGCGGATGCTCACGCTCACCGTGCGGCGGCTGGAGCGCGACGGCCTGATCACCAGGACCGTGCACCCGACGGTGCCCCCGCAGGTCGAGTACGAACTCACCCCGACGGGCCACAGCCTCACGCACCTGGTGAAGGCCCTAGCCGACTGGTCGGCGGAACACCGCGACGCCATCGGGCGAGCCCGCCGTGACTGGGACGCCGCGCATCCCGACGCCGGTATCCGCTGACCCGGCGCCTCCGCGAGCCCCGAAGGACGCTCCCTGGGACACCCCCTAGGGGAGCGGTGCGATGGTGTAGGTCGGGATCGAGGGGTCCTTGAGATCGGGCTTCCACGGCGTCCAGTCCGGCGTCGGGACGTGCTTCGGCGCCGGCGGGGGATTGGAGCCGTGGTACGGGTTCTGCGGGATCTGCGAGGCGCGCGACGGCGGCGGGGACTTCGGGCGGGCGCCGGGGGTGGCCGTCGGGTCCGGGGCCCCGGCCGGCGCTGCGGAGGCGGCGGCGGAGGTGGCGGCGGCGGGCGTGGCCGTGGGCGGCGCCACGGTCGGCGAGGCCGTCGCCGTCGGTCCGGCGCCCGTACCCGGCGCCGGCGAACCGGACTTCTCCGGTGCCGGGGACGTGCCGCCGGAACAGCCGCCGAGCAGCAGGCCGCCCGCCAGCAGCGCGGTCACGGACATCGGCACTCTGCCGTAAGGGCTGACGCCCACCGGCCACCTCCTGGAACACGAACCGTCAATGCGCGCAGAGCGTAGCTCAGACCTGCGGGGAGGCTCCCGGCAGGATGATCGTGACCCCGCGCCCGGGCGCCGTGCCCATCGCGGCCAGGGCCGCGGGGGCCGCGTCCAGGGCGATCGTCGAGGTGACCAGCCGGTCGGGGCGCAGGGCGCCGGACCGCACCAGCTCCATCATCGGCGGGTACGCGTGCGCGGCCATCCCGTGGCTGCCCAGGACCTCCAACTCCCAGCCGATCACCCGCTCCATCGGCAGGACCGTTTCCCCCGCCGCTGCCGGCAGCAGCCCGACCTGTACGTGCCGCCCCCGCCGGCGCAGGCCCGCCACCGAGGCCGCCGCGGTCTGCGGCGAGCCCAGCGCGTCGAGCGACAGGTGCGCGCCGCCGCCGGTCAGCTCCCGTACGGCCTCGGCGGTACCGCCCGCCCGCGCGTCCACGCAGTGCGCCGCCCCGAACTCCCGCGCCAGCTCCAGCGCCCCCGGCGCCGTGTCCACCGCGACCACCCGCGCCCCGGCCGCCACGGCGACCATCACGGCCGACAGTCCCACCCCGCCGCACCCGTGCACGGCGACCCACTCGCCCGGCGCCGCCCGCCCCCGGGCGACCACGGCCCGGAACGCCGTCGCGAAGCGGCAGCCCAGGGCGGCGGCCGTCGCGTACGAGAGCTCCTGCGGCACGGCCACGAGATTGACGTCCGCGTGCTCCAGGGCCACGTACCGTGCGAAGGACCCCCAGTGAGTGAACCCGGGCTGCGTCTGCCGCGCGCACACCTGCTGCTCGCCGGCCGCGCAGTCGGCGCAGCTCCCGCAGGCGCACACGAACGGCACGGTGACCCGGTCCCCGGCCCGCCAGCCCACCACCGCGGAGCCCACCGCCTCCACCACACCGGCGAGTTCGTGCCCGGGCACGTGCGGCAGCACGATGTCCGGATCGTGCCCCATCCACCCGTGCCAGTCGCTGCGGCACAGCCCCGTCGCCTCGACGCGCACCACCACCCCGCCCGGGGACGGGCTCGGATCGGGCACCTCGCGGACCTCGGCCTGCCGCCCGTACCGCTCGAACACCACCGCGCGCATGGGAACCGCCCTCCACTCGACTGCCCGCCCGCACGCTACCCCCGCGGGGCGGCGCCGCGTCAGGGGGCGCCCGTACCGGCCCGTGCGAGGGCGACCACGCCCACGCAGACCAGCGCCACGCCCAGCAGCTGGGGCAGC
The DNA here is from genome assembly GCF_042896985.1 of Streptomyces sp. NPDC001194. NCBI lineage: Bacteria > Bacillati > Actinomycetota > Actinomycetes > Kitasatosporales > Streptomycetaceae > Streptomyces > Streptomyces sp. NPDC001194. The sequence goes on along the minus strand of NZ_JBIAXU010000029.1, from coordinate 43,102 downwards.
ACCCACCAGCCCGTCCGCAGGTGCTCCTCGTACAGGACCACGCCCAGTGCCACGCTGACGCTCGCGTCGCCCAGTGTCAGCGCGGGCTGCGAGGCGACCAGCGGGCCGCCCTGCATGGCGTGTTCGAGCAGCAGCAGGGCGCAGATGCCGGTCGCGCCGAAGGCGTACGTCTGCCACGCGGTCAGGAACCCGATGATGCCGTGCTCGGTCAGCACGAACACGGAATGCTTCATCAGGGCGGCCGTGATCGCGTAGCAGACGGCGGTGGCCGCGCCGAGGCAGCCGGCCCGGGCGCGCCCCGGCGGGCGGCGCAGCCCGGCCACCGCCAAGGCGGCGACGACGGCCGCGCACGCCAGGAGGGCCGGGATCCACCGGTCGGCCGGGACGTGCGTCCGGTTCCCGGTAGGGGAGGCCGCGGCCATGGCCACCCCGAGCCCGGCCACGACCCCCGCCACGGCCAGCCACAGCGCCCCCGGCAGCCGCCGGCGGGTCAGCAGCGAGGCGATCAGGAGCGCGAGCGGCAGCTCCAGTACGAACAGCGGCTGTACGAGGACCAGTGCGCCGTTCGCCAGCGCCGCGGCCTGCCCCACCCCGGCCGCGATCACCGCCAGGATGCCGGCGACCCACACGGGCCGCCGCAGCAGATCGAGGACCAGCCCGAAACGGAAGCCCTTGCTCTGCGGCACGGTGAGCGCGGCCCGCCGCTGGAGCACGGTGGCCAGCGCGTTGCTGAGCGCCGCGAACAGCGCGAAGAAGACCGGCAGTACGACGCCCATCCGCCGATCCTCACGGCGCCCGCTCCGGCTCCGGCCCGCCGACACGCCCGGTGGGGCGGATTCCCCCTGTCCGGTCCCCGGACGAGGGGGTCAGCGAGGAGCCGCGGCCCGGTCCAGGGCGAGGGCCGCCAGGGCCTCCGGGGCGCCGGCCTGGCCCCGGATCCCGGGGAAGGCGTTGACGTCCACGATGAGCGGGGCGCCGTCGCCCGTGTCGATGAGGTCCACTCCGTAGACGTCGAGCGAGAACACCTCGCCGGTGCGGCGGACCACGTCGGCCCAGCCGGGCGGCAGTTCGGCCGGGGCGAGCGGCCGCGTCGGACCCCGGCCCGCCGGTGCGAGTTCGGAGCGGCGCAGGGCGGCGAACACCCGGTCGCCGATGGCCCACAGCTTGTGGTCCCAGCCGCTGTTGGGCGCGAACTCCTGCACCACGACCGGCTCCTGCGGCCAGGCGCCCGCGAGCTCGCGCAGCCGGTCGCCGTCGTCGACCCGGGCGACCAGGTCGTGCCGGCGGCTGTGCCGGCTCTTGACCACCAGGGGCGAACCGCCGAGCGGCGCGCCGGCCGCCCAGGCGGCCAGCGAATCGTACGTACGCGTGCCCGCGAACGGCAGACCGCCGCTCAGGGCCAGCTCCGCCATCCGCGTGCGGTCCTGGCAGAGCGCGGTGGCCGCCGCCGAGTTCACGACCGGGGCCCCGCGCCGCTCCAGCTCCCGCGCGAGGTCCAGCGCCCGCGGCGTCCGCGCCTTCAGCAGGTACACGTCGGCCAGGTCGCCCGGGGCCGTGTCCGCCGCACCCGGGTCCAGCGACTCCACCCGGTGCCCGTCGGCTTCGAGCAGCGCCCTCGCGGCGGCGAGCAGCGGATGGCCGGGCTCCGGGGTGACCAGGCAGATCCTCACAGGGCGGCCTCGCCGGCGCGTGCGGCCGCCGGCGCCACCGCGGCGGGCGCCACGGGGGCCGGCGCCGCGGTCGCCTGCGCCGGGATCGCCAGGGGCAGTCCGCGGGCCGGCGGACGGCAGGCCGAAGCCGCCGCCGGGCCGCCCGCCCGGGCCAGGCCCAGCACGGCCCGTCCCACCCGGGCCGCGGCGTCCGGGACCTGACGGAAGCTCGGGAAGTCGTTCACGTCCACCACCACCGGTCCGTCGGGACCCAGCAGCACGTCCACCCCGTACAGGTCGAGCCCGTACACGGCCCCCACCTGCGCGGCGATCGCGGCCACCTCGGCCGACAGCGGCACGCGCCGCTCCCGCACCGCGGGATCCGGGTGCAGGGGCGAGCAGCGCTCGGTGGCGAAGAGCTCCCCGCCGACCGCGTACACCTTGATGTCGGTGCCCGAATTGGCCACGTACGGCTGGGCGATGAGCATGTGCTCCCCGGCCAGCTCCGGGAGCAGGGCTTCGAGATCCCCGGGCGCGGACACCAGGTGCACGCCCCGCCCGGAGCTGCCGTCCGCGGGCTTCACGACGAGCGGGTACTCCGCCTCCGGTATCTCGCGCAGCAGCTCCGGCCGCGCCACGGCGTACGTCGCGGGCATCGGGAGCCCCCCGGTCCGGCCGATGGCGGCGGCCAGCGCCTTGTCCCGTACGCCCCGGATCGAGCGGGCGTCGTTGACGGTGGTCATGCCGGCCGCGGCCGCGGCTTCGAGCAGGGTCAGCCCCGGCCCGCCGGACACGGTCTTGAGCACCCAGGCGTCGTGCGCGCCCGAGGCCACCACCTCGCCCATGCGCAGCAGCGAGCCGCCCGGCCGCACCACGTCCACCTGGTGTCCCCATGCGGTCAGCTGCCGGATCACCTCGTTCGGCATGCCGTCGTGGCGGTAGTGCTCCTCCACCAGGAAGCAGAGCCTCATCGACCTTCCCCATATTCCCCGGACGTCCGCCGATCCCGTCCGGCGAGTTGTGACGTCACAGGATGTCATGGAGTGCAATGTGATGATCGGTCCGGTTGGGGGTGGTGCCCGCGCCACCGCCTGCCGCCGGTCACTCGCGGTGCGTGAACGCCGCCAGCGCCGCGTCCCGTACCTCCTGCTCCGGGTGGCGCCTCAGCTTCAGCAGCACCTCGCGCCACTGCGGCGGCCAGTCGCAGCGCCGGCCCATGGCCGCGGTCAGAGCGGCGGCGAACAGCCCCCGCACCGGAGCGCCGTCCTGCGCCAGTTCGCGTACGGCCTCCAGCACCACGGCGGGGTCCCGGACCCGGTCGCCGTGCCAGTTCCCCTCGCGCAGCGCCTCCGCCGTCGAAGCGGCCAGCCCGGGCCGGCCCTCATGGGCCTCGGCCAGGGCGTCCAGGGCCGCACGCAGCTCGGGCAGGCCCGCGCGCAGGTCCACCGAGCGCCGCAGCAGCGCCACGCGCTCCACGGCCAGGGCCGGTTCACCGGCGAGCTGCCGAAGCACGGCCGCACGCAGCCCGTGGTGCTCCTGCGCGACGATCCGGCTCAGGAACCGCACCCGCTGAAGAGCCGGCAGGTCCCGCTCGGCCTCGGCTTCCGCGTCGTCACCGGAGCGCACGGTGGCCAACAGCCCCTCCACGGCACGGTGGAACTGGCTCCCGGGCTCACCGCCGCCGACGGGGTGCGCCAGCCCCGAAGCCGCGATCCTCTCCAGGGCCGCCGCCGCGTTCTTCCACCCGGGGGAGTCCTCCAGATCGCAGACGGCCCGCCGTACGGCGTCCGCCGCCTCGGGCGCGTACGCGACCCAGTCCGGCAGCGCGGTGACCGCATGCGCGGCCACGGACCGGTGGGAGGACGCGGCCAGGAGCGCCACCAGCCGGGCGTAGCGCGGCCGGTGCTGCCGCGCCACCCCCAGCGCCGGGGTGCGCGCGATCACCGCGGCGGCCTCCACGGTTCCGCTCGCCGCGGCCGTCTCCAACAGGGGCCACACCTCCCCGGTCGACAGGAGCCCGATCGCCAGGCTCACCGCCGCGGTCACCACATCGGGGTGGCTGTCCTCGTCGGCGGCGATGCGCGCCAGCAGCGCCACGGCCCGCCGGGGCGGCAGGAACCGCACGGTCAGCCGGACCGCCTCCTTGCGGCTGGTCACCTTGACCCCCGAGGACGCCCCCAACAGCCCGTCCAGCAGCTCCGCGAGCCGCGTCGGCGGGGTCGCGGCCGCCGCCCGCCCGGCGGCGTACACGGCGACGCGGGCCCGGTCCCCGCCCGCGAGCGAGAGCAGGTCGGGCAGGACCGCGGCGGGCTCCACCGTCCGGGCCGAGGCGGCGAGCGCGCTCTCCGCGAGCCGCGTGTCCGCCGAGCGCGCGTGCCGTCGTACGAGCTCCAGCCCGTGGTCGGGGATGTGCGCCGCGGCCCGCAGGATCTCCGACCGCTCGTACACCGCCCTGGACTCGTCGCCGACGGCGACCTCGGCCAGCCACGCCGCCTCCTCCTGCTGGCGGGGCACCCACAGGGGCGCCCGGTCGAACCGGGGGAGCGGCCGCGCCGCCCCTTCGCGCAGGAACCGGCCGTACGGCGGGCGGGCGGCGAGTACGCGGTCCAGCAGATCGGTGCGGTGCGCCGACAGCACCTCCACCACGGGAGCCAGCGCGGCCGCCGAAGGTTCCTGCTCCAGCAGCGCGGCCACGCGTTCGCCGCGCGTGCGCGGGTCGGCCAGCCAGACCTGGGCGAACTGCGTGAACAGCCCGTCGGAGCAGCGCGTCCGGACCTCGTCGAGCATCCGCTGGAGCTCCGGCAGCCGGTGGCCGCGGTCGCCGAGGGCGGACGCGAGCGTGACCAGCGCCCCGTACTCGCGCCGGGCCGCGCGCGTGTCGAGCCAGGGGCGCAGCGCCTCGAAGACCTGCCGCTCCCGGCCGCGCGGGAGCTCCTCACGGTATCCGCCCTGCACGAGGCGGCCGGTGCGGACGGTCAGCTCGTGGAGGGTGCGCAGCGCCCAGTCGAGCAGGACGGAGGAGGGGGCCGGGGTCGCCAGTACCGCGAACACCAGGCGTTCCAGGGCCTCGCGGGTCTCGGCGGAGCAGTCGCGGGCCTCGACGGCGTCCAGGGCGATCCGCTCCAGGCAGACGACCGACTCCTCGGCGGCCAGCAGCGGCACCGGCACCCGGGCCAGCGCCGTGAGCGCGGCGGCGCGGACGGGATCGCGGTCGTTGCGCAGCCGCCCCGCCGCCAGTTCGAGCACCTCGCCCAGCGCTTCGGCGTCGCGCGCGCGGACCGCGTTCTCGACGAGCCGGGGCCAGGCCGTGCGGCGGACGTCGGCGTCGGACCGCCGCGTCGCGGCGAGGAGTTCGGGCCGGGCCTCGGCGACCGGAAGCCGCGAGACCGCCGCGAGGAGCCGCTCGTCCGGCCACGCCTCACGGCGGGCGCGGTCCACTTCGCGCCGCGCCTCGGCCTGACGGCGCTCGTGCGGAAGCACGGCCAGGACGGGGTCGGCGGGGGTCCCGCCCGGAGCGGGGGTGTGCGCGGTGGCCGTGTCGTGGAAGGCCTCGCGCCTGCTCGGGGGCAGCGCCTTCAGCAGCGCGGCCAGGTACGCGGGTCGATCCGCCCAACGTCGCCCGAGGACGGGCAGGGACGGGGGATCGGCCCGGACGAGCTGTCGCAGCCGGCTGGACGGCGGGAGGTACTCCTGGTACCCGGTCGGCCGCTCGGGCGCGGTCAGCCAGCGTACGAACCGCTCCGCGTCGGCGGCGATCAGGTGGCGGACCCCGCCCTCCAGGGGCCGGGGCAGCCGGGCCGGCCCGTACCGCTCCAGCAGGTCGAGCACGCGCTCCGGCGCGGCGGGCAGGGCCGCGGCGACTCCCGCCGCCCGGTGCAGCCACCAGCCGGGGCGCAGGTTCTCCGGCAGCTCCGCCAGCTCGGCCGCCGCCTGCTCCAGCACCGGGCCGGGGTGGCAGCGCCCCAGCCGGACCCGGTGCGTGACGGCGTCGGCCATCTCGGGCAGCAGCCGGGAGACGAACTCCGGGCCGCAGGCGGGGAGCAGGGCGGCCGCCTCGCGGTCACCCCACTCGGCCCGCACGAGGGGCACCAGGCGCTGGGCGAGGTCCCGGCGCGAGCCGCGGAAGACGGCGTGCGTCAACTCCGCGCGGATCGCGGCGCAGGCGTCGTCGTACGCCGCTTCGATCGCCTCGTCCGGTACGGGCAGCGTACGGACGGCCCGGTGGGCGTAGGACCGGACCACCGGGTCCGGGTCGGCCAGCCGCCGCGCCAGGTACTCGGTCTGCCGCCCCGCGAGGGCCGCCAGCGCGGCCAGCCGCCGCTCGTGGCGGCCCCGCCCGGCCAGCCCGTCCGGCCCGTCGAGCACACCGCTCAGCTCGCCGGTGCGGGCGAGGTCGCGGGCGGTGGTGGCGAGCAGCCGCAGCCGGGCGGCGTGCGGGAGCGGATCGAGTTCGGCGAGCAACTGTTCGACAGAGTGTGGCATCGGGCCAGTGTGCCGAGCGGGGCGGACCGGGAGAAAGCGATTTCGTCGAGGCCGCGGCCGAGACCGCGGCCGAGACCGCGGCCGCGTGCGGCGGGGGCCGGGCGTCCGTGACCACGGATGCCCGGCCCCCCACCGCGGTGCGGCCCGCCTGTCACACCGGCATGGGCACCGACACGAACCGCTTGCCCGACTCGTTCTCGACCACGACCTCCTTGACGTCGGTCGGGTCAACCGCCGCCGAGCCGTCCAGCGACGCGCCCTTGCCCTCGCCGTTCTGGCTGCCGACGACCCAGCTGCCGGCGGACGTGCGCTTGCCGTCCTTGCCGACCACGATCAGCAGGCAGCGCTCGCCCGGCGGGATCCCCGCCACCGCCGCGTGCACCCGGACCCACTTGGCCGCCGGCGTCACCTGCACGGTCATGCGCGCATTCGTGCGCGCGTCGGTCGCCGAGGCCACCTTCGTACCCGCCGGCGGCGGCGAAGGCTGCGCCGAGACCGACGGCGAGGGCGTCGGCGGCAGTGCCACCGGAGTGCCGTCCGCCGAGCCCAATTGCGCCCCCGCCCAGAACACGGCGGCCAGCGAGGCCGCCGCGGCCAGTCCCGCGAGGCCCCATCGGCGGCGCCGCTCGCCCGCCGCCTCGCCCCGCACCTGCCGCAGCGTGCGCTGGAGCAGCAGATCGCCGCCCTGAGGCGGTCCGTCGAGGAAGGCCTCCGCGGGCACCTCGCCCAACGCCGCTTCCATTTCGCGCAACGCGGTCACCTCCTCACGGCATTGCACGCAGCCGCTCATGTGCGCCTCGGCCCGATAGATCTCATGCGCGTCCAGGACGCCGAGAACGTACGGGCCGAGCAGCTCCTCCTCCTCGTGCCGCTGCCGGTTCATGCCACCACCTCCTGCAGTCCAGCGCCCTGCCGGGGCGGCCTGCCCATTCGATTGCCCGCTCGGCCCTCCGTGGTCCCGCCTTGGCGGAACACCTCGCGCAGTGCCTTCAGCGCGTAGTGCGCCCGTGATTTGACCGTGCCCGCCGGGATGCCGAGGCTGTCGGCCGCCTCGGCCACGCTCAGCTGGCGGTAGTACAGCTCCTTCAGCACGTCCCGGTGTTCCGGGGACAACTGGTCGAGAGCGCCCAGCACGGTCATCGTGTCCACGATGGAATCCGCGTGGTCCAGCTCCACCGGGGGAGCGGCCGCGTCCCCGGAAACCTCGGCGGGGCGTGCCGCCTTGGCCCGGTAGCGGTCGGTGATGATGTTGCGGGCCACCGTCAGCAGCCAGCCGCGCACCGAACCCTTCCCGTTGACCAGCACCTCGGAGTGCCGCCAGGCGCGTATGAGCGTCTCCTGGACGACGTCCTCGGCAGTGGCCCGGTCTCCGGTCAGCCGGGTGGCGTATGCGAGCAGGGCGTGGCCGTGCTCCTCGTACACCGACCTGATCAGTGCCTCATCGGTCGATCCCCGCCGTGTACGGGGCCACAGTGGTCCGGCCATCTCACCCTCTCCGTCTTCCTCGCCCATCTGGTGCGGTCAGAACACGCGCCCCGCCGGGACCCGGTTCATGTGACCCCCGTCACTCGTGCGTGACGGCGCTCAGGTGCGGCAGGCGCGCCCCGCGTTGAGGCAGCCGACGACGAAGGCCATCTGCGCGTCCGTCATGGCGTTCACGAACATCGCGTGGTCCGTCTTCGGGCTGTGCCGCTGCTCGGGGAAGGAGTCGACGGCGACCGGGACCCCCGCCGGCACGTCGTACGCGAGGGAGACGCGCAGCTGGGGCACGGCGAACGTGCCCTGCGGGCAGACCCCGTTGGCCGCGGGGAAGAGGAGGTGGGCGCGGTGCCCCGGGCTCTCGGTGTCCAGCCCGTTCCAGCAGCTGGGGAAGACGAGCGTACGGGTGAGGCGCTCGCCGGCGGGGCAGCGCGGGTAGCGGGTGGTGGACCGGTCCGGGGAGCCGGAACAGCCCCAGCGGGCGCGTACGTCGGCGTCGCTCGGCGCGGTGTACGCCACCGCGTCGCCGGTCATCGCCCGCAGGAAGCGCGGCATCGGCACGACCTTGCCCACCGGGTTGCCGCGGAACTCCACGGAGACCGCCGCCTCGGGCAGGATCTCGCCCGCGTTGCCGTGCCCGGCGGAGCCTTCGTGCGGGTGGCTGCCCGCCCGGTCCGTCCGGCGCAGGACCGGCCAGTAGTACGTGGAGCGGTCGCCGCCGCGGCAACTGGTCGCGGCGGCGGCCAGGGAGGCGTCGGTCGACATCGCGTTCGTGGTCAGGTTCCCCACGTACGCGTGGGTGTGGTGGGCGCCGGAGCGCAGCCCCGGGGACACCACGAGGTTGTCCTCGTTGTAGTGGCGCTCTTCGTTGCGCCCGCAGTCCACCGCCACGGTGCCCGCCGAGGCGTCGGGACCGGTCGCCGACGGTTCGCGGGGGCCGGGCGGTACATCCTGTATGTCCACGTAGTCGCGGGAGTTCATCCCGGAATGCGAGGTCCCGTCGGGGCCCGAGGCCCGGGTGGCGCCCAGCACGGCGGCCGTCAGTCCGATGCCGAGCACCAGGCAGACGAGCAGTGGGAGCAGTCGGCGTTCGTTCCGCATGCGGGTCACGGTCGCCGCTGCGCGCCGCAGCGTCAACCTGGCATCCCGGATGCCGGGCGCGGGCCCGCCGCCGGGCACCTCGCGACCTTGCCGAGCCGGTCTCGGACCGCGCAGAGTGACCGGCATGACACCCGCCCAGCTCCTGCACGCGTTCGCCCGCACCCGCGCCTCGCTCGACGGCGGCGAGGTGACCTTCCGGTGGTCCGGGGACATCCACTCCTGGGCCCCCGGCCAGCCGTACCGGCGCCTCTTCGGCTTCGAGGGCCTCAACGTCGCCCGGCTCGTCCCGGACCCGGAGACCGACGGTTTCCAACTGCTCACCCGGGAGGCCGCCTTCTTCCTGGATCCGCAGACCCGCGAGATCCTGGAGACCTGGGAGGACAAGCCGGTCGTCCACATCTGGAACGATCCCGCCAATCTGCGGCTGCGGCCCTTCCCGGTCCCGCTGACCGAGCTCGGGGACCAGGTCTGCTTCAGTCTCGAGATCCCGCTCGCCTATCCGTCGCCGCTGCCGGTCGCCGACTACCCGCTGAACTCCGCCGACGACACGTACCGGGCGCTGGAGCTCTTCCAGTTCTTCGCGCCGGCCGCGGTGCTGACCACCGACGAGCCGAGCGTCCCGAGCACCATGTCCTGGACCCGGATGTCCCCGTGGATGCCGTGGATGGAGCAGGGGCAGCGCCCGGGCGGCCTCACCTTCCACTGCCGGGGCCACAAGCTGGGCTCCTACGCGGAGGTCCCGGAGCGCACCCGCGCGTACATCGCGGCCCGTCACCCGGAGTACGCCCACGCCCCGGAGAAGTGGACGGAGCCCAACGAGACGAGCTGGACCTACTTCCGCACCCACCACGCCCGGTAACGGGCTTTCCCGGCGAAACCGGGCGCGGGTCCGGGCGCGGGTCCGGGGGGCGATCCGGGCGGTGCTCCGGGCGGCGGGGGATACGGGGGGCCTGGGGGTCCGGGGCACGGGGGCGGGGGGTAGGGTCCGGGGAAGGTGTAGGGGGGGCGGCAGGGGTGCGGACAAGGGTTTTCCCTGTATCGGGTTCATCCCCGCGTTGCCTACTGTCTGCCCACCGGCGATCTCTCCCGCTCCGAACGGACCCCGCGCCAACCCCACATGGTGTGAAGCCGTCCGGGCGGGTGGATCGCCCGCACCGCCGTTGCCCCAGCCCCGCCGAAGCGGCCGGGACAACGCGGCGAGCAGCGGTGGCCGGGACGGGATTGACCGACCCGTCCCCGGCCCCGTAGCCGCCGGTTCACCTCCCACACTGCTCAACCGCCCGCTCCGGCTTGCCCGGAACCGGGCCCGCGAAAGGGAACACAGTGCACGCAACGAGACGAAGCAGGCTCATATCCGTGGTGGCGATGTCCGTCACCCTGCTCGCCGGCTCCGCCACCGCTTCCGTCGCCCTGGCCGGTTCGGAGCCCGCTCCGGCTCCGGCCGCCGCCTCCACCCTGCCGGCCGCGGGGGCGCCGGCCGCTCCGGACGCCGCTCCGGTGCAGAACCTGATCGTCGGCTACAAGTCCTCGGCCACCGAGGCCAGCTCCAACAAGGCCGCCGCGGACGACGCGACCGCCAAGGGCAAGAAGGCCGGCAAGAAGGCGAAGTTCGACCGCCGTCTGGGCACCGGTGCGGCCCTCGTCAACCTGGGCGGCTCCGTCGCCCCGGCCGCCGCGGCCGACGTGATGGCCCAGTTCCGTGCCGACCCGGACGTCGCGTACGTCGAGGCCGACTCCCGCGCCTACGCGATGGCCACCCCGAACGACACCGAGTACGCCAAGCAGTGGGACCTCTTCGAGCCCACCGGCGGCATGAACGTTCCTGCCGCCTGGGACAAGACCACCGGCTCCGGCGTCACCGTCGCCGTGATCGACACCGGCTACGTGACCCACTCGGACGTCGCCTCGAACATCGTCGCCGGCTACGACTTCATCTCCGACGCCACGGGCGCCCGTGACGGCAACGGCCGCGACAACAACCCCGCCGACGCGGGCGACTGGAGCGCGGCCGGCGAGTGCGGCACCGGCTCCCCGGCCAGCGGTTCCTCCTGGCACGGCACCCACGTCGCGGGCACCATCGCGGCCGCCACCAACAACGCCAAGGGCGTCGCGGGCATCGCGTACAACGCGAAGATCCAGCCCGTCCGCGTGCTCGGCAAGTGCGGCGGTACCACCTCCGACATCGTCGACGCGATCACCTGGGCCTCCGGCGGCACCGTCTCGGGCGTCCCGGCGAACGCCACCCCCGCCAAGGTCATCAACATGAGCCTCGGCGGCTCCGGCGCCTGCACCGCGAGCTACCAGAACGCCATCAACGCGGCCGTCGCCCGCGGCACCACCGTCGTGGTCGCCGCCGGCAACAGCAACGCGGACGCGGCCGGCTTCTCGCCCGCCAGCTGCAACAACGTGGTCTCCGTGGCCGCCACCAACCGCACCGGTGACCGCTCGTTCTACTCGAACTTCGGCAGCCGCGTCGACGTCTCCGCCCCGGGCGGTGAGACCCGCCGCGCCACCGACACGCCCGGCACCGTCACCACCCCCGAGAACGGGATCCTCTCGACGCTGAACAACGGCGCCACCACCCCGGGCTCCGAGATCTACAAGCCCTACCAGGGCACCAGCATGGCCGCCCCGCACATCGCGGGCCTCGCCGCGCTCGTCGTCGCCGCCAAGCCCTCGCTGACCCCGGCGCAGGTCGAGTCGGCCATCAAGGCCAACGCCCGCCCGCTGCCCGGCACCTGCACCGGCGGCTGCGGCACCGGCATCGCCGACGCGGCCGCGACCATCGCCGCCGTCACCTCGACGCCCGCCCCGGGCTTTGAGAACGGTACGAACGTGAACATCCTCGACAACACGACCGTCGAGAGCCCGATCACCGTCAGCGGAGTCGCGGGCAACGCCCCGGCCGCGCTCAAGGTGAACGTGAACATCGTGCACACCTACATCGGTGACCTCAAGGTCGACCTGGTCGCCCCGGACGGTTCCGTCTACACCCTGCACAACCGCGCGGGCGGCGGCACCGCCAACATCAACCAGCAGTACTCCGTGAACGCCTCCTCGGAGGTCGCCAACGGCACCTGGAAGCTCCGCGTCAACGACAACGCGGGCGGCGACACCGGCTTCATCGACTCCTGGAGCCTCGGCTTCTGAGGACCTGAAACCCGCGCCGGTCAGCAGCACCCGGCCGGCCGCGCCAGTACGGACCGATGAGCCCGCGGACCTGCCGATACACCTCGTATCGGCAGGTCCGCAGCCGTTTCCTGACAGCTGACTGAATTCTGCGTCACAATCCGGGTCCACCCGGCATCCGACCTCGTATTGTCGCGTCTCACAGGACATGCACAGGAGCGGGGACGAGAGGCTGGTGGCTGCTGCGTGGTGGCGGCGACGGGGAACGCTGACACGACCGTCGGACACGGTGAACTGATCAAGGAGGTCGAACGTGCCCTGACCGGGCACGGGCGGGCCCTCCTCACCGGACCCGCCGGCGCGGGCAAGACCGAGGTGGCCGGGGCCGTCGCGGCCGCCGCCGCGGCCCGCCACGAGACCGTGCTCCGCCTCGCTCCCGAGGCCGCCGACCAGTGGATACCGGAGGCCTCGGCCGCCGCGCTCCTCGCCTCCGTACCCGGCGCCGCCCTGGACCGGCTCTCCGGGCCCCAGCGCACCGCCATCGCCCTCCTGCGCCGCGAGGCCGACGCACCCCGCGCCGGCCGCGACCACGTCGCGCTGCGCCTCGCCGTCGTCGAGGTCCTGCGCACCCTCGCCGCCCGCACCCCCGTCCTGCTCGTCCTCGACAACGCCCAGTGGCTGGATGCGGAAAGCACCGATCTGCTCCGGTTCGCCCTGCGGCTGACCCCGCCCCGCGTACGGGTCCTCGTGGCCGAATGCGTCCAGGGCGGCGCCCCCGTCGGCGGCCCCCTGTGCGGCCCCGGCACCCCCGCGATCCGCGTCCCCGCGCTCGGCGCCGACGAGGTCGCCGAACTCCTCGCCCGCCACGGCCTCCCCGCCCGCCTCGCCGGCCGCATCCACCAGGCCAGCGGCGGCAACCCGCGCCTCGCCCTCGCCCTCGGCCACTCCCTCGCCGAGGCCGCCGAGGCCCGCGACGCCAGTGCCCACCACGCCGACCCCCTGCCCCTGTCCGGCCAGGCCCGCGAGGTCGCCCGCCGGCTCCTCGCCGAAGCCCCGGCCCCCGCCCGCCGCACCCTGCTGCTCGCCGCCCTCGCGGCGCGCCCGACCACCGCGTTGCTGCGCCGGGCCGGACGACCCGACGCCGAGGCCGAGCTGGCCGAAGCGGAACGGGCCGCGCTGGTCACCGTGGGGGAGGACGGCGCCGTCGCCTTCACCGCAGGGGCCCTGCCCATGGCCCTGGCCGCCGACGCCGGCTGGCCGGAGCGCGCGGCCGGGCATTCCGCGCTCGCCGCCGCCGTCGACGACCCCGTCCAGGCCGTACGCCACCGCGCCCTGGCCGTGGACACCCCCGACGAGTGGCTCGCCGCCGAGATCACCGAGGCCGCCGCGGCCTGCCGCAGACGCGGCCAGCGGGCCCTGGCCGCAGAGCTCGGCCTGCTCGCGGCCGAACGCACCCCGACCAACAGGCCCGGGGACGAACTGGCCCGCCTCGTCGCCGCCGCCGAGGACGCGGGCTGGGCCGGCCGCGCCGACCTCGCCCGCCGCGCCACCCGCGCGGTCCTGGCCCGCGACGCCTCGCCCGCCGACCGGGTGCGCGCCCGGCTCGCCGTGATCGACGCGGCGGGACAGGCCCTCGCCGCCCTCGACGAGACCTTCGCGTACGCCATGGACGACGCCGCCGGGGACCCCGCCCTCCAGGCGGCCGTACAGCTGCGGATCGCCACGAAGTACAACCTCAGCGACGGCGACCCCGTCCGCTCCCGCGACGCCGCGGCCGAGGCCGGCGCGCTCGCCGCCCTCGGCGGCGACCAGGTCGCCGAGGCCATGGCCCTGACCGTACGGGCCCGGATGGGCCGCATCCTCGGGGACCCCGACGCCGAGGACATCCTGGCCGAGGCCCTGGCCCTGCCCGCCCCCGAGGTGCCGCTCGGCATGCGCAACGCGCCCCAGTACCTCGACGTACGGCACGCCCTGTTCGACGACCGCCTCGACGACGCCCGGCGGCAGCTGCTCGTCCTGCTCCCCGCCGTCCGGCGCACCGGATCCGCCGAGGACGTCTTCGAGGTCCTGCGCAGCCTCACCGAGGTGGAGCTGCGCCGCGGCCGCTGTACGTCCGCCTCCGCGCACGCCCGCCGCGCCCTCGAACTCACCATCGAGGCGGGCCTCTCGCCCGGCCCCGCCTGGTACGCCTCCGCGATGGCCGAGGCCATGGGCGGCAGCTTCGCCCGCGCCGCCGGCTACGCCCGGCGCGGCATCCAGGCCTCCGAGGAGGAACACGACCAGGTCTTCCTCTCGCGCAGCCTGTACGCGCTCGGCCTGACGGAGCTGGCGACGGGGGAGGCGGCCAGAGCCGTGGCCACCCTGCGCCGCGTGGCCGAACTGGAGGAGGCCCAGCAGGTCGTCGACCCCTCGATCCTGCGCTGGCACGGAGAGCTGGCCGAGGCGCTGGTGGCGGCCGACGCACCCGACGAGGCGGCCGAACTGCTCGGAGCCGTCCGTACGGTGGCCGTCGGTCTGGGCCGCACCGGCGTGGTCGCCGCCCTGGACCGGGCCCGCGGCCTGTGCCTGTCCGCGCACGGCGACGCCGACGCCGCCGTGGAGCTGCTGGAGGACACGGCGCAGCGGTTCGCCGCGCTCGAGCTCCCGGTGGAGCGCGGCCGTACGCTGCTCGCCCTGGCCCGGGTGGAGCGGCGCCGGCGGCGGCGCGCCCCCGCCCGCGCCGCGCTGCGCGCCGCCGCGGAGGTGTTCACCGCGGCCGGCGCGAAGCCCTGGGCCGAACTAGCCGCGGAGCACCGGGAGCCGGCCCCGGCCCCGGGCGGCGGCCGGGCCGTGGCGCCGGGGGTGCTGACCGAGGCGGAGACCCGGCTCGCCCTGCTCGTCGCGGAGGGCGCCAGCAACCAGGAGGCGGCCGCGAAGCTGTTCGTCAGCGTCAAGACGGTCGAGGCCAGGCTGACGCGGATCTACCAGAAGCTCGACGTCCGCTCCCGGGCCCAGCTGGCCACCACCCTGCGCACCCGCTGAGGGTGCGCAGGGGCCGGGGTGACGGCGGGCTCAGCAGCCCAGGTTGCCGCCCGGGCTCACGCCCAGGATCTGCGTGAAGGACTGGTACGCGTTGATCCGGCTCTGGACCTGGGCGGGGTTGCCGCCGTTGCACTCCAGGGAGCCGTTGATGGAGCGGATCGTCTCGCCGAACCCGGCTCCGTTGACCATGGCGGCGTGCGCGGTCATGGTGCCCGGGCCGTTCTGGGTGTTCCAGTACCAGAGGGCGGTCTTCATGGCGACGGCCGGATCCTGCTCCACGAGGTACGGGTTGGCGAGCAGGTTGATGCCGAGCGCGTCGCCCGCGGCCTTGTAGTTGAAGTTCCAGCTGAGCTGGATCGGGCCGCGGCCGTAGTAGGCGGCCTGCCCGGCGGGACAGCCGTACGGCTGGCTCGCGTCGCAGTAGTGGGGGTAGTTGGCGGTGTTCTGCTCGACGATGTACACGAGCCCGCCCGTCTCGTGCGACACGTTCGCCAGGAACGCCGCCGCCTCGCGCCGCTTGACGGTGTCGTCACCGGTGTTGGCGAAGCCGGGGTACGCCGACAGGGCCGCGACCAGGCCGTTGTACGTGTAGAAGGGGTTCCGGTTCGGGAACATCTGGTTGAACTGGGCCTGGGAGACCACGAATCCGGACGGGTTGCCGGGATCCGGGTCCTGGCCGCCGCCACCGCCGCAGGTGCCGAGGTCGGACCAGACGCCCCATTGCCCGGTGGTGCCGGGCGTCTCGCCCTGCGTCCACCACTTGGCCTGCCAGTTGTGCCCGCTGTACGAGGCGCTCATACCGCCCGTGTAGACGGCGGACGAGGACCACGGGGAGACGCAGGCCGCGGCGGCGGAGGCGGGCGAGGCGGGGAGGGCGACCGCGAGGCCGATGGTGGCGGCCGCGGCGGCGGCCAGGGCGAGAGCTCGGCGGCGAAGCGCACGTATCACGTAACTGCTCCTTCAGTGGGGGGAATTGCCGTGGGGGGCATTCCCGGCCACTGAAGCGAAGCTGGTCTGGACCTGTCAAGGTCTAGACCAGCATTCATTCGTTTCGGACAACATCCGGGGGCGCCCGCTCCGGCAGGAAACGGGCTGGGCCCGTACGCGCCATCGCGCGTACGGGCCCAGCCGGTCGTCCAGGAGCGGTCAGCTGCCGGCGGAGAGGTTGCCGGAGAGGACCGGGATGTTGTCCACGATGTGGGAGAGAGACTCGTCGCCCTTGGCCTGGGTGGAGTTCTCGGTGCACTGCTGGTTCATCGGGTTGGACAGGACGTTGACGTCCTGGACGCCGATGTTGGCGAGGACGGCCACCAGCGACTGGGCGTTGACCTTCGCCGGCAGGCCGACGCAGAGCTTGTTGAGGGAGCCCTGGACCGCGCTGAGCTGCGGGCTCATCGCGCCCTTGGTCTCCTGGTTGCCGTAGATCTGCGCGGAGTCGTTGCCGTTGACGGTGTTGATCCCGTTGTCGTTGCCGATCGCCATCGCCGGGGCGGCAACCGCGGCACCGAGGCCCAGCACGGAGGCGGTGACCGCAGTGGTGGCCATGAGCTTCTTGAGCATGAGGATTTTCCTTCTGTAGCGCTGTTGCATGGGATGGCTGCCCCCGGCGGGACGAGCTGATCAACTGCAATCCGTGCGCTTGGTTATCCGCTGTCACCCGAGTGGCCCAGCGCGTCCACCGCGGCCGGGGGCGCGCGAAGGGGCCGTCTCCCACTCCGTGAGCGGGAGACGGCCCCTTCGTCCGACATCTTCAGGGTGCGCCGTGGAGACGGCCGCGGGCGGTCAGCCCGTCTTGCGGCGGGTCTTCTTGTTCTTGCCGCCGGCGCCACCGCTGGCGCCCTGGATCTTGGCCCGGCTCTGGTGAGCCTGCTGTGCGTGGGCACTGCGGGCGTTGCGGTCGAGGGCCTCCCGGAACTTGCGCTTGGCCTCCTCGGCCGGCGATTCGTCCTGCGGGGTGTCCGACTCTTCTGCCATGTGTCCTCCTGGATCGACCTGAAGCCGTCCCAGTCTGTCACTCTCCGTCCCCCCTGACCAGCGAGTTCCGTTCCGGGGGCCCGGGCCGCACCGGGTCGGGGAGCCTTCCGGGCCCGGGGCGACGGCCTCGTCCGGGGCCGGCGCGGGTCCGTACAAGCGAAATCCCGGGCCTCGCGGGGAGACCCGGGACTTCACTGGTGCACTTCGCTTGACCGCCGTGTTCAACGACGGACCGGTGCGGAGGTCACGCCCGGGAGATCAGGCACCGGTCCGGGCCGGCAGTACGCGCCGCTGGTGCACCCGCAGCTGCAGGGTGGCGAGGTCGAGCAGCGGGGTGGGCACGCCGAGCGCGCGGGCCCGGGCCGTCAGATCGCCGAAGACGTGCTCGACCTCGGTGGGCCGGCCGGAGGCAAGGTCCCGGTACATCGACGGGGTGAGCGGGGATCCGGGCGCGGTCACCGTGCGCGCCGTGAAGGCGAGTTCGGCCTCCGGGACGGGATGCCCGGCCGCGGCCGAGACGGCCGCCGCCTCGGCGAGTACGGACGGCCCGAGCCCGGCGCCGCCGGGCACGGCCCCGACCTCGCCCACGGAGCCGCGCCCCAGGCAGGTGACGGCCGCCAGCGTGCTGATGAACACCCACTTGTGCCACATCGAGCCGACGACGTCCGCGGTGGCGGGGCTGTCGATGCCCGCCGCGGTCAGCGCGGCGCGTACGGCGTCCACGCGCGCGGAGGGCCGGCCGTCGAGTTCGCCGGTGATCACCACCGACGGCGGGGCCATGCGCACAATGTCGCCGTGCTCGTTCAGGGTGGTGACCACCTTGGCGACACCGCCGAGGACCCGAGCCCCGCCGAAGCGGTCGGTCAGGTGGTCGAGATGGGCGAAGCCGTTCAGCAGCGGCACGATCGCGGTGCCCGGCCCCACCGCCGGGGCCAGGTCCTTCGCCGCGCGGTCGAGGGCGGTGGACTTCACCGACAGGAGGACCAGGTCGTACGGGCGCGAGAGCGCGTCCGCGGTCACCAATTCGGGAGTGAGGGCGAGCTCTTCGCCGAGGCCCGTCACCCGCAGCCCGCGCTCGCGCAGGACGGCGGCCCGCTCCGGGCGGACCAGGAAGGTGACGTCCTGCCCGGCCAGGGCGAGACGGGCGCCGAACCAGCCGCCCACGGCGCCGGCGCCGACTGTCAGGATTTTCATACGGGACAGCCTGTCACGGGACCGTGCGGTCCCGCCGGGCCCGGTGGAGGGAAAGCGGCGTCAACTCTGCGTGACGCGCAGCGCGTCGCCGACCAGGCGTACCGCGCGGGAGAGGCGGCCCAGCTGCTGGAGCTCGACGGCGTACATCCGGATGGAGCTCTCGATGACGGTCTCGGCCACGCCCATCGAGGGCAGTTCCGCCCGGCTGGTCTCCAGGGCGACCCGGACCGCGCGCATCTCGTGCTGGAGCTGGAGCTGGGCGTGCCGGGTGAGGAGGACGGGGCTGCGGGTCAGTGTCGGGTAGCTGCCGTAGCGGGCCGGCAGCAGATCCCGCAGCCAGCGCATGGCCGTGCGTTCCCAGTCGTGGGTGCCGGGGGTCTTGACCTGGCAGGGCCAGTCGGGGCTGAGCGTGGTGGAGGCCGTCTGGCGCATTCTCGTCGCTTCCGAGTGGTGTGGAACTCTGATCGAGACGTTGGTGGGCGGCCTCGGCCCAGGGGTTGACCGAGGCCGCCACAAGCGCTCTGGTTGGATACCGGTGCCGGGAACGGGCACCCGGCGCGGGGCGTGAGGAGGAGCCGTCCCGCGCGGGTGTCCGTTCTGGGAGGGCGTGGGGTCGCCCTCCTTGGCGTCCGTGGATCCGGCGCGCTGCTCAGTAAACATATATACCGTCGAGTAGACAAGAGAATGAAAAATTACATACGCCTACGTGGCGTGAAAGTGGACTACCCCGTACCGGTTGAAAATCGGCCTTACAGGAAGAAGCCGTGCTGGTCGGCGACCTGCTCGTACCCCTCGAGCCGCGCCTGCGTCCGCTCGGGATCCGCGTCGGCCATGGCCTGGAGAAGTGCGGCGGAGAGCATCCCCGGGGCCGCGTACGAGTCGAAGACCAGCCGGGCACCCGTCCCGGCGGTCAGCGCCACGTCCGCCTCGTCCACCAGCGGGCCCAGGGTGGTGTCGGTGATCAGCGCGATCTTCAGCCCGGCGCTGCGCGCCGCCCGCAGCGCCGACAGGGTCTCCTTGGCGTGCCGGGGCATCGCGAAGGCCAGTGCCCAGGTCCCGCCGGCCTCCCTGGACTGGAGCAGTGCGTCGTAGGCGACGCTGCCACCACGTGTCACCAGCCGGACATCGGGGTGGATGCGCCGTGCCGCGTACGCGAAGTACTCCGCGAGCGAGACCGAGATCCGCAGCCCCAGGACCGTCAGCGGCACCGAGCGGGCCAGCTCGCGGCCGATGTCGAGCACCTGGTCGGTGTCGGCGAGCAGGCGCCGGACGTTCTCCAGGTTCACGATCTCGGCGTCCACGGCCGCCTGGAGCTCGTTGCGGCGGAACTGCTCGCGGCTCTCCGGGGAGCCCGCGACCGCGCTCAGCGCCATCGGCTGCAGGGCGTCGCGCAGGGCCGGATAACCGCTGAAGCCGAGCGACGTGGCGAAACGTGTCACCGAGGGCTGGCTGACCCCCACCCGCTCCGCGAGCTCGGTGATCGAGAGGAACGCGGCCTCGGTGAGGTGGTCGACCAGGTACTGGGCGATGCGCCGCTGCCCCGGGGACAGCCGGCGGCCGTCGAAGAGGGCGCGGACCCGGTCGCCGGGGGCCCGTTCATGGACCGGCGGCGCCTGCCCACTCGGCGTGATCGCGGCCGCCTGTGCGCGTGCCTGCTGCCCCGATGACACCGATGGGCCTCCCTCTCATGTCACTCGTCTTCAAACATAGCTCACGCCCTGTGGTCGGACCGGGCCGGTGCCGGGCCGCGGGGCGCATCTCTCGCGACCCCCGGATGGCGGAAATATGATGTGGTCGGCTCTCCGGCGCAGCGCCCACCGCGAAAGCCGGGATCCGAGTGCCGAGAGCAGGGACGTAAGCAGGGACCTATGGATGCACCCGCGAGCGGTCCATGACCCCGCCCCGACCTCCGAAGTCGGTGAGCGCGGCCGACCTCCTGAGCACCCTGGGGCGGCTCACCGCCCGCGCCCGCGCGGGCGCGGAACTGCAAGTGGCCAGGGTGGAGCTCGCCGAGGCCCTCCAGCGCGAGATGCTGCCCGGCTCCCTGCCCGCCCTGCCCGGTCTGCGCAGCGCGGCCCGCTACGCACCCGCCCGCCACGGCCTGGACATCGGCGGTGACTGGTACGACGGCTTCCGGCTGTCCGGAGGCGGGCTCGCCTTCTCCATCGGCGACGTCCAGGGGCACGACGTGGAGGCAGCCGCCTTCATGGGGCAGGTCCGCGTCGGCGTGCGCGCCGTGTCCACCGTCCTCGTGGACCCCGGCGAGGTGCTGAGCCGGGCCAACGACGTCCTGCTGTCGATGGACTGCGAGCTCTTCGCGACGTGCACGCTGCTCCGCTTCGACCCCGAGACCCGGGTGCTCGAGAGCGCCCGGGCCGGACACGTGCCCTCCGTCTGGGCCACGGTCGACGGCCGCTACGGCATCACCGACGACGAGGGCGGCCTGCCGCTCGGGGTGGAGCCCGGGGCCCGGTACACGGTGACCCGGCGCCGGCTGGACCGGGCGGGCTCCATCGTCCTGCTCACCGACGGCGTGGTCGAGGGGCCCTCGTTCCCCATCGACGTGGGACTGGCCCGGGTGGCCCGCGTGGTCCGGGAGGCCGCGGGCGCCGACCCCGACGAGATCGCCGCCGAAATCATGAAGGTGGCCGACTCCACCGGACACGCGGACGACGCGGCGGTGCTCGTCCTCAGCCACGACGCGGCAGGACCCCCGCGCCGGTAGCGCGTGTCACGCCCCGCCCGGAGGCGGCGGTTGTTGTCTGATGCTGTGGTGCGCACCGAGGAATGGCGACGTGTCGGCGGAACTCTTCTCGGGATCCTGATCGTCGCCACCGCCTACTACGCCTCAGGACGGATCGGCCTCCTGCTGCGCGTGGTGGTCGACGGTGCGGTGGTGACGCCCCTGTGGCTGCCCACCGGCATCGCGGTCGCCGCCCTGCTCTGGTTCGGACTGCGGATCTGGCCGGGCATCGCCCTCGGAACGTTCCTCGCCATCGAACACCTCGCCACCTTCCACCTCGCCGACCTCGGCATCATCGCCGGGAACACCCTCGCGCCGGTGTGCGCGTACCTGCTGCTGCGCCGCGTGGGCTTCCGCGTCGAGATCGACCGGCTGCGCGACGGCCTGGCCCTGGTGTTCCTCGGCGGCCTGGTGCCGATGCTGATCAGCGCGACCATCGGCACCGCGGTGCTGGTGGCCACCGGGACCCTGGCGCCCTCCGGGTTCTGGCCGGTGTGGTCGGCGTGGTGGGCGGGCGACGCGATGGGCGTGCTCGTGCTGACCCCGCTGCTGCTCGTCGTGCCCCGGGTGCGGATGCCCCGGGACGCCTACCGGGTCGCCGAGGGGGTGGGGCTGACCCTGGCCGCCGGCGCCGTCGTCCTCGTGGCCACGCGGAGCTCCCTGTCGCTGCTCTTCCTCGTCTTCCCGCTGCTGATCTGGTCGGCCGTACGCTTCCAACTGGCCGGCAGCGCGCCCTGCGTCCTGCTCGTGTCCGTCCTGGCGATCTCGGCGGCGACCGACGAGGTCGGCCCGTTCGCCGACCACACCCTCTTCGAGGTCATGGTCAACCTCCAGGCGCTCAACGGCTCGGCGGCCCTCACCGCGCTGCTGCTGTCCGCGCTGGTCACCGAGCAGAACAACGTCCGCACGGAGATCGAGCGCGTGTGCGGGGAACTGGCCGAGGTCGTCGAGCGGCTCGCCCCGGGCCGGCCGGGGGAGTGACCCGGCCGGGGGAGTGACCGGCCCCGCTCAGGTACGGCCGCCCGCCGGCGGCAGCGCGTCCGCGACGGCGCGCGCGAGGGCGTACGGATCCCCGCTCGGCCGGGTCAGACGGCCGGTCGTACGGGGCGCCCAGGCGTCCTCGACGGCGTACCGGTCGATGGCCCGCGGCGCCGCTCCCGAGACCAGGGCCCGGTCCAGCGAGGCGAAGTAGCGCGCCCAGCGCGGAGCGTGGAACTCCGCCGGCAGCCCGGCCCATTCGCGGTTCGCGCAGTCGTGCAGCGAGGAGGGCCGCTCGCCGGCGGTACGGGTGCCCCCCCGTGGTCAGCAGGGAGCGTACGTCGTACTCGCAGCGGTCCCGCTCCGCCTCGTCCGCGCCCCAGGACCGGGCGTCGGCCGTCCACCGCCCGAACAGGAAGTGCGGGTCGGATCCGGTGGCGGCCGCCAGCAGCCGCTCGTCGCGCTGCCACTCCCCGACCAGCAGCCGGAACCGGCCCAGGTCCCCGGCCCCGTAGGCGGCCCTGATCCGCGGCAGCAGCACCCGGGAGCGGTTGGCGAGGGCCTGGCGGGCCGTGTCCACGAGGTCGTAGCGGTACGCGCTCGAACGGCGCAGCCGCGGCGAGACCTTCAGCAGCGCGTCCAGTGCGGTGCGCACCGTGGCCGCCGGATGGCGCATGTCGCCGGGGGTCCAGGCGCTCGCCTTGTTCGCCGTCAGGCTCGGGCGGGCCGTGAACAGGCCGTCCTGGGGCTGCGCGGAGTCCGTACCGGTGCTGTAGGGGCCGCTGCGCAGGGCCTCCCAGGCGGCGGCCGCGTACCCGTCCTCGGCGCCGTAGCGGCGGCGCGCGTAGGCGGCGAACCACTTCTTCCGGTCGAGGGGACCCGGCTCCCAGGCCAGATCGGTGAAGAGCGCGAAGGCCGCCGGATCGAGCCCGGCCGCCTCCGGCATGTACGCGATGCCGGCCAGCGCGCTGTCCGGCTTGGCCCGCCACGCGTCGAACCGCCGGAGCCAGGCACCGGTGTCGGCGCCGATCGTCGTGTGCCCGCCGCGGGCGCGCTGCGCGGCGTAGTAGTCGGCCGCGAGCGAGGTGAAGACCGGACCGGCGGGATCCAGCCAGTCGGGCCGGGCGAAACCGTCCCAGGTGCCCTGCGGATGGACCCGGGCGCCGGGGTTGCGCTCGGCGAAACCGGGCGGCACGGTGCCGAAGCTGCCGGGAAGGACCGGGGTCATGCCGAGGGCGCGCAGTTCACCGGCGGCCCGCGCGCCGAGCGCCGCGCGCTCCTCGATCAGCCGCTCGCCGACCGGGCCGCCGAACCCGCTCGGGTTCTGCAGCAGCCACCAGCTCTGGTGCGCGGGGGCGGGGATCCATGCGCGCAGTTCCGCCGCCGTGTACCCGTGCCGCCGCAGGGCCGCGCAGTACGGGTACTCCGCGCCGACCCGGACCAGTACCTCGTTGATGCCGTGCAGGGCGAGCAGGTCGATCTGACGCCGGCGTTCCTCCCAGGTGCGGTACGCGCCCGCGTACCCGTCGTCGGTGTCGTTGAGGGCGTACCGGTGGCGGACCGGGGCGGTGCGGGTGACCGGCCGCGGCACACCGGGCAGGACGTCGGGGAGCGCGCCCAGGCTGTCGCCCGGCCGGCCGATGTCCACCCGGGCCACGTTCCGCAGGTACCAGCCGACCCCGGTCAGTGCGGTCGCGGGCGTACTGCCCCGGACCACGACGGCTCCCGCCCGGCCGGACACCGTGAAGCGGTCCTGGCCGTCGGCGCCCCGGGAACCGGGCAGGAGGGTGAACTGGAGGGCGTGCCGCGGAGGCAGCAGGCGGCGCAGCGCGGCCTCGGCGGCGGGGAGCCGGGGGCGGGGCGGCCCGTCGGACGCGGCGGCCGGGCCGGGTGCGGCCGCGGCAGCCGCCCGGGGGAGGGGCAGGGCAGCGGCTCCGCCCGGGGAGGTCGCCAGGGCCAGCAGCGCGAGGAGGGCGGCGAGCCCGGACCGGCGGGACGGCCGGGGCCGGTCGGATGGTGGCATCGGGGGGTCCTCCCGGCCCGGCGTCCCCGCAGGGCGGCAGCCCGATGACGCCACAGGGCCCGGGAGGTGACGGGCCGGCAGGTGCCCGCGGCCCGTACCGCCGAACCGGCTCCTCCTCCCGGCCGGTCCGTGCGGCGCCCCCACCACCGGCTGGTCCGAGCGAACACGGCGGTGCAAACGCGCCCACCCGGCAGCGGAGGAGCTCCGCTGCCGGGTGGGCGGTGGGGAGGGAGAGGGGAGAGGAGCGGCCTCACCCCGCGTGGGCGCGAAGCCCTTGAGGACTCAGCCCTTGGGGACCTGGATGACGACGGTGTTGCACACCTTGTCGGCGAAGGTCTGCTTCTTGTCGTCCCACAGCGGCCACAGGAAGCCGATGTAGCAGGGGATGCCGTCGAGGGCGTGGGCCAGCTTGCGGACGAAGGCCATGCCGAACCCGAGGAAGGCGCCGTCGGCCTCGCGGCGCAGGCTGATGCCCACGACCTTCTTGCCGATCGTCTGGCCCGTGGTGCCTTCCTTGTAGAGCTGGAAGATGGCCATGCCCAGCGCGTACAGCCAGCCGATCATGAAGAACACACCAGGGCCGGAGTTCGCGGGGTCGCTGCTGATGGCCAGGTCGATGAAGCCGAGGGCGTACATCGGACCCGCGATGATCAGGCCGTCGAGCAGGTACGCACCGACGCGCTGGCCCCAGTGCGCGAGCGGCGGCATGCCCGAGCCCGGCATGCCCGGCATGCCGGGCGGCGGGTAGGCGCCGTACGGCGGCGGGGTCTGCTGCGGGGCCTGCTGGGGGTAGCCGTACTGCGGCGGCACGCCCTGCGGAGGCTGCTGCGGGTAGCCGTACTGCGGCGGCACGCCCTGGGGGGCCTGCTGCGGGTAGCCGGGCTGACCCTGCGGGGGCTGCTGGCCGTACGGGTTGTTCGGGTCGCCGAAGCTCATGGCGAAAACTCTCCGGTGTCGGAAACGGGGACGTAGCGGATGGATCGGAGGAACATCACCATGTATCCGGTTTGCCCCCCTGAGCTGCCGCGATCTAGCGCGCATCATCGTGGTCGTTCCATCGACCACTTGTCCAATCCGGCCAGAACGGCTGCTTTCGGCCCGGCTGCGCGTGTCGGCCGCACCGAGGTGGCCGAATCCGATATGCGGGAATTCCCCGCGCTTCTGACCCGGTGGTAACTTCCGCGAGTTGATCTTGCCGGTCGCCCCCTCGCGGCGACGGCGGTCCCTCTCGCAAGGAAGTCACCGTGCACCGCCATACCCCCTCGCTCCGCCGCCCGTCCGCTCACCTTCCGTCAGCCCTCGCCGTACGCGCGGCGGTACCGGCGGCCCTGCTGGCGCTGTTCGCCGCCGTCCCGGCCTCGGCCGCCCCGGCGGCCGGCTCCGGGGCCGAGCCGGCGCCCCACCTCGACGCGGTGGAGCAGACCCTGCGCCAGGTTTCCCCCGGCCTCGAAGGCCAGGTGTGGGAACGCACCGCCGGCAACGTCCTCGACGCCTCGACGCCCGGCGGCGCCGACTGGCTGCTGCAGACCCCCGGTTGCTGGGGCGATGACAAGTGCACCGCGCGCCCGGGGACCGAGCAGCTGCTCTCGAAGATGACGCAGAACATCTCCCAGGCGACGCGCACCGTCGACATATCGACCCTGGCGCCCTTCCCCAACGGTGCGTTCCAGGACGCGATCGTCTCCGGCCTCAAGACCTCGGCCGCGCGCGGCAACAAGCTCAAGGTGCGCGTCCTGGTCGGCGCCGCACCGGTCTACCACCTGAACGTGCTGCCGTCGAAGTACCGGGACGAGCTCGTCGCCAAGCTCGGCGCCGACGCCCGCAACGTCGACCTCAACGTCGCCTCGATGACCACCTCGAAGACGGCGTTCTCCTGGAACCACTCCAAGCTCCTCGTGGTCGACGGCCAGTCCGTGATCACCGGCGGCATCAACGACTGGAAGGACGACTACCTGGAGACCGCCCACCCGGTCGCCGACCTCGACCTCGCCCTGCGCGGCCCCGCCGCCGCGTCCGCGGGGCGCTACCTGGACGAGCTCTGGTCCTGGACCTGCCAGAACAAGAGCAACATCGCCAGCGTCTGGTTCGCCTCCTCCAACGGCGCCGCCTGCATGCCGGCGATGGCCAAGGACACCGCCCCCGCCGCGCCCGCGCCGGCCCCGGGCGACGTACCGGCCGTCGCCGTCGGCGGACTCGGCGTCGGCATCAAGCGCAACGACCCGTCGTCGTCCTTCCGGCCCGCGCTGCCCAGCGCCCCCGACACCAAGTGCGTCGTCGGCCTGCACGACAACACCAACGCCGACCGCGACTACGACACGGTCAACCCGGAGGAGAGCGCCCTGCGGACGCTGATCTCCAGCGCGAACCGGCACATCGAGATCTCCCAGCAGGACGTGAACGCGACCTGCCCGCCGCTGCCCCGCTACGACATCCGCGTCTACGACGCCCTCGCCGCGCGGATGGCGGCCGGCGTCAAGGTCCGCATCGTCGTCAGCGACCCCGCCAACCGCGGGGCCGTGGGCAGCGGCGGCTACTCCCAGATCAAGTCGCTCTCGGAGATCAGCGACACCCTGCGCGACCGCCTCGCCCTGCTGACCGGCGACCAGGGCGCGGCCAAGGCGACCATGTGCTCCAACCTCCAGCTCGCCACCTTCCGCAGCTCCCAGAGCCCGACGTGGGCCGACGGCCACCCGTACGCGCAGCACCACAAGGTGGTCTCCGTCGACGACTCGGCCTTCTACATCGGCTCCAAGAACCTCTACCCGGCGTGGCTCCAGGACTTCGGCTACGTGGTGGAGAGCCCGGCGGCGGCCGCCCAGCTGAACGCCCGGCTCCTGGCCCCGCAGTGGCAGTACTCCCGCGCGACGGCCACGATCGACCACGAGCGCGCCCTCTGCCAGTCCTGACCCCTCCTCCCGCCACCCGCGCGCAACCGCCCCCGGCAGCCCCTGCCGGGGGCGGTTGCGCGCGGGTTCGGCGTCGGCAGTGCGGTTCCCGCACTCCTTTCAGAACGCCCCCGGGCGCCGCGCCGGCTTCATCCGGTGTTCGTCCGGGGCGCGCAAGCTCGGCCGGGGAAGACCCCCTCACACCGGCCACCACCGTGGCCCCCGCCCGGGAGCGACCATGACCTCTGCCCCGACGCCGTCCGCCCGGCCGCGCGAACAGCGCCCGCGCCGGTACCTGATGTGCCGCCCCTCCCACTTCGAGGTGGTGTACGCGATCAACCCCTGGATGGACCCGGGGAAGCCGGTCGACGCAGACCTCGCCGTCCTCCAGTGGGAGCGGCTGCGCGAGCTCTACCGCGAGCTCGGGCACACCGTCGAGCTCATCGACCCGGTACCCGGCCTGCCCGACATGGTGTACGCGGCCAACGGGGCCACCGTCGTCGACGGCCGCGTCCTCGGCGCCCGCTTCCGCAACGCCGAGCGCGCCGCCGAGGGGCCCGCGTACCTGGACTGGTTCCGGGAGAACGGCTTCAGCGCGCTGCACGACCCCCGGTACGTCAACGAGGGCGAGGGCGACTTCCTGGTCACGGCCGCGCACGTCCTGGCCGGACACGGGTTCCGCAGCGACGAGCGCGGCCACCGGGAGGCGCAGGCGTTCTTCGGCCGGCCCGTCATCAGCCTGGAGCTGGTCGACCCGCGCTACTACCACCTCGACACGGCGCTCGCCGTGCTCGACGAAGACGAGATCATGTACCACCCTGAGGCCTTCGCCCCCGGCAGTCGCGCCCTGCTGGAGGCGCTCTTCCCCGACGCGCTGCTCGTATCCGCCCGGGACGCCGCCGTGTTCGGGCTGAACGCCGTCAGCGACGGGTTGAACGTGGTGCTGCCGGAGGCCGCCGAGGGGCTGGCCGGGCAGCTGCGCGAACGCGGCTTCCGCCCCGTCGGCGTGGACCTGTCCGAACTGCTCAAGGGCGGCGGCAGCGTCAAGTGCTGCACCCTCGAGATCCGGTCCTGACCGAGCCGGTCCGCGGGGGTGTGCCGCGGCCCCGGGGGGGGCCGCGGCACGGACGGGTCAGTGGAACAGCATCGAGGCGTCGCCGGCCGCCGTCGTGACCGATCCGGGGCACAGGAAGCTGCCCGAGGTCTTGGTCGCGGTGAAGGCCTGGTTGAGGTACTTGCGGGTGGCCCCGTCACGGTTCCACGTGATGTTCGTGGCCTTGTAGCGGCAGGAGATGAAGCTCATCTTGCCCGTGATGTCGATGGCGTCCGTCCTGGCGAGGCCGGCGGCGTCGTCGAAGGTGAACGCGGGGTTGTTGTTGAGGGATGCGGTGATGCCGCCGTTGCAGGCGAGGTTGCCGCCGGGGGTGTTGATGGTGGTGCGGTCGACGGTCAGTGCGCCCGGGGGGTTGGCACTGGTGCGCGCGTTGGTCCACGTACAGGTGTTGCCGGCGACGACGATGACGCCGTCGAGCTGCTGGTCCGCGGTGGGGCCGAGGGCCGTCGCCGACGTTGCTCCGCCGACGACCACCGCTGCCGCCAGTACTGCGGCGCCCGGCCATGTCGAGATCTTCATGCTTCGCTCCTCTTCGCCACGTCCTCGTGGGGTGTGAAGCGGGGCCTTGGGGGGCCTCGCCGGCGTGCGCCCGGCCCGGCGGAGGCGGTTTCCGCGCCGGCCCGGGGAGAGAGCTTTCGAGACACGCCAGGGAAGGTCCCACAGGGACCTTGAAATGTCAGGCCCATGTCAAGTGATTGGCTGGAGTTCGTCCTGGATCCCCTCCGCCACGTGCCCGGCCGCGGTCGTCCCGCCCGGTCGGACGCCCGGGATGGCGCAAAAGGTGCGCGGGCAAGTCGGCGGATTCCCTTCTCCCGTGAACGGTGTGGAACGGATCGGGCCCCGTTGCGGTCTAGCCTTGTGCGCCCGCACAGATGGCGCCGCCGGACCACAGGTCCGCGCCGACCCGGCCAGCGCAGAAAGTCCCACTGATCCGTGAGTCTCACCAGCAGCACGCTCCTGATCCTCGTCCTCCTCGCCACCGTGCTGGCCTTCGCCGCCGCGGTGTGGCTGTGGCCACGCCTCGGCCGGCGGGGCGGGCGGCCGGTGCTCGGCCGGGTCGGCGTCGTCGTCGCGCTCCAGGTGCTGCTGCTCGCCTCCGTCGGGCTCACCGCCAACCGGACCTTCCTGCTCTACGGTTCCTGGGCGGACCTCGCCGGGGCGGAGCGGCCGGCGCCCTCCATGGGTCAGGACGCGCCCGGAGGCGCGGCGGTCCGCGTCCTCGGCCGGCAGCCCACGGACGTACCCGGCGGCGGAACGCCCCGCATCGGCGGTGAGATCGAGAAGATCACCGTGCGCGGCGAGGGGTCCAAGGCCGTGGTGCAGGCGTACGTGTACCTGCCGCCCGAGTACTTCCAGAAGGGGAACGAGAACAGGAAGTTCCCCGCCACGGTGGTGCTCACCGGCTTCCCGGGGATGGCGGAGAACCTGCTCAAGGGGCTGGACTACCCGAAGACGGCGTGGAGGCTCGCCAAGCAGAAGAAGATGCCGCCGATGGTCCTGGTGATGATGCAGCCCTCGGTGATCCCGACCCGCAACAGCCAGTGCGTCGACGTGCCGGGCGGCCCGCTCAGCGAGACCTTCTTCGGTACGGACCTGCCCAAGGCGGTCTCGGGCGCCTACCGCGTCGGCACCTCGCCCTCGAGCTGGGCCGTCATGGGGGACTCCACCGGGGGCTACTGCGCGCTGAAGATGGCGTTGGAGCACCCGGAGCACTACGCGGCCGGAGTGGGCCTGTCGACGGACTACAAGCCGGAGCTCGACCAGTACTCCGGTGATCTCTTCCACGGGAACGCCGCGGAGGAGAAACGATCCGACCTGCTGTGGAGCCTGGACAACCTGCCGCAGGGCAAGTCCTCCTTCCTGGTGGCGAGCTCGAAGCAGGGCGAGCCGAACTACAAGGACACGCGGAAGTTCGTCGCGAAGGTGAAGGAGCCGGCCCGCGTCTCGTCGATCACCCTCGACAGCGGCGGCCACGGCTTCAACACGTGGCGCCGGGAGATCCCGCCCGCACTGGAGTGGCTCGGCGGCCGCATCGCCGCCGAGTGAGCCGGTTTCCCGCCCTCTCTCCCTCCCGCCCTCTCTCCCTCCTACTCTCCCGCTCTCGCCCGGGCGGACCGGCCCGCCGCCCCGTGCCGGCTCCGCCCGGATGCGGGCCCGGCCGCCCGGGCGGAGGCTGGGGCCATGCACCACACGCCGATCCTCGTCCACCCGATCGCCCCGGCCGGCGGCCGCCGCGTCTCCCTGCGCGCCGAGGGCCGGGACACCGTCCTCGGCCTGGCCTTCGACGACTCCGACGTGATCGAGTTCCTGCGCCGGGCCGGCGTACCCGACCCCGACGACACGGTCCTCGGCGGCTCCGAGCTCGTCGAATGGCAGGGCGACGAGCCGCACGCCTTCGAAGCGGAACCCTCCGACACCGACATCCCGTGACTCCCCGTCCCGAACCCCGACGCCCGGGCGACCGGGAGGGCACCATGGGGGCGGTGGCTGATCCGAGCCGTCCGTTCGGGAGATGAAGGGGAAGACGGCATGCTGAAGGCCTTCGCCGACCTGTCCACGCCGCTCGTGGCCGATGCCTGCGTCCGTACGGGTGTGCCACTGCGCGTGGCACCGCCCGGGATCCGCACCGTGCTGCCCGGCCACCGGGTCGCGGGCCGCGCGCTGCCGGCGCGGCACTACGGCAGCGTCGACGTGTTCCTGGAGGCGTACGGATCCGCCGAGCCCGGCGACGTGCTGGTCGTCGACAACGGCGGCCGCACGGACGAGGCCTGCGTCGGCGACCTCACCGCACTCGAGGCCGAGGCCGTCGGCCTGTCCGGCCTCGTCGTGTGGGGACTGCACCGCGACACGCCCGAGCTGGCCGAGATCGGCTTCCCCGTGTTCAGCTACGGAAGCCACCCGCCGGGGCCGGTGCGGCTGGACGAACGCGAGCCGGAGGCACTGGTCACCGCCCGGTTCGGGCCGCACCTCGTCGGCGGCTGGGACTTCGTCTTCGGCGATGCGGACGGGGTGCTGTTCGTACCCGGCGACCGGGTCGAGGAGGT
This sequence comes from Streptomyces sp. NPDC001194, assembly GCF_042896985.1. Classification (NCBI taxonomy): domain Bacteria; kingdom Bacillati; phylum Actinomycetota; class Actinomycetes; order Kitasatosporales; family Streptomycetaceae; genus Streptomyces; species Streptomyces sp. NPDC001194. The sequence continues at coordinate 12,286 of NZ_JBIAXU010000029.1, read as the reverse complement.
GCTGGACACCGCGCTCGCGATCCGCGAGACCGAGCGCGAACAGGCCCGCCGGATCCGCACGGGCGAGACCCTGCGCAGCCAGACGGCCTTCGCCGACTACCTGGTCCTGCGCGACGCCGACCCCTCGTACACCTTCCGCCGGCACCTGCGCCGGATGGGCGGCGCCATCGAGGAGTGACGGCGCCCCCGGTCACCGCCGCGCGGCCGGGCACACGGTGTCCCCGGCCGGCAGGGCGCCGTCCAGCAGGTAGCCCTCGACGTACGCGTCGACGCAGGCGTTGCCGTTCTGGAACTGGACGTGGTCGCCGCCCTCGACGGTGACCAGCCGGGATCCGGCCAGTCCCCGGTGGGCGCGTACGGCGGCCTCGTAGTACGTCGCCGGGTCGTTCCTCGAGTTGAGCATCAGCACCGGCGGCAACCCCTCCCCGGTGACCTTGACGCGCGGAGCCTTGGAGCGCGGCCAGTTCGCGCAGACCGAGGCGTACGTCAACTCCCGCGCTCCGGCCAGCGGATGGGTGCGCGTGGCTTCGGCGCTGCGCTCCACCCAGTACCGGCCGTCACGGTTCCACGGGGTGTCGCCGCAGGTGACCGAGAAGAAGTCGGCGATGAACTCGGCGCCCATCAGGTGCTTCAGCTTCCCGGCGACGGCCTTCCTCGTCTCCGCCGGAGCCTGCTCCGGATGCTCCAGGAAGCCGAGGAGCGCCGCGAGGTCCGCGAACTGGCCGGTGTTGTAGAGGGCGTTCGTGGCCGCCCCGTCGAGGTGGTTTGGCGTGATGACCGTCCCCTCGACGTCCAGTGGCCGGTCGTGCAGGGCGGCGCGCACCCGCTCGTACGAGGCCCGCGCCTCCTCGGGGGTGCGCCCCTGGTGGTACGTGGCGTCGTTGGCGGCCAGCCACGGCAGGAAGTCCTGCTCGAAGCGGCGCTGGAAGCTCATCGGCTGCCCGGTCAGGAAGGACTGCCAGTCTCCGGTGAAGTCGATGTTGCTGTCCAGGACGACCCGTTCCACGCGGCGGGGGAACTCGGTCGCGTAGTACGCCCCGAGGAAGCTGGCGTACGAGGGCCCGTAGTACGCGATCTGCTCCACCCCGAGCAACTCCCGGTACAGGTCCATGTCGTGGACGGCCTGATCGGTGGTGATGTACGGCAGCAGCGGGCCCGAGTTGCGCTCGCAGTCCCGTACGAACTCCCGCGCGCGGTCGAAGGTGCGGCGGACGGCGGCCGCCGAGCGGTCGCGCAGGTCGCCGCCGCCGAACATGGTGTCGACCTTGCCCTGGTCCGAGCAGACGACCTTCGTACTGGAGCCCACGCCCCGCTGGTCGAAGCCGACGATGTCGTACGCGGCCGCCAGCTTCGGGCTGTACGAGGCGAGCCGGGCCGGCCGGGGGAGCCCCGAGGCCCCGGGACCGCCGGCCGCCATCATGAGCACGCCCCGGCGCTTCGCCGGATCCGCCGCGCGGCGGCGGGAGACCGCGATCGTCAGGTCCGGGCCGGAGTCCGGGTGGTACCAGTCCCGCGGTACGGACATCGAGGCGCATTCCAGCGCACCGTCCGCGCACGGCTGCCAGTCGAGCCGCTGCCGCCGGTACCGGTCCGGCACCGGCGGGGTCGCGGGGCCCGCCGGCCTTGCGATCGCGGCGTCGGCGGCGGCCGCGGTGTTCGCGACGGCCGCGGTGTTCGCGACGGCCGCGGCTTCCGCCGGGCCGACGGGCAGGGCGGCCGCGGCGAGCAGCCCGCAGGCGGCCGCCGCGAGCCGTCGCGCGGGCTTCTTGAACAGGTGCATGTCTGAACTCCCCCTGGGATCCGGTTGGTCCCCTTGATCGTGCCGCGCCGGCCCCCGCGCCCTCGATAGCCCTGCCATCCGCATCCGGGGTGGCACCAGTGCCACCCCGTGCCACCGCCGCCCCGTACCCGTGCCACCCTTCTGCGACGGCTTTGCCCTGGGGCGGGGAGTCCGTAGCAGAACCGATACTTCACGCCTCTGTGACGTGTATCGCACGCAGCGCTACATTGCCCACGCCCCGCGGCTGCGGGGAGGTGCGGGCCGTACGGCCGGGGGAGGGGCATCGACGATGGGCTCTGGAGTCTTCGCGAAACTGGGGAGCGCGGTCACCGCGAAAACGGCCGCCGTGGCCGTCGCCGGCGCCGTGGTGGTGTCCGGCGCGGTGGGGGCGGGCGTATGGGCGCTCGGAGGCGGCCCGCGGCTGGAGGTCGTCCAGCGCAGCGTCTCCGTACCGGTCGCGGCGGGCGGCGAGCAGTCCGCGGTCGCCGCCTGCCAGAGCCATGAGAAGGCGCTCGGCGGCGGATACGCCGTCACCGGCACGGGCTTCGCCACGAGCAGCCTCTTCGTGGGCGATGCCTGGCTGGCGGCCGCGTACAACCCGGACGCCGTGCCCGCCACGCTGACCTCGTACGCGCTGTGCGTCAACGCGAAGCCCGAGTTCCTGGGCGGCGTCGGCTGGTCCGAGCAGGCGCACGCCTACCAGGACCGGGGCAACAAGATGACGAGCGCCAGCGGTGGCGGGTCGATCCACGACCTCACGACCGACGGGCCGTTCGTGGACGCGGCCAGGCACGCCTCCGCCTCGCCCTCCTGCCCGGGCGACTTCACCTCGCTGGGAACGGAGTTCAGGTCGGGCCGCACCGTGACGGGCCGCGGGGTGGCGCCGGTGCCGCTCGACACCCTGACCACGAAGTCGGCGTATGCCGACCCGGCCAAGGCCGTGCCCTACGTCAGGCTCAATCCGGGCAGTCGTCTGAGCGGCGCCACCTTCCCGATCCGCTCGTCCGAGTTCATCACGCACCAGACGCGGATCGAGGACCCGCAGCCGCCGGAGGCGAACTACGCCGTCTCCGTCCGCCCGATCTGCGTCCGGCTGGGGAGCGTGTCCGTGGCCACCGTCAAAGTCGCGGTGACCGCGGGCGGCAGCGTGGACGCGGCGGTGTCGTGCCCCAAGGGCAAGCTGGTGGTCGGAGGCGGCTTCCAGTTCCCGGCGGCCAACGAGACGGGCGGCCCGGAGGCCCCGGCGCGCTTCTTCGGCGACGGCTGGCTGTACGCACCGGCCGACGCGCCGGCGGCCGGTGAACCGTCGGGCCGCAAGGTGACGGCCTGGCACGTCACCGGCAGGAACGGGCAGAAGGCCGGTGTCGACTACCACAACTCGGTCTGGGACGAGCACAGCGACCGGGAGACGCGCACCGGAAACGGCTACTTCGACACGCACCGCCGCGGCCCCGACGACCAGGAGCTGCACGTCTCGCCGGTGCCGGACAGCCAGGAGCTGGTCGCCAGCGCGGTCTGCGCGAAGATCGACGCCAAGCCCACCGAGCCGGCCAAGGCCCCCGCTGCGCCGTCCGTCTCCCGGCCGGAGCTGCCGCACGCCCTGGACCCGGCGCCGGGCGGCACGGACGGCACGGGCTCCGCGCCGCCCTCGCCCTCCGCCCCGCCGGCCGGCGCTTCGCCGTCGACGAGCCCGTCCGCCCCGCCCGGTACGACTCCCACACCCGGTGGCCCCAACAGCCCGGGGAACCCGACCAAGGGCGGCCCGACCCGGCCCGGCACGCCGTCGCAGAGCGGTACGCCGACCCGGCAGCAGCCGCAGGCCCCGGCGGTGGACATCCAGCAGCCCTCCGGCGGCGGCCAGTTGCGGCGCGGCTGCGAGGAGTCGTTCGCCGGGACGGCCCGGACCCGCCCGGGTGACCAGCCCCTGACCGACCCGCAGTACACGAGCTGGCGGATCACCGGGCCGAACGGGCCCGTGGCGCTGGGCGCGGGCGCGTCGGGCCGGTTCCTGGTCCCCCTGCTGCCCGACGGGACGTACAAGCTGGTGTTCACCGCGACCGATCCGGCGGCCGGGCTCACCGGCAGCGCGGAGATCTCCGTCAGGATCGTCGGCTGCATCCGCTGAAGATCCGGCACGCAACATCGGGCACCGGGGGCACGCAACACCGGACACCGGCGACCGGGCACGCGCGACCGATCGCTGAACACCCCTCGGGGGAAAGGCCGCAGGACGGTGGCCGGGGCGCCGGACGAAGAGGATCATGAGGGAGGCGCCGGCCCGCCGGGCCCGCCCCGCCACCGAGTCCAGGAGGTACGTGTGTCTGCCGCGTCGAACACCGCGTCGTCGAGCTACGCGTCCGGGGTCTTCGAAGTGCCGCTGCTGGGCGACACGATCGGCGAGAACCTGGACCGCACGGTCCGCCGGTTCCCCGACCGCGACGCCCTCGTCGACCTCGCCGCCGGGCGCCGGTGGACGTACGCGGAGCTCGCCGCCGACGTCGACGCCCTCGCGCTCGGCCTGCTGGACCTGGGCATCGGGAAGGGGGACCGGGTCGGCATCTGGGCGCCCAACCGCGCCGAGTGGACGCTGGTGCAGTACGCCAGCGCCAAGATCGGGGCGATCCTCGTCACCGTCAACCCGGCGTACCGCTCGCACGAGGTGGAGTACGTCCTGCGCCAGGCCGGGATCCGGCTGCTCGTCGCGGCGGAGCGCTTCAAGTCCTCCGACTACGCCGGGATGATCGAGGAAGTCGCCCCGCGCTGCCCGGACCTGGATTTCACCGTCCTGCTGGAGACCCCGGAGTGGGCCCGTCTCCTGGAGCGGGGCCGCGGCGGTGATCCGGCGGACCTCGCGCGGGCGGCGGCGGAGCTGAGCCCGGACGACCCGGTCAACATCCAGTACACCTCGGGGACCACCGGCTTCCCCAAGGGGGCGACCCTCTCCCACCACAACATCCTCAACAACGGCTTCTTCGTCGGGGAGTTGTGCCACTACACCGAGCGGGACCGGGTCTGCATCCCGGTCCCCTTCTACCACTGCTTCGGGATGGTGATGGGCAACCTCGCCTGCACCAGCCACGGCGCCGCCATGGTCATCCCGGCCCCGGCCTTCGACCCGGCGGCCACGCTCGCCGCGGTGGAGGCGGAGTCGTGCACCTCCCTGTACGGGGTCCCCACGATGTTCATCGCCGAACTGGCCGCGCCCGGCTTCGACTCGTACGACCTGTCCAGCCTGCGTACGGGCATCATGGCGGGCTCGCCCTGCCCGGTCGAGGTGATGAAGGAGGTCATCGACCGGATGGGCATGCGCGAGGTGTCCATCTGCTACGGGATGACGGAAACCTCGCCGGTGTCCACGCAGACCCGCGCCGGAGACTCCGTGGAGCGCCGGGTGTCCACGGTGGGCCGCGTCGGACCGCACCTGGAGGTCAAGGTGGTCGATCCGCAGTCGGGGCGGACCGTACGGCGCGGTGAGCCGGGGGAGCTCTGCACCCGCGGCTACTCGGTGATGCTCGGCTACTGGGGCGAGCCGGAGCGCACCGCCGAGGCCGTCGACGCCGCCCGCTGGATGCACACCGGCGACCTCGCGGTGATGGACGAGGACGGCTACCTGAGCATCACGGGCCGCATCAAGGACATGGTGATCCGGGGCGGGGAGAACGTGTACCCGCGCGAGATCGAGGAGTTCCTCCACGGTCATCCGGACGTGCTGGACGTGCAGGTCATCGGAGTCCCCGACGCCAAGTACGGGGAGGAGCTGATGGCCTGGGTGCGGATGCGTGAAGGGGCGGAGCCGCTGACGGCGGAAGCCGTCCGCGCGTACTGCGGCGGACGGCTGGCGCACTTCAAGATCCCCCGCTACGTCCACGTCGTGGAGGAGTTCCCGATGACCGTGACCGGCAAGGTCCGCAAGGTCGAGATGCGCGAGACGGCGGCCCGGCTGCTCGGGTTGTCCTAGGGGGTGTCTTGTCGATCAGGCCGGATCAGCTACGGGGGGACAGCTCGGCCATGGCGCTCCAGCCCTGGCCGGGCACCTCGACGTGGATGATCTCCGGCGTACTGGCGATGGCGCCGGCGAGGGTCTCCATACCGGCCTTGAAGTGGTCGGACGCCACGTGCGCGGCGCCGGCCTCGGCGTCGGTGAAGGCTTCCAGGAGGGTGTACTTGGTGGGGTCGTCGACGCTGCGCGACCAGTCGTAGAAGAGGTTCCCCGGCTCGTTGCGGGTGGCCCGGGTGAAGTCGTCGACGAGCGTGAGCCAGTTGTCGCTGTGCTCCGGACGGACGTCGAACCTGACGGCGATGAAGATCATGCCGACCAGCCTGGCACCCCGCGGCGGCCCGCGCATCCCGATCGCACCGTATTTCCGGCAGCGTCGGAAACGCGGTGCGACGGCCCGCCGGGCGGCCTCAGGCGCAGTCGGCCGCGGCCCGCGCGAGCGCCGTGCGGATCTCCAGGGGGCGCCGCCGGAACTCCGCGGTCGGCAGCGACACCGACAGGGCGTGCACGGCCTCGCCGTCGTGGTCCGGGCCGCGCCGCAGGGCGACGGCCAGGCAGGTGTACGCGGGATCGGCCTCGCCGACCGACACGGCGAAGCCCTGCCCGCGGACCCGGGAGAGCTCCGCCTCCAGCAGTTCGGCGCTGGTGATGGTGGCCCCGGTCAGGCGGGCCATCCCGTGCTCGGCCAGGTACCGCCGGCGCAGCGGGCGGGGGAGCTCGGCGAGCAGCGCCTTGCCGTGCGCGGTGGCGTGCGCCCGGGTCTCCCGGCCCGGGGTGAACGGATTCCCCGCGTCCGTGACCGGGGCGGTGGTGTCCACGACCGTGATCAGGCCGCCCCGGTAGGCGGTGTAGTACGCCTCTGCGCCGGTGGTCCGGCGCAGCCGGGTCAGCAGGTCGGCCATGCGCGGGGCGGGCTCCAGATGGCGCAGCAGGCTCCGGTGCAGCCCGGGGATCCGCGGTCCCAGCACGTACCCCTGCGCGGTGCGGACGAGGTATCCGCGTGCCGTGAGCGGGGCCAGCAGGTGGTAGGCGGTGGACAGCGAGCACTCCATCCTGCGGGCCAGGGCCTTGGCGCCGACCGGTCCGGGCGCGTCGGCGACGGCGTCGAGGATCGCGAGCGCGCGGTCGACGGACTGCGGACCGGTGGGCGGCATGGTGCGGATCTCCGGAGACGGGGGCGTGACGTGTCCCCGAGCTTATGCCTCAGTGGACGGGTGGCGTTCATCGGACGTTGACCCGACGCTGACACGTGGCGCGCACAGTCTCCCCATGGACAGCGAACACGTCGCCCCCGCGAGGGCTCACGGCCGGGCGGCCGCCGATCTCACACGTGTCCGGGTCGCCCACCGCGCGATCCTGGCCGACATCGAGCGCCTGGCCGGGCTGCTCGCCGCACTCGCCGCGGCCGCCGAACCGGCCGAGCCCGCGCGGGCCGAGGCCATCGCCGGGTACGTGCACCGGTACAACGACGTCGTACGCGGCCACCACCGCGAGGACGAGATCCTGTGGCCGGTCGTCCTGGACGCCGTTCCCGACGCCGCCGAGGCGCTGGCCGGCATCGTGCGCTTCGTCGCCGACCACGAGGCGCTCGACGCGCTCCGCGCCGACTGCGATGCCGTCGCGGCCCGTTTCGCCGCCGAACCCGGCCGCCACGCCGGCCGCCTGGCAGGGCTCCTCGCCGACCAGCGGGACCTGCTGGCCGCGCACCTCGAGGCCGAGGAGGAGCACGTCCTCCCGGTGATCTCCGGCCAGGTGCCGGCCGCCGCCTACGCCGCGGCGCAGGCCCGCATCCGCAGGGCCGACCGGTCCGCGGATCCGGCCTGGTCCCGCGCCTGGCTGCTCAGCCACGCCACCGAGGACGAGGCCCGCCGCCTGCTGCCCGCGGGGGGCGGGGGAACGGCCGCCTTGGAACCACAGCTGCGGGCGTACGCCGCCGAGGCGTCGGCGGTGTTCGCCGGCTGAGCGGTTGCGGCCGCCGCGCCCGGGTCAGGACTGCGCCCACCGCCGGGCGAGCGAGGCGAAGGCGAGGGCGGCGGCGCTCTCGTACGCGCTCTCGCGGCGCAGCAGGACCACGGTCCGCGCGGGGAGGGCGGGGTCGAGCGGGACGGGGTGCAGCGGGGCGCCGTCGCGGGTGAGGGCGTCGGGCAGCACGGTGGCCAGCCCGGTGCGCCGGACGATCTCGGTGAGGGCGCTGATGGAGTTGGCCTCGACGGCGATCCGCGGTTCGACGCGGTGGCGGCGGAAGTACGCGTCGATGTGGGCCCTCGTGGCGAAGTCGCCGCTGAGCAACGCGAGTGGAAACTCGCGGAGTTCGGCCACGGGCAGGGGTTCGGTGCGGCCGGCGTGCGGATGGCCGGGGCCCACGACCAGGCCGAGGGTCTCGGTGAACAGATCGGTGGAGCCGATGCCGGGCAGGTGCGCCCCCTGAAAGGCGATGCCGAGGTCGACGGCGTCGGCCAGCAGCGCCGACTCCAGCTGACCCTGCGTCATCTCCTTGACGTTCAGGGTGATTCCGGGGTGGAGGGCGTGCAGCCGGGCGGCGAGTGGACCCAGCAGGTACGCGGTGAAGGTCGGCGTCATCGCCAGGCGCAGGCTGCCGCGGGACAGGTCCGCCACGTCCAGTACGGCCCGCTCGGCGGCGGCCAGGTCCTGGACCGCACGGCGCGCGTACGAGGCGAAGGCCGAGCCCGCGTCGGTCAGGCGCACGGCGCGCCCGGTGCGGTCCAGGAGCTGAACGCCGACGGTCCGCTCCAGCTGCTTGACCTGCTGCGAGAGCGTGGGCTGCGAGATGTGCAGCTCCTCGGCGGCGCGGGTGAAGCTGCCGTGTTCGGCCACGGCCAGCAGGTAGCGGAGGTGGCGCAGTTCCAGGGGCATGGGAGTGAGTATAGATGACAGCAATAGCGATCATGCTTGATGCGACTTGGACACTATAGATGCAGGTCATGCATGGTGGATCTCGTCAGCCCGACCAGGGCCGGCCCCACCGAAGGGAGTGACCGTGCAAGACCTCACCGAGGGCCTCGCGCACTTTCAGCAGGACGTCTTCCCGGCGAAGGCGGAGCTATTCGCCCGCCTGGCGACCACCCACCGGCCGCAGACGCTCTTCATCGGCTGCTCCGACGCCCGCGTCGTCCCCGAGCTGATCACCCAGCGGGAGCCGGGCGAGCTCTTCGTGATCCGGACCGCCGGCAATCTCGTACCGGCCCACGCGGCCCTCGCGGAAGGTGCCGACGGCGGCGACGGAGTCGCCGCCAGCATCGAGTACGCGGTGGCCGTCCTCGGCGTCGGCGACATCGTGGTCTGCGGGCACTCCGCCTGCGGCGCCATGACCGCACTCGCCGCCGGCCACGACCTCGCGGAGCTGCCCGCCGTCGCCCGCTGGCTGCGCCACGCGGCCCCGGCCGCGGCGTCACGGCAGGAATTGGGGGCCCTGATCCGCGGCAACGTCGCCGCGCAACTGGCGAACCTGGCCACACACCCCGCGGTGTCCCGCGCCCTGGCCGCCGGGACCGTCACCCTGCACGGCTGGGTCTACGACATCCCCACCGGCGCGGTCGAGCGCATCGCCCCGGCCGCTGGCCGGTCCGCCGTCCTCGCGGCCTGAAGCCCGTACCCACGGCCGTGCACCATCCCACCCCGAAAGAGGAACCTCTCGTGATCCACGCCCAGTTCGACCCCTCCGCCCGTCAGGCCCTGGCCGTCGCCGCCGTCGACGCCAAGATCCGAAAGGACCTCTCCTGGCAGCAGATCGCCGACGCGGCGGGCCTGTCCGTCGCCTTCGTCACCGCGGCCGTGCTCGGCCAGCACCCCCTGCCGGCCGCCTCCGCCGAGGCCGTCGCCGGGCTCCTCGGCCTCGACGCCGACGCCGCACGGCTCCTGCAGACCATCCCGACCCGCGGCTCCATCCCCGGCGGCATCCCGACCGACCCGACGATCTACCGCTTCCACGAGATGCTCCAGGTCTACGGCACCACCCTCAAGGCCCTGGTGCACGAGCAGCTGGGCGACGGCATCATCAGCGCGATCAACTTCAGGCTGGACGTCAAGAAGGTCGCCGACCCGGACGGCGGGGAGCGCGCCGTCATCACCCTCGACGGCAAGTACCTCCCGACCAAGCCCTTCTAGGGGTCCAAGCCCTTCTAGGGGTCCAGGCCCTGCCGTGGTCCGAGCCCTGCCGCGGGCCAGGCCCTTCCGGGGTGTCCGTGAGTCCTGAAGGAATCCCTTCAGGACTCATCGGCGTTCCTCGCGCACCGCCGTCGCCCGGTCCAGTGCCGCCGTGACCGCGGCCACGAGCCTTTCGCCCGCACGGTCGACGCTGCCGTTCTGCGCACTGACCTGGGCCCCTTCCAGGAGGAAGGTGATCTCCGCGGACACGTCGTCGGGCATCCGCGCACCCGCCCGCTCGCACATGGCCGTGAGGCGGCGGCGCTGACCGGCCTTGTGGTCCTCGATCAGCCGGCGGGCCGGGTGGCCGGGATCGCCCAGCCCGGCGATGGAGTTCACGAACGGGCAGCCCCTCCGGACGATGTCCGCCAGCCCGTCGGCGACGAACCGCGCGACGCCGAGCACCTGGGCCCGGCCGTCGTCCGCGTGCTCCGCCTCCACCTGGTCGAAGGCGGTCCTGTACTGCGCCGCGACGATCCCCAGCCACTCCTCGATCAGCGCGTCCTTGGTGGCGAAGTGGCGGTAGAGGGCCATCTTCGTGGTCTGCGCCTGCTCGGCGATGGCCTGGACCCCGACCGCCCTGACGCCCTCGCGGAGGAACAGTTCCTCCGCCGCGTCGAGGATGCGCTCGCGCGGCGGGAGGCGGGGGACCCTCGACTCCCGCCCCGGCCTCGTGGTGCTGCTCGTCATGGTGTGCCTCGCTTCGGTCGCGCTGGCCGGCCTCTCCCGGGCCATGTTACGTTACCGATCACCCCCAAGCGATACCGATCGGTATCGCACAGGACCGATCGGAAACAGAGGTGGGACTCCGTGGAGCTGCACGAATACACCCGGTACGACGCGGTGGGACTGGCCGGGCTCGTGGCCCGGGGAGAGGTGACCCGGGCGGAGCTCACGGACGCGGCCCAGGCCGCGATCGCGGCCGTGAACCCGCGGATCAACGCCGTCGTGGAGAGCTGGCCCGCCGAGGACGCCCCGCTCCCGGGCGGCACACCGCTCGCCGGCGTGCCGTTCCTCATCAAGGACCTGGCCGTGTCGATGAAGGGCAAGCGCGTCGAGTCGGGCAGCCGCCTCGCCGCCGGCAACGTGGCGGGGGAGGACTCCTTCCTGATGCGGAGGTTCCGCCGGGCCGGCCTGGTGACGCTGGGCCGCACGGGCACGCCCGAGTTCGCCTTCAGCACGACCACGGAGCCGGTCCTGTACGGAGCCGCCCGCAACCCCTGGGACCTCACCCGGACGCCGGGCGGCTCCAGCGGCGGGTCGGCCGCGGCCGTCGCCGCCGGCGTGACCCCCCTCGCGCACGCCACCGATGCGGCGGGATCGATACGGGTACCGGCCGCCAGTACCGGGCTGTTCGGGCTCAAGCCCACCCGGGGCCGGGTCTCCCTGGGGCCGGAGGCCGACGAGGTCTTCAACGGCCTCGCGGTGCACGGCGGACTCAGCCGGACCGTACGGGACAGCGCCGCCCTGCTCGATCTGATCCAGGGTCCGGAGACCGGCGACCCCTACTTCGCGCAGCGCCCCCGCCGCCCGTACCTCGAAGAGGTCACCAGGGAACCCGGCCGCCTGCGCGTCGGCCTGGTGACCACCCCCGGGAGCGGACGCGCCGTGGAACCGGCGGTGACCGGAGCCACCCTGGCCGCAGCCCGGCTGCTGGAATCACTCGGCCACCGGGTCGACGTCACCACGGTGGAACTCGGCGTGAGCTGGGAGGAGTTCGTCCTCGCCAACGCCCGCCTGTGGTGCGCCAACCTCGTGCAGTGGATCGACGGCTTCGCCGAGGCGTCCGGCCGGCCCGTCGACGAGTCCACCGTCGAGCCCGAGATGCTCGCGAGCTACGCGTGGGGACTCACGGTGAGCGGCGCGGAGTTCGTGCACGCCCTCGACGTGCGCAACCGGGTCGCCCGCTCGATCGGGGCCCAGTTCGAGGCCCGGGACCTGCTGCTGACGCCCACGCTCCCCGAGCTGCCGGTCGCCCTGAACACCTACGGCCGTGGGGCGGAGGGCGCCGACGGGCGGGGCTGGGTGGAGCACCTGTTCCACCGCTCGCCGTTCACCGCCGCCTTCAACGTCGCCGGCACACCCGCGATGTCGGTTCCGCTCGCATCCGACCCGGCGACCGGCATGCCGATCGGTGTCCAGTTCGCCGCGGGCTACGGGCGCGAGGACCTGCTCTTCCGGCTCGCCGCGCAACTGGAGAAGGCCGAACCCTGGGCGGAGCGCAAGCCCGCCGTATGGGCGGGCGACGCTCCCTAGGGCGTGTCCGCAAAGTCCCGCCTGCCCCGCGACGCCCGGCACGCGCTCTCGGCGCACCGGGCGAAATCCCGAGTACGTCCAGTACAAGG
>NZ_JBIAXU010000028.1:0-49662 GCF_042896985.1 Streptomyces sp. NPDC001194 | reverse complement strand
GTGAACGTCTCCACCCACACCGGCTCAGCCCGCAACACCCCACCCATACAGGCAAAATGCCCAAGGCTGAGCCTTCTGCAACACCCTTTAGGGGGCGTCTTGCCGGTCACGCCGGGCTCGCGTGAGCGCCGGGCTCGGTGCCTACGGGGCGGTGCGGGCCGGGAACGTGAAGGCGTAGCCCTTCGCGGCGAGCCAGGGCAGGTACTCCTTGAGCGCCGCGACCGTCTCGCTGCGGTCGCCGCCGCCGTCGTGGAACAGGACGGTCGGCTGCCGGGGCAGCTTGCCCTCCAGGGCGGCGACGATCGCGGGCAGGCCCGGACGGCTCCAGTCCTTGGGGTCGACGCTCCAGCCCAGCGGGCGCATCCCGCTCGCGGCGGCTATCGCACGGCTGTCGGGGGTGAAGGCACCGCCCGGGGCGCGGTAGTAGGTGACGGCGACGCCCGGAACGGCCTTCTCGATCATGGCTTTGCCGTCGAGTATCTGCTGCCGCTGGTAGGCGACGGGCTTGTGGTCCATCGTCACGTCGTGGTCGACGGAGTGGTCGCACAGCTGGTGGCCGTCGGCCGCGATCGCGCGCACCAGGTCCGGGTACTTCTGCGCCCTGGTTCCGATCATGCAGAAGGTGGCTTTGACGTGGTTCTGCCTCAGCACCTTGAGCACCTGGGGCGTCCACCGGGGGTCCGGGCCGTCGTCGATGGTGATGGCGACGTCACGGCCCGGCCCCTGGGCCAGCCGGGAGATCCCGAGCGGGATCCCGGTGGCCCCGTGGGCCGGCTCGGAGCCGATCGCGGACCGGCCCGCCGAGCCGATCGCGGACCGGCCTGCCGAGCCGTCCGCGGCGGCGAAGGCCGGGGTGGCCATGGTCGCCAGAAGGGCGAGGACGGCCCCCGCCACGGCGGGAACCGCCCGTCGACGACGCGCGGAACTGGTGGTGATGCCCATGGACGCGCTCTACCTTTGCGCTCGGCCCCCGGAATTGGCGATTCCGATCCAGGGTAGGTCACGTGCAGGGGCATCCATCTCCCCCTATCGGCCCATTTGTCCGCCTCTCAGGCCTTCGAGCAGGGCCGCAGGCCCGGCCTGGTCCCACGGGCCGGGGCCGGGCGTGATATCCGCCACGCCCGGGCCGGAAGGGCCTGCCCGTCGCGGGGTGCGGACGGGCTACGGGCGGGTGGCGGTGACCAGGTAGTAGTCCAGGATCTTCTGCTCCCAGGCGGCCAGGAAGTTCCTGGGCCAGGTGCCCGGCGCCCAGAGCCGGGCGAGCCAGCGGTCCCAGCCGGGCCAGACCTGCGGGCCGATCGAGGTGATCCGTACATCGGTGAAGCCGGCGTCCGCCAACGCTTCGCCGAGCCGCGAGACCGGCCGGGCGATGTCCAGGCCGCTGGCGAACGAGTCGAGCAGCCCCGCGAGCCGCTCCGCCGGCGCGGGCGCACCCTCGACGCTGAAGAAGCTGGTGACCGCCACCCGCCCGCCGGGGCGCAGGACCCGGGCCGCCTCCCGGGCGAACGCGGGCAGGTCGGGGAAGTGCTGGGCCGCCTCGACGCTGTACAGGCAGTCGAACTCGGCGTCGCCGAGCGGCAGGCTCTCCGCCGCCCCGAGCACGAAGCGCAGCCGGGGCGGCCGGGCTTCTAGGAGGAGGGAGTTCGCCTCGCGGGCCCGCCGGAGCTGTTGGGGGTGGATGTCCACCCCGGTCATCTCCGCGGGCCCGTACTCCTCCAGGGCGAGGGCGCAACCGAGGCCGAGACCGCAGCCGACCTCCACGGTCCGGGCGCCCGCGGGGCCGACCGCGTCGAGTACGTGCCGGTAGAGGTCCTGCTCGCTGCGGATCCGGTCGCCCTGGGACAGCGGCCGTTCGAGATCGACGGCCTGCCAGTAGCCGAAGTTGATGAACCCTCCGGCGAACACCGGCACGGAGCTGAGATCGGCCGGCCCGTACGTCTCCCAGACCTCGGGACGCACGACCGGCGCGGGCTGCTCTGCAGAGGTCCCCGACACCGCCCACCACCTCCTCGTGACGGGGCGCTCCGCCCCGAACCCCCCAGTGTGGCGCGTGGGCTCCCGCCGCGACAGAGGACCCGCCCGTCCGCGGGCCGGGAGTGGCGCGTGATGCGTGCGGGACCGGCCCCCGGAGTGCGTGCGGGCCGGGCGGCGGCAGCCGGCTCAACCCGCGTCGGCCGCCCGGGCGAGCATCGGGGGCTGGACGGCGCGGTGCCACGGGGTGGGCAGCCGGTCACCGGCGGGCTCGGGGCGGGCAGCCGGGAGCGTCGTGACGATGTGCAGGTCGGCGTCGAGGCCGAGGGCCGCCGCGACGGTCGTGCCGGCCCGGTCGGTCACGCCGGCCGGTGCGCCCGTGTACAGCATCTGGGACTCCTGCCAGGACCGCGGGCCGTCCGCACCCGCCACGCCGACCGTGCCCGAGCCCGTACGGCCCGCGAGCAGCGGGCCCGCGATGCCCACGCCGCCGTAGCCGCCCGGACCGCCGGCCTCGGCGACCGGGGAGAGCTCCGGCGCCGCCCCGTCCAGGGTCGCCAGGCTCGTGCCGACGGTGCCCGCGCCGGGCCGGCGGAAGAACAGGCGGACCCCGTCGGCCTCCGGGCGCGCCGAGAGCACGCCCGTCGTCTGCGGCAGTCCGGTCGCGAAGGAACCCGTCATCGGGGCGCCCGGCGCCGGCTGGACCCAGGCCACGACGGATCCGGTCGTCGCCGCGTACACGTACCGCCGCCCCGATCCGTCGGTCGCGGTGACCGGATCGCCCAGGAGGCCGGAGCCGCCCAGGGCCTGCCATGCGCCGAACCCGCCGTCCGGGGCGCTCTGGGTCCGGGCGCGCAGGGTGCGCCGGGAGTCGCGCACGTACACCGTCATCCGGCCCGCCGGGTCGACGGCGACGGCCGGTCCGCTGATCGCGGAGGTGCCGGACCGGTCCACCGTGTCCGGGGTTCCCAGTGACTCCCAGGGGCCGAACGCACCGTCGGGTGCGCCCTGTTCGGCGTACACGATCTCGCGGCCGTAGTCCTGGGGTGTGCTGCCGAGGGTGGTGCGGGTGGCGAACACCGCGATCCTGCCGTCCGGGAGCCGGACCGCGGATGCCCCGGCGTCGATGCCGGCGCCGGGCAGGAACCGGGGGCCTTCCCAGGGGGCCTTCGGGCCGCTGCGCGACCAGTACGCCATCCGCCCGTCCAGTACGGCGAAGGCCCACAGCCGTCCGGAGACGCCCTCGGTCATCCACGAGGTGCCGTCGCCCCGGCTGTAGCGGATGGTCTGGTTCCATCCGGCGCCGGTGGGCCTGGTCGCGGTCTTGCGGTCACCGCAGCCGGCGGGGCTGCCGCACCAGTCGTCGTGGTCCATCCAGGCGTAGGTCTTGAGGTAGCCGAGCTTCTCTTCGGCGGCCTGCGGGTCGAGCGTCGGCGGCAGCGCGCTGTTCGGGTAGCTCACGTAGTTCTGGACGGAGAAGTGCGGCCGGCCCTCGGTCTGCGCGTACCGCGCCGCGGCGGCCTGGACGAAGCGGGCGCCGTACATGTGGTCCTGGTGGTCGAGGAAGACGCCGCTGTCCGACTTGCCGGGGGTCGGGTCCTGCGTCCGTATCGTGGTCGGCTTGTACAGCGCGAACACGTCCGCGATGGCGGCCACGGCCTGGTCCTTCGAGTACGAGAAGGGCCGCTCGACCGGCGTTCCGGAAGTGAGCTGGGAGCCCAGGGCGGATATCCGGCCGTCCCACAGGCCGCGCAGGCTGTCCGGGTTGTCCCCGGAGATGCTTCGGGCCTCGCGCAGCTGCATCCACACCAGGTTGACCTCGGGCCTGGCGACGAGCACGTCCACCTCGGCGCTGCCCCCGCCGGCCGTGGGTATGGACTTCCGCTGCCAGGTGCTGGTGCGGTCACCGGTGGCCATCTGCGCGTAGGCGCCCCGGATGCCGTTCTGCCGGGCCTCCGCGTAGGCGGCGCGGTCGGCGGGGCCCGCGGCGTCGTCCAGGTGCGGGCTGTGGGCCTCGTTGCGGCCGTCGGACTCGCCCGAGGTCAGGTAGACGGTGGTGACCTTGATGCCCGTCGATATGGAGCGGCTCAGGTCGGGGTTCATGAAGAACAGGTCGTCGTCGGGGTGCGCGACGACCTGGAGGGCGGAGCCCTCGGTCACGCTCGGCTTGAAGAACACCTCGGCGGCCGCCGCCGGCCGCTCGCTCGCGTATCCGTAGGCCCACGTCGTGACGCCGGCCACACCGACGGAGACCGCGGCGAGCAGCGCCGCGAGGCGGGTGCGGCTGGCCAGGGACATGAGAGGCGCCTTGGGGATCGGTCCGGTGCGGGAAGCCGACCGGGAGGTCGGCCGGTGTCCCGATGGCTCCATTGCTTCCGGAGACGACCGGGCCCGATTATGCCCCGCCCGTTTGCGACTGACACACCCTCAAACGGCATATGGCAGCGACTGAGTTAAATGACAGAAATGGGCGATTTGCCCATTTTGCCGAATGTCGGACGGGCCGGGCAGGACCGCAGCGCCTCAGCTCCCCTCAGCTCCCCTCAGCTCCCCTTCTTCGGTTCCTCGGCGTTTCGCCAGACCGTGAGGTCGAGCGTGATGTAGGTGCTCGGGTCGTTCGCCCCCGACCTGCCTCGGTACGTCGCCACCGCGATGTGGCCGGCATCACTGAGCACGCAGATCTCCGACCCGTCCGTGAGCTGGTCGAGGCCGACCTTCTCGGTGTAGCGGGTCTCGGCGCGGCAGGTCTCCAGCGAACCCTTCTGCGTGTTGTTCAGCACGACGAGCTTGCCGTTGTCGGTCCCGACCTTCGTGTCCCCGAAGAGGGTGTCCAGGTAGAAGTAGAGGTCCCCGTGGTTGTACAGCACGCCGGCGTTGCCGCCGGTGCCCGGGCGCGGCGGGTTGTCGGCCAGCATGAGCTGGTAGTTGGCCGTCAGGTTGACGCCCTTGTACGAGGCCGGGGTCGGATCGGCGCGCTTGCCGCCCTTGTCCTGGGAGCCGCCGGCGGTCCCGCTGCTCGCGCTTCCGCCGGCGGAGGATGCGCCGCCCTTGGCCTTGTCCCCGGATTTGTCCGGCAGCAGCGAGCCGAGGACGACGAGGCCGATCACCGCTGCCACGACGGCCCCGGCGATGACCGGCGCCTTCGACTTGCGCTGCGGCGCGGGGTGCGGGTAGCCGGGGTGGAATCCGGGCGCCGGCGCCTGGTGGAGGGGGTGGGTCTGGTAGCCGGGGGGAGGCGTCTGGTAGCCGGGAGCCGGCGTCGGGTACCCGGGCGGCGGCGTCTGGTGGCCGGGGTGGGTCTGGTAGCCGGGCGGCGGCGTCTGGTGGCCGGGCGGCATGCCCGGAGCCGCCGGACCCGCCGGTGCGTGCGCCGGTGCGGCGGGCGCGCTCTGCGTCGGCGCGGCCGCCACGCCGAAACCGGTCGGCGGGTACGGGGGCGCGCCCTGCGCCGGAGGCTGCGGGGAGACCTCGGTCGGCGTCGGGGCCGCGGCGGGCTGCGGCGGCGGGGTCTTCGCCGGTTCGGGCAGCTGCAGCCGCTCGGTGATGGAACCGGCGACGGCCCGGGGCAGCCAGTCCTCGCCCTGGCGCAGCGGGACCGGAGAGAGGTCGTGGCACATCCGGATGACCTCGGCCAGGGCGGGCCGGTCCGCCGGGTCACGGCTGAGGCACCGGGTCACCAGGGGCCGCAGCTCGTCCGGCAGCGCGCTGAGGTCGGGGTCCTCGTGCACGATGCGGTAGAGCACGGCGTGCGAGGACCCTTCCCCGTATGCGGGCGCGCCGATCGCCGCGTACGCCACGATCTGGCCGAGGGCGAAGATGTCAGTGCGGTCGGTGACCGTACCGGCGGAGGCCTGCTCGGGCGCCATGAAGGCCGGCGTGCCGACGCTGACGCCGCTGCCGGTGAGGGAAGTGGCGTCCGCCGCGCGGGCGATGCCGAAGTCGATCACGCGGGGGCCGTCGGCGGCGAGGAGTACGTTCGCGGGCTTCAGGTCACGGTGGACGATGCCCGCGCCGTGGATGACGTGCAGCGCCTCGGCGACCCCGACGGTCAGCAGCAGCACGCTGCGCAGCGGCAGCTGCCCGTGCCGGGCCACGGCGTGTGCGAGGGACGGCCCCGGTACGTAGGCCGTGGCGAGCCAGGGCTGGTCGCCCTCGGTGTCGAAGTCGATGACGGGCGCGGTGTAGAGGCCCTGCACGCGCTGCGCGGCCTTCACTTCCTGCTGGAAGCGGCGCCGGAACTCGGGGTCCTCGCTGAACTCGGGCCGGATCACCTTGAGGGCGATGGGCCGGCCGCCCGGGGTGTAGGAGAGGTACACCTTGCCCATGCCGCCCGCGCCCAGCACGGCGCTCAGCCGGTAACCGCCCACCGTGGCCGGGTCTTCGGGCCGGAGCGGCTGGAAAAGGTCGGCGGAAGGTGCACTCATGAAAGATCCATCCCCTGTCACGGCAGTTCAGCTCGCTGAAGCCCCGCTGGAGCCCCGAAGCCAAGCGAGAGGGTACCCAACTTCTCGGGCCCGTCCCCATCGCCGGTGACCGTACCCGCGCCCGGGTGGGGGTCCTTGACGGACCGTACGGAAATTCCGCGCCCGCGCATCGACCGGAACCCGGCGTTCACGCAGGCCTCCGGCACGCGCGTGCGTCACCCCGCTCGTCCGTGCTCGGACCGTCCGGAATCGAGATCGCCTACGAACGGTTCGGCGCACCCCGTCCCGGATTTCGCGGCGGCGCCGGCCGGTGGCCTCTCGACGGCGTCGTACACGCTCTCCGACATGGCGGCCGACGCGGCCGGCCTGCTCGACCCGCCCGGCCTCACCGGCGTCTTCGACCGGGGGTACGACACCCTGGCCATGCAGCGTCAGCGCCCCGCGGTCGTGGCGACGGGCGACCGTATCGAACGGCTGCGGGCTCTGCGCGTGCCCGCGCCGGTGCCGCACGGGGCCTGCGACGTCCTGTGCGATGCCGGCGGCGGCCGCGCCACGGCCGCCGCCGTCCCCGGTACGGCCGGCTGAAGCGCGCCGGGGCCGGGCGACCACCCGAACGGCCGCGCGGAGCGGCCGGCGCCTCCTCGACGGATGCAAGGCTGGTGGAGAGGCCCCAGCCGAGGCCGGATCGGACGAGGAGGTGTGACCGGTGCCCGATCTGAATTCACTGGTGTCGTTCGCCCCGTTCTTCGTCCCCGTCATCACCGGCGTGGTGGGCGGGATCAGCCTCGTCCTCAGGGACCGGCGCGAAGCGCGGAGCGCCGACCACCACTACCGCAGGAGGCTGGAGAAGGCGCAGATGGAGGTCCAGTTCATCACCGGCTGGATCGAGGCCAAGAAACTGGCGCCGACCGGGGCCCCGGACCCGGAGCCGGGCCACTGGCTCGACGAGTGCTACGCGTCGGTGCGCAGCTTCGAGGCCGCGGCGCGCCGGCAGCGGGGAGGGCCGGGGAGACTGCGGCGCCTTCTGCTGCTGCGGACGATGCACAGCTGGCCGGCGAGGGCCGTCCAGACCCTGTACTGGATGGCCCTCATCGCGTTCAACGGGACCCTCGCCTGGTGGGTGAGCATGATCGTCAGCGGTCCGCCCGCCTTCTTCGGGACGGACCAGGAATCCCAGTCCGAGCAGGTCGAATCGGTCCTGGCAACGGCAGTCGGCTTCTTGCTGGCGGCTGTCTTCCTGTGGGCCTGGGCGGTGCATCTGGACGCATCCGAGCCGGCGGAGGGCTACGCCACGCGGATCGACTCGGCCGCGTGGGCGGCCCGGGAGGAAGAGCGCAGACGCGGCAACCGGAAGGCGGACGAGGAACCGGGCGAGACCGCGGACTGACCGGCCCCGCAGTCCCCGCGCGGCCCGGGGTTGAGAGGATCACCCGGTGCGCCCGGACCTGCCACCGCTCCCCCCGTGGCCGGCGACTTCCCACCACGACCGGCCAGGAGGCCACGACGTGACGACCGCGACCGCGACCACACACCCGGCCGAGTCCCGGGCCGCGCGCCTGATCACCGATGGGCTCGACCCGAAGACGTGGATCATCGCCGACACCGTCCTCATCGGCTGGCACACCGGCCGGCTGACCGGGATCGGATGGGGACTCCTCGGCTGCCTGTTCGCCGCCGTCATACCCCTGGCCTTCATCAAGTACGGCATACGCCGCGGTCGCTGGGCCGACCGCCACGTCGGCCCGAGGCGCCAGCGCATCATCGTGATGGGCTTCGTCACCGTGTCGGTCGCCACCGGCATCACGATGCTGTCCGCCCTCGGCGCCCCCCGCATCATGCTCGCGCTGGTCTCGGCCATGCTGGCCACCGTCGTGGCACTCCTCGCCGTGACCCCCGCCTGGAAGATCAGCGTGCATGCCGCCGTCGCCTCCGGGAGCATCGTCCTGCTCGCCATGACGTACGGGCCCCGCATGCTCCTGGCGTACCCCCTGGTCGCCGTCGTCGGCTGGTCCCGGATCGAGCTCGAGGACCACACCCTCGCGCAGGTCCTCGCGGGCGCCGCGGTGGGCGGGGCCGTCGCGGCCGGTACGTTCGCGCTGGTCCGGTAGACGGCCGCGGGCGGCTCCGCCGAACGGGGCATCCGAACGTCCTCCGATTCGTTCACAGGAGCAGGACCGCGAACGGACAGCAGCCGGACGAAGGGGAACCATCGTGGAGAAGAACGCCTGGGCCGTCACGGGAGAGCTTGCCGCCTTCTTCGACGAGGCCACCGCCCATCTCCCCGCCGACCAGCGCCGGGTACTGCAAGTACTCAAGATCGGGGAGGAGTTCGGCGAGGCCGCGCAGGCCGTCATCGGCGCCACCGGAACCAACCCCCGCAAGGGCCTGTCCCACTCGTGGCGGGACGTGGAGGCGGAGGTGTGCGACGTCCTGGTGACGGCGATGGTCGCCCTCCACCGGCTCGGCGTGGCGGACCCGGCCGCGGTGTTCACCGCGCACCTGGCGAAGACGGCCGCCCGCACCCTGGCCGCCCGGGAGGCATGAGCATTGCGGACTCCCGAGAGGAGTGGATCAGGACCTGGCGGCGTCCGCACCCGCGACCGGCCGGTCCGGCTGGGCTCCGAGCACGACCGCCGCGCCTTCAAGCACCTCGACGAGCCGCACGCGATGACGTGGTCCGGGCCGACCCGCCGGACGCGTCCTGTCCGGTGAAGTCCGGCAGGATCAGGGAACCGTCCTCGGCCAGGGTGAAGCCGGGGTTGTGGGCGACTTCCCAGGCGTGGCCGTCGGGGTCCGTGAAGACGCCCGAGTAGAAGCCGATCGCGTTGAGGGCGGCGGGGCGGGTGACGGTGCCGCCGGCCCCGGCGGCCGCCTCGAGGACGGTGTCCACTTCGGCGTCCGTGCGTACGTTGTGCGCCAGCGCGATACCGCCGAACCCGGCCTGCGGGGCGTCGGGAAGACCGCAGTCCGCGGCGAGTCTGCGGCGGTCCCACAGCACCAGGGCGAGGCCGCCCGCCTGGTGGAAGACCGTCTCCTCGACCTCGGTCCCGCGCCATCCGAGCGCCGCGTAGAAGGCCTTGGCGCGGGCGAGGTCCGCGACGCCCAGGGTGACCAGGCTGATCCGCTGTTCCATTGCGCCACCGTAGCGGTCCCGGGAGGGGCCGCGCCCGGAGGCGTACCGCGAGCGGCCCCGCTCCGCGGGGGTTCCGTGGAGCGGGGCCGCTCGCGGTCGATCCGCATCGGCCGGAACCGGCCGGACCGGCAGGACCGGCCCGCCGGCAGGACCGGCCCGTCAGCGGGAACCGGCCCGTCGTCGGCAGGACCGACCGGTCAGGAGCCCTGCTCCGTCAGGATGCCCGGGTCCGAGAGGCCGGCCGCGCCGGTCTCCACCTTGCCCGCGAAGCGGCGGCCGAAGTCCGGGAACTCGGACGCGGTGACCGTCACGTCGTACCAGCGCCGCGTGTTGCGCAGCGGAACGCTGTACGTGACGGTGGCGCCCTTGGCGACCGTGAGGCGCTTCGGTCCGCCGCCGTAGGCATTGGTGACCGTGAGCGTCGCGGTCGACGCTCCGGCGTTGGTGACCGTGAGGTCCAGGTTCCCGGTGGTGGCGTTGTGGCGGGCCGTGGCCTCGGGGCCCGGGGTGGTGCCGGGGTTGCGGAAGCCGCGGAGGAAGCCGTTCGGGCCGTGGACCGTCAGGTCGGTGACGCCCGCGGAGTAGACGGTGTTCCAGGTGTCCGAAATCGACTTGCCCGCCTCGGTGGTGTACGTCCAGGGCGCGTCGGTCCGGTTGGCGGAGGTGACGTAGAACTGCGCACCCAGGTCGGGGCCGCCGCCGAACGTCAGCCGGAACTTGCCCTCGCCGGTGAGCGCGGCGCCGTCCACGTACGGGGCGTACTTCAGCGGACGGGTGTTGCACAGGCCCTTCTCCTGGCGCGGCATCGTCCCCACGGCCGGGGGGGTGGCCAGGAAGTTCGGGTGGCGCTCGCGGTCCTGCGGCTCCCAGAGACCGGTGTCGGGCAGCCTGACCGCGCCGGTGTCCGTACGGGCGAAGTCGAATGCGGAGGTCAGGTCGCCGCAGACGGCGCGGCGCCAGGGCGAGATGTTGGGCTCCCGCACGCCGAAGCGCTTCTCCATGAAGCGGATGACCGAGGTGTGGTCGAAGGTCTCGGAGCAGGAGTAGCCGCCGGTGCTCCACGGCGAGACGACGAGCATCGGCACGCGCGGGCCCAGACCGTACGGGCCGGCGACGTAGCCGGCCTTGCCGGGGAAGACGTCCAGCGTGGTGGAGACGGTCGACAGGCCCTGGTCGGCGTTGGCGGGCGCGTACGGCGGGACGACGTGGTCGAAGAAGCCGTCGTTCTCGTCGTAGGTGATGAACAGCGCGGTACGGGCCCACACGTCGGGGTTGGACGTCAGCGCGTCCAGTACCTGCGCGATGTACCAGGCGCCGAAGTTGGCGGGCCAGTTGGAGTGTTCGCTGAAGGCCTCGGGTGCGGCGATCCAGGAGACCTGGGGCAGGGTGCCGGCGGTGACGTCGGCGCGCAGCTTGTCGAAGTAGCCCTCGCCCGCCTTCGCGTTGGTGCCGGTACGGGCCTTCTCGTACAGCGGGTTGCCGGGCTGGGCGCCCCGGTAGTTGTTGAAGTAGAGGAGCGAGTTGTCGCCGTAGTTGCCCCGGAAGGCGTCGTTGATCCAGCCCCAGGAACCGGCGGCGTCGAGACCGTCGCCGACGTCCTGGTAGACCTTCCAGGAGACGCCGGCCGCCTCCAGGCGCTCCGGGTAGGTGGTCCAGTCGTAGCCGGCCTCGGCGTTGTTGAGGACCGGGCCGCCGCCCTTGCCGTCGTTGCCGGTGTGGCCCGACCAGAGGTAGTAGCGGTTGGGGTCGGTCGAGCCGATGAACGAGCAGTGGTACGCGTCGCAGATCGTGAACGCGTCGGCGAGCGCGTAGTGGAACGGGATGTCCTCGCGCGTCAGGTGGGCCATGGTGGCCGGCGTCTTGGCGGGCACCCAGTTGTCGTACTTGCCCTTGTTGAAGGCGCTCTGGCCGCCCGCCCAGTCGTGGTTGAGGCCCTGGAGGTACTCCATGCCGAGGTCGTCGGAGGGCGGCCGGAACGGCAGCGTCTCCTTGCCGGCGTTGTCGGTCTGGTGCCAGACGGACTTGCCGCTGGGCAGGGTCACCGGGCGCGGGTCTCCGAAGCCACGGATGCCGCGGAGGGCACCGAAGTAGTGGTCGAAGGAACGATTCTCCTGCATCAGGACCACGACGTGCTCGACGTCGGCGATGGTCCCCGTCGTCCCCTGCGCGGGGATGGCGGCGGCGCGCGCGATGCTCTCGTTGAGCAGGGTCAGGGCGGCGGCGCCGCCGGTGAGCTGGAGGAAACGGCGGCGGTTCAGTTCTGCCATGGCGAGAGGGACCTCTGCTTTTGATCGAGGAGTGCTGGAGCGCACCCAGAACAGCGTGCCGGGACTACCGGAGAGGGAGCCTGACGTGACGGTGGCGGATACGCCAGACGAACGGCAGTCGGATTCCGCAGGAGTTCGGCCATTCTCGGTTGGTGTGTACGGCGGGGGCCGGACGGGCCTCCGGCATAGGCTGAAATGCGGACGGGACGGACAGGAGGTCGAGATGACCGGGGTGGCCGAGACGACGGTGGCCGAGGTGATGGCCGAGCTGGCCGCGCTCGAGGACCCGAAGGCACGCGCGGTGAACGAGAAGCACGGCGACGATCACGGCGTGAACCTCGGCAGGCTGCGCGCGCTCGCGAAGCGGCTGAAGACCCAGCAGGAACTGGCGTGCCGGCTCTGGGAGACCGATGACACCGCGGCGAGACTGCTGGCGATCCTGGTCTGCCGCCCGAAGGCGTTCGACCGTGACCGGCTGGACGCCATGCTGCGCGAGGCCCGCACGCCCAAGGTGCACGACTGGCTCGTGAACTACGTGGTGAAGAAGAGCCCGCACGCGCAGGAGTTGCGGTCGGCCTGGTTCGCCGACCCCGATCCGGTGGTCGCGAGCGCGGGCTGGGCGCTGACCACCGAACGCGTGGCGAAGAGGCCCGAGGGGCTCGACCTGGCGGGATTGCTCGATGTCATCGAGACGCGGATGCAGGATGCCCCGGACCGCCTGCAATGGGCGATGAACCACTGCCTGGCACAGATCGGGATCGAGCACGCGGAGTACCGCGCCCGCGCCATCGCCATCGGCGAGCGCCTGGAGGTGCTGAAGGACTACCCGACTCCCCCCGGTTGCACGTCCCCGTTCGCGCCCGTCTGGATCTCCGAGATGGTGCGGCGACGGCAGGACGGGACGGTGGCCTGACCAGCGGAAGCGGGTCGGGCGCGCGACACCGGGCAAGACGCGTCCAGGTCTCGGCGCGTCGACGGCGCCTGCCGGCGGACGAGACGCACCCTGCGTTCGATTCACGCCACCATGGACCTACACTTAGGCCAGCCTTACCTAACGAGTTCGCGGGCTGGTGTGCTCATCGCTGCCGCCGCACCCGCCGTCACGAAGGAACCGAGACCGCATGAGACCCGAGTCCACCGTCCTCTCCACCCCGCGCGCCGACGTCTACACGGAGACCGTCGAAGACTTCGGCACGGTCCGCTTCACTCCCGTCGACCCGGCGACGGACTCCGCCGTGCTGCACGCCTGGGTCATCGAGGAGCGCGCCGAATTCTGGGGAATGAACGGCGCCAGCCGGGAGCTGGTGCAGGAGATCTACGAGGACGTGGACCGCCGGGACACCCATCACGCGTTCATGGTCCGTCTGGACGACGAGCCGGTGGCGCTCTTCCAGACCTACCAGCCGCAGGAGGACCGGGTCAGCGAGTGCTACGAGGTGCGGGAGGGCGACATCGGCGTCCACCTCATGCTCGCGCCGATCGCGGGCCGGCCCCGCCCGGGCTTCAGCAGGACCCTCATCGGCTCGCTCATCCGCTTCGCGTTCCGCGACCCGGCCGTGCGGCGCGCGGTGGGCGAGCCCGACGCGCGCAACGAGAAGGCCGTCGCCCTCCTGGGCCGCATCGGCTTCGTCCGGCAGGGCGAGATCATCCTGCCCGAGATCGACCTTCCGGAGATCCACCTCCCCGAGAAGCGGGCGGTACTGGCCTTCCTCGACCGCCCCGAGTGGCTCCCCGCGACACCGGTCGCCTGACGCACCCCGACCGCCGCGGCCGCCCGCTCCTCCAGGGGGCGCGGCGGCCGTCGGCGTCGTTGCCGACGACGTCGCCGGCACCCCCGTGGCCGACGACGTCCGAGCGTGCCGGGGACGGCACCGCCCCCGGTCAGCGGCGGTCGGATCCGCCTTCCTCCCGGCGCCTGCGGCGGTTTCGGCCGAGGGCCCCCGCGAGACCGATCAAGCCTCCTGAGATCGCGCCGGCCACGAGGATGCGCAGCAGGTCTTCCATCGGGTACTCCTCCTCCAGGCCGGGTTCACCGTTGCCCGTGTTCGGGTGACTGATCCACTACGAACGAGACACTATCGACGCGCACACGGCCTGGCTTGGACAGAATTGACCTCGCCCCTCACAGGGCGAGCGCTCCCTCCGCCACGCGGGCGACGGCCACCCGGCCGGGAGTGGTCTCGGCCAGGGCGCGGAACTCGCGGTTGAGGTGTGCCTGGTCGTAGAAGCCGCAGGCCTCGGTCACTTCGGTCAGGTTCGCGCCCTCGCGGGTGAGCAGTCGCGCCGCCCGGTGGAAGCGCAGCACGCGGGCGGACATCTTGGGCGTCAGGCCCACCTGTTCGGTGAACCGGCGGATCAAGTGGCCCTGGCTCCAGCCGACCTCGGCCGCGATCCGGCCGACCGGGATCGCCCCGCCGGCGCGGGACAGGAGCCGCCAGGCATGGCTCACCTCGGGAGCGGGATCCGGGCCGCGCGCGATCCGGGCCGACAGTGCGATGTCCAGGAGGTCGAACCGGGCTCCCCAGTCGGCGGTGTCCGCGAGCTGTTCGGTCAGCACTGCGGCCCCGGGACCGAGGACGTCGCAGAGCCCGACCACCCTGTTGGTCAACTCGCTCATCGGCAGCGCGAAGAGCCGGTAGGCGCCCAGCGGCGTCAACTCGAGCCGGATCGCCTCCTGTCCACCCGGGTGGTCACACACCCGGGGCCCGTCCTCCAGGCCCGCGACCAGCGAGCCGGTGACCAGGATGTTCGGGCTCGGGTCGCTGCCCAGTCGGCGCACCTGGGTGAACGGCTCCCCCAGATTGATCACCACGACCGCCCGGCCCGTGGGAACCAACCGCACGCGATAGGGCGTGACCGCCGCCTCCCAGTAGCCGGCATAGCTGTGCACGAAGGGGCGCAGCTGGGGAGGCCACGGGCGGGTGACCCGCCACCGGCCACCCACCCGGGTCATATCGACTCCCCGACCGGCCGTGCCCGTGCTCGCGCCCACGCGTGTACCCCTCCCGCCTCCCGTGGGGACGAGGAGCTGGCTGTGACGCCGGCCCAGTGATCTACTGGCTTCGGTCCAAGGAAGGAAGATCCATCATGCCCACCAAGACGTCGACGTTACAGATCCCCACCATGGACGGCCAGGCCGACGCCTTCGCCGCCCTTCCCGACGACGGCGAGCGGCACCCGGGGGTGCTGCTGTACATGGACGCCTTCGGCCTGCGCCCCGAGTTGGAGGAGAAGGCCCGTGAACTGGCCGGGCACGGCTACTACGTGCTCGTCCCCAACGTGTACTACCGGCACGGCCCGGCACCGGTGATCGAACTTCCCGAGTACGTCACGGCGGAGAACCGGCCCGCCCTCTTCGGCCGGCTGATGCCCCTGATCGAGGCGCACACCACCGAACGCGCCCTGCGCGACGCCGACGCGTACCTCCGCTTCCTCACCGCGCAGCCGGAGGTGGGCGACGGACCGGTCGCCGCGATCGGCTACTGCATGGGGGCCGTCCTGGCGATGCGTACGGCGACGGCCCACCCCGACCGGGTGGCCGCCGTCGCCGGATTCCACCCCGCCGCCCTGGTCACGGACGCGCCCGACAGCGCGCACCGCCTCGTCCCGAAGCTCACGGCCGAAGTCCACCTCGGCCTCGCCGAGAACGACATGCTGCCCGAGGCCGTCGACGAGCTGAACCGGGCCCTGGACGCCGCGGGCGTCGCCCACACCATCGAGCTCTACGCCGGTACCGTCCACGGCTTCACCATGTCCGACACCGCCGCCTTCGACGCCTCCGCGCTCCAGCGCCACTGGGACCGGCTGCTCCCCCTCCTGGCCCGCACCCTGACCGGCAGCTGAGGCCCCGGCCCGGGGAACCGGCCGGACCGGGCCGGTCGCACATGCCGCAGGCCCGGCGCTCCGACCGGGAGCACCGGACCTGCGGCCCGCACGGCGTACGCGGGCACCCGGACAGCTCTAGACCTGCGGCGGGCGGTCCTGGGGCCTGTCCGTTCCCAGCTGCTCGTTGATCTTCTGCTGGGCCGTGTCGACCTGACTCTGGTACTTGTTGCCGGTCTTCGCGTCGACGGCGTCGCCGGCCTTCTCGACCCCTTGTCGGGCTACGTCCTCATGGCCCTTGATCAGGCCCTTGAGCTTGTCAAGCATCGACATTACGGCCTCCTTGGAAATACTGGCGCATCCAGCATCCCGAGATACGCCGGGATCCGCATCCCGAGCACAGCTCCGACGGAATGCCCCTCGGGCGGCCGGGCTCCGGCACCACCGCGCCACCCCCGGCGCCGAACGGACCTCCGTCCCCTTCAGGCGAGGGTGACGCCCAGTCCGCCGTCGGCCAGGACGTCGAGGGTCTCGGCGAAGAGGTCGTACGGCTCCCCCCGCGGCCTCAGGACGCGGGACAGGCGGTCGCGGGCGGTCACGGCGTTCCGCCAGAGCAGGGTCGCCGGGGCGGTGTGGCCGAAGGCGCCGCCCAGGCAGTCGTCGAGGGCGTCCAGGCAGCCGCCGAAGTAGCCGCCCGGCCCGTTCACCGCTTCGCCGAGTGCCAGGTAGAGGCCCGGGACGTCCGTGACGTGCCGGCCGTCGAGCTCGTACGAGTGCCCCGGCGGCCGCTCCTCGCGGGCGCGGAGGAAGGCCCTGCCCCGGACGTGGTCCAGCCAGGCCCAGCGCTGCCGGGTGTCCAGCGCGCCCCAGGTGCCGGGTGTCTTCGGCGGCCCCGCGAGCCACCGCTCCCAGAGGGGCCGGGCCTGTTCCGGGACGGGGGTGGAGAGCTTTCCCTCCAACTCCAGGTCGATCAGATCCGCGCCGTGGGCGGACGGGCACCAGGCGCTGACGGTGGCCCACAGCAGCAGCTCCGCGAGCGGCGCGCCCCGGTCGTCCCGTACCTTCAGGACGGCTTCACCCAGGTCCAGCGACCGCCGGGTGCCCGCCGCCAGTGCGCGTCGCAGTTCGTCGCCCGGGGCGAACCCCCGCAGGACGAGCGGGCGTTCCGCCCGTTCGGGCGGCAGGATCCGGGTGAACTCGCGGCAGGCGCCCAGCCACTGGTGCTCGTCGTGCAGCCGGACCGGACCGCGGTGCCCCTCGGGCGGACCGAGGTGGTCGTCCAGGCCCGTGAGTACGAGCCCGTCCCTCCCCGCGCGCCGTCCGGGGCTCTCGGCGTCCTCCAGGAGCCAGGGATCGAGCCCCCCTTCGTCCGGCACCCACCACACCCTGCGGCCGATCCAGCCGCGCGGGCCGGCTCCTTCCGGGACCCAGCCGAACAGTTCGTACGTCTCCCGCCGGCCTTCGCCGAACAGGCCCTCGGCCTGGGCGCAGTCGCCCCAGTCGTGGCCGTACTCCGTGTCGGTCAGCGTGTACCGCGCTCCCCCGCGACGGGTCTCGTCCTCATGCACGGGGGAATCATGCCGGGTCCGGAGAAGACTGCGAAGTCATTCGGCGGTCCGGACCGCCTGCGAGGCCGCCGATTTACGCGTGAGTAACTTCATGTGCCGACTCTAATGATCACCCCGACGCGCGGGAAAGGGATTTTCCGCGGGGCGAGAGGCGCCCCTCCCCGGCGTCCTCACGGCCGGGTCTCGGACCCGGTCGGTCCTGCAGCCCGTTTGCGCAGCAGCCGCTTGTCCGGCTTGCCCCGGTCGGTCAGCGGCAGGGCCGTCTCCCAGAAGACGGTGGTCGGCCGGTGCGCCGGGGCCAGGGCCCGCGCCACCAGCAGGCACGCCTCGGCGGCCGCCGCGGCCGTGGGCACACGACCCGGCGCGGGCACCAGGAAGGCGCACACCTCCTCGCCGGTGCGATCGTCGGCCCTGCCCACCACCGCCGCCTCGGCCACGGCGGGATGCCGGGTCAGGGCCGCCTCGACGGGACCGCAGTAGATGTTCACCCCGTCCACGATCACCACGTCCTTCACCCGGTCGTCGAGATAGAGGTAGCCGTCGGCGTCGAAGTGGCCGAGGTCCCCGGTCCGAAGCCATCCGTCCCGCATCACCTCGGCCGTCAGGCCGGGCTGATTCCAGTAGCCGGCCATCGTCATCGCGGACCGCACCCACACCTCGCCGGTCTCTCCCCGCCCGGTCTCCGCCCCGTCCTGATCGCGCACCCGTACGTCCACACCGGGCGCGGGGCGGCCCACGGACCCCAGGAGGTACGGCCGGTCCGTCACCCCCGCGTCGTGATCGGCCGGCGAGAGCCTGCAGATCACGCCGGCTTCGTTCATCCCGTAGCCCTGCCGCCACCTCGGCCGCGCACCCCAGCGCGTCAGCGCCTGCCGCAGCCGCTCCGGGTGGACCGGAGAGTTTCCGTACGACACCTGGGCGAGACCCGGTACGCCGTCGGCCGTCGCCGGATCGTCCAGCAGCCGGTAGACCATCGAAGGCGTCAGGTACGTGGACACGGGCCCGAGCCGCCGGCAGGCGGCGGCGAACTCCCCCGCGTCGAAGGGGCCGAGGATCTCCACCCGGCCTCCCCCGCGCAGCTGCTCCAGGCACCGGCCCCCGGAGCGCTGCGCGAGCGAGGTCACCGACAGGTAGACCGACGCCGACGCGCGCGGTGCGCCGCCGTCGGCGCCCTCGCCCGCCGGTCCGCCGTCGCCGCCCTCGCCGCCCTTGCCCCGCGTATCCGTCCGGCCCGCCATCGCGGCGAACGTGGAGGCCACGCCCTTGGGCCTGCCGGTCGTACCACCGGTGTACGTCACACGCGCCACGTCCTCCTCGCGCGCCTGCACGGGCACCGGCCGGCCGTCCCGGGTGCGGGCGAGCCGCACCAACTCCTCGAGCCCGACGCCCGGAACCCCGGTGTCCGGGACCGGGGTGTCGTGCACCACCAGAGCGGGTGCGCAGTCGCGCAGCATGAAGTCCAGGCCGTGGGTGGCCGGGCCGACGACCACCTGGGTCAGCCGGGCGCCCAGGACATGGGCGGCCAACCGCACCAGCAGTGCCTCGGGCGGGTTGCCGTCCGTCACGCAGGCCAGACCGGTCCCGCGCGTCACTCCCAGCTCACCGAGAACACCGGCCAGCCGGTACGTGTCGGCCAGGACCTCGGAGAACCCCATGACGACGGGCCCGGCCCCGATCGCGGGCCGCCCCGCGTTCCGCTCGAACGCAGCGATCAGGTCCGTGACGTACCGCGCGCCCATCGTTCCCCCGCCCCCCTCCGCCGCCGCTCGCGGCGGCCCGCCCGGCCAGTCTCCCGCGCCCCCGCGGTCCGTGTCCGCGACTCGCCGAACGGTGCGGCGCGGGCACGCGCGCCGCCGCGGCGCCGGGGCGCGGCCGTTCGGGGTGCCGGGTGGGCGAGCCGCCTGGTTTCGGGCCGTCCGGTGGGATCCGCTGGGTGTCCGGGCCGAATCGGGCGCGAAGGGAGCGGGGCTTGGTGGACCGATGGCTGATGGGCGTGCTCGGTGCCGTTCTGGTGCTGTCGGGCTTCTCCTCCGTCGTGAGCAACCTCGTCGTCCCGCGGCCCAGCCGGTCCCGGTTCACCCGGTTCGTGCACGGCGCCGTCCGGCTGCCCTTCCAGCTCGCCGCCGACGCCCGCTCCACTCCCGAGGGCAAGGACCGGGCGCTGGCGCCGATGGCGCCGCTGACCCTGGTGGCCGTACTGATCGGCTGGCTCCTGCTGTTCCTGCTCGGCTACGGCCTCCTGGAGGCCGCCGTGAGCGGTCTGCCACTGCGCAAGGCGCTGGTGGAGGCCGGGTCCTCGATGCTCACCCTCGGCTTCGCCAGCAGCAACCGCGAGAGCCTGAACGCCATCGACTTCTGCGCGGCGGCCACCGGACCCGTGACCATCGGCCTCCAGGTCGGGTACCTGCCCGCGCTGTACGGGGCGTACCAGAGCCGGGAGATGGAGGTGACCCTGCTGGAGGCTCGGGCCGGTGTCCCGCCGTGGGGGCCGGAGATCCTGGCCCGCTACGCGCAGGCGGAGCTGCTGGACGGGCTCGACGAGCTGTTCCGCAACTGGGAGCGGTGGAGCGCGGCGGTGAGCGAGAGCCACACCACGTATCCGATCCTCATCCAGTTCCGCTCGCCCAAGCCGAACCGGAACTGGCTCGTGGCCCTGGTCGCGGTGATGGACGCCGCGGCGCTGCGGCTGGCGTTCAACCCCTCCCAGCCGCAGTACGCCGTACGGATGGCCCTGCGCGCGGGCTTCGTGTGCCTGCGCGACCTCGCGGACATCCGCGGCATCGGCTACGACCGCGACCCGCGTCCGGACGACCCGCTGCTGCTCACGTACGAGGACTTCCTCCAGGGCGTGGCCCGGATGTCCGGGCAGGGGTACGGCATGGAGCGCACCCCGGAGCAGGCCTGGCCGCACTTCCGCGGCTGGCGGGTCAACTACGAGGCCGTCGCCCACCGCCTGGCCCGGGACATCGACGCCGTCCCCGCTCCCTGGTCCGGCGCCCGCCGCACGAGCACGCCGGTCCGCACGCCGATCACCCCCAACGACCGCCGGCCGGGGCCGGGCGGCCCGCCGGGGGCGGAACCTAGTGCGGGGTCCAGTTGAACTTGCCGCCCCCGACCCACCGGACCTCGTCCAGGTCGTCGAGGTCGTGGATCGGGATCCCGGCCTCCGCGGCGACCAGCAGCACGTCCGTCATCGACATCGCCCTGCCGACGAACTCCCCGTCGACCTCCACGATGCGAAAGGGCGGATTGCCGGGCTGGACGCCCAGTACGGTGATGCGCGCCGGGGAAAGGTGAGGTGTCGATCCTTCGGTCATGCGGAAACGGTTCCACGCCGGGACCCGTGGCGCACGCGGTGACACGTCCCGGGAGGGCCGATCGGCCGCGCGGACCACCGCCCCGAATGGCGATAATCATTTCCGATTCAGAATTATTGGATTCCAATTCTGAAATCTGGAGAATTTCTGGCAAATCGGCGCATTAAGTGGCTTTGCCCGACCCGGAAAGGCGGGAGACGATGGTCGGACGCAGGGAGTTCCTCCTGGCCGGAGCCATGGGGGGTGCGGTCACACTCTCGCGGGGCGTACTGGGGACGCCGGCGCACGCCGACGGTCACGGTCACGGGGCCCCGGCCACCGCGGTGCCGAAAACCCCTCCGCTCACGAAATTCGTGGACCCGCTGCCCACTCCGCCGACGGCCGTCGCGGATCCTTCCGTCTATCCGGGCGCCGACCACTACGAGATCACGATGCGCCAGGGCTCGTGGCGCTTCCACCGGGATCTGGCTCCGGCGACCGTCTGGGGGTACTGGGCCGCGCATCCGCACGATCCCGGCAAGGTCATCGGCATGGGCTACCTCGGGCCGACCATCAGCGTGAACAAGGACCACCCGACGGTCGTCAAGTACCGCAATAAGCTGCCGACGACCCATCTGTTCCAGTTCGTGATCGACGGAATCCGCAACGGGGACCCCCAGCTCACCCCGATCCCTCCGCCCCCGTACAAGCCGCACCTGCCGTTCCCCTCAAACGTGAACGTCTGGAACGTCGTGCACCAGCACGGCGGATTCACGGCCCCGCAGTCCGACGGTATGCCCCTGCATTCGTTCAGCCCGGACGGAATCCACGCCGAGGCCTACACCACCTTGGACCCGAAGCGGGTCAAGCCGAACGAGGCGATCTGCGCCTACACCAACCACGAGAATTCGGCCATGCTCTGGTACCACGACCACGGCATGGGGATGACCAGCGTCAACGTGTACGCGGGCCTCGCAGGTCTCTACCTCGTGCGCGACCCCGCCGACGGGAATGGGTCCTGTACCAGCACAAGCTGTTCGGCACCATGACCTTCAACGCGGTGCCGTTCATGGAGCCGTCCGAGGACTTCGTCAAGGCGGGCTCGACCGAGATCCGGGAGTACGTCAATCCCAACCACGACGCCCACCCGATGCACGTCCACCTCGTCAACTTCCAGGTGCTGAACCGGCAGCCGATCGACGCGGCCGGCTACCAGGAGCAGTACGAGAAGTGGATCGACGGCGGCCGCAAGCCGGAGGACCGGCCTGTTCTGGGAAACTACCTCACCGGACCGCCGATCCCGCCGGACCCGGACGAGGCGAACTCCAACAAGGACACGGTCAAGTCCTATCCGGAGACGGTGACCCGGATCGTCATCCGGGAATTCACCCCGCCGACGGACACGATCGCGTCGATTCCGGGAAGCGGCACCGAATTCCCGGCGCAGTACGTCCACCACTGCCACATCCCCCTGGACGATCGTCCGGGACGCCCCCTAGCCCCACCCGCCCCTCAGCTCCACCCCTTGGGGCAGTGCCGCTCCATGAACGCGAGGAACGCCAGGGACCTGGCGGCCATCGCCCGGGCCGCCTGGACCTCGCCCGATGCCAGCTGCAGGGCGTGGCCGATGCGTTCCGCGTTCCAGCCCATGGCGAACAGGTTGTGCACCACGGCGGGCCGCAGGCCCTGGAGCACCTGCGGCTCGTCACCCGACACCACGGCCCGGGCGAGCTCCGCACCCTGTTCCATGCGTGCCAGCTGCACCCGCATCCGGCGCCGCTCGATCGGTGTGGTGCCGCCCCAGATGCCGTCGCTCTCGTCCGAGCGGACGGCTATCGCCAGGCACTCCTCACGGACCGGGCAGCCGGCGCAGAGCTCCTTGGCCGCCCTGATCTGGAGGTCGCTCAAGGGCACGCCGTACGCGGGGAAGAACAGGGCAGGGTCGGCGTTCCGGCAGGCGGGTGCGGACAGTCCGGGCAGGACCGCCGGGGAACTCGCCTCGATCGCGCTCCGACCGCGCTGGACAACCGGACGTATCACAGTGAATCCCCTATCGGTTCGATCGGTTCAGGGAAGCTCCCTACTGAGCAAACGTCGGATGTCGGGCAGGAGTTCAGATCATTTGGTTTCCTGCCTGTCGGCTCCTGCTCCGCTACTGAGCGTCGACGGCCGGGGTGGGCTGCGGCCCGGCGGCGGCGCCCACCGCGCTGTAGTAGACCGAGCGCCCCTGCTTGGTGCGCTCGGCCTTGCTGGTGGCGACCAGCCGGTCGAGCGTGTTGCGTACGGTCTGGATGGTGGCCGGGCGCACCGCGACCACTTCACCGAGGATCTCGGCGACGGACCGGGGCTCGACCTGCGCCTGCAGCAGCGCGTTGACGGTCTCGATGAGCGACGCCTCCCCCGACAGGCGCCCCTTCCCCGCCCGCCCCTTGCCGCCGCGCCTGCGCGGGACCTGGCGCTCCGCGCGCGGGGGCTTCGGCAGCTCCCCGGCTTCCCCGGTCCCGCCCCTCGCGGAGGCGATGGCCTCCGCGCCCGTGGCGAGCGTCTGCTGGAGCTTGAGGAGTACGTTGTGCTCCTCCTCCAGCTTGCGGAGCTCGCCGCGCAGCTGTTCCTGCCGCAGCAGGTTCGCGTCCACGTCGGTGCGGATGCGTCTGGCGTACTCGTCAAGGACGAGCGGGGATTCGGGCACGGCCGTCACCTTCTCCATCGTGTTACTGAGGGTGGGATGCTACCGATCCTGAGCGCGCTGGTCAGGGCCTGTCCGGTCAAGGGGTGGTCATGGCCCGGCCGGGGGCGGACGGAGGCCCATCGCCCCCGCCGGTTCACAGGCCCGTGAAGCGAGGGTGACGCCGAGGGACACCGCGGCCAGCGCGGCGATCGCGGCGCCGGGGGTGAGGTACTGGGCGACCCCGCCGCCGATCGCGGCTCCGATGCCCTGCCACGTCATCCGGCCGGCGGATTCGACGCCCTGGACCTGGCCGCGGACCGGATCGGGAGTCAGCGCGAGAAGCCGCTCCTGGAGCGGCAGCGTGGCGGCGAACCCGGCTCCCGATACGAACACCGCGGCCGTCAGCACCGGCACGGGCGGGTGGAAACCGAACAGCAGGTACGGGGCTGCGAGCAGCAGCCGCAGGGCGAACACGCAGCGGTGCCGCTGTGGGGCGGTGAGCAGTCTTCCGACCGCGAGGTCCCCGAGGAGCATCCCGGCGGATCCGGCGGCGAGGAGGAACCCGGCGTGCTCGGGCGCGTAGGAGATGAACAGCGCCTCGCAGCCGACGATCAGACCGCCCGGCACCCACAGGTTCAGCAGGAGTGCCCGCGGGCCCTTCCGGGAGAAGAGCTCGGTGTTCGTCGTCCAGGTCTGGCGCAGGCCGGGCCGACGGGACGGACGGATGGACCGTTCCCTGACCGTCGCGGCGACGGCGGCCAGGCCGAGGCCGGTCAGGACGGCGGCGATGACGAAGACTTCCCGCGGGCTCAGCCGGTGCAGCAGTGCGGCGCCGATGGCGTAGCCGAGCACGGCCGTGCCTCCCGCGGTGATGTTCATCAGCGATCGCGCCAGAGCGTACGTGGCGGCCGGCACCACCTCGGCGATCAGCCCCATGCGCGTTCCGGTGCCCAGGGACTGGAAGAAGCCCAGTGCCAGGAGGAGAGCGAACCGGACGGCCAGCGGCAGCCCCGGAACCGCTTGCGCGGCGACGCCCACGAGCGCGGCGCACTGGAGGGTCACCAGGGTCCGGCGCGGCCGGCTCCCGTCGGCGACCGACATGAGCGTCAGGGCGCCGAGCACCGTTGCGAACGTGGCGCCGTACATGCTCACGGCAGTCAGGAACGGTGACGCGGTCTGGTGGTCGACCAGTGTGCCGAGCGCGAACCCCGACAGGGTGCTCGCGGCGACGGTCAGGGTGAAGCCGGCGTACAGGCCGGCGAACTCGCGGTTGCGGAGCAGGGAGCGGTAGCCGGTGGTGGGCGGGTCGGCGGGTGCGGCAGTGGATGTGGGCATGAAAAAAGCCTCCGGACACACCCGCCGGGGTGCCGAAGGCCAACGCGGTGATCATAACAGGCGGCTCCCGGCCTTACGCGGGGCGGAGGGGTGGGCGGAAGTTGACATCCGCGGGGCCCGGGAATTACCTTCACCATTACTTAAGGATGTCAATCATCTACACCCTTAAGCATCCTTGCCGCCGGGGCAGCACCACCAGACGAAGGGCCCACACATGAACCCCGCCCAGCACGGAGCGGCCGTCGCCGCCGAGGCCGCCGGATTCGTCGCCACCGTCAAGGCGGCGGACCTCTCCACCCCCGTGCCGACCTGCCCCGGCTGGACCCTCGCCGACCTCACCCGGCACGTCGGCAGCGTGCACCGCTGGTTCACCGAACTGCTGCGGCAGCGCGTCCAGCAGCCGCCGACCAGCCGCGACGTGGACCTTCGCCTGCCGGAGGACCCCGAAGGCCTCCCGGACTGGCTGACCGCGAGCGCCGCCGAGGCCACCGCGGTGTTCGCCGCCACCGACCTGGACGCGCCGATGTGGGCCTGGGGAGTCGACCAGCACGCCCGGTTCTGGGTCCGGCGCATGCTCTTCGAGACCCTCGTCCACCGTGCCGACGCGGAACTCGCACTCGGGATCCCCCCGCACATCGACCGCGCGCTGGCGGCCGACGGTGTCGACGAGTTCCTCACCAACCTGCCGTTCGCATCCCCCTTCGCGCCGCTGACCGCCCAACTGCGCGCCCCTGACCGCTCCATTCGTTTCAGCTGCACGGACGGCGACGAGACCTGGCTGGTCGGCCTGCGCCCGGACGGCTTCGCGCTGGTGGCCGACCACCCCGGGCCCTCCGCGGCGGACGCCACCGTACGGGGAACCGCCGAGGACCTGCTCCTGCTGCTGTACGGCCGCCGGGACCGCCAGAGCGACGCGTTCCACCTCCTCGGCGACCAGGACCTGCTCACCCACTGGTTCACCCACTCGGCCTTCTAGACGAGTCATTACGAAGTGAGACGAACCGCAGCCACCCGGACTCCGAGGTGAAGTCCGGCATCGGACCGCGAGGCTGCGACAACCTGGCCGACTGCGCGTCCCGGTCCCGGCCCGATACCGCCCGAACCCCGTGCCGTGTTCATGCCATAATCGGACGTTGTGTGGACAACGCTTGCGCCGCTCATCGGCGTCCTGCTCGGCGGGCTCATGTCGATGCTGGCCCAGCGCTCGGCAGGACGTGCCTTGGAACGCGGCGAGGCGCGCCGCAGTGTTCGTGAACTTGCCGAGGCGCGCCGCAACGAGCGTCTCACTCACCTCATCGAATTCCTGTCTGCGGTGCAGGAAGCCGAACGAGTCGCGGTGGATCGGT
The DNA here is from genome assembly GCF_042896985.1 of Streptomyces sp. NPDC001194. Lineage (NCBI taxonomy): Bacteria > Bacillati > Actinomycetota > Actinomycetes > Kitasatosporales > Streptomycetaceae > Streptomyces > Streptomyces sp. NPDC001194. The sequence goes on along the minus strand of NZ_JBIAXU010000028.1, from coordinate 23,832 downwards.
ATCACCACAACCTGGCTGACGAGCAGTGGCAGGCTCGGGCAAGGCAGGTCCTTGACCGGGTGTGGGTGACGCAGAAGACGATCCACGTACTGTGCGCGTCCGAGGTCAGCGAAGCGGCACACAGCCTCGCGTGGGCAGTACAGGAGGTGATCAGGAAGGGCCCCGAAGACCGGGGAGAGCCACAGGACGAGAAGGTCTGGGCGCACATCCGTCCGAGCCGACAGGCATTCCTTGACCTCGTGCGCGATCAACTGAGTTGAAGCCCCGGGGACGGGTTCGGCAGCTGCCGTGAGCGGCCCGGGACAAGCAGCACCTGCTCCGGCCTCCATTGCGCGGCGAGCGTCATCTACTCCGCCGACTTCCCGAGGGACGCAAGCGGTCCGGACCTGCCCTCGGACCGGACCGCTCGCACCGGGTGCTACTCCTCGCTAGGCCTCCGGGCCCGCCGCGTGGAAGTTGATGCGTTCCTTGATGACGGGGAAGCCGGCCTTGGTGAAGTTCGCGGCCATGGGGAAGTTGCCCCGGTCGGTCGATCCGGTGACGAACTCCGCGCCCTGCTCGACGAGGAGGTGGGTGCACTCCGCGAGGAGGTCGTAGGCGTAGCCGTGACCGCGCTGCTCCGGCAGGACTCCGATGAAGCCGATGGTCGGGCCGGAGGGGTTGTGGGCCGGTATGTGGATGCCGGCCAGGTCGCCCTCGGGCGTGTGCGCCATCTGCCACCACTCACGTGGTGAGGGGCACCAGTGGAGGAAGTCGAGTTCCTGCTGGGCAGCCTGGTCGAGACCGCCCTCCTCGATGGCCCTGAGCGCATGGGCGTCCAGGGTGACGGAATGGATGCGGCGGAACGCATCGAAGAACACGGCGTCGTCGGGTTCGGAGCTGAAGCGCAGGCGTCCGGGCCGCTCGGGCAGACCTTGCTCCGGGGTCCAGCGGTACAGGAAGCGTTCCACCAGGAGTTCGTACCCGGCGGCTCGTGCGGCGGCGAAGAGCGTCTCGGCGCCGGCCCGCAGTTCGGGGTCGTCCCGCCAGCCGCTGGGCACGTTGATCTCGAGTTCGACCTGCCAGGGAGCGGAGCGGAGGAGTTCGGCTCCGGCCTCCTCCTCCCCCTCGGCCACGTCGAACCAGTTGATGTTGACGGGCTCCGAGTCGTCGGGGCCGCCCCACCACGCGCCGCGTGCAACGACTTCGCCATCGCGCAGGGCGACGCGCTTCCAGTGGGGGCGGAACCGGGTACGCCGATGGCCCTCACGGGCGCCCAGGGGGTCGGGAAGTGCGTCAAAGAGATGTGCGTCGCTCGCGGAGAGCGCACGGATGACCAGATCGGTCATGGATTCCTCCGGGATACAGGCTGCTTGGAGCGCCCCCGGTCAGAACTGAGAAACCACGCCGGGATGCTGGAAGAGGGAGCGCTGGAAAGGTGTGGACCACACGGCACTCGCCTCCTTCCGTTCATCTCAGGGCGTGGAGCCACACGGTACGTGATGTTCCGCGGGTTCGTCCACGGACTCGATCAGGCGAGGCCGAAGCTGAATCCTGCGTAACTCGCGTCGCAGTACGCGGTCCAGGTCGTCGGGTGTGTCGAAGGCGGTGTTGGCCATCGCTCGGCGTACCAGTGACCAGAAGGTCTCGACGGGGTTCAGGTCAGGGGCGGAAGGCGGGAGGCGCACGGTGGTGAGCCGGTCATGCTCGGCCTCATGGCGTTTCGGCCCGGCTGCGAGGTGGGTGTTGGGATCATGACCCGTCACCACCCGACGACAACCCGAAAACCTCAGTAGATTGGTCGCGGCCGGTCGGCCGCAGGCGGAGCGCGACGGCCCCGCCCCGACACCTGGAGGCACGGTGGGCACAGCTCTGATCGCGCTCGCCGCCGCGAGCGTCGGGGTGATCGGCACGCTCCTCGCGCCGGTCCTGTCACAGCGCCTGACGGCCCGTACCCAGGCGGAGCAGTTCGAGCGCCAGGAGCGGACGGACCACGCCCAGCGGCTCCACCAGCAGCGGCTCGCCGATGAGGACCGGCGGCGCGACTGCTACGTGGCGGCCAACGCCGCGTACCGCCGCCACCGGATCGAGTTGATGAACTACCTGTGGCTGGTGCACAAGGGAGAGGTCACGCCGGAAGGGCGGCAGGCGATGGAGGCGGCCCGGCATGCGCACCACGCCGCCTTCGCCGAGGCGCAGATGATCGCCTCCACCACGGTGATGCACGAACTGGACGGCATGACCACCTCACTGTCCGAGCTGTACGGCATGACGATGCGGCTGGAGGAGGGCCTGCCGGTGCCGGGTGGCTCGTTCCAGGAGATACACGACGAGCTCCAGGAGCTCTGGAACCGCGGGCAGGAGCTCCGCGCCGTGATGCGCTCCGACCTCGGCGTCGACGACGGCCCGGCGGCCCGGCCCGCGACTCGTTCCTGAGTGCGGACCGGGCCGCCGGGTGCGGTCCACCGGGCGGGGTGGGTCGTCAGATCCCGAAGGGCGCCGCGTAGCGGACGGTGCCGCTGGGCAGCGGGTGGGCCTCGTCGAGGGCGAGGGCCATCAAGGCCTCGTCCGGGACCTCGATGCCGAGGCGGATGCCGTGGGTCGAAGCGCGGGTGAAGCCGAACCGCGGGTAGTACGCCGGGTGTCCGAGAACGGTGACGTAGCGCTCGCCCATGTCCTTGGCGGCCCGCAGGGCAGCGCGGACGGCAGCGGAGCCCGCCCCGGTCCTCTGGTACTCGGGCAGTACGGCGACGGGCGCCAGGCACAGGGCCGGGGTGTCGCCGATGTGGCAGCGGGTGAGCAGTGCGTGACCGACGAGCCGGCCGCCGCCGTCACCGTCGTCGGCGGAGACGACGGACAGGCCGTCGATCCAGGCGGGGTCGGCGCGCAGGGCGTCGACGAGGTCGGCTTCGAGCGGAGTGTCGAACGCGGCGAGGCTGATGCCGCGGATGGCGGGGACGTCCGCGGGGGTCTCGGCGCGGGTGATCCAGTTACCGTGGGTGCGCATGAGGGATGGAGATCCGTTCCACAGATGTCAGTCGAGACAGAACTCGTTGCCCTCGACGTCCTGCATCACGATGCAGGACTCGTTGACGCCGTCGGCACGCAGCACCTGCACGCACACCCCACCGAGCGCGACCAGCCGCGCGCACTCGGCCTCGAGTACGGCGAGGCGCTCCTCACCCACGAGCCCGGTGCCGGCCCGCACGTCGAGATGGACCCGGTTCTTGACGACCTTGCCTTCGGGAACGCGCTGGAAGTACATGCGCGGACCCGCACCCGAGGGATCCATGCAGACGAAGGCGGCGCCCTGACGCTCGGGCGGCAGCGAGCCGTTGTACTCGTCCCAAGTGGCGAAGCCCTCCGGCGGCGGCGGTACGACGTACCCCAGCACCTCGCACCAGAAGCGGGCGACGCGCTCGGGTTCGGCGCAGTCGAAGGTGACTTGGAACTGCTTGATCGATGTCATGGGGCCCTCCGCGGCGATCTCGGTCACGGCGGGCGAGCCTGTCACATGATCACCGGGGGCTCAACCCATTTCCCGCAGGCGGCCGGTGTCAGTGGTTCCGGGTCATGTGGGCGAGGACCTGGGTGGCGCTGTCGGGCGCGAAAGCGCCGGCGATCCCCTCGGCGGCGCCTTCGGCGGCCGCTGCGGAGCGGGGCAGCAGGAGGCCCTCGTACGCGCGGACGGCGTCGTCGGTCGTCGCGCTGCCGATGAGGGCGCGGGCGAGGTCGGCGCCGTCGAGCATGGCGAGGTTGGCGCCCATGCCGGAGAACGGGGACATGAGGTGGGCGGCGTCGCCGAGGAGGGTCACGCCGGGGGTGTGCCGCCAGGTGTGCGGGACGGGCAGGGCGTACAGCGGCCGGTTGGTGTAGCCGGTGTCGGAGTCCGTGATGAAGCGGAGCAGGTCGGGGCCCCAGCCGGTGAACTCCTTCAGCAGCGCGTCGCGTACGGCGCCTTCGTCGGCCAGGTCGAGGCCGGCGGTCCGGTACCAGTGCTCGTCGATGCGCATGCCGACGTACACGCGTATGTGGTGGTGGCTGTTGCGCTGCGCGATGAAGCCCCGGTTGTCGTCGAGGGCCATCATGGTGCCGTCGCCGGTGAGCGCGGCGAGTACGGGATGGCGGGAGTCGGCGTCGTCGAGGCCCGTCTCGACGAAGGTGACGCCGGTATAGACGGGCGTCGCGGCGGAGAGCCGTCGGCGGACCTTCGACCAGGCTCCGTCCGCGCCGATGACGAGGTCGGCTTCGGCGGTGGCGCCGCCGGCGAAGTGCAGCCGGTGGACGCCAGCGGCGAGGGGCTCGACGTGCGCGAGCTTGTGGCTCCAGCGCACGGCGGCGGGCTCGAGCGAGTCCAGCAGGAGGCCGCGGAGCCGGCCCCGGTCGATTTCCGGGTTGCCCTGCTCCGTGTCCGCGCCGGCGTCCGACTCGGGCGGAGCCGCGTCGAGCAGGACGCGCCCGTCGCGGCCGGCCAGCCGCATCCGCCCTCCTTCGGGGCGGGCCAGCGCCTCGAACTCGTCGAGCAGTCCGGCTTCCCTCAGCGCGCGCCGACCGGAATCGGGGTGCATGTCGAGGGTGCCGCCCTGGTCGCGGGCGGAGCGGGAGCCGTCCTGGTCGTACACGGTGGCGGCGACACCGTGCCGCTGCAGGATGCGGGCGCAGGTCAAGCCGCCGGGACCGGCGCCGATGATCGCGATGCGGGGTGGGGTGGAGGCGTTCATGACCCCAGAAGAGCACATCGGATCCACAAGTGCAACGGCTACACTTTTGAATCCAACACACTTATGCTGCCGCCAGTACGCATGGATCAACCCCCTGACCAGTGGTTTCACTTGATCGAGTCGCCCGTGCGGGCGGGGCGCCGCTAGCATCGGAGCGGTTCGAGCCACGTGGGGGAATCCGCTCCAGACGGGAGTCCGACCAGATGGCCACACCGCGTCGAATCGCTCGCATCCTCGCCGCCGGCGCCCTGTCCGCGGCCTTGCTGACCGGCGGAGGAGTTGCCACCGCCACCGCCGCCACGTCGGCCGCCACCGCGGCCACGCCGACACCCTCGGCGGCCGCCGGGGAGATCAGCCTCAAGGCCACGCCGACCGAGGTGAAGGCCGGCGAGAAGGTCACCTTCACCGGCCGCACCAAGGGCCTGCCGATCGGCACGACGGTGGTCCTGCAGCACAAGAACGGCTCCAAGTGGACCACCCTCCACGCCAACACCCTGATCAAGCAGGGGTCCAGCTTCTCCTTCGACAACACCTTCAAGAACAAGGGCAAGGAAGAGCTGCGCGTGAAGGCCGGCGACTGGACGTCGCCCTCCACCACCGTCATCGTCCACTGACCGCCGGTCCGCCGTACCGCCCTACCGCCCACCGCCGTACGGGGCCAAGAGCCCCGGGCCGTCGCTTCGATGCGCTCCCCCCAAGTGGCGTAACGGTCGTTGAGCAGCACCGATCATGATCAATAGCCTGCCTTCCGGCGCGTGACATCGCGTCTGTCGGAGGGAAGGCGAACGATCTCCAGTGAAGCTCCCGATCTTGAAGCGCACGGCCTGGGCGGCCGCGGCGACCGCGCTGCTCACGATGTTCGGCACCACCCCGGCCGGTGCGGCCGACGACGCATGGCAGAAGGTCGGCGACGACGCCCGGGGCGGTGTCAGCGGCATCGCGTTCGAGGGCCGTACCGCGGACGGAGCCGGCGTGCACGCACTGGTCGTGCACGACAACAAGCGGACCGGGCAGAAGCGCCTGTCCCGGATCACCCGCCGGGAGGGCTCCGCCGACGTCTCTCCCCTCACCTGGGACGGTCCGGAGCCTTCCGACCTGGAGGCGATCGAGGCCGTTCCCGGGATGCCCGCCGAGTACCTGGCGCTGGCCAGCCGCGGGATCGTCTACCGCCTCAAGGTCGTCGGCAGCACGGCGACGGTCGTCGACTACGCGCCGCTGCCGGCGATCGGGGAGGGCGACGACTTCGAGAGCTTCGCGCTCGTGTCGCAGAACGGGAACCTCGCCGCCCTGTGGGCCGATCGTGGAGCGGGTGCGAACCGTCCCGCCACCCTGTACGCCGCGCCGCTCACGTTCGCCTCGTGGGGACAGCCGCAGTTCGGCAGCGTGACCCGTCGCGCGTACCGTGCCGCGTACCCGAACGACGAGGCCACGCGGCACGTCTCCGACATCTCGGTGACCGACTCCGGGCGGATCATCGTGAGTTCGGCGGCGGACGCGGGCGACGACGGCCCCTTCGACTCGGCGGTGAGCGAGGCGGGCCGCGTGACCGTGTCGCCGGCCGGCCGGGTACGGGTGACGCTCGCGGCGTCCCCGGCGGCGCTCGGGACGTACCCGCGGTACAAGATCGAGGCGGTGGAGTGCCTGGCCGGATCCACCGACGCCCTCCTCGGCTCCGACGACGAGAACGCCGGCGGATTCGTACGGACCGCACCGTTCTGCGGGGCCTGAACCACCCAGTGCGGCGAACCGTGCCCGGCACGGCTCGCCGCGCGACGCTCGTGGCGCGGGCCTACGCTGGTGAGGCTGTCCGGGTCCTCGGGCGACGGGAGAGCCTGCCGTGAAGCCAACCCACATCCGACTGCGCCGGGCCTGCGTGGCTGCCGCCGCCGCGGGCATGTTCATCGGACCGGCCGTCGCGGGCTCCGCCGCGTACGGGGCTCCAGCCGCCCCGGCACCGTCGGCTTCCGCCCCCTCCGCCCCCTCCTCCCCCACCCCCGGCACCGACGAGGAGTTCCGGCGGCTCACGCCCGCCGTCGCGGCGCAACTGGACGCGGCGGTGCGCCAGGTCATGCGCGAGACACGGGTGCCGGGCGTGACCGTCGGGCTGTGGGCCCCCGGCAAGGGGAGTTACGTGAAGACCTTCGGCGTCGCGGACAAGGCGACGCGCGCACCGATGGCGACCGACCTGCACGTACGCATCGGCAGCGAGACCAAGACGTTCACGGTCACCGCCCTCCTCCAGCTGGTCGACCAGAAGAGGATCGGCCTGGACGATCCGATCGGCAAGTACGTCACGGGCGTTCCCGACGGCGACCGCATCACGCTGCGCGAGCTGGCCGGCATGCGCAGCGGGCTCTTCAACTACAGCCTGGACGGCGACTTCATCAAGAAGCTCCAGGCCGATCCCGAACGATCCTTCACGCCACGGCAGTTGCTCGACTACTCCTTCAAGCACCCCGCGCAGTTCCCGCCGGGCGCGCGGTTCGACTACTCCAACACCAACCTGATCCTGCTCGGACTGGTGGTGGAGAAGGTCACCGGCCGGCCGCTCCACGAGGTCATCACGCAGAAGGTGCTGGCACCGGCCGGGCTCCGCCGCACGGTCTTCCCCACGAGTGCGGCCCTGCCGGCTCCGTACGCGCAGGGCTACACCGACCAGACGGCCTCGGGCAAGATCGAGGACTCGACCCACTGGAACCCCTCCTGGGCCTGGGCCGCCGGCGAGATGGTCTCCGACCTGCAGGACCTGCGCAGTTGGGCCCGCACCCTCGCCACCGGCAGGCTGCTGACGCCCGAGACCCAGGCCGAGCGCCTGAAGACCACCCCGATGGACATTCCGGGTGACGGCTACGGCCTGGGCATCTTCAACGTCCAGGGCTGGATCGGTCACAACGGATCGATCCCCGGGTACGAGGTCCTGCCGGTCTACCTGCCACAGGCCCAGGCGACCATGGTCATCCTCCTCAACACCGATGTGCAGTACAAGGGTCAGGAGCCCAGTACGCTCTTCGGCCAGGCGGTCACCTCCATCGTGACGCCCGATCACGTCTACCCCGGCAAGAAGCCGCCCGCCCCCGGTGGCGGCTGACGCGAGGCATCGGGCGCCGGTGCCGCCCTCAGTTCCACGGATCGGTGAAAGACCGTCCCGGCACCGGCTTGGCGATGAGCGCGATCGGGACGAAGAAGTTGACCTGTCCTATCGCGATCGTCAGGGTCGCGAGGGCCTTCGCGTCATAGTGCTCGGACACCTCGGCGTACAGCTCGTCGCTGACGCGCTCCCCGCTCCGGGACGGCTGGAGAACGGCCTCCACCAGTGCCAGCGCGGCCCGTTCGGCACCACTGAAGTACGGGGCGTCCTGCCAGGACGCCACCGCGGTGATCCGCTCCTCGGACTCACCGGCCTTGCGCAGCATGCCGGTGTGCAGGACGGTCAGGTAGGTGTTGCCGACGATCTGGCCGGCCCGCAGCTGGAGCAGGCTGATGGTCGTGCGCGGTACCGAACGGTTGCCGGTGGCCTTGAACAGCGCCGCCGACACCTCCGCAAGCTCGGGGACGAGCTCCATCGGGTCCTGCGCCATCCGCGGTCCCACCGGTACGTCCGCCGTGATCGTACGAGTCTGCATCGCCGTCTCCCTCAGGTCTTCCGTGGTGCCGTCATTGACCTGACGGACGGCGGAACGGAAGTGTGACAGCCCGACGGCAGAATTCTTCCGCGAATTTTTCCTGCGGGAGGGGAGGGGGATCGGTCAAGGGGGAACACCCACCCCTTGCCACTCTCAACTTATAGCGCACAGGGGGGCTTGCGGCAAGGCCCCCGCAGTGCCGCAAAATCGCTGCTCGTAGCCAGAAGCAGCGGAAACAGGAGATGCACGGTTTGACTGTGTCGACATCGAAGACCACGAGCGCGTTCCACCTTCCCGACCACCTCTCCCCCAAGGCCGACCCCGCCCTCATCGCCCGCGACGAGCAGCACTTCACGGCCCTCGCCCACCACCTCGAGCAGGCGGTCGCCGAGCTGTCCGGCCGCCTCGACGTGCTGCGCAAGGCGCCGGGAGGCCTGGGCCGGGAGGCGATGGAACGGGACAGCGAGATCCACCGGCTGACCTCCCGGCTGCGCGCCCTGCGCCGCTTCGGAATGGACCTGTGCCTGGGGCGCATCGTCGGCGCGGACGACCCCGAGCCCGTCTACATCGGGCGGCTCGGCCTCACCGACGGCGCCGGGCACCGGCTCCTGATCGACTGGCGCTCCCCCGCCGCCGAGCCGTTCTTCGCCGCCACCCACGCCCACCCGATGGGACTGGCGAGCCGCCGCAGGTACCGCTGGACCCGCGGCCGGATCGGCGACTACTGGGACGAGGTGTTCACGGCCGACGGGTTCGAAGGGCACGCGGCGCTCGACGACCAGTCCGCCTTCATCGCCAGCCTGGGCAGCACCCGCTCGCCCCGCATGCGCGACGTGCTCGGCACCATCCAGGCGGACCAGGACGCCATCGTCCGCGCGGGTTCGCGCGGCGCTCTCGTCGTCGACGGAGGCCCGGGCACCGGCAAGACCGTCGTCGCCCTGCACCGCACCGCCCACCTCCTCTACTCCGACCCCCGCCTCGGACACCGTCGGGGCGGCGTGCTGTTCGTCGGCCCGCACCAGCCGTACCTGAACTACGTCTCCGACGTGCTCCCCAGCCTCGGCGAGGAGGGCGTGCAGACCTGCACCGTGCGCGACCTCCTCCCCGAGGGCGCCGGAGCACCGCTCGAGACGGACCCCGAGGTGGCACGCCTGAAGTCGTCCGCGGACATGGTGAGGGCGATCGAGAAGGCCGTCGGGATCTACGAGGAACCGCCCGCCGAGGGGATGACGGTGTCCACCCCCTGGGCCGACCTGTGGCTGAGCGCCGCCGACTGGGCCGAGGCGTTCGAAGAGGCGGCCGGCGTCGCGCACAACGAGGCCCGCGAGCAGATCTGGGACGGCCTGCTCTCGATCCTGATGGACAAGCTCGGCGAGGACGACGAGCACGAAGGGGTCTCGCCCGACCGGCTCCGGAAGGTTCTGCGGCGCGACGAGGAGCTGGTCACCACCCTCAACCGGGCGTGGCCGCTGCTCGAAGCGGCCGACCTCGTCGCGGACCTGTGGTCGGTACCCGCCTACCTGCGGCTGTGCGCGCCCCGGCTGACCCGCGAGGACGTACGGGTGCTGCAGCGCGCGGACGCCCGGGCCTGGACCGTCTCCGACCTGCCGCTCCTGGACGCGGCGCGGCAGCGGCTCGGCGACCCGGAGGCGGCCCGGCGCAAGCACCGGCACGACGCGGCCGTCGCCGCCGAACGCGAGCGCATGGCCGGCGTCATCGACGACATCCTCGCTGCCGCCGACTTCAACTCGGCCGGAGACGACAGCGAGGGCGCCGTGAGGATGCTGCGCGGCCGGGACCTCCAGGACAGCCTGATCGACGAGAGCGCCCTGCCGGCCTCGGACCCCGACCGGCTCGCCGGCCCGTTCGCGCACATCGTCGTGGACGAGGCCCAGGAACTGACCGACGCGGAGTGGCAGATGCTGCTGGTGCGCTGCCCGTCGCGGAGCTTCACGATCGTCGGGGACCGGGCGCAGGCGAGGCACGGGTTCACCGAGTCGTGGCGGGAGCGGCTGGAGCGGATCGGGCTCGACCGGATCGACGTGGCCTCCCTGAGCGTCAACTACCGTACGCCGGAAGAGGTCATGGCCCAGGCGGAGCCGGTCATCCGGGCCGCGCTGCCCGATGCCAACGTGCCGACTTCCGTCCGCGCAAGCGGCATCCCCGTCGCGTACGGATCGGTCGCGGACCTGGACTCCGTCCTCGGCACCTGGCTCGCCGCCCACGCCGACGGGGTCGCCTGCGTCATCGGCGATCCGTCCTTCCGGGAGACGTCGCGCGTCAGGTCGCTCACCCCGGGGCTCTCGAAGGGGCTCGAGTTCGACCTGGTCGTCCTCGTCGACCCGGAGGGGTTCGGCGAGGGCATCGAGGGAGCGGTCGACCGCTACGTCGCGATGACCCGGGCGACGCAGCAGCTCGTCATCCTGACCGGCCGGCCGGCTGCCGCAGCATGAAGACGTCGACCGGCTCCTCGGCCACCACGGTGAAACCGAGGCGCTCGTACAGCCGCCGGGCGGGGCTGCCCTGCAGGACGTTCAGGCGGACGGGCGCGCCGTCGGCGTCGGTCCGCCGCAGGAGGGAGCGCAGGACGGCCGACCCGAGGCCGCGGCCGTGCAGCGCGGGATCGAGATAGAAGTGCTCCAGCCACCACCCGTCCTCGGCCGGGCGCAGGGTGACGCTTCCCGCGAAGGCCCCGTCGGCCAGGACGACCGAGGTGTACCGCGGGGAGAAGGAGTCCCGCAGCCGCTGACGGACCCGGTGCTCGTCGAAGCGTCCCAGGCGCTCCAGGTCGGGGCGCATCACGACGGCCCTCAGCTCGACGATCGTCTCGACGTCCGACGACTCGGCGGACCGCAGCGACCATTCCGGGGGAGGCTCGGTCCTGACGGGCCGTATCTCATCGGCCTTCGTGCTCGCGTTCATGGCCGCAGTATGTCAACGGGGCGCGGGCTCCTGCGGCCGGCCCTCGGTCGCGCGGACGAACGGCAGGTCCCGGCCGGCCACGCGGGCGCGGGGGCCCGCGGCGCGCAGCACGACGTCGAGTACGGCGTCGGGCTCGGCCGCGTAGCAGTGCGCGAACCAGGGCATGTTGGCCTCGACGATCGCCCAGCCGCCGTCCGTGAGCCGGCCGACGTCCACGCAGACCGCGCTGGGCAGTCCGTCGGCCGTGGCGTCGAGCACCTCGCGGGCGAAGGCCCGGGCGTCCGCGTCGAGCGGTGCGGGGTCGGGGCGCCCGTACACGGCGTAGCGACTGCCTGCGGCGACCTCGCCGTCGAGTACGAACAGCCTGTACTCGGCCGCGAACTCCACCACCGCGCTGACGAGGACGGGTGTCGTGCCGGCGAGGGCGGCCGGCAGTGCGCGCCCGTCCTCGTACACCGCGGCGGGAAGCAGGTCGATCTTCGCGGAGGGCGGTTTCACGAAGGCGGGTTCCCGCAGGGACCGGGCCTCGGCGAGCGTGGTGAGGCGTACGGAGCGCCGCAGGAGTGGGTGCGCCACCGTGGCCAGCCAGTCGTCGGCCGGTTCGAGGAGCCCGAGGCCGAGCCGATCGGACAGGAGGTCGGCGGCGAGCGGGCCTCCGTACCAGTACGTCTCGCGGCCCTCGGCCCGGCCGACGTGGGCCACCACGTCATGGCCGCGCCACGCCGCGGCCTGCGCGAGGAGTTCCGCCGTGGTGGTGCGGGGCGGGTTCAGGAGCAGGGTGGGCGTGGCGCGGGCATCCATGGAGGCGAGCGTACAAGGGGACGGCGAAGGGCCGTGAAGGCTGATGAAGTCCCGTTCTGCGAACGGGCGGTGGTCAGGCCGGGCGCCGGGCTGCGGCCGGGCGCTCCTTCCGTCCGTTCACCACGCCCCGTTCCGGGCTTGATCGTATCCGCGGTTCCTCGGCCTCCTCACCGCATGTTCACCGTTGCCGCACACGCCGGTGCAACCGAACGTGACAGGGTGGATACGCCACGCAGTCGCCCGGCGCCGCTCGGAGGGGATCCCATGCACTTCGTACGCAGGAACACGGTTCGGTCGGGGAGGCCCGCGCGGCGGCGCCTGGCGACGGTGGCGGCGGCCCTCGCCGCGGCCGGCGCCATGGCGCTGGTGACCGCGGCGCCGGCGAGCGCCGAGGTCAAGGCCACGTGCGGGAAGTACATCTGCGTGGCCACCGCCTACCAGGGGCGTGACTACGTCCAGGACATCACCGTCACGACCAGGGACGGGCTGCCGGGGACGCTGCGGGCCTTCGTCGGCGACTACCGCGGCAGCAAGGCCGGTGTGTCGCAGGCCAGGTTCGTGGTCAACCGCGAGTTCAGGGCGTACCCGCGGCTGGCCGTCTGCGGTGGTCTGGATCGCAGCGGCAGGGTGATCGAGAACCACTGCGTACTGATCCCCTGACGGGTGCGATGCGGCCCCGTCCGACCGCCGCCCTGGGAAGATGGCCGTATGGAACGTGTGACGGGAATCGGCGGGTACTTCGTGCGGGCGGCCGATCCGGCGGCCCTGAGCGCCTGGTACCGCGAGTGTCTGGGCCTGGATGCCGACGAGCACGGGCTGTGGCGGCAGGGCGGCGGGCCCACGGTGTTCGCGGCGTTCGAGTCCGGGACCGACTACTTCGGGTCCCGCGCCCAGCAGACCATGCTCAACTTCCGGGTCCGCGACCTGGACGCGATGCTCGCGCAGTTGCGCGCCAAGGGCGCGGACGTGGCCGGGGAGACGCAGGACATGGACGGTGTCGGGCGGTTCGGCTGGGTCACCGACCCCGAGGGCAACCGGATCGAGCTGTGGGAGCCCGCGTAGGCGCGTGAGGCCCCGGGTGCCCGGCGCGGTGGGCGGGCGCATGCTGGTGGGAGGGGGCGCCGGGGGGCTGTGGACGGGACGTGTTCATGGGCGTGGGCAAGGCGGGAGCCGGGGCCTCGGGCCGGCGGCTGTTCTCGGGCCGGGACAGGGCGGTCATCGCCGCCGCCTCGCTGTCGATGCTCCTCGTCCAGATGGACTGGTTCGCCCTCAACCTGATGCTTCCCGTCATCGCCCGGGACTTCTCCACACCCACCACGAATCTGCAATGGCTGGTCAGCGGCTACATGCTGACGCTCGGCGCACTGATGATCACGGGCGGCAGGGCGGCCGACGTCCACGGGCGGCGCACCGTCGTCGTGTGGGGCCTGGTCGGCTTCGCCGTGGTGTCCGTCGTGTGCGCCGCCGCGCAGAACGAGGCCTGGCTGGTCGTGGCCCGTGTGGTCCAGGGGGCCACGGCCGCGATGATCTTCCCGGTGGCCGTGGCGGTCGTCACCGCCCATTTCCGTGACGACCGGCAGGGCCGCGCGGTGGGCACGGTGCTGGCCTTCAGCGCGATCGGCACCGCACTCGGGCCGTTCGTGGGCGGCGTGTTCGCCGAGCACGTGAGCTGGCGGGCCGTGTTCCTGCTGAACGTGCCCTTCTGCGCCGTCGCGGCCTTCCTGATGCTGCGGTTCGTCACCGACACCCGCGACGAGGAGGCCGGTCACGGCCTGGACCTCCCCGGGGCCGTCACCGTGGCGGGCGGTCTCACCGCCCTCATGATCGCGGTCGACCAGGGCGGCCACTGGGGCTGGGCCTCACCGGCGACGCTTGCATGTCTGGCCGCCGGAGCGCTCCTGCTGGTCCTGTTCGTGCTGATCGAGCGCCGGACCGCCGAGCCGCTGCTGGACCTGTCCCTGCTGCGCAACGGGCCCTTCGTGACGGTCACGCTGGCCGGCTCCGTGTCCAACATCGTGTACTGCCTGGTGGCGGTCCTCTCCGCGCTCTACCTCCAGCAGGCGCGCGGCCTGACCCCGCTGGACGCCGGTCTGGTCTTCCTCGCCCTGTCCGTGGGCGCCGGGGCGGCCAGCTACTGGTCCGGCCACCTCGCCCGGCGGTGGCGCCCGGAGGCCCTCATGGCGGGCGGCATGCTGCTGAGCGGCGCTGCCCTCCTCGTGCTGACCTGGACGGACCCGCTCGCGCTCTACACGGCCGTCTTCGCCGTCGTGGGCCTCGGGATCGGCCTCGGCTGGGCGCTGACGAACGTGGCCACCCAGTCGTACGTCCCGTCGGGCCGGCTCGCCGCCGCCTCCGGACTGGTGCTGACCTCGCTGGTCCTGCTGGGCGCCGTGGCCGTGGCGGTGGCGGCGACCGTGCTGGAGGTCCTGAGCGGATCGGAGCAGGCCGCGGCTTCGGACGGACCGGCCATCGAGAGCGTGCTGCGGGCCGCGGCGCTCCTCTCCCTCGCGGGTGCGGCCGGCCTGCTCCCGCTGATCCGCAGGCAGCGGGCGCCGCGCCCCGACCCGACCGTCAACCTGCCCTCGCTCTGACGCCCCGCCGAACGCCCGTTACAAAACCCTGAACCCATTCGGCGCAGTGGGGGAAGAGCGCCGCGCACGACGGGCATCGCGCGGGAACGCCGCGTCTCCAGGCCCCCCATGGCCTGCGGGCCGCGCTCGCGGAATCCGCGTCAGCAGGGCGTTGACCGATGTCCGATACAAGCAAGAGTCACGGGTATGTCTGCATTGGGCAACACGCCCTGCGTTGGTCGCTTTGGGCGGTGGCCGGGGACCAGAGTGTGCCTCCTCGGCAGGACGCCGGGACTGTTCGGAGCCCACCCGCCCGTTCTCGGCCGGGAAGGGCCGCTGTCTGTTGAAGGGGTCGTCTTCATGTCTGCTTCTCTCGCCACCCGCCGGGTCGTCTCCGCGTTCCTGGCCGCAGGCGCCCTGGTCGCCGCCGCAGCTCTGCCGGCGGCCGCCGCCGACAACCACGGGCGCGACCACCGGGGCGCGAAGTCCTCGATCGTCATCGGCGACGTCCAGTACGACAGCCCCGGTCGCAACGACCGCTCCGCCCGCGCCCTGAACGGGGAGTGGGTCGAGGTGAAGAACACCGGCCGCCACAGCGTCAACCTGCGCGGCTTCACCCTCACCGACCGGCAGGGCAACCGCTACCAGTTCAGGGACTTCCGCCTGGACGGCCGTTCCAGCGTCAAGGTCCACACCGGCCAGGGCCGCGACACCCGCCACGACGTCTACCAGGACCGCCGCCAGCAGGTGTGGGACGAGCGCGACAGCGCGACGCTCCGCGACAACCGCGGCAACGTCCTCGACTCCGACTCCTGGGACGGCCGCCGCCACCACCGCAACGGCTGACCCGGACCTCCGCCCCTGACGGGGTGACCGGGCGGCGGCCGCACGGACGAGCGTGCGGACCGCCGGCCCGCCGAGAGCGGCGTGTCACGGCCTTCCGGCCGCGGCACGCCGCTCTCCGGTTCCCTCCCGCGCCTCGCGCCTCGCGCCTCCGGTCGGCTCCTACCGCTCGGGCCGCGGCATCCGGACGACCGCGGTCCCCGCCGCCAGATCCACCGTGGTCCGGTGCGGCGGCGCGCCGTCTTCCTCGTCGTCGCGCAGTACCAGGGCCGACTGCCGCTCCTTGAGCTCGTTCTGCTTCCCGGGCGAGAAGCCGGCGTGCAGCTGCTCGAACCCGGTCGCCGAAACCTGGCCCGTCCGGACGCTGTTGCGCCACGGCAGCACTCCGGCCCGACCGGCGCGGAGCAGCACCTGATCGGCGAAGGCCACGGCGGTCAGTACGACGACCAGTCCGGGCAGCGTCGCGAAGACGGCGAATTCCATGCCGCCAGTATCCGGTCCGCAGCCCCGTACGGACAGGCCGGGCCGGCCCCGGCCGCCCCGGGCCGGCTCAGAGCGCGGAGGCCGACGGGCCGGCGCCCGGCTGCGGGGTGTTCCGACCGCGTTGCGGCAGCAGGGCCTTGCAGGTCTCGAAGGCCTGCGCCGACTGCGGGTCGGTGGTGGGGAAGCCCCGGTTCCCCGGCGCGTTCGGGGAGGCCGACGGCAGCACGACGCCGTGGTCCTTGAGGCAGCTGGTGAAGGCCTTCATCGCGCCGCCGTCACCGCCGCCGGGGCCGCCGCCCCGCCCCTTGAACTGCGGGCGAAGATCCGCGCACGCCTGCGTCGCCTCGTTGCGCTGCGGGTCTGCCGACGCTCTGCCGCCCGGAGCACCAAAGGCGCCGCCCCAGCCGCCGCCACCGCCACCGCCGGGTCCTCGCGAACCGGTCGGGCGCGGGGCCATCGTGACGCCGTGCCGGGCCAGGCACTGGCGGTACACGTCCATGGCCTTGGCGTCCGCTGACGGTGACGCGGAGGCGGAAGCGGAAGCGCCGGCCGCCGTCGGTGAGGCGCCCGCGCCGGAGGAGCAACCCGCGAGCAGCAGCCCGCAGGCCGCGACGGCCACGGCGGACAGCGCGGCAGTCGGCCGGGGCGTGGTCCAGGGCATGTCCGTCGGTCTCCTCGGGGCGTCGGGCCGCCGGCGGCTCGGGCACGTCGGCGACGGTGACTGAACCGCACGGAGATGGGGGTGGCCAGGGCGTCCGCTGGGAGTTTCCTGACAGTGCCCGGGCCCCCGCGCCCCGGAGGCGGTCAGAGAACGTGCGGTACGCGGTGGATGGGAGGTTATGCCCGCTTCGGCCGGGCGTGGCGCTCCCAGGAAACTCCCAGGAATCTCCCAGAGCCTCCAAAGTGCGGGCGGCCAGGCTCCCCTCCCATGAACGTGCTCCCACGGCGGCGCAGGGCCGCCCTGATCAACTCGGTGCTCGCAGCGGCGGTCCTCGCGAGCGCCGGCGGCGCGTACGCGGCGGTGACCGGCGGAGGCGACGGGCCTGCGCGCGGCGGCGCGCGGACCGTCACGGTCACCAAGGGCACCGTCCTCGCGACGGTGTCCGGCTCGGGGTCGCTGAGCTCGCCGAGCGATGCCGGCGTGAACTTCACCACCGGCGGGAGGCTCACCGAGGTCGACGTCAAACCGGGCGACAAGGTCACCAAGGGGCAGCTGCTCGGGAAGGTCGACGCGACCACCGCGACGGAGACGCTCACCCAGGCCCGGGCCGCGCTGACCGCGGCCCGGGCGAACGTGACCAAGGCCGAAGCCGGGCAGGTGAGTTCGGCCTCGAACGGCGGCTCGTCCCCGTCGAAGGGCGGCTCCGCGCCGGCCCCGACGCCGACCGTGGACGCCGCGCAGGTGTCCCAGGCCCGCTCCCAGCTCACCCAGGCGCAGAACGCCGTGGACGCCGCGCAGCGCGCGGTCGACGGGACCGCGCTGAAGGCGCCGGCCGACGGGACGGTCGCGTCCGTGTCGGCGAAGGCGGGCGACACGGTCTCCGGTACGAGCGGCAACGGCGGTACGGGTGGCGGCAGCGGCGGCGGTTCGGGTACCGGCTCCGGCTCCTCCGGCTCCGGCTCCGCCTCCTCTTCCGCCCTCTCCGGGTTCGTGGTCCTCACCAACCCGTCCGGCATGCAGGTGACGGCGAACTTCTCGGAGGCCGACGCCCTCAAGCTGAAGCCGGGCCAGCCGGCCACGGTCACGCTCAACGCGATGTCGGGCAAGGTCCTGGGCGCCCAGGTGCTGGCGGTCGGTTCGCTGCCCACCGGCAGCGGCTCGTCCTCCGGCGGGGGGAACTCGGGCAGTGGGAGCGCCGTGCAGTATGCGGCGACCCTCACCGTCACGAGCCCCACCGACGACCTGCGCAGCGGCCTCAGCGCCTCCATCGAGGTCGTCGTCGGCGAGGCGTCCGGAGCCCTCTCGGTTCCGACCGCCGCCGTGTCGGGAACGGGCGCGAACCGCACCGTCACCGTGGTCAAGGGGGACGGCACCGCCGTACGGACGCCGGTCACCGTCGGTCTCGAAGGCGACGGCGCCGACCAGATCCTCAGCGGGCTGACCGAAGGGGAGCGGGTCCAGCTGACCGTGGTCTCCTCGACCGGCGGCGGAGGCTTCCCGGGCGGCGCCTTCCCCGGCGGCGCCGGAGCGGGCGCGACCCGCAACCGCGGGGCCGGTGGGGCCGCCGGCGGCGGGGGCGGCATCCGCACCGGCGGGGGCGGGGGTGGCCGCGGATGACGCCGCCGCTGTGGCCGCGCCGGACACCGTCCGGGCGCACCACGCCCATCGAACGCCGGACGGCCGCGGTACCTCGGCGGCCGGCGACGCCGCCGCCGGTGATCGAGGTGCGCGCGCTGTTCAAGACGTACGGGCACGGCGACGCCGCCGTACGCGCGCTCGGCGGGCCGCCCGATCCCGCCACGGGCCGCCGGCCCGGAGTCGAACTGGTCGTGGAAGAGGGTGACTTCGTCGCCGTCATGGGAAGCTCGGGCTCCGGCAAGTCGACGCTGATGAACATCCTCGGCTGCCTGGACGTCCCCACCTCGGGTCGCTACCTCCTCGACGGGATCGACGTGGGCGGCCTGGACGAGCACCAGCTCTCGCTGGTCCGCAACCGCAAGATCGGCTTCGTCTTCCAGTCCTTCAACCTGGTGCCCCGCACGAGCGCCGTCGCCCAGGTCGAACTGCCGCTGGCCTACGCCGGGGTGAAGGCCGCCGAGCGGCGCCGGCGCGCCGTGGCGGCGCTCACCCTGGTGGGCCTCGCCGAGCGCCTCGACCACCGTCCCAACGAACTCTCCGGCGGCCAGCAGCAGCGCGTGGCCGTGGCCCGCGCCCTCGTCACCGCGCCCGCCATGCTGCTCGCCGACGAGCCGACCGGAAATCTCGACAGCCACAGCACCGAGGAGGTCCTGGCCCTCGTGGACCGGCTCAACGCGTCGGGCCGCACCGTCGTCCTGATCACCCACGAGGACGAGGTCGCCCGCCACGCCAAGCGCGTCCTGCGCCTGGTGGACGGGCAGATCGTCGAGGACGTCCGGCAGGCGCCCGTCGGCGGGCCGCCGCCCGCGCTGCGCGAAGCCGCACACGCCGCGGCCGGAGGTCCGAGGTGAACCCGTTCCAGACGCTGCGCTTCGCCTTCGGCGGCCTCGCGGCGAACAAGGTGCGCTCCGCACTGACGATGCTGGGCGTACTGATCGGCGTCGCGGCGGTGATCCTGCTCCTGGCGGTGGGCAACGGCTCCTCGCAGGCGGTGAAGGACTCCATCGAGAAGCTCGGCACCAACGCCCTGACCGTCTCTTCCGGCAGCGGGTTCGGCGGCTCGCGCTCCGGCTCCGCGAACGCCGCGAAGCCGCTGACCGTCGAGGACGCGCGGGCGCTCGCCGACCCCTCGGCGGCCCCGCACATCGAGTCGGTCGCACCCGAGGTCACCACCTCGCAGACCGCCCTCCACGAGGGCACCTCGCACACGGTCGGCCAGGTCGTCGGCACGTACCCGGCGTACTTCAAGGCCTCCAACAGCAAGGTGGCCAAGGGCGACTACTTCAGCGGCGACGACGTGCTGGCGTCCCGCAAGGTCGCCGTCATCGGCTCCACGACCGCCGCGGACCTGTTCGGCACGGCCGACCCCGTCGGGAAGAGGTTGGTGCTCGGCGGTACGCCGTTCACCGTGGTCGGGGTGCTCGCCGCCAAGGGCGGCACCGGGTTCCAGGACCCGGACGACGTGGTGGTCGCGCCGCTGCCCACCGTGCAGAACGCCTTCACCGGCTTCGGCTCGGTGAGCCAGGTCCTCGTCGAGGCCAAGTCCGCGGCGGCGACGGCCGAGGCGCAGAGCGAGATCACGACCGTCCTGATGGGGCGGCACGGCATCAAGGACCCGGCCGCGCTCGACTTCCGCGTGTCCAGCCAGGAATCGCTGCTGACCACGCAAGCGGCGACGAACAAGACGTTCACCGTGCTGCTCGGTGCGGTCGCCGCGATCTCCCTGCTGGTCGGAGGGATCGGGATCACCAACATCATGCTGGTCACGGTGACCGAACGGACCCGTGAGATCGGCATCCGCAAGGCGATCGGGGCGCCCCGGGGAGTCATCCTCGGCCAGTTCCTCGCCGAGTCGACCCTGCTCTCGCTGATCGGCGGCGGGCTGGGCGTCGCGGCGGGGCTGATCGGCTCGCACTTCACCATCGTCGGCATCAAGCCGGTCGTCATACCGGAGTCGGTCGTCGGCGCCTTCGCCATCGCCGTGGTGATCGGGTTGTTCTTCGGCGGATACCCGGCCAACCGGGCCGCGAGTCTGCGGCCCATCGAAGCACTGCGGCACGAGTGAGCCGGCACACGCGGGAACAGGGAGAAGCTGACATGGCACGACGCCGCACCGAACCGGTGAAGCAGCCCGAGGCGGGAGACGACCGGTACGCGCCGTTCGCCGATGTGTTCACCGCATCGGCCGCCGGGGACGACCGCTTCCCGGAGGAGCTGATCGTGGAACACCCCGTTGCGGAGGACCCCGGCACGCAGGACCCGGTCATGCAGGACTCCGGTGTACCGAGCCCCGGCGCCGCCGATCCGGAGGGGATCCTCGCCGAGCCGCCGGACACCCGGGACATCTCGGCGGAGCTCGCCGCACCGCCGCGGCCGCGCCTGCCCTGGCTGACGCTGGCGCTCTCGGGCGGCGTGGTGGCCGGGCTCGCGTTCACCGGCGGCGTCCTCGTCGAGAAGGGCCACCTGCAGGGTTCGCCCGGTGCCGGGTCCACGGGCCGGAACTTCGCGGCCGGGACGGGCGGCCAGGGACGTACGGGCTCCGCGCAGGGCGGCGCCGGGGCCACCGGCCAGGGCCGGACCGGAAGCGGAACCGGAAGCGGGCAGAGCGGCGGGCGGCAGGGCTTCGGCTCGGCGCCGGGCGGCCCGGGGGCCGGGGCCGGGGTGACCACCGGTACGGTGAAGCTCGTCGACGGCACCACCCTCTACGTCACCGACGTCCAGGGCAACGTCGTCAAGGTCACGACCGACACCAGTACCCAGATCACCCAGGCCAAGAGCGGCAAGGTGTCCGACCTCCAGCCGGGTCAGACCGTCACCGTGCGCGGCAGCCAGAACCCCGCCGGCGACCTCGCCGCGACGACCGTCGCCCAGGGCGGCGCGGGCGGGTTCGGGGGCGGAGGCGGCGGCCGGGGGTGAGCGCGAGAGGAGGAACCCCCTTGGACAGGGACACGGCCACGCCCGAGGCGTGCCTGCTCGTCGTCGACGACGAGCCGAACATCCGGGAGCTGCTGTCCGCCTCCCTGCGGTTCGTCGGCTTCCGGGTCACCTCGGCGGCGAACGGCGCCGACGCGCTGGCGGCGGTCTCCAGGGAACGGCCCGACCTGGTGGTGCTCGACGTGATGCTGCCCGACATCAGCGGGTTCGCCGTCGTACGCCGCCTGCGCGAGGCGGCCGGCAGCGGATCAGGGGCCGAGCACCTGCCGGTGCTCTTCCTCACCGCGAAGGACGGGGTCGACGACAAGATCGGCGGTCTCACGGCCGGCGGGGACGACTACGTCACCAAGCCGTTCAGCCTGGAGGAGCTGATCGCGCGGATCCGGGCGATCCTGCGCCGCACCGGCGCCCCGACGGGCGAGGGACGCCTGGTCGCCGGCGACCTCGAACTGGACCCGGTGGGCCACCAGGTACTGCGCGGCGGCCGGCCCGTCTCCCTCTCCCCCACCGAGTTCAAACTGCTCGCGTACCTGATGACCCACGCCGATCGCGTCGTCTCCAAGATGCAGATCCTCGAACACGTGTGGGCGTACGACTTCGGCGGCGACCTCAGCATCGTCGAGTCGTACATCTCGTACGTGCGCCGCAAGGTGGACTCGGGCGCGGACGGCGCCGTCAAGCTCATCCACACCGTGCGCGGCATCGGGTACGTCCTGCGCCGCCCGCAGAGCTGACGTGGCGGGGTTCCGGCCGGCGGGCCTTTCGCTGCGCTCGCGGCTCGTGCTGCTCTCGATCGCGCTCGTCGCGCTCGGGCTGACCGTCAGCGACACCGTCGTACTCGGATCGGTGCGCGCGCAGCTGCTGGGGCGGGTGGACCAGCAGCTCGAACGGTACGGGGACTCGGTGGCGTTCCGGATCCGGGCCGAGGGCACCCCGCAGTCGCGCCCGGGCCGACCGGGGAGCGGGCCGGGACGGGCCTGGCTGCCCAGCCAGTACGTGGTGGCCTTCGCCGATGCCGACGGCAGGGTGACCGACCAGTTCCGGGAGCCCGTCGCGGCCGGGGACCCGCGCCCGCTGTGGCCCGCGATGGACGGGGCGCGGCTGCGGGAGAGGATCGGGCGGGCGTTCGAGGTCCCGAGCGACCACGGTGACGGCACCTGGTGGGTGCTGATCGTGCCGGTCGGGAGCGACGATCCGGGGCTGCCCGCCGGGGTCGTGGTCGCGGCTCCGCTGGACGACGTGTCCTCCGCACTCGACCACCTGGCCACCGCGTTCGAGCTCATCGGCGTCGTGGTGGCGATGCTGCTCGCCGCCGCCGGCTGGTTCGCGGTACGGGCCGGGCTGCGCCCGCTGCGGCGGATCGAGGAGACCGCGGCGGAGATCTCGGCGGGGCGCCCGCTCTCGCACCGGATGCCGGACGCCTCGCCGCGCACCGAGACGGGACGGCTGACGAGCGCGCTCAACGGCATGCTCGCGCAGATCGAGTCGGCGTTCGCGGTCCGCGCCGCCTCCGAGGAGCAGATGCGGCGCTTCGTCGCCGATGCCAGTCACGAACTGCGGACGCCGCTGGCCGGCATCCGGGGCTTCGCCGAGCTGTACCGGATGGGCGCTCTCGCCGACGAGGCGGACGTGAAGCGGACCATGGCCCGGATCGAGAGCGAGGCGGTGCGGCTCAGCGGTCTGGTGGAGGACCTGCTGACCCTGGTCCGGATGGACGAGCAGCGTCCGCTGGAGCTCGCCCCGATGGACCTGCGCACCCTCGCGGTGGACGCCCTGCACGACACCCGCGCGCTGGACCCCGCGCGCGAGGTGACGCTGACCGGTCCGGGCGGCGTCGGTCTGCCCGGCCCCGCACCGGTCCACGGGGACGAGGCACGGCTGCGCCAGGTGATCGCCAACCTGGTCGGCAACGCCGTCGCCCACACTCCGGCGGGTTCGCCGGTGCGCATCGGCGTGGGCAGCGCGGGCGACGGCGCGGTGATCGAGGTGGCCGACTCCGGACCGGGTCTCACGCCGGAGCAGGCGGCCCGGGTCTTCGAGCGGTTCTACCGGGTGGACGCCTCCCGGAGCCGGCAGGCGGGCGGCGGGGCGGGGCTCGGCCTGGCGATCGCGTCGGCGCTCGTACGGGCCCATGGCGGCGGACTGGAACTGGAGACTTCGCCGGGCGGCGGAGCGCTGTTCCGCGTCCGGCTGGAGTCCGCCGGACGGTGACCGGACGGCCGGTTCGGGCCGCCCCGGCCCACCCCGGTCCGCCCCGACCGCACCGGCCGCTTCGGGCTACTTCAGGCCGATCTCGTCACACGCGGCCTTGTACTTGTCGGTGCAGATCTCGGAGACGGTGTAGATGCCGTCGTCGATCACGGTCGCCCTGATGTTGTTCTTGGTCAGCGCGATGCCCGGGACGAGCACGGACGGCACGCCCTTGGTGGTCGGGCTGTCGACGATCTGGTTGATGAGTCCGTCGATCTTCTCGCCCTGGGCGAGGGCGACGGCCATCTCCGCGGCGGCCGCGGCCTCGGGTGCGTAGCTCTTGTAGACGGTCATGTACTGCTCGCCCGCGACGATGCGCTGCACTCCGGCGAGTTCCGCGTCCTGGCCGGTGACCGGGGGCAGGGGGCTCACGCCGGCCGCCTTCAGGGCGGTGATGATGCCGCCGG
>NZ_JBIAXU010000027.1:0-80885 GCF_042896985.1 Streptomyces sp. NPDC001194 | reverse complement strand
CCTCCTCATCCTCGTCGTCGGCATCGCCATCGACCTCCTCATCTTCAGCCCCGTCGAGCGCCGGGTCCTGCGCAGCCGCGGCCTGCTGGTCAAGAACTGACCGGGCAAGCAGTCCGCCGGCCGCTTCGGTCGAGCAACACCGCACCGTGCACGATGAGTTGCACTCTTCACATGCCGTACATGGACCACCCCCGCCCCCGCCCCTAATCTGATCGCCATGGCAGCCGGAAGCCTTCTCACCGTGCGCCGCCACCTCGATCTGGGCAGGCTGGCGAGCGCTCTGTGTCCGATCACCCGGGCGCGACGGTAGTCACGCGTCGCCTCTTCTCACGGGATCCCCACCTGGCATTCGCGCACCGGCCCGCCCCCACAGGGGCCGGCCGGTCGATGCCTGATGGCTGTTCCCCGTCTCTCTTCCACCCTTCGCGGCGGTTGCCCCGCCGTACCCGTACGAGCTGCGGAACCAGGAGAAGACATCCCATGAGCGACAACAGCAGACCGCGGGTGAGCCGCCGCGGATTCCTCGCCGGCACCGCGGCGGCCGCGGCCGCCGCGGCGGTTCCGGCGATCGCCCAGGTGGCGGGTGCCTCGCCCGCCGCTGCCGCGACGCGTCCCAACATCCTGCTCATCGTCACGGACGACCAGCCCAAGCACACCGAATGGGCGCTGCCGAAGACCACGGCCTGGCTGGCCGGCCAGGGCGTCAAGTTCACCAACGGGCACGTCACCACCCCGCTCTGCGCGCCCTCCCGTTCGTCGGTGCTCACCGGCCGCCACGCGCACCACCACGGCGTCCGCAACAACAAGGCCTCGTACCAGCTCGACCAGGACACCACCCTGCCGCGGTACCTGAAGCAGGCCGGCTACCGCACCGGCCTGTTCGGCAAGTGGCTCAACTCCTGGACCCTGTCCGACAACCCGCCGCACTTCGAGGAGTTCGCCCTGCTCCAGCCGGGCTACGTCGACGCGCAGTGGAACGTCAACGGCACGGTCCGGACGATCAACGGCTACACCACCAACATCATCAAGAACCGCACGCTGGACTTCCTCGACAAGGCGGCGGCCGACACCCGGCCCTGGTTCGCGTACGTCACCCCGTACGCCTCCCACGGCCCGCGCACGCCCGAGGCGAAGTACGCCGCAGCGGCCGTCCCGGACTGGAGCGGCAGGCCCTCCGTGCCGGAGGACGACCGCAGCGACAAACCGCCCTACATCCGCAACGCGACCGGGAACCTGGCCGACGGGAAGCAGATCCGCGCGGAGCAGCTGCGCACGCTGCTCACCGTCGACGACACGGTGCAGGCGCTCAGGGACAGGCTCCAGGCGCTCGGCCAGCTCGAGAACACCCTGGTCATCTACATCGCCGACAACGGTTTCACCTGGGCCGACCACGGATGGACCAAGAAGTCGGTGCCCTACGGCCCCGCGCACGAGGTGCCGTTCTACCTCTCCTGGCCGGCCGGCGGCCTGGGCGCGGGAACCACCGACAGCCGCATCGCGGCGAACATCGACATCGCCCCCACGGTCCTCGACGCGGCCGGCATCACGCCCACCCACCCGGTGGACGGCCGGTCCCTGCTCTCCTCGTACAGCCGCGACCACCTGCTCGTGGAGTGGTGGAAGCAGGGCCAGGCCGCGGGCGGCCCGCCCACCTGGGCCTCGTACGTGTCCCGGGAGAAGCAGTACACGGAGTACTACGACCTCACCACCGATGCCGACGGCACCGTCACGGGCACGGGTCAGGTGAAGTTCCGCGAGTACTACGACCTCGTGGGCGACCCCCACCAGCTGACCAACAAGCTGTACCGGGCCACTCCGGCGGACGAGCAGAACCTGGGCATCCCCGCGCTGGCGGCCCGGCTCGCCGCCGACCGCACCGCCTAGCAGTACCCGTACGGGTGCCCCGCGGCCCAGCGGCATCACGCGCGGGGCACCCGTCCCTCCCCCGACGCACACCGACGGAGCCGTCATGCTCTCCTGCTGCACCCCCGGACACGGTGACGACACCGTCGTCGAGCTCTCCCCCGCACCACGGCCGCCCCGCGCCGCCGCCCCGCGTGCCGCACGCCGGCTGATCGACCTGCCGGGCGGTCGCTTCCTCATGGGCACCGAGGATCCGGACTCCTTTCCGGCCGACGGCGAAGGGCCGGTGCGCGAGGTCGCCGTCGACCCGTTCCGCATCGCGCCCACGACGGTCACCAACGCCCAGTTCGCCGCCTTCGTCAAGGCAACCGGTCACGTCACCGAGGCCGAGCACTTCGGCTTCTCCTTCGTCTTCGGCGGCTTCCTGAGCGAGGACGTCGCCGCCGTGTCGCCGCCGGTGGCGGCCGTCCCCTGGTGGCGGGCCGTCTCCGGCGCCAGCTGGCGGCACCCCGAAGGCGACGGATCGTCGTTCGCGGCCCGCCAGAACCATCCCGTCGTCCACGTCTCCTGGAACGACGCCCGGGCGTACTGCGCCTGGTCCGGCACGCGCCTGCCCACCGAGGCCGAATGGGAGTACGCGGCCCGCGGGGGGCTGGAGCAGCGGCGCTACCCGTGGGGAGACGACCTCACGCCCGGCGGCCGGCACATGTGCAACATCTGGCAGGGCGAGTTCCCCACCCGCAACACCGCGGAGGACGGCTACGAGAGCACGGCGCCGGCGAAGTCGTTCCGCCCCAACGGCTTCGGCCTCTACAACACGGTCGGCAACGTGTGGGAATGGTGCGCCGACCGGTTCGCACCCGGAACCGGCCGCGTGATGCGCGGCGGCTCCTACCTCTGCCACGACTCGTACTGCAACCGCTACCGTGTCGCGGCCCGCAGCTCCAACACGCCGGACAGCTCCACCGGCAACATCGGCTTCCGCGTGGCCGCGGACGGCCCCACGCCGGCCGGAGGCGTCGAGCTCCTCCTCGCGTGATCGTCGCCGGTGGGCAGGGCGCCGCCTCAGAGGTGCCGCAGGACGGCGGACGTGAACTCGGCGGTGGAGGCGGAGCCTGCGAGGTCGCGCGTGCGCACCTGGGTGGTGGCCAGGACGCGGGCGATGGCGTCGGTGATCTCGGCCGCGGCCCCGGGGTGGCCGAGGTGGTCGAGCATCATGGCGGCGGACCAGATCGCCCCGATCGGATTGGCGATGCCCTGCCCGGCGATGTCGGGGGCCGATCCGTGGACCGGTTCGAACATCGAGGGGTACTCGCCCTCCGGGTTGAGGTTGGCGGACGGGGCGATGCCGATGCCGCCGGCGACCGCCGCCGCCAGGTCGCTGAGGATGTCACCGAAGAGGTTGGAGGCGACGACGACGTCGAAGCGGGCGGGGTCGAGGACGAACTTGGCGGCCAGCGCGTCGATGTGCTCCTGGTTCCACTCGACGGCGGGGTGCGCGGCGCCGCGCTCGGCGACCAGCTCGTCCCAGAACGGCATGGTGTGCACGATCCCGTTGGACTTCGTCGCCGACGTGAGGGGGCCGCCGCGCCGTTCGGCGAGGCCGAAGGCGAAGTCGAGGAGCCGGGTCACGCCCGCCCGGGTGAACACCGCCTGCTGCACGGCCATTTCATCGGGGAACCCGCGGTTCATCCGGCCGCCGATCTCGCTGTACTCGCCTTCGGTGTTCTCCCGGACGACCACGAAGTCCACTTCGCCGGGCACGGCCGCGCGGACGGGGCTGGGAAGGCCGTCGAACACGCGGATGGGGCGGAGGTTGACGTACTGGCTGAAGGCCCGGCGGATCGGGATGAGCAGTCCCCACAGGGAGACGTGGTCCGGCACACCCGGGTAGCCGACGGCGCCGAGGAGGATCGCGTCATGACGGCGGAGCTGCTCGAGCCCGTCCTCGGGCATCATCGATCCGTGGCGGAGGTAGCGCTCGCAGGACCAGTCGTACCGCTCGTAGGCGAACGTGATGCCGTGGCGCGTCCCGATGGTGTCGAGTACCTCGCATGCCGCCGGGAGGACTTCGGTGCCGATGCCGTCACCGGGGATGAGGGCGATGCTGTGGTTGGTCATGGTTCGCATTCCAGCAATCGGGGGCCGTCCGGGTCCAACACGCATCGCCGATGCGCCTCATAGGCCGGCCCTATGGACCGGTGGGGCGGGCGATCTCCAGGAAGGCACCGGCTGCCGGCGTCAGCTGCCCCTTCCGGCTCACCAGGAAGCTGTGCTGGACGCGGGCCGGTTCCATATCGAGTACGAGGGCGCCGGACCGCTCGGCCAGGCCGGCCCAGGACTGCGTCACGACCGCCAGCCCGACTCCCCCGAGCACCAGGGGCAGGAAGGCCATGCGGTGTTCGGTCTCCACCGCGATCCGGACGTCGATGCCCTGCGCCTTCAGGTCGTCCACGTAGGCGCGGATCCCG
Source organism: Streptomyces sp. NPDC001194 (assembly GCF_042896985.1). Lineage (NCBI taxonomy): Bacteria > Bacillati > Actinomycetota > Actinomycetes > Kitasatosporales > Streptomycetaceae > Streptomyces > Streptomyces sp. NPDC001194. Next base: position 76,551 of record NZ_JBIAXU010000027.1, on the reverse strand, counting down.
GTGCCCCGCTGCCCGACGATCAGCCGGTGCCCTCCGAGCTGCTCGGCTCGCACGGCCCGCCCGGGTGGAAAGGGGCCGTCCTGCGGGGTGACCAGAACGAGGCGGTCGTCTCCGACGTGGTGCGGGACGACGTCCCGGCCCGGCGGAGGCGACGAGGTGATCAGCAGGCCGAGTTCGCAGCCCCCGGTGCGCACCGTCTCGATCACGGCATCGGGGGTGAGGGCCACGCGCAGGCTGAGCGACACGTCCGGGAAGCGCTCGGTGAAACGCCGGACCATGGTGCTGAGGGGTTCGATGGTGGGTGAGGCCATCGTGGCCATCTCCAGTCGTCCTCCGCGCAGTTCGCGTACCGATCCGACACCGGCCCTGGCCAGCTCCAGCGCGTGCAGGGCTTCCCGGGCCCGGGGAACCAGTGCCACGCCGGCCTCGGTCAGGACCGCCCGCCGGCCGATCCGGTGGAACAGGGCGGCTTCCACGTCCCGTTCCAGGTTCTGCATGGCCTGCGACAGGGAGGGCTGCGATACGTAGAGTGCCGCGGCCGCGCGGGTGAAGCCACCGTGGTCCACGATGGCGAGGAAGTACGTCAGCTGCCGGAAGTCCACGGTTCAGCTCAGGCCGTCCGCGACGAACCGCACGCCCCCGTCACCACCGCGCCGGAGCAGTCCGGCCGTGGGGGCGGGGAAGTGCGTGCCGATCACGAGGGTTCCGGTGTCGGCGTACCGCTCGACGAACGCCCGCCGGGTGGCGGCGGCCAGCGCGGCGTCGGTGTCGGCAAGGCCCGCCACATCGGGCTCGATGAACTGCACCGGGTGGTGCACGAGGTCCCCGGTGATCACGGCCCTTCGCCCTCCGGATTCGACGACGACCGCGACCTGGCCCGGGGTGTGTCCGGGAGCGGCCTCCAGGCGTACGCCGTCGCACACCTGGTGATCGGTTGCGACGAAGTCGAGGAGACCCTCGTCGACCAGCGGCCGCATCGTGTCGCGGAGGTCCGCATCCGCTTCGCCCGCCCGGTGGTCCCATTCCGTGCGCGTGACGAGGTGACGCGCCCGGGGGAAGGTCGGCACCCATTTCCCGTCCACCAGGCGCGTGTTCCAGCCGATGTGGTCGAAGTGGAGATGCGTGCACACCACGGTGTCGATCGATTCCGGAGGGTAGCCGAGGGAGGTCAGGTCTTCGAGCCACGCCGTGTCGAGCATGCGCAGGAAGGGCACCGAGGCCCGCGCGTTGCCCACACAGGTGTCGACGAGGATCCGGCGCGTACCGGTGTCCACGACCAGCCCGTGGACGGAGAGCAGGAAGCTGCCGTCCGCTCCGCTGAACCCGGGGGCAGGCCACGGATACCTCTTCAGGAGTGCCGTGTCGTCCGTCCGCAAGGCCTCGGTGAGAAGGACCCGCAGCTCCACCTCCAGGACCTTGTGGACCGTCGTCGTCCCGATGCGCCACGTCGCCATGCGTCCATCCTCCACATCACCCAGGGATCGAATAATATTGACGATCGACATAATTACGCAATACCTTGGGGTGCCCCGTGGCCCCGTGACCCGGAGGGGCTCGATCCCGACCCGGAAGGACGCATCGGATGGGCTTCGCTCAGGACCGCACCGCGCCCGTCGTGAACACTCGCTCGGGCGCGGTCCGCGGCGTCACCGAAGACGGTCTGGCCGTGTTCCGGGGCGTCCCGTACGCGGCGCCCCCCGTCGGCCCCCTCCGGTGGCGCCCCGCGCGGCCGCATCCGGGATGGAGCGGCACCCTCGACGCGACGGAGTACGGGCCCGGATCGCCCCAGGCCGTCCGCGAGGGCGATCCGGTCCTGGGCGGCCACGGCTCCCCTCCTTTCGACGAGGACTGCCTGACGCTCAACATCTGGACGCCCGGCACCGACGACGCGCGCCGGCCCGTCCTGGTCTGGATCCACGGCGGCGCCTTCGTCTCCGGCTCCGGGGCGATGCCCCACTACTCCGGCGAGACCTTCGCGCGGAACGGCGACCTGGTGGTGGTGAACCTCAACTACCGGCTCGGACCACTCGGCCTGCTGTCGTTCGCGTCGCACGCCTCGGACGCGTCGGACGCGTCGCAGGACGGCGACGGGTGCGGAAACGTCTGGCTCACGGACCAACTCGCCGCGCTGCGCTGGGTCCGGGACAACATCGCCGCCTTCGGCGGGGATCCCGGCAGCATCACCGTCGCCGGGCAGTCCGCCGGCGCCCTGTCCACGGCGGCGCTCGCGGGACACGCCGGCGACCGGCTCTTCCGGCGGGCCATCCTCCAGAGCGTCCCGCTCGCCATGCCCCTCGCCAATCCCGCCGAGTCGCTGGCCCGCACCGCCGCCTACCTGGAGGTCGTCGGCGTCAAGGACGAGGAAGAACTGCGCACACTGCCGTGGCCGCGCCTGGTCGAGGCCACCGCCGGACTCCTCTCGGCCACCGCGGAATGGGGACACTGGACCACGCCCTTCATGCCGGTGCTCGACAGCCGGACGGCGCCGCGGCAGCCCGCCCTCAACCTGCTCGACGGTCCGGGCGCGGACATCGACGTCCTCGTCGGCTGGACCGCGCAGGAGTCCGCGTTCGCCTTCGCACTGGGCGAGACGTACGTGTCGGCGACGAAGGAACAGGTGCTCCGCCGGGCGCGGGACAGCTTCGGCGACGGCGCGGCCGAGGCGTACGCGGCGTACGAGGCCGCCCGTCCGGGCGCTCGGCCGGTCGACGTGCTCGTCGACCTGAGCACCGACGAGCTCTTCAGGAAGCCCACCCTGGCGTTCGCGGAGGAGCGGGCGGCACGGGGGCGCCCGGTCTGGACGTACGAGTTCGCCTTCCCCACCCCCGCGCACGACGGGCGTCTGGGCGCACCGCACTGCCTGGACCTGCCGTTCGTCTTCGACAACTTCGACACGTGGTCGCACGCGCCGTTCCTGGCCGGAATGGACACCAGGACCAGGGACGGGCTCGCCCGGACCGTGCACGCGGCGTGGATCGCGTTCGTACGCACCGGCGACCCCAACCACCCGGCCATGCCGCGCTGGGACCGCCACGACCGGTCGTCCCGCACGACGATGCGCTTCGACACCGTCACCAGGGCCGTGCCACACGTCGCGCCGCTCTGAACCGATCACCGGCCGCCGTGAGCCCCGGCGGCCGGTGCGGACTCAAGGGCGGGTCCCGACGGGTCGATGGCATTGCCATGGAGACACTCACTTCCGCCCGCGTACGCACTGCCGCATGCCGCCGGCTCCTGAGAGGGTTCGCCGGACTGTTCGCCATCCTCTGGCTGGTGGCACCCGGCCCCCCGGCCGCCGCGGACGGGGCCGGCCCGTCTCGTCCTGCGGCGGCCGCGGACGACGTGGGCCTGCGGTCTCTGTTCGCATCGGAGAACCGCGCGATCCACACGACGGAGCGGGTCGTCGCGGTGACCTTCAACGCAGCCTGGAACGACGCCGGCCTGGACCCCGTCCTCGACGAACTCGCCCGCCGACACGCACCCGCCACGTTCTTCCTCACCGGCGACTTCGCCGACCGTCACCCCGAGGCCGTCAGGCGCATCGCGTCCGCGGGACACGGACTGGGCAACCACTCCTACAGCCACCCGTACTTCAAGGACCTGACCGCCACGGGGCGGCGCGACGAGGTCCGGGCAGCGGACCGGGCCCTGCGCGCGGCCGGTGCGGGAGCGGCCCTGACCCCCTACTTCCGGTTCCCCTACAGCGAGACCAGCCCCGAGCACATCACGGAGGTCAACGGACTCGGCTTCGCGGACATCGAGTTCACCACCGACACCAACGGATGGATGGGCACCGAAGGCGGCATGACCGTCGACCGCGCCGTCAGCAGGGCCCTTGACGCCCTGCGCCCGGGAGCCATCCTCCAGATGCACGTGGGCGCACCCGAGGGCCGGACGGAGGTGCTCGACGCCCGGGCCCTGCCGCGGATCCTCGAGGCGATCGGCATCCGCGGCTACCGCGTCATCGACCTGCGCACCCTCCTCACCACCCCACCGGCCCGGACGCCCACCACGCTCGTGCCGGTGCCGTGACCGGCCCGGCCGGGCCGTGACGGGAGGGCCCCATCGGCTCCCCGGGCGTATTTTGGGACTCATGGGTGGTGGTGACCATGGTCAGCGCTCTGCACGCCGATCCGTCCAACGCCGATCAGGCTCGTGCCTGGGACGGGGAGGAAGGTGCGTACTGGGCCGAGCACGCCGACCGGTTCGACCGTGCGGTACGGGCCTACCGCACGGACTTCCTCGCAGCGGCCGGCGTGGCCGAGGCCGACCGGGTGCTCGACATCGGCTGCGGCACCGGCGAGACCACCCGCGACCTCGCGCGGCAGGCGTCCGGAGGCCGGGTCCTGGGCGTGGACCTGTCGACGGCGATGCTGCGGGTCGCACGGCAGCGCACGGCGGCAGAAGGACTGCACAACGCCGACTTCGTCCAGGCTGACGCGCAGGTTCACCCGTTCCCCGCGGCGGCGTTCGACGTGGCCGTCAGCCGCTCCGGGACGATGTTCTTCGCCGACCCCGTCGCCGCGTTCCGCAACATCGGCGGCGCGCTGCGCCCCGGCGGACGCCTCGTGCAGCTCGTGTGGCAACCGCTGGCCGACAACGAGTGGTTCCTCTCGTTGACCCGGGCGCTCGCCGCCGGCAGCCCGTTGCCCGCGCCCGCGGCAGACGCCCCCGGGCCGTTCTCGCTCGCCGACCCCGCGCGGGCGCGGACCGTACTCGGCGCCGCGGGTTTCACGGACATCCGGCTGGAGCCGCACCGTGAGGCGATGTGGTTCGGCGAGGACGCGGCCGACGCGGAGCGGTTCACCCTGGGCATGCTGGGGTGGATGCTCGACGGTCTCGACGAGCGCGACCGTCCTCGCGCCGTCGACGCGTTGAGGAGCACGCTGGCCGCCCATGAGAGCGGCACCGGCGTCCTCTACGCCTCGGCGGCCTGGATCATCCGGGCGACCCGGCCCTGACGGCCTCGCGGGCGGCTTCCGCCACGGTCACGGCGCGAGGGTCGGCTTCTCCGGCGCCAGCGAGTTCCCCGCGGGGATCCTGCCGCAGCTGGTGGGTGCGGTCCGGCCCGCGAAGCGGTCGTCAAGCCAGGCCATCGCGCGCGGTGCCCAGTACGGCATGGCGCCGACATGGCTGAGCAGGCCGTACTGCTCGTACTTGATCGAGGCGTTGCCGTCGGCGCAGTACTGCCGGGCCAGCGCCCGTACGTCCCCGGCGACCATGACGCCGTCCCCCGTGCCGATGCCCGGCGGATTGTTGAACGTTCCTTCGAGCCAGCCCGCGTTGCCCTGTCCGATGAACCCCGGGATGGTCGGGGTGGCGGCCTGGCCCAGATTGATCTTGTTGACCGCCTCGACGAAGGAGGGAATGGAGTTCGGGTCCTTGTACTCCGGTTTCGCCATGTCCTTCCAGGTCATCCCCGGGTGGCGGCCCAGCGCGTCGACGATCGAGCCGCGTTCGAGCTCCTTGACGACCTCGAGGCCCTTCGCGCTCAGGTACGGGGTGAGGTCGATGCCGTACGAGCGCGAGACGCCGATGACGGCCATCGGGATCACCCCGTTCCACGCCAGCGCGCCGTCGACGTACTTGAGGTTGTGCGCGGGGGCGACGAGCAGGCCGCCCTCGGCGAAGCCGACCAGTTGTCCGTTCACCTCGGGCGCGTACGCGGGGGCGAGGGCCGACGTCCAGTTGGTGGCGATGGCCCCGCCCGAGTAGCCGAACAGGCCGATCCGCGTACCCGCGTGCAGGCCGGTCTCCGGGGTGCGGCCGGCGGCCCGGATGGAGTCCAGCGTGTTCGTTCCGTACTCGGGGCCGGCCGCGAAGTCGGCGCTCTGGCCCTCGGTGTCCGGGATGAGCAGGTCGTAGCCCTTGGCCAACAGCGGTGCCAGGATGACGGATTCGGCGTTGGCGATGGCGCCGCCGAGGGAGACGTCGCCCGCGATGGCCCGGGAAGGGCCGTGTTCCGGGCTGAGGGAATCGTAGAACGACTGGTACGACACCGCCTTGCCGCCGTCGCCGTGGGGGCTGCGGACCACGGTGGTCACGTTGGCCGAGGGCCTGCCCTGGGCGTCGGTCGTGCGGTAGAGCAGCTGGACGGCCTTCAACGGTGTCGGGATTCCGAAGACGTGGTAGTTCAGCGTCCGCTTCTTCAGGACGTCGCCCGGCCGGTACGAGGCCAGCGGCTTGCCGCCGTCGTAGCGGTAGAACGGGTCGGGCGTCGCACCGGCCGATCGCGCGCCCTCAACGGGTGCGGCTGACGCCGACGGTGCCGTGGCGACGCCGGCGCCGACGGCGGTCACGACGGCGGCGGACAGCACAGCCGTGGTTCTCCGGTTCATTACATCCCCCGTACCTCGAGCCGCAGTGGCTTTACCTGGCGGTAACTTACTGGAGGTAACGCCGTTTTACATAGGCGTGTCACACGGATTCCCGGAGTTGCCCCACCTCGGGCCGCACGGCTGCGCAGCGGGGCGCCACGCGGCCGAAGGCGGCCGGGGCGCACGCGCCGGCGGATCACCCTCCCCGACTTCACGAGGGGGCGAAACCGGCCACATCGGATGGAACGCCCCGGGGCGGCGACGGCCGGCGCGCGCCGACCGCGCGGAGGGGAGGGTTCCAAGGAGCCTCCGCACAGGGCTTCGTCGCAGATCAGCGGTGGTGCGCACGCGGTGTGGCCGGATGTGTGGGGGCGACCTGACACAGCACCCGGAGGGCCCTAGCCGACCGAGGTGTCCCCGTGGGATTCCAGGAGGGTACGCAGCGCCGAGGCCACCGTGTCGCAGGTGTCGCGGTCCAAGGGAGCGAGGAGGGAGGCGAAGTGCTGCAGATGCTCCGCCATCACCTTCTCCGCGACCTCGCGACCCTGGTCGGTCAGGCGGACGCGGACCGAGCGGCGGTCCTGGCCGTCACGGACCCGCTCGACCAGGCCCTTGACCTCCATCCGGTCGATGCGGTTGGTGATGGCCCCCGAGGTGACCATCGCGGCGGGGACGAGCGCCCCGGCGGTGAGCGTGTACGGCGGGCCCGAACGCCGCAGCGTCGTCAGGATGTCCAGCTCGCCGACCTCCAGGTCGCGTGCGGCCACGAAGGCCTTCAGCTGCTTCTCGATGATGCGGTTCATCCGCTGGATCCGAGCGAGGACCTCGATGGGCCACAGCTCGTCCGTCAGGTCGGGCCGCTGCGCCGCCCACTGGCCGACGATCACGTCCACCGCGTCACTCATCAGGTCTCCGTCCCGCTCGATCACTCGCTCGTGCCGGATCCAGCATAACCCGAATCCCTCAACGTTAAGAGACTTGACGTTGAGGGGCCTCTGGTGATTTTATTTCAACGTTGAGATTGTTAACCTTCAGATGGATTGGAGCGGCGCCATGACCACCGCGCCCGCAGGCACAGACACCGCCATCCGTGCGGGGACCGGCACGTCCGCCAGCCGCACCCCGGGATCCCCGGCGGCCCCCGGCCGCCCAGCGGCCCGCGGGCCCGTCCCCGCCTTCTGGCTCGCGCTGCTCGCCACCCCCATCGCCGCCGGGGCCAACGCCCCGGTCCTGATCCTGCCGGACATGGCCCGCTCGCTCGGGGTGTCCACCTCCACCGCCTCCTGGCTGGTCTCCGCCTTCGCCTGGGCCATGGCCGTCGGCACCCCGCTGATGGCCGGACTCCTGCGCCGCACCGGCCTGCGGCCCGTACTGCGCCTCGCCTCCGCGCTCGTCATCGTCGGCACGGTCCTCGTCGCCGTCTCCCCCTGGCTCCCGCTCACCCTGGCCGGCCGGGCCGCCCAGGCCGCAGGGGGTGCCGGACTGGTCGCGTCGGCGATGAGCCTGGCCGGCACGGCCCGCCGGATGGGTGTCATCAGCGCCGGGTTCGGCATGCTCGGAGCGGCCGGCCCGCTCCTCGGCGAACAGCTCGCCCACGCCGCCTCGTGGCGGCTGTCCCTGTCCGTGTCGGTGGTCGCGGTGCTCGCGGTGCCCGCCGTGCTCCGGTACGCCGGGGCCATCACGCCCTCGTCCGACCGCTTCGACGGCCGGGGCGCCGCCCTGCTGACCGTGCTGGCCACCGCCCTGGTCACCCTCCCCCACGCCCCGCTGGCCGCACTCGGCGCCGCCCTCGTCGCCGCGGTCCTGCTCGCCCTGCACATCCGCCGCCGCCCCGAGGGGTTCGTCCCGGCCACCCTGCTGCGCACGCCGGTCTTCCTGACCTCGGGGCTGCTGGCGCTCGTCCTGTCGGGGTCGTACTTCACCCTGCTCTTCGCGGTGCCGCGGCTGCTCGGCGACCGGGCCGGCTGGGACACCGGCTCCGCCGCGGCCGGCCAACTCGTCGCACTGCTCGTCGGATCGGCGCTGTCCTGGCTGCTCGCCGCGGCCTCGGCCCGGATGGGCCGGCCGGCCGTACTGGCCGTCCTGATCGGCGTCGGGGCGCTGGCCGCCGCCGCCGCGGCCTTCTCCGACCAGGGCCCGTTCCTGCTGGCAGCCACCGTCGGCGGGGTCTTCGCCGCCACCGGCGCCAACGCCTGCCTGTCGATGCACGCCGCGGCCGGCGCCCCCGAGCACCAGCGGCCCACCGCCATCGGGCTGTTCGCCCTCTGCTACCAGCTCGGCGGCGCCTTCGGCCCGGCGGTGGCCGCGGCCCTGGTCCTCGGCTCCTGACACAGGGTCGACCAACGAGCGACCGCCCCGCGCACCGGTTCACCGGGCGCGGGGCCGAGCCTTGAGGTCTCCCGCTCCCCCGGGTGCCGGGTCACGTGCCGGATGCGCCGCCCGGCGGCCGGCCGTCACCGCGCCGGCCATCGCCGTCCGGCGACAGCCGTCGCGTGATCCGGTCGAACAGGTCCGTCAGCGGCTCGCCGACTTCCCGGCCGAACTCGCTGAGCCCGTAGGTGACCTGAGGCGGTGTCGTCGGCTCGACCTTCCGCCAGACCAGGCCGTCCTGGACGAGCGCGCGCAGGGTCTGGGCGAGCATCTTCTCGCTGATGCCCCGGATGCTCTCGCGCAGCTCGTAGAAGCGAAGGTCGTTGCTCCGCAGGGAGATCAAGACCCAGATGCCCCACCTGCTGGTCACGTGGTCGACCACGTCGCGGGCGGGGCAGTCCGTGTGAAACACGTCATACCGTTCGCCGGGCTCGGTCCGTGTGAACTGCGCGCTTCCCGCCATGTGATGAGCTTACCTTCGGGTACGTCCTTACGGAAAGTAAGCCCGGTTCCTAGCGTGAGCGTCGTCGAGAACGTCGTCGACAACGTCGAACGAGGAGCAGATCATGATCGTGGTGACCGGGGCCACCGGCAATGTGGGACGGCCGTTGACGCGGGCGCTGGCCGAAGCGGGCCGGCAGGTGACGGCGGTGTCACGGCACGCGGCGGCAGCACCGGACGGTGTCCGCCACGTGGTGGCCGACCTGAGCGAACCGGCCCGCCTCGAGCCCGCGCTGGCCGGGGCGAAGGCGCTGTTCCTGCTGCTCTCCGGCGACCTGCACGCCCCCGGGGCCGGGCCGGCCGACATCATCGGCCGAGCCGCGGCCGCCGGGGTCCGCCGGGTCGTCCTGCTCTCCTCGCAGGGCGTGGCGACCAGGCCCTTCGGCACGACGCGGATCGCGATGCGCGCGGTGGAGGACGCGCTGCGCGACTCCGGCCTGGACTGGGCGATCCTGCGGCCCGGCGGCTTCGCCTCCAACGCCCTGTGGTGGGCCGAGTCCGTCCGCACCCGGCGGGCCGTCGCCGCGCCCTTCGGCGACGTGGGGGTGCCGGTCGTCGACCCGGCGGACATCGCCGAGGTCGCGGCGGCCTGCCTTCTGGACGACCGGCACACCGGCGGCGTATACGAGCTGACGGGACCGGAGCTGATCACGCCGCGCCGGCAGGCGGAGGCCATCGCCGCCGCACTGGGGTCGCCGGTACGCTTCGACGACCTCACCCGCGACGAGGCCAAGGCCTTCATGGCCCAGAGCCTGCCGGCCGAACTCGCCGACGACACGCTGGACATCCTCGGATCCCCGAACCCGGCCGAACTGCGCGTCAGCCCGGACGTGCAACGGGTCCTCGGCCGCGCCCCGCGCCCCTTCGCCGACTGGGCCGCCCGCAACGTCGCCGCCTTCCGCTGAAACCCGTCTGCCGACGCACGGGTTGGCCGGTCACCGGGGCAGGGCGCCCCAGAACGAGCAGTGGTGTGCGGAATCCGCGTCGACGGGATGGATTCCGCCCGGTCCGGGAGCCAGCGACTGCACCGACCGCCCGTCAGGTGACGAAGGGCGCAGGACGGGCCAGGCCGGGGCCCCGGGGGTGTTCGGGTCCCCGGTGCGCGCGAAGTGCGTCCAGTAGCCGACCATCCGGTCGGACAGATCGCGTTGGGCGTCGCTCAGCGGTTTCGCGGTGGGGAAGGAGGCGAACAGGTACGGCATCTCGAAGCCGTGTGCCGCGCCGTAGGGGAATTCCGGGTCCGCCGGCAGGCCGGCGAGGACGGGAGCGTCCTGATCGTTGAACTCGTATCCGTAGAGCGTGGGTCCGGGGGCGTGCTCGGCCATGGCCCGGGCCGACGCAAGTGTGGTGCACGTGAGGGACCGGTCGGTCAGCACCGCGGCCCAGGCCAGTGCGGGCGTCGGGTGGTGAGCCGCCGGATACTCCGCCTCGACGGCCGGGGCGGCGGCCCCGAAGGCGTCCACCAGGCGGGCGCGATAGTCGCTCTCGGTGCGGATCGGGAACGCGGCGAGCGACAGCCCGACGAACATCCGCATCTCGTCGTGGTTGGTTCCCAGGACGACCGGCACCCGGTGGAAGCGTCCCGACGCCAATGCCTGGTCCGGCGCGACGGGGAGCAGCGCGTTGCCGAAGGCGGGCCGGTTGAAGGACTGCATCAGCTCGGCGGTGGCGAGCCGATCGGTGCTCTGCCCGCGCAGGCACGCCAGCACCTCGTCCCTGCCCCCCTTTTCGCAGCCCAGTCGTCGGGCGGCTTCCGTACCGGCCGCTTGGACGTCGCTCTGGGATGCGAACGGCTCGTACGCGGGGGTTCCCGGCCCGAGAGCACCGCGCGGGAAGGACATGAGGCAGGAACCACTCTGGAGGACGGCCCGTTGGAAGAGGCCGACCGCCGTCGGCGAGGTGAGGTGTGCACAGATGCCGAGTGCCCCCGCGGACTCGCCGAACAGCGTGACGTTGGCCGGATCGCCGCCGAAGCGCTCGGCGTTCGACCGCACCCACCGCAGGGCGGCCTGCTGGTCCGCCAGGCCGAACGGTGGGGCGGAGCCCAACCCGGGGTGGCCGAAGTAACCGAAGATCCCCAAGCGGTAGTTGACCGTGACGACGACCGCGTCCCCGCGGAGCGCCAGTCGTTCGGTCCGGTAGTCGCCGCCGGAGCCGCCCAGGAACGCTCCGCCGTGCATCCACACCAGCACGGGCCGCTTCGCTCCGGCCGTCTTCGGGGTCGGCGTCGTGACGTTGAGATGGAGGCAGTCCTCGGACCCGAGGACCGCGCCGGCACCCGGTGTCGGCATCTGCACACAGCGCTGCCCGGCCGTCGTCGCGTCCCGCACACCGCGCCAGCCGGCGGGGGGCACCGGGGCCCGCCAGCGCAGCGGTCCGGTCGGCGGCGCCGCGTAGGGAATGCCGAGGAAGGTGGTGTACGAGCCGTGTGACACGCCGCGTACCAGGCCGTGGTCGGTACGTACGACGGTGCCGTTCCGTGCCGCGGTGTACGGGGATCCGGACGGCGTTGCGGTCGCCGGTACGGCGGTGGCCGTGAGCAGGGCCAGTGCGCAGAGCAAGGGGAGGAGCAGGGCACGGAGGCCGTGGCGTCGTCGCCGTGGACGCGGTGCTCTCGTGGTCGGGGACATGCGTATCCACCGTTCTTGGCCGGAGGGGACGGTCGGTGCTCAGTACGCTAGGACCTCCCCCACGCAGGAGATTCAACGGACTGTGACGCACGGCACGTGGAGCATCGGCGAACTCGCGGCAGGCACGGGCGTTCCGGTGAAGACCCTCCGCTACTACTCCGACAGCGGCCTGCTGCCCGTGGCCGGACGCAGCACCGGTGGTCATCGGCGGTACGGGCCCGACGCATGGGAGCGCATCCGCCTCATCAGGCGCCTACGGGCGCTGGACACTCCGATCGCGACCATCACCCGGGTGGTCACCGGGGAGTGCTCGCTCGGCGAACTGGTGTCGACCGAGCTCGATGCGGTACAGGAACGGCTGACCGAACTGCGGTGGCGCCAGGCCACGCTCATGGCCCTCGACAACTGCGCGAGCGAGGAACGACTACGGCGCCTGGAGATCCTCTCGCGCGTGCAGCGGCTCCCCGAGGCGCATCGTGGTCTCACCGATCACTGGTACCGCGAACTGTCCCCGGCCCTGCCCGGACACCGCCTCGACATCATGGTCGCCATGCTGTCCCCCGGCCCGCCGCAGGATCCCGATCCCGCGTCGGCCCTGGCCTACGCCGAGCTTCATCTGCTCGTCGCGACGCCCAGTTTCACCCGCTGGACCCGGGACCACGACGAAGAGATGCGGGACGCCCCGGCCTTCTACGGGGAAATCGACGAAGCGGCCGCTCTGACGGCCACCGCGGTGGCCCAGGGGCTGCCGCCGGGTCCGGGAGACGCGGTGAACGCGTTCGTGTCCGCCCACGCACGGGCTCGGCGGGAGTCGGACACCCCCGCCTTCCGCGCCTACCTGCACGGGCTGGTGTCGAGGTCGTCCGGCTTCGACCCCCGCTTGGAGCGCTATTGGGCCCTGGTCGGCACGGCGACGGGCGGACGCGTGCTGAACATGACGGTGGCCCATCGATGGCTGACCGAGGGGCTGTCGATGTCGATCTCCCCCGAGCCCTTCCCCGTCCAGCGCCCGCGCTCGGGCCCGTCGGCGCCGGCACCGGGCGAGATCCACAAATAGTCACCCTCCGCGTTTAGAAGGCCGGGATTCGGTAACAACGAGTAGTGACAGCAAGTCAACACCCGGCGAAAGGCAGGAACATGAACCTCGTTGCCGTGCTCATCCTCGTCGTGGCCCTCGTCCTCGTCGGCCTTCTGATCGTGGCTCCGAGCGCCACCGTCCGGCGCAACCCCTTCCCGGGCCGCCGGGCGCGGGCGGACCATCGCCGCTCGGGCGCTCCCCGGTCGGCCCGGGTCCCCGGTCAGCGGGACGTCTGGCACCACGCGCGCTGACCCCGGGGCGGCCTGCCGCCACACGCCCCGCCGTCAGGCCGACGGCAGGGGCGGGGGCGGGCCCTGGACGAGGATCCGGGCCGCCGCGAACTCCTCGCGGGAGGCCTCCTCGGCCAGGTCGAGGTAGCCGTACGCGTCGTCGCCGACCGGGATCCGCAGCGGTGTCGGGCCCTGCGCCTCGACGATGCCGAGAACCCGCGCGGCGAAGTCCTCGGGGCGTCCCGTCTCGGGGTTTTCCGCGAGACCGCGGGCACCCTCGAGCATCTCGCGGTTGGTGACGTCGTAGACCGGGATCCGGCGCCGTGCCTCCGCCATGGAGCTGCCGTAGCGCGTGGCGAACATGCCCGGTTCCACCACCGTGACCCGGATGTTGTGCGGGGCGGCCTCGATGGCCAGCGCCTGGCTCATTCCCTCCAGGGCGTGCTTCCCGGCGACGTAGGCGCCCAGGCCCGGGAAGGCGATCCGGCCGACCACGGAAGAGATGTTGACCACGTGGCCGTGGCCCTGGGCCCGCATCAGCGGCAGGACGAGCCGCGTGAGCCGCCACGGGCCCACGACCAGGGTCTCCAACTGGTCGCGCAGCTCGGCGTCCGACACCTCCTCCACGGCGCCGAACAGTCCGATGCCCGCGTTGTTGACGAGGACGTCGATGCCGCCGAGCCGGTCGGCGGCTCTGCGGACGGCTTCCTCGCAGGAGGCGGCGTCCCGCAGTTCGAGCGGGATCGGGACGATACGGCCGGGCCAGGCGGCGGCGAGGCCCTCCAGGTCCGAGGTCTTGCGGGCGGTGACCGCCAGTTCGTCCCCGGCCCGTGCCGCGGCCGAGGCCAGCGCGTGTCCGAGGCCGGAGGAGCATCCCGTGAGCAGCCAGCGTCGTCCCATCGTTACCCCCGTGACGAGCGAGTGTTCCGGACTGTGGTGGTGACGGTCATGGTCGTGGGGCGGCGGCCCGCGGTCATCCCTTCCCGCGGGGGCGTGCGGAGGCGCGGGGGCGCACGTACGGGCGCGTGCGGCGCGGGCCGCCCGGGCCGTGGCGGGAGCCCGGCGGCCCGGCGCGCGACCGGTCAGACGGATTCGGTCGCGAAGAGCTCCAGGTGGGCGCAGTGCGGGCAGCGGTACGCCTCGATGCGCCGCCGGGGCCTGCCGAGCCGTTTGGCACCGCCGAACAGGCCGCGTTCCAGCGGCCCGGCGATCCAGCGCGCGTAGCCCCGCGCACCCTCCCCGGCGTCCTCGACGAAACCCGGTTCCAGGCCGACACCACCGCAGTACGTACATCTCATCGTTTCCACGCGGAGAGTGTAGGAAGCGGCCACCCCTCCCCGCGCCCCGGTGCCGCGGTGGGGAGGGACCGGCGCAGGCCCGATGCCCTCAACCGTCGGCGCCGGGACCACGGCCGCGGTGTCAGACCGCTGAAGTATCCTTCCGGCCACCGCACACCGACTCGAAGGAACAAGAGAATTGTCCGGCCTGCCCGCTTTCCCGTTGCCCTTTCACGCATCCCGTTCCATATCCTTCGCGACACCGCGGACGCTGCGGGAACTTCAGATGATGCAGTGCAGCTCGCACATTCGGGCGAAGCCGGGCTGGTTCGACAAGATGAAGGACGCCGACGTCGTCGCCAGGTGGACGGGGGAAGCGGTCGCCCAGGGCCTCACCGAAGCACAGGTTCGTTATGTGCTTGCCGAACTCGCGCATTACGCCGCGCTGCGGGACGGACGAACCGGCATCGAGGTCTCCGGCGTCGACGGCGTGTGGCAGTCGGACACGCTGGTCGACGAAGAGCTCAGGTCCCGGCTGAGCGAGGCGGTTCAGGTTCTGGAACGGGTCCCCGAGGTGGAACGGGACTGGCACCCGGGCTCCGGCGGCCAGGTATTGGATCTGGTTCACCCCTCGCTGTTCTGCCTGGTGAGAGAGGTGAGCGGCGCGCCCGAGCGGGCTTGGCGGAATCCGACGGACCGCTATTCGAAGTACGAGTTCTCGGAGAAGTTCCAGTGGCTGCCCACGGACGTCGACGTCAGCGACGAGGGCGATGTCGCCTTCCGTTCGTACGTCAACAACGTCCGCCCCGACATTCACGGCGAACTCGCCTCCGTCCTGCCGGACGTGTTCGCGCGCATGCTCCCACTGCTGGAGAACGTGCTCACCGATCTGCGCCATCCGCGGCCCTTGCGCATCGAGCCCGATCCCTACGGGTGGTACGACTCGGAACCGGAATATCCGAGCAAGTCCGCCTACGGCGATGACGGGGCCTACGCGGAGGCCGTCAGTGCGTGGGAACTGGCCCAGGACGACTGGTGGGAGAACCGCCGCCCGGTCGTCCCGGACGCCCCGGCCTTCACGCCGCCCGAGCTGCCCGACGCATCAGCCCGAGTCGACCTGCGCGGCCGCCGCCTGCAGGTCATCGTGAAGCTCGCCACCATCCACCTCACCCCGGACAAGCCCGAGTACGCCGGCGGTTCCTGGCACGTCGAGGGGATGATGAACGAGCGGATCGTCTCGACCGGCATCTACTACTGGGACAGCGAGAACGTCACCGAAAGCCGGCTGAACTTTCGGGCCGCGCTCGACGACCCGAACTACGAGCAGAACGACGACAACGGCATGCGCGAGGTCTACGGATTGGAGGACGAGGACGCGCTGAACCAGGTTCTGGGCTCGACATCGACCCCTGCGGGCCGCTGTCTGGCGTTCCCCAACATCCTGCAACACCGCGTCAGCCCGTTCCGCCTCACGGACTCCACCCGCCCGGGACACCGCAAGATTCTCGCGTTCTTCCTGGTCGACCCGTCGGAGACGATCGTCTCGACATCCGATGTTCCGCCACAGCAACCATGGTCCGACACCTCGACCATGACTCTCGAACAGGCCAAGGCCTACCGCGAACAGCTCATGCAGGAACGCAAGTTCTTCGTAGCGGAACACAACGAGCAGCTGTACGAACGGGAATTCTCGCTCTGCGAGCACTGAGACCCGGCCTTCGGCCCGCCGGAGCCGATCGTCCGCCTTCGCCCGGCGCCCGTCCCGCAGCCCCGGTCGCCACCCCCGTCACCTGGACATACGCTGGCCGTACGGGGAGGCGGCCACGGGCCGCCCTCACAAGAACACCGCGTTGCCGATGGCCCAGTCACCATCGCGCTCGCCGGCTGTGCTGCCCCCTTTCATGACCGTTGACAGTCGTGAACCGCGCCGGCACTCTCCGCTACTTTCCCTGCGACCAGGGAGTCGCAATGACAAGACTTTCCCGTACACGCCGTCGCGCCGTGGCCATTGCGGCAACGCTGATGGCCGGAGGAATGGTGTTGGGGGCGGGCGCAACGGCGTCCGCCGCCGTCTCGTCCGGCCTTCCCTCCGAGGTCAGCCCGGCGGATCAGGCGGCCCTGCTGAGCGACACCAATGCGATACGCCAGACGGAAGGCGCGTCCCCCATAGCCTGGGACGCGGCTCTGGCCTCAGGCGCTCAGTCACGGGCCGACAACCCCGCGTCCCACGCCAGTGGGCTCGCGCACGACAACGGCTTCAACAACGGCGCCGAGAACATGTCGAGCGCCGGGCCGTCCCAGGCCGTATCGCAGTGGGGCGGGGAGAAGGCCGCCTATGACGCGGCCGGGCCGGACTGGGACACGAACAGCCCCGGCTACAGGAACTGGGGCCACTACTGGAACATGGTCCAGAAGAACTACACGAAGATGGGGTGCGGCGCCGCAGCCGGCGTGACCGTCTGCCGCTACGCCTGACGGGACTGCCGCCGTACGTACGCAGAGCTCCCGGATCGACACGCACCGCTTACGGCGTCACGCGGCACTGCCATGACCCGGAAGGGCCCGGATCCTCGAGGATCCGGGCCCTTCCGCCTGATGTGCACCACTTCATTCTGGTTGCCTCGAAGAGGCGTGAAGCGGCTCAGAAGTGGTAGACGCAGGGGGTCCGCGCGTTGGTGGGACAAGGAGGTTCTCATGATTGTCCTCGGCGTTATTCTGCTGATCCTCGGCTTCGTCTTCGGGATATCGATCCTGTGGACGATCGGCCTGATCCTCCTCCTGGTGGGTCTGGTTCTGTGGGTGCTCGGCAGCGTGGGGCACGCGGTCGGAGGCCGAAAGCACTATTGGTGACGGTGAGGGCAGCGAGCCGTACGCGTCCCAGCGACGGTCGCCCGCACGGTCGGAGGCGTTCTCCTGCCTGCCGGAGATCAGTGTCATGATCCACGAATCGTCAACCGCTCAGGCCCGCCGGTGCTGCACCGGCGGGCCTGAGTGCGAGCCGTCCGGGGCGAGGTCCTCGCCGACCGCGGAGAGCACGAAGGCGTGGCCGGCCGGGTCGGCGTACCGGCGCCAGGTGGTACGGCTGGCCGGCAAGCCCCCGTCGTCCTCCGCGTCCACCGGGCGGGCCCCGAGGGCCACGGCCTCGCGCTCGGCCTCGTCGAGGTGTTCCGCCCCGACCAGGATGTGTACGTGGGCCTGTTGGGACCCCTCCGGGAGCGGCCAGCTCGGCGGGACGTGGTCCGGGTCGTGGCGGACCCCGAGCACCACGCCGGTGCGGCCGGTGACCAGGAGGAGTTCCCCGTCACCCGGGGCCGGTCCCGTGGCGGCACCGAGCAGCTCGGCGTAGAACCGCGCCAGCGGCTCGGGTTCGGCGGCGTCCAGGACGAGAACGGTTGTCTTGGGTACGGTCATGCATCCCGTTTGCCCTGTGTCGCCGCCCGTACACGGCACGTGCGCTCAGGAGGAACGGGAGCGGACACGCAGCCCGATCTCCCTTTCCTGGTCACCCGATACGGCTCCCATGTCCTCGACGTCGAAGTGTCCGTCGAGCGCGGCCTGCACGCGTTCCACCGCTCGGGGGCTGCCCTGGAGGGTGACCCTGGCAGCGCCCTTCAGCCGAGCGGGGGCCGCCCGGCCCTCTGCCTGGTCCGCCGGCTTCGCCGCGTCGAGGGTCGCGCTCCACACGGTCGCGGCCTGTCCGCCCCGCACTGCGCCGCCGGCCCCGGCGTCCGCGGGGAAGGAACGCTCGAGCAGGTCGAGGAGGGCGCGCGCGTCCTCCTCGGAGCAGTCGCCGACCGCCACCACGACTTCGGCCACCGGGTTGTTC
Source organism: Streptomyces sp. NPDC001194 (assembly GCF_042896985.1). Lineage (NCBI taxonomy): Bacteria > Bacillati > Actinomycetota > Actinomycetes > Kitasatosporales > Streptomycetaceae > Streptomyces > Streptomyces sp. NPDC001194. The sequence goes on along the minus strand of NZ_JBIAXU010000027.1, from coordinate 58,322 downwards.
TCGTTCTGACTGTCCATCGCGGACCTCTCTCTCCTGCGGTGCGACTCGGTGCGGAACCTGGAACCGGGAAGCCGCGCCGACTGCCTCGACAGCGCGGCGAGGCGAGGCGCACAGCGGGATGCGGCCCCGCGACGCCGAGGCGCCGGGGGCCGCATCCTGTCACCCACGAGCCCTGAGAGGACTCACCGACTCACCGGGGCGGCGTCAGGTCCTGTCGCGCTTGTCGCGCAGGGAGTCCATCGCTCCACGAGCGCGTTGCTCGGTCTCGCTCAGGGCTTCCTTCGCCTTGCCCTTGGCCTGGTCCGTCTTGCCCTCGGCCTTCATCCGGTCGTTGCCGGTGACCTTGCCGACGGCCTCCTTGGCCTTGCCCTTGGCCTGGTCCATCTTTCCCTTGTCAGCCATCACGAACTCCTTTGGTGTGGGGATCCCAACGGGGCCCAAACTAGATGAAACCGGACGATTGCGCGCAGTGAGGCCGCCAGTCGTCCGGCGGGTTTCTGCCTTCGTCGCAGCCCACCTCCGACAGCCGTCTGCCCCGTCCTCCCCGTGGCATGCGCGGGGATCCGGGGCCCCCTCATGCGACCCGCCCGTGGCTGCGGCCCACCCCGCCGTCGGTCGACCGACAGGGCCGAGTGGCGGAGTTCCGGGTGCCGGGGTCGGGGTGGGCGGGCACAGTGGGCGCGGAGGGGGAAGGCGGCGCGGCGGTGCCGCGCACGCGGGACGGCGCGTACTGCGTGACGCGGTCTCGCGGCCAGGCCAGGTACGGGAGAACGGGAGCACGGCGATGACATCGGACGCACCCATGCAGCTCGGCATGGTCGGACTCGGCCGGATGGGTGCCAACCTGGTGCGCCGGCTCATGCAGGACGGCCATCGGTGCGTCGTCAACGACGTCAGTGCCGATGCCGTACGGACGCTGGAAGGGGAGGGCGCGACGCCGGCCTTCTCGCTGGAGGAGCTCGTCGAGCGACTGGAACGGCCCCGCGCCGTGTGGCTGATGGTGCCGGCGGGCGTGGTCCAGGAGACCCTGGACCGGCTGGTCGGGCTCCTGGAGCCCGACGACACGGTCATCGACGGCGGGAACTCCTACTACCGGGACGACATCACCCGGGCCCGGGCCCTCGCCGATCGCGGCATCCACTACGTCGACTGCGGCACCTCGGGCGGCGTGTGGGGCCTGGAACGCGGCTACTGCCTCATGATCGGCGGCGAGCGGGGTCCCGTGGAACGGCTCGGCCCCCTCTTCCGCACCATCGCGCCCGGCACCGGCAGCGCCGAGCCCACCCCCAGCCGGACCCGGACCGACGGCACCGCCCCGCACGGGTACCTCCACTGCGGACCCAGCGGCGCCGGCCACTTCGTCAAGATGGTCCACAACGGCGTGGAGTACGGGATGATGGCCGCCATCGCCGAGGGCCTCGCCGTCATCAGGCACGCCGACGCCGGCCTGCGCACGCGTACCGCCGACGCCGAGACCGCTCCCCTGTCCGATCCCGAGGCCTACCAGTACGAGATCGACGTGGCCGAGGTCGCCGAGGTGTGGCGACGCGGGTCCGTCGTCGGCTCGTGGCTGGTCGACCTCACCGCCGACGCCCTGGCCCGCTCCCCCCGGCTCGACGACTTCTCGGGCCGCGTGTCCGACTCCGGCGAAGGGCGCTGGACCGTGCTGGCGGCGATCGAGGAGAGCGTGCCCGCCCCGGTGATCAGCGCCTCCCTCTACGAACGCTACGAGTCCCGGGGGCTGGGCGAGTTCACCGCCAAGGTGCTGTCCGCCATGCGCAGTGAGTTCGGCGGCCACGCCGAGAAGCGCCCCGGCGCTGACGCGTGAAGGGGCCCGCCGTGGACAGGGACTCCGACGCTTCCCAGACCCGGTCCCAGTCCCAGTCCCAGCCCCGGCCGCGCCCGGCGGACCACGTCGTCGTGCTCTTCGGCGCGACGGGCGACCTCGCCAGGCGCAAGCTGCTGCCGGGCCTCTTCCACCTCGCCAAGGCGGGGCTCCTGCCGCGGCGCTACCGCATCGTCGGTTCGGCCCCGGCGGCCGAGGCCCTGAGCGACGAGCAGTTCCGCGCCCACGCGCGCCAGGCCGTGGCGGAGTTCGGCCGCTCGCGGCCCGAGGGACCGCAATGGCAGGAGTTCGAGGCCGCCCTGTCCTTCGGCGCTGCCGACACGGGCGCGACCGAGCCGCTGGTGACGGCTGTGCGCGAGGCCGAGCAGGCCGTCGGCGGCACGCCGAGGCGGTTGTTCCACCTCGCCGTCCCGCCCGTGGCGTTCACCTCCGTCGTCGAGCTGCTCGGAGCCACGGGGCTGGCCCGGGACGCGCGTGTCATCGTCGAGAAGCCCTTCGGGACGGACCTCGCGTCCGCCCGCGCGCTCAACGCGGCCATCCACGCCGTCTTCGACGAGTCCCGCGTGTTCCGCATCGACCACTTCCTCGGCAAGGAGGCGGTGGACAACATCCTCGCGCTGCGCTTCGCCAACGGTCTCTTCGAGCCGCTCTGGAACCGCGAGCACATCAGCCACGTGCAGATCGACGTGCCCGAGCAGATCGACATCCAGGGCCGCGCCCATTTCTTCGAGGGCACCGGAACCTTCCGCGACATGGTCGTGACGCACCTGTTCCAGCTGCTCGGATTCGTGGCGATGGAGCCGCCGGTCGCACTCGAAGCGCAGTCGCTCCGGGACGAGCAGGTCAAGGTCTTCCGCAGCATGCGGCCCCTGGACCCCGCCCACGTCGTGCGCGGCCAGTACAGCGGCTACCGTGCCGAGCAGGGGGTCGATCCGGCCTCGGACACCGAGACCTTCGTCGCGCTGCGCGTCGACATCGACAACTGGCGCTGGGCCGGCGTGCCCTTCCACCTGCGCTCGGGCAAGGCGCTGGCCGAGGGCCGGCACGTGGTCACCCTCGGCCTGCGCGAGCCCGTGCTGGGCATGTTCCCCGTGGACGCCCGGGAGGCGGCGGACGGCCGCGCCAACGAGCTCGTCATCGACTTCGCCGACCCCGGCTCCATCACCGCCCGCTTCCTCGCCAAGGAGCCCGGCCCCACCATGCAGCTCGCGGAAGCCGACATGGTCTTCGGCTACGAGACCTCCTTCACCACCGACAACGCGCTGGAGGCGTACGAGCACCTCATCCTGCAGGCCATGCTCGGCGACCAGTCCCTCTTCACCCGGTCCGACGGCATCGAACGCCTGTGGGAGGTCTCCGCGCCGCTGCTGGACGCGCCTCCACCCGTCGTCCCGTACGACCCCGGATCCTGGGGGCCCGGGGCCATCACCTCCCTCGTCGCCCCCTACCGGTGGCACCTGCCCGAACGACACCGGCCCGCCGGTCGGTGAGGGGGACGCATGCTGGGACTTCCCGATCACATCAGCGCCTGCCTGTTCGACCTCGACGGCGTACTCACGCGCACCGCGAAGGTCCACGCCGCCGCCTGGAAGGCGATGTTCGACGACTACCTGCGCCGGCGGGCCGAGCACGACGGTTCGGCCTTCGTGCCGTTCGACGCCGTGCACGACTACGACGAGTACGTGGACGGCCGCCCCCGCGAGGACGGCGTACGCACCTTCCTCGCCTCCCGCGGCATCACGCTTCCCGAGGGCACCGGGAGTGACGCCCCCGACCAGGAGACGGTGCACGGCCTCGGCACCCGCAAGAACGACCTGGTGCTCCGCGCCATCCGTGAGCAGGGGGTCGAGTCCTACGAGGGCTCCGTGGCCTTCGTGCGCGCCGCACGCGACGCGGGCCTGCGCCGCGCCGTCGTCTCCTCCAGTGCCAACTGCCGCGACGTGCTGGTCGCGGCCGGCATCGAGGACCTCTTCGAAGACCGTGTCGACGGCATCACCATCGTCGAGCAGGGACTGCGCGGCAAGCCCTCCCCCGACAGCTACCTGGCGGCCGCCCGCCTCTTCGGCACCGACCCTCGCGATGCCGCGGTGTTCGAGGACGCACTGGCCGGAGTGGCCGCGGGCAAGGCGGGCGGCTTCGGTTTCGTCGTCGGCGTCGACCGCACCGGTCAGGCGGCCGAACTGCGAGCGCACGGCGCCGATGTCGTCGTCAGCGACCTCTCCGAGCTGCTGGACCCCCGATGATCACTCACGAGAACTTCGCGGCCGAGCCCTGGCAGCTGCGGGAGACGGCCCTCGACCTCGACGTCCTCGCGCAGAGCGAATCGGTCTTCGCCCTGTCCAACGGCCATCTCGGCTGGCGCGGCAACCTCGACGAGGGCGAGCCCCACGGCCTGCCGGGCTCCTACCTCAACAGTGTCTACGCGAGCCGCCCCCTGCCCTACGCCGAGGCCGGGTACGGGTATCCGGAGTCGGGGCAGACGACCGTCAACGTCACCGACGGCAAAGTCATCCGGCTGCTCGTCGACGACCACCCCTTCGACCTGCGGTACGGCGAACTCCTCTCCCACGAAAGGGTCCTGGACTTCCGCACCGGCGTCCTGAGCCGGTCGGCGGAGTGGACCACGCCCTCCGGGCGCACGGTGCGCCTGACCTCGCACCGCTTGGTCTCCCTCGCGCAGCGGGCCGTCGCGGCGATCTCGTACAGCGTCGAGACCGTAGACGGTCCGGCCACCATCGCCGTGCAGTCCGAGCTCGTGGCCAACGAGCAGCTGCCCACCGCCTCCGGCGACCCGCGCATGGCCGCCGCCGTCGAATCCCCGCTGCTCCCCGAGGAGCACTACGCGCACGACACCCGGCTGCGCCTCGTCCACTGCACGGCCACGAGCGGGCAGCGCGTCGCGGTGGCGGCCGACCACATCGTGCGGGGCCCCGCGGGCACCGCGTGGGCCGCCGAGAGCGAGCCGGACGTCGCCCGCCTGACCGTGACCGCCACCCTCGAACCGGGAGAGCGGCTCGAGCTCGTCAAGTTCGTGGCCTACGGCTGGTCCGCGGAGCGCTCCCTGCCCGCCGTGCGCGACCAGGTGGAGGGCGGGCTGGCCGGGGCCCGCACCACGGGGTGGCAGGGGCTGCTCGACGCACAGCGGGCCTGCCTGGACGAGTTCTGGTCCTCGGCCGACGTCGAGGTGGAGGGCGACGAAGAGGTCCAGCAGGCCGTCCGGTTCGGCCTCTTCCACCTCTACCAGGCCTCCGCGCGCGGCGAGCGGCGCCCCATCCCGGCCAAGGGGCTCACGGGAACCGGCTACGACGGGCACGCCTTCTGGGACACCGAGTCCTTCGTCCTGCCCGTCCTCACCCACACCGCGCCGTACGCCGTCGCCTCCGCGCTCGCCTGGCGGCATTCCACGCTCCCCAGCGCGCTGGAGCGGGCCCGGCAACTCGGGCTGGACGGCGCGGCCTTCCCCTGGCGCACGATCAACGGCGCCGAGTGCTCGGCCTACTGGCCGGCCGGAACCGTCGCCTTCCACGTCAACGCCGACATCGCGGCGGCGGTCGAGCGGTACGTGTTCGCCGCCGGAGACCGGGAGTTCTACCGCGGTCCCGGACTCGACCTGCTGGTGCACACCGCGCGGCTCTGGCGCTCGCTCGGCCACTTCGACGCCGACGGCGTCTTCCACATCGACGGGGTCACCGGCCCCGACGAGTACAGCGCCATCGCGCGCGACAACCTCTACACCAACGCGATGGCCCGGCGGAACCTCCTCGCCGCCGCGGACGCCGTGGCGCGCCATCCGGACCGGGCACCGGACCTCGGCGTCGACGCCGAGGAGATCGCGGACTGGCGCAACACCGCCGCGCGGACGGCCATCCCCTACAACCGGCGGCTCCAGGTGCACGAGCAGTCGGACGGCTTCACCGACCAGGAGCCCTGGGACTTCGACGGCACCTCAGAGGACCGGTACCCGCTGCTGCTGCACTTCCCGTACTTCGACCTGTACCGCAAGCAGGTCGTCAAGCAGGCGGATCTGGTCCTGGCCATGTTCACGTGCCCGGAAGAGTTCACCGCCGAGGAGAAGGTCCGCAACTTCGCCTACTACGAGCAGCTGACGGTCAGGGACTCCTCCCTCTCCGCCTGCTGCCAGGCCGTGCTCGCCGCCGAGACCGGCCACCTGCGCCTCGCCTGGGCCTATACCCGCGAGGCGGCGCTGATGGACCTGGACGACCTCGAGCACAACACTCGGGACGGCCTCCACATGGCCTCGCTCGCCGGCACCTGGATCGGCCTGGTCCAGGGCCTCGGCGGGCTGCGCCTCACCCGTCCCGCCCCGGAAGGACCCCCGCAGGACCGGCCGTCCGGGATCCCGCGGGCCGAGGAGCCGCCGGCCCCCCTGCGCTTCGCGCCGCGCCTGCCGTCCTCGTTGACCCGGCTGGCCTTCAACGTCCGTTTCCAGGAGCGGCTGGTCCGCGTCGACATGGGCCAGTCGACGGCCCGCTACACGCTCCTGTCCGGAGATCCCCTCACGGTGATGCATCACGACACCCCGGTCGCGCTCACCGGGGACACACCGGCGGAGCTGCCCGTCCCGCCCGCACCCGAGTCCCCCGAACCCCGCCAGCCCAAGGGCCGCGCACCCGGCACCTGAGGTACGGGCCCCGCGGTCGCCGCCTCAGGGCCGCTCCGGACCGGGCGCCGCCGCACGCGGGGGCCACGCCGCGGGGTCCAGCAGGCCGAGGACGTAGGCGCGGGCTACCAGAGCGGGGCGGTTGGGTACGCCGAGGCGTCGGCAGAGCCGGGTCACGTGGTAGTTGACCCCGTCGACGGTGAGGCCCACCTCGCGGGCGATGGCCGATCCCGACGCCCCGGCGGCGACGAGCGGCAGGATGCGCGCTTCCCGGGGGCTGAGGCCCTCGGCCGGGTCTTCCGGAGGCAGTCCGAGGCGGCCTCCGCCCGTGTCCCCGGCCGGCTCCTCGGTCAGCGAGACCAGCAGGCGGGGGATGTCGTCCTGCGGGTCGGAGACCGGTTCGACGGTGACCCGGCCGTGCCGGGCCGTCCCCCGGACCTGCCAGCTCACTTCGACCGGATAGCGGGACCTGCGGCGCGAGCGCAGGGCCTCGTCCAGTCGGTGCAGCTGCCGGTCGTTGGTCGGCGTGAGGATGTCGAGGAGCCGGCGGCCTTCCAGCTTTCCCGGTTGGAGCTGCCACGCGGCGGCGAACGCGGGGTTCGCGCCGAGGATCAGGCCGTACGCGTCACTGATCGCCAGCGCCACGGGCGCCCGGTCGAACAGGCTGACGAAACGCGACCGCCAGGCCGTCGCGGCCTCGCCCAGCGCATGTCCTGACGGCTCCATCACGCGCTCTCCTCTGCCACGGCCTACGGCCTCCGATCAAGGCCCGGAACGGAAAACACCCCTACAAGAATAGGTAGTCGCCGCACTCCATCGCCCCGGCGGCCGCGTCACCGTGGACACACCACGGCTGACGTGACCAGAAGAGGCAGACGCCATGAATGAATCGCACACCACCGGCACCGGACCCCTCCACGACGGCGCCGCGCACCCGCCGGTCGTCGACGTGAGCGACTCGGGGATGACGAGCACCCCGCTGCAGACGGCCATGGGGCACGCCCGCCGGCTCGGTCCGGTCTTCGTCCAGCGCTTCCACGACCGGGAGACCGTGTTCGTGAGCTCCGCGGCGCTGGTGGAGGAACTCTCCGACGAGCAGCGCTTCGCCAAGGGCATCGGACCGGCGCTGGAGAACGTGCGCGAGGTCGCCGCCGACGGGCTGTTCACCGCGTACAACGACGAGCCCAACTGGGCGAAGGCGCACGACATCCTGCTCCCGGCCTTCGCCCTCACCTCGATGCGGACCTACCACCCGCACATGCTGAGGGTGGCCAAGCGGCTCATCGGCTCCTGGGACGCGCGGTTCGCCCCGGGCTCCGAGGTGTCGGCCCCGGTGGAGGTCGCCGAGGACATGACCCGGATGACGCTGGACACCATCGGCCTGTCGGGCTTCGGCTACGACTTCGCCTCCTTCGAGCGTGAGCAGGCGCACCCGTTCGTCCGGGCACTCGTCCGGGCCCTCGCCCACAGCCAGGCCAAGCTCGGCCGGGTGCCCGGCGCGGACCACACCGCCGAGGACGAGGCGTTCGCCGCGGACGCCGCCTACCTGGCCCGGGTCGTCGACGAGGTGATCGAGCAGCGCAAGGCCTCGGGGGACACCTCGACCGACGATCTGCTGGGCCTGATGCTGGGCTCCCCGCATCCCCGGTCCGGCGAGGTCCTCGACGGGGAGAACATCAGGAACCAGGTGATCACCTTCCTGATCGCGGGTCACGAGACCACTTCGGGCGCCCTCTCGTTCGCGCTGTACCACCTCATGAAGAACCCGGCGGTGCTGCACCTGGCCCAGGCCGAGACCGACGCGCTGTGGGGCGACGACCCCGACCCCGAGCCCTCCTTCGAGGACGTCGGCAGGCTGCGCTACGTACGCCAGGTCCTGAACGAGACGCTGCGGCTGTGGCCCACCGCCGCAGCGTTCGCGCGCGAGGCGCGCGCCGACACCGTGATCGGCGGCCGTTACCCGGTCGCGGCGGGGCAGCGGATGCTGGTGCTGACCCCGATGCTGCACCGCGATCCGGTGTGGGGCGACAACGTCGAGGACTTCGACCCGGACCGGTTCGCCGCCGAGGCGGAGGCGGCCCGTTCCCCGCACGCGTACAAGCCGTTCGGGACCGGGGAACGCGCCTGCATCGGACGGCAGTTCGCCCTCCACGAGGCGACGATGCTGCTGGGCATGCTGGTGCACCGCTACCGCTTCCTCGACCAGGGGCGGTACGAGCTGCGCATCAAGGAGACGCTCACGCTCAAGCCCGACGGGTTCACGCTGTCCCTGGCCCGGCGCACCCCGGCCGACCGATCCCGCAACCGCGCGGCCCTCGGGGCGGTCCTCCCGGCCGGCCACGGGGAGGACACCGGGGCGCCGGCGACGGGCGCCTCCCCCACCCGGGCCGTTCCCGGTACGCCGCTGACGCTGCTGCACGGATCCAACTTCGGCACCTGCCGCACCTACGCGGAGGAACTGGCCGAAACGGCGGCGGAACTGGGCTTCGAGGCGCGTGTCGCGCCACTCGACGACCACCGTGACGGCGGGCTGCCGACGGACGGGCCCGTGGTCGTCGTCGCCGCGTCGTACAACGGACGGCCCACCGACGACGCGGCCGGATTCGTCTCCTGGCTGACCCAGGCGGGGCCCGGGGCCGCGGAAGGCGTGCACTACGCCGTACTGGGCGTCGGGGACCGCAACTGGGCCGCCACCTACCAGCAGGTACCCGCGCTCGTCGACGGCCGCCTCGCCTCGGCGGGTGCGGTGCGGCTGATGGACCGTGCCGAGGCCGACGCCTCCGGGGACCTCGCGGGAGCGGTACGCGGCTTCACCGCGGCCCTGCGCCGGACACTGCTGGAGCGCTACGGCGACCCGGCGTCCGTGGCGGCCCCCTCCGGGGCGCCGGAATCCACCGGCCCGGCCTACGACGTCGTCGAGCTCACGGGCGGGCCGCTCGACGCACTGGCCCGGCGCCACGACCTCCGGCCGATGACGGTGACACAGACCGGAGATCTCGCCGACCTCGCCCACCCGGCGGGCAGGTCGAAGCGCTTCCTGCGCGTCAGGCTTCCCGAAGGGGTCGGCTACCGCACCGCCGACCACCTCGCCGTCCTCCCGGCCAACGACCCCGCCGAGGTGGAGCGGGCGGCCCGGGTCCTGGGCGCCGACCCGGGCTCGGTGCTGGACATCCGGGCCCACCGCCCCGGCCGGACCACCCTGCCGCTCGACCGGCCCCTCACCGTCCGCGAGCTGCTCACCCGGCACGTCGAGCTCCAGGCCCCGGTGACGGCCGAGCGGGCGGCGGTCCTCGCGGCGCACAACCCCTGCCCGCCGGAGAAGGCCGCGCTGGAACGGATCGCGGCGCAGGCCGCGGGAGCCGGCGGAGCCCGCCCGGGCTCCCTCGTGGACCTCGTCGAGGCGCACCCCGCGCTGCGGGGCCGGCTGCCGTGGCCCGTACTGCTGGAACTGCTGGAGCCGATGCGGCCCCGCCACTACTCCATCTCCTCGTCCCCGTCGGCAGGTCCGGAGCAGGCAGACCTGATGATCTCGCTGCTGGAAGCCCCCCACCGCTCCGGCCGGGACGGCGTCTTCCGCGGGGTGGGCTCCTCGTACCTGCACCGGGTGCGTCCCGGCGACACGGTCCTCGCGCGGGTGCAGCCGTGCCGGGAGGCCTTCCGCGTTCCGCACGACGAGCGGACCCCGGTCATCATGATCGGCGCGGGGACCGGTCTGGCGCCCTTCCGGGGGGCCATCGCCGACCGTCGCGCGCTGCGTGCCTCGGGAGCCGAACTGGCGCCCGCACTGTGCTACTTCGGCTGCGACCACCCCGACGTGGACTACCTCCACCGGGCGGAACTGGAGGACGCCGAGCGCCATGGCGCCGTGTCCATGCGCCCCGCCTTCTCGCTGGCGCCCGAAGGCGGGGTCCGCTTCGTACAGCACCGGATCGAGGCGGAGGGTGAGGAGGTCTGGCGGCTGACGGAGGCGGGCGCCCGCATCCACGTCTGCGGGGACGGCTCGCGCATGGCCCCGGGCGTCCGCGAAGCCTTCCGGCGGCTGTACGTCCGGTACAGCGGGAAGGACGGGGCGGCGGCCTCGGACTGGCTCCGGGGACTGGTGGCCGACGGCCGGTACGTCGAGGACGTCTACGTGGGGGGCTGACCGGCCGGGGCTCCGTATCCGGCCGGTGCGTGGATTGCGTCATCGATCGGCCGGATACGGGGACGGCCCCGATCCGTTCCGCCGTTCACGTGTGGCGGCGGACCGCCGACGGGGCTCAGGCCGTGGTGGGGGTCGCGCGCCGGGCGAGGGCGTCCGAGGTCTTGACGGTGATGTAGAGGGACGCCGCCAGGGTGACGACGAGCAGCGCGCCCACCGCGAAGATGCTGCCGGTGGAGACGGCGGGCGGACTGCCCGCCTCGGATCGGGCGGAGCCGCTCAGGAAGGGAACCACTCCCAGTACCGCGATCCCGAGCGCGACCTCGCCCCAGACGACCTTGGGGAAGTGCCGCAGGGTCAGGTGCAGGAGCGAGGAAGCGTCGTCGTCCCGGCGGGCCTTGAGGATGCGGGGCATCAGCCAGAACTGGTTGACGGCGCCGGCCGCCACCATGCCGAGCACGAGAAGGATCTTGACGAGCACGAAGAGTCCGTAAGTCGTCGTCCACAGCTGGCCGATCCAGACGACGCCGCTGACGAAGTGGACCTGGTCGAAGACGAGGTCCAGCACTTTGTCCGCGTTCTTGGGCGCGGTGGCCGGCACCGCCGCGATGAGCGTCACGGCGAGGGCGGCCGGCAGGGCCGTCAGCGCGATCGCGTTCAGGTGCCGCCGCGCACGCGGGAGGAACAGTGCGATCAGGACGGCGGAGGCGAGCAGCAGCACGGTGTTCTGGACGAGGTGGATCGTGCCCTGGGCGATCCAGGCGTCCTTCCCCGCCGGGGCCCGGAGGAAGGCCCAGATCCGCGCCGGCGAGAGCGCGTCGCCGAACGGCATGCCCTTTCCGGCCCGGGCCAGCCGGGCCGCGAGCTGGAAGTATCCGGCGACGAGCAGGACCACCCCGGCCCAGGCCAGGCAACTCGCCGCTCTGTGTCTGGTGACCTCCACGTCGTCGCCGTGGCTCGTGGCCTCGCGCACGGCGGGACGTACCGAGGCCGCGTACGTGACCGTCGAGCCGATGGCCCCGGACAGCCCGATGAAGTATCCGGCCTTGGACATGGTTGAACCTTTGCCGGTCTTCTCACCGCGTCCCCGGGATTCGCGAAGGCGGCCCGGGATCGGGGCGAGCCGTTGCCGGTCCCCCGCGCCGGCCCGCGCGAGGATGGGTGGCGAACCGGACGGGTGGCGAACTGCCGGTCGGCGGCCGCCCCCGCTGTCCGCGCGGATCACCGCCGCCCGGGCAGGGTGGCTGCCGGCCGTCCGGCGACGTGCCCGCACACGGAATGAGGCCTGATCGTGCAGCTCACCCTCCTCGGCGCCACCGGCCCCATCGGCGGGCAGGTACTGCGGCAGGCCCTCGCAGCCGGACACCGGGTCACCGCACTGGTCCGTGACCCGGCCCGGCTGCCGCAGCGCGACGACGAGCGCGTCGGCGTCGTCATCGGCGACGCCGCGTCGGCCGCGGACGTCGAAGAGGCGGCTCGGGGCGGTCAAGCCCTCATCTGCGCCCTCGGACCGGGCAAGGACTTCAAGTCCACCCTCGCCACCCGCACGGCCGGTCCCGTGCTGGAAGCGATGGCCGCCGCCGGCGTGGAGCGTGTGGTCTGGCTCTCGGCTCTCGGCTCGGGCGACACCTCCCGGCGCCAGTCCCACTTCCAGGCCGTGGCATCGAAGCTGGTGATAGGCGGACTCATGGCCGACAAGGGCATCGCCGACGAGACCATCGCCCGCAGCGACCGCGACTGGACCATCGCCCTGCCCGTCATGTTCGGCAACGGCCCGAGCACGGGCACCTACCGGACGATCCCGCTGGACGGCACCAGGGGACGCACCGGCGGGAGAATCGACCGCGGCGACGTCGCGGACTTCCTGCTCTCCGCGGCCACCGGCCACCTGTGGTCCCGCCGGCGCGTCATCCTCACACGCTGAGCCGCCGCTCGCGCGGTGCGCCGCCCGTACGGCGCCCGCCGCCACCGAGGAGCAGGCGGCGGCCCGTCACCGCGTCGCGTCGGTGATGCGGAAGCGCAGTCGGCAGATCACCGCGTCGGTGTCGCGGCGCACCGCGTGCGCGACGACGGATCCGCGCTGGTTCTGCAGCAGCCGCTGCCACAGGTGCGCGGGCTCCGTCTCCGGGATCAGTACGGTGACCTGCGCGTCGGCGTGGACGGCGGCGAGCTCGCGCACGTACTGCGAGACGGGCCGGCCGAGGGCCCGGGTCGGCGACGCGACCTCGACGAGCTCGACTCCCGGGTCCCACAACTCCCAGTCGCGGCGCAGGGCCTCGGCGTTCCCCCGGTCCTCGGGCGCGGGGTGGGTGACGGTGAGGGCGAGCACCTCGTCCCCCATCGAGCGGGCGGCCGTCAGCGCCTGCCGGGTCAGCTTCGAGAGCCCGGAGACGGGTACGACGACCAGCGAGCGGGACCGCGTCGGGGGCTGCGGGATCCGGCCGAGCTCCAGGCGCTCCCCGATCTGCGCGTACGTCCGCCGGATCTTCTCGAAGCCGAGGACCAGCAGCGGGAGGGCGAGGACGATGACCCAGGCGCCCTCGGTGAACTTGGTGGCGGTCACGACGACCGCCGCGACACCGGTGAGGACCGCGCCGAAGGCGCTGAGAACCGCCTTGTCGCCCCAGCCTCCGGGGCGTTCGGTGTACCAGTGGCGGACCATCCCGACCTGGCAGATGGTGAAGCCGACGAACACGCCGATCGCGAAGAGCGGTACGAGGGTGTTGGTGTCGCCGCCGGAGAAGACCAGCAGCGCGGCGGAGACCGCGGCCAGCGCGAGCACTCCGTGGCGGTGGACCTGACGGTCGGCCTTCAAGGCGAACAGGTGCGGCAGGTGGTTGTCGCGGGCCAGCAGGCTCATCAGTACGGGCAGTCCGCCGAAGGAGGTGTTGGCGGCGAGTGCGAGCAGCACCATCGTGGCGAACTGGACCACGTAGAAGGCGATGCCGTGCCCGAAGGAGGCGTCCGCGAGCTGGGCGAGGACGGTCACGCCCTCGACGGGCTGGAGGTGGAAGCGGCCGATGAGGATCGACAGGCCGATCAGCATCACGCCGAGCAGGGCCCCGAGCGCGACCTCGGTGCGCTGGGCTCGGCGGGCGGCCGGGGCGCGGAAGGACGGTACGGCGTTGGCGACGGCCTCGACGCCCGTCAGGGCGGAGCAGCCCGCCGCGAACGCCTTCAGCAGCAGGAGCGCGCCGACCGTGGTCGCGCCCTCGCCGAGGGCCGGGGCGTGCCCGGCGGCGGATGCGGCGCTGACCGGCCCGTCCCGGAACAGCCCGACGGTGATCATGGCGAGGATCGAGCCGACGAACAGGGCGGTCGGCAGCAGGAAGGCCTTGGCCGAGTCGACGACCCCGCGCAGATTGACGGCGGTGACCAGGAGGAGGACGCCGAGGCACATCCAGACCCGCTGCCCGTACAGCCCCGGGAAGGCGGAGGTCAGCGCGGCGACACCGGCCGTGACCGACACGGCGACGTTCAGCACGTAGTCCAGGATCAGCGAGGCCGCGGCCACCAGGCCGGTACGCCGGCCGAGGTGCCGCTTGGCGACGGCGTACGAGCCGCCGCCGTCCGGGAACGCGGCGATGACCTGCCGGTACGAGGCCACGAGCACCGCCAGCAGCGCGGCGATGGCGAGCGTGACGGGGAGGGTGAAACCCATCCCGTACGCGCCGGCGGCCGCGAGCACGAGCACGATCGATTCCGGCCCGTACGCCACGGACGCCATCGCATCGAGGGAGAGTGCCGACAGCCCCTGGAGGGCCGTGAGCCGGTGACGGGCGTCGGCCCCCTTGCCGGGAGGCTCCTCCGTGCCGGGGACCGCGGCTGCCGTGTCCCGTTTGCCTAGCTGAATGGCCATGTTGCCGGTCCCTCCGATTGAGCGCGGACGAGGGACAGCGTGGGGGCGCAAACGCGGCGTGACCAGCCTTCTTGGCGCACTCCATACGCGGGCGCGCCCACTCTTCACGCACTCCTGACGGCCCGCCCGGCCCTGGTGTTCCGTTCGGTGGCGATCGTCGCCGCGCTTCACCCGCGGCGTGCGTTGACGCGTCGTTGACGGTCCCTTGACGGCTCTCCGTACACGGCCGTCAAGGGACCGCCAATTCCCGCGGGTGCCACGGGAATCGCTCGGAGCGGGCGGTAAGTTCCTGCCCGCTCCGCCACCGGGGAGCCGCTCCCCCTCGGGCCGCGACAGACACGGCCAGGGGCGCTCCGCCGATTCCCACCAGAAGGCCACTCCATGTCCTCCGCTGCCGCGCAGCACACGCCCCCGGGTCTCGGGACCCCGTCTCGGCCCCCTGCGAGCCGGCCGCCCCGCAGGCGTCCGGGCCCCGCGAACATGCTGGAGCCCGAGCAGCTCGCGGCCTCGGCCCGCGAGGCGGTGCGCAAGCTCCACCCGCGTGAACTCGTCCGCAAACCGGTGCTGTTCGTCGTCGCCGTCGGCTCCGCGCTCACCACGCTCTCGGCGCTCCTGCATCCGTCGGTCTTCACCTGGGTCATCAGCGTCTGGCTCTGGCTGACCCTGCTCTTCGCGAACCTCGCCGAAGCCGTGGCCGAAGGCCGGGGCCGTGCCCAGGCCGCGTCGCTGCGCAAGGCCCGTACGGACACGGTGGCGCTGCGGCTGCGGCACTGGACGTACGGAACGAACCTCCGCCACGCACCCACCGAGGCCGTCTCCCCGGCCGAACTCCAGCCGTTCGACTTCGTGCTGGTCGAGGCGGGCGAGACGGTCCCGGCCGACGGGGACGTCGTGGACGGCGCCGCCATGATCGACGAGTCCGCCGTCACCGGCGAATCGGCTCCCGTGCTGCGGGAGTCGGGCGGAGACCGCACCGGGGTCACGGGCGGTACGACCGTCCTGTCCGACTCCATCGTCGTACGGGTCACCTCCCGCCCCGGTCACAGCTTCATCGACCGCATGATCGCGCTGGTCGAGGGCGCCAGCCGGCAGAAGACCCCGAACGAGATCGCGCTGAACATCCTGCTCGCCGCCATGACGGTGATCTTCGTCCTGGTCGTGGTCACCGTCCAGCCGATGGCCGCGCACGCGCACGCCGCCCAGTCCACGGCCGTACTGGTCGCCCTCCTCGTCACGCTCATCCCCACCACCATCGGCGCCCTGCTCTCGGCCATCGGCATCGCCGGCATGGACCGGCTCGTCCAGCGCAACGTCCTGGCGATGAGCGGCCGGGCCGTGGAAGCGGCCGGCGACGTGAACACCCTGCTCCTCGACAAGACCGGCACCATCACCACCGGAAACCGCGAAGCCGGGCGCTTCCTCCCGCTGCCCGGCATCGACCACGGCAAGCTCGCCGACGCCGCCCAGCTGTCCTCCCTCGCCGACGACACCCCCGAGGGCCGCTCCGTCGTCGCCCTCGCCGAGCGGTACGGCCTGACGGCGCCCGCGGAGCACGAGCTGAGCAACCCGCGCTTCGTCCACTTCAGCGCCAGGACCCGGATGAGCGGCATCAACCTGAGCTGGGACAACGGCACCGGCTGCGCCATCCGCAAGGGCGCCGTACAGGAGGTCAGCGCCTGGGTGGCCATGCGGGGCGGGCACGTACCGCCCGAGGCCGCCGACCGGTCCGCGCAGGTGTCCCGCTCGGGGGGCACGCCCCTGCTCGTCGCCGTCCACGACTGGGAGGGCCCGCGGGTCCTGGGAATCATCCACCTCAAGGACGTCGTCAAGGACGGCATCCGGGAACGGTTCGCCGAGCTGCGCGGCATGGGCATCCGTACGGTCATGGTGACCGGGGACAACCCGCTGACCGCGGCCGCGATCGCCGCCGAGGCCGGTGTCGACGAGTACCTCGCCGAGGCCGCTCCCGAGGACAAACTCGCGCTGATCAAACGGGAGCAGGCGGGCGGAAGGCTCGTCGCGATGACGGGCGACGGCACGAACGACGCGCCGGCGCTGGCACAGGCGGACGTCGGCGTGGCGATGAACACGGGTACCTCGGCCGCCAAAGAGGCCGGGAACATGGTGGACCTCGACTCCAACCCCACCAAGCTCATCGAGATCGTGCGGATCGGCAAACAGCTGCTCATCACGCGCGGCGCCCTGACCACGTTCTCCATCACCAACGACGTCGCGAAGTACTTCGCGATCATCCCGGCCATGTTCACGTCCGCGTACCCGGGGCTCGGCGCGCTCAACGTCATGGGGCTGCACAGCCCCACCTCGGCCATCACCTCGGCGATCATCTTCAACGCCCTGATCATCGTGGCCCTGATCCCGCTCGCGCTGCGCGGTGTCCGCTACACCCCGGCCGGCGCCCACGACCTGCTGCGCCGCAACCTGGCCGTGTACGGACTCGGCGGCCTCGTCCTGCCCTTCGTCGGCATCAAGCTCATCGACCTCGTGGTCTCCGCCGTCCCCGGCCTCGGATAGTCCCGGCACATCGGACGGCGCCTCAGATCACGGCGAGCCGGTCCACCAGCAGCTCCACTCTCCGGTCGGCGTCGCCCCGCGGCAGCCGTCCCGCGCGGGTCAGGGTCGCCAGGCCGTGCAGGGACGCCCAGAACACTTCGGTGAACAGGCCCGGCCGGACTCCGTCACCGGCGACCTCCCCGAGGTTCTCCAGCAGGGCTGCGAAGGCGTCCTTGAGGGGCTCCGGGGTGTCCTCGTCCGCGAACGCCAGGCCGCCGTCGAGCTGGAACATGGCGTCGTAGACGGCCGGGTTGCGTTCGGCGTAGTCGAGGTACGTGCGGGCGAGGGTGGTGACCCGGGCGCGCGGGCCGTCCGCGGCGGAGGCCGCGGCTCTCAGCGCCGCGGCCATCTCGGCGGCGCCCTCGAGAGCGACGGCGCCGATGATCTCGCGCTTGCCGCGGAAGTGGCTGTAGAGGACGGGCTGGCTGTACTCGATGCGCTCGGCGAGCCGGCGGGTGGTGACCGCGTCCCAGCCCTGCTGCTCCGCCAGTTCGCGGGCCGTCGCCAAGATGAGGCGCTCGCGGCCCGCCCGCTCGCGCTCCTTGCGTTCCTGTACCGACATGATTCGATCCTAGCACCGCTAGACAATCGAGCGACAGCAGTACTAGCGTCGCATCAACAGCTAGCACCGCTAGATCCCTGAAGGAGCCACCATGCTCAACACACTCGAGGTCTTCACCACCGTGGTCGTCGGCGTGATGGTGGGGGTGGAATTCTCCGTCGCGTTCTTCGTCAACCCGATCCTGGCCGGCCTCCCGGGCGACAACGGCCTGCGCGGCCGCACCCACGGAGCCCGGCTGCTCGGCGCCGTGATGCCGTTCTGGTACATCGGCTCGCTCGCCCTCGCCGCGGCCTGGGCCGTCGCCGGCCGGGACCACGACGGGGCCGTCCTCGTCGTCACCGCCGCCGCGCTGCTGGTCCTCAGCGTGGTGATGTCGATCCTGCTGCTCGTCCCGATCAACAACCGGGTCAAGACCTGGACCGCCGACGGCCTGCCCGCCGACTGGAAGCAGCAGATGAACCGCTGGGACCGCTTCCACTACGTCCGCGTCGCCGTCATCGTCGCCGCCTTCGCCCTGCTGGTCACCGCCCTCGCCTGAGCCTCTCCGTCAGCCGGCGAGGGCCCGGCCGCGGAGGAGCTTCTTGTCCGGCTTGCCCGCGTCGGTCAGGGGCAGCGCGTCGACGAAGTCGATGCTCACGGGCTCGTACATGGCGCCCTTCCGTTCCCGGACCGTGGCGCGCAGCTCCTCCTCGCCGACGTCCCCGCCCGGCACGCGGACGACGACCGCGTGGACCCGCTCCGCCAGGTTGGCGTCGGGGACGCCGAACACCGCGCTCTGCAGGACCTGCGGATGGGAGTTCAGGACGTCTTCCAGTTCCACCGTGTACACATGACCCCCCACCACCACGATCATGTCCTTCAGCCGGTCCACGATCGTGACGTAGCCCGCCGCGTCGACGAACCCGATGTCGCCGGTGTGCAGCCAGCCGTCCCGCAGGACCTCGGCGGTGAGCTCGGGCTGCTTCCAGTACCCCTTCATCACGTGCGGGGACCGTACGCATATCTCGCCGCGCTCGCCGGCGGGCAGGTTCCGTCCGTCGGCGTCACGGACGGCCACCTCGACGCCCTCGATGATCTTTCCGGCGGTGCGCAGCAGCTCCGGGCGCCGCGGATCGTGGTCTTCGGGCGGGAGCACGCTGATCCCGCCGGCTTCGTTCTGGCCGTAGAACTGGCTCAGCACGGGGCCGAAGCGCCGGACCGCCGCCGCGAGGCGCGTCGGGGAGGAGGCGCAGCCTCCGTAGGTGAGCGAGCGCAGGCCGGAGGTGTCGGTGCGGTCGACCTCGGGGTGGTCCATCAACTGGTAGAGGAGCGGCGGCAGCAGGAACACGTGGGAGATGCGCTCGCGCTCGAGGGCGGCGAGCACGGCACCCGCCTCGAACCCGTCCAGCAGGACGACGGTGCCGCCGCAGTGCAGCGTAGTGTCCGCCATGAGGCCCGCCGCGTGCGCGAGGGTGGTGCACACCAGGGTCCTGACCGGTCCGCCCCCGGCCCAGTCCGATCCGACCGACACTCGCTGCCCGAAGGTCGTGCAGATGGCCTTGGGATGGCCGGTGGTCCCACCGGTGTGACGGATGGTGCAGATGTCCTGCGCGAGCGCCGAACCGGGGAACGCCTCGGTGGACTCCTCGGCGGCGAGCCTCACCAGGTCCGGGCCCGCGCCGGCGCCTGCCCCGAGGACCAGCACCCGCGCCGACGGCACCCGCCGGGACAGCTCGGCGCCGCGCTCGCGGTGGGCCGGGTCGACGATCAGCGCCCGGGTCTCGACGTCCCGGAGGATGTCGGCGTGCACGTCGGCCGAGAGGCCGGCGTAGAGGTGGTTCACGGCGCAGCCGAGCAGCCCGGCGGCGTAGCGGGCGGCGATCGTCTCGGGAAGGTTGCCGGCGAGGAGGGTGACCGTTTGACCGCGCCGCACCCCCTGGGAGCGCAGCGCGCGGGCCATGCCGTAGACGAGGCCGCGCAGTTCACCCGCGCTCACGCGTCGACCCCGGTACACCAGGGCCTCGCGGCCGGGTTCGCCTGCCAGGGCGTCGAGAATCTCTTCCACATGGCCGCGGAAGCGTTCGGTGGTGCCGTCCATGCCGATCCCCATTGGTTGACTTGAGCAACTAGCGGGAGGCTAACGGTCGATGATCCACAAACCCAAAGCCGGACGCCGAAATCCGGCCAATGCCCACGTCCCTCCCCAAACATCACCGCCCTCCGGACCCCCGCACCCGCGCTGCCGGCCTCCGACGCAAATGAGGCGACCGGACGGCGGAGTTGCCGGACGATGACTCGACGACGCGTGCGACCCGTACCTCGACGGCACGGTCCGGGAAATCGCCCGGTGGGCGCTGACCCGGATCGGCGACCCCCGCGGCCTCCCCGGGCTGATCGAGCAGCTCCGTGCGCAGGAGGAGGAGCAGGGCCGCGGCTACGCCGTCGGTGACCCGCGCCGCCCGGACACCAAGGACGTGCTGATCCCGCCGCGCGCGCACGCGGCCACCCTGCTGCCCGCGATACGGGAGACGATCCGGCACTGCGGCGCCCGAGGCGGTGCGACCCGCAGTTTCCTCCCGGTAATGGAAGCCTGGGGCGAGGACGCGCTGTCCGCCCTGCCCGATCTCGTCCCGCTGCCGGCGGACACCTGGACTTCGGTCGACGTGATGAGGGTGCTGCGGGCGATGGGACCGGCCGCCGCCCCGGCCGTACCCGCGGTGCTCACCAGCCGGGTGCTGGACCACCCTGGCAATCACCAATTCGTCGCCTTCCTGCCGATCGCCGACGGCGGTGACGGCTTCGGGTTCTTCGGCGACGCCCTGCGGGCCCTGATCCGGATGGGCGAGATCAGCCCGGCGATCCGCGAAGCGCTGCTGGTGGTACGGCAGTCGGAGCGCCGCCTGTCCGCCGAGGGGGGGGTATCCGATGGTCCTCCGCGACCAGGAACTGCGCGGCCTGATCGAGAAGGCCATCGCGTGCCCGGAACCCGGGCCGGACGGGACGCCCGGCGTCCAGGGGGTGTCCGCCCTAGACGCGGAAGACCTTGCGCAGGAGCTCGCCGAACGCGGCGGGGTGCGTGGTCAGGCCGGTGTGCCCGCCGGGGAAGTGCAGGAGTTCCGTGCCGAGGCGCTCGGCCAGAAGAGCGGCCGGACGGTAGGGCAGCTCGCCGCGCGAGTCCTGGCCGCCGGCGAGCACGAGCCGGTCGGACAGCTCCGCCAGCCGGTGGACGTCGGGGGCGTAGGACATGAAGCTCGGCACGATGCGCCCGACGAAGTAGGGCAGGTTGGCCATCGTCCGCTCGACCCGTGCCGCCGCCTGCGGCGGGAGCTCGGCCTCGGCCTCCGGCTGGTCGACGTCGCCGTCCTTCTTCAGACCCGCGGCGAACACGGCCATCGCCGGCATGAGCCCGTCGGTGCGGAGCGTCGCCCGCACCCGCTCGATGAGCACGCGGTGTGCGAGGGCGTCGGGAAGGACCTCCACCACCGGGGGCTCGTGCGCAACGAGGAGTTCGACGCGTTCGGGATGAGCGGTGAGCAGGTGCAGGGCGGTGATCGCACCCGAGCTGGAGCCGAAGACGCGCGCGGGCTCACCGGGCGACAGCATTTCCAGCATCCGGAAGGCGTCGTCGGCGTGTTCCGCCACGTGCTGCTCGGCCTCGGAGTCGTCCAGGGCGCTTCGTGACATGCCGCGCGGATCGTACGTCGCGACGGTGCAGCCGGCGGCCAGGTCGTCGGCGATGCCGTCGAAGGAGGCCGCGCCGCCCGTCCCTCCCGGGATCAGCAGCAGGAGCGGGCCCCGGCCGCGGACTTCGTAGTGCAGGGTGGCGCCGTTCACGCGCAGGCTGCCGGTGGTCGGGGAGGTCGTCATGCGGAGTCTCCTTCTCGGGAGGGGGGCCAGTGCTCCAGGAGGGTGTGGAGGGCGTCGAGGGCGCGGATCCAGGACTGCTGCGGTGAGCGCTCGTGCGCGAACCCGCCCGCGGCCTCCAGTGCGACGAAGCCGTGGAACGTGCTGCGCAGCAACCGGACCGCGTCGGTCAGGTCCGGTTCGGCCAGTCCGTAGCCGCGCAGCATGCCGTAGGTCAGCTCGATCGCACGCCGTGGTCCGGGCGCCTTCGCGGCCAGTTCGGGGTCGATCCGGATGCGGGTCTGCGTCGCCGTGTAGCGGCCCGGATGCGTGAGGGCGTAATCCCGCCACGCGTCGGCGTACGCCACCAGCGCGTCCTTGCCCGCCCGCCCCGAGGTCGCCTCCGCGATGCGGATGGTCTTCTCGTCCGCCGCGAGCAGCGCGATCCGGCCGCGCAGATCCTCGAGGCTCCGGACATGCGCGTAGAGGCTCGCGTCCTTCACGCCCAGCCGACGCGCCACCTGCGCCATGGTCACCCGGTCGAGCCCGGCCTCGTCCGCCAGCTCGGCGCCCGCGACGGTCACGCGCTCGGCCGTCAGCCCTGCCTTCGCCATGCGTCCTCCCCGTTCCTAGGATCCCTAGCTTAAAACTAGGACCTCTAGGAACGCGAACGAAATATGCCGTGGTACCGCGGACGCGGACGGTCCACATCCCCGACCTGCGCGGACAGCTGACGGAGTACCGGCTCTCGTGTGCCGGGATGGGCTCTCGCCTGGCCAAGATCTGGGCGGGCTCGCACGCGGTCGGGAGGGAACCGATCGGCCGCGACTTACGACTGCAGCCGCTGTGGGCTCCGTTCCACATTCACGTTGTTCACATTCGTCACAAGGGAGGTAAACCATGGGTCATCCCGTACCGCAGCGGATCGGTGTCGCAGCCGAGACAAGCCCGGGAGAGACGCGCGTGGCGGCCACGCCGTCGACCGTGCGCCAGTTGGTCGCGCTGGGCTACGAGGTCATCGTCGAGTCGGGAGCGGGCACGGCCTCCGGTTTCTCCGACGACGCGTACGTCGCGCAGAGCGCGAAGGTCGGTGACGCCTGGGGCGCCGACATCGTGCTGAAGGTCAACGCACCGTCCGGCGACGAGATCCAAAGCCTGCGTGACGGCGCCACGCTGGTCAGCCTGATCGGCCCGGCGCTCAATCCCGGCCTGGTCGAGGAGCTCGGGCGGCGTCCCATCACGGTGCTCGCCATGGACGCGGTCCCGCGCATCTCGCGGGCCCAGTCCCTGGACGTGCTCAGCTCCATGGCCAACATCGCCGGCTATCGCGCGGTCGTCGAGGCGGCGCACGCGTTCGGCCGGTTCTTCACCGGTCAGGTGACCGCGGCCGGCAAGGTTCCGCCCGCCAAGGTGCTCGTCGCGGGCGCCGGCGTGGCGGGCCTCGCCGCCATCGGCGCCGCCAACAGCCTGGGCGCGATCGTCAGGGCCACCGATCCGCGGCCCGAGGTGGCGGAGCAGGTCCGTTCGCTCGGCGGCGAGTTCCTCGGCGTCGAGGTGGAGCACAAGGCCGGCACCGACGGGTACGCCAAGGCGACGTCCGAGGAGTACGACCGCCGGGCGGCGGAGATCTACAGCGAGCAGGCCGCCGACGTCGACATCGTCATCACCACCGCCCTGATCCCCGGACGTCCGGCGCCGAAGCTGCTCACCGCTCAGGACGTCGCGAGCATGCGGCCCGGCAGCGTGATCGTCGACATGGCCGCGGCTCAGGGCGGGAACGTCGCCGGCACGGTCGCGGGAGAGGTGGTCGTCACCGACAACGGCGTCACGATCATCGGCTACACCGATCTGCCCGCCCGGCTGCCGGCCCAGGCGTCCCAGCTGTACGGAACGAACCTCGTCAACCTGATGAAGCTGCTCACGCCGGCCAAGGACGGCCGGCACGTCATCGATTTCGAAGACGTGGTGCAGCGGTCCATGACCGTGGTGCGTGACGGCGAGACGACCTGGCCCCCGCCGCCGGTGCAGGTGTCCGCCGCTCCGGTGGCGCAGGCGCCGGTGGCCGCGAAGCCGGTCGTACCCGAGAAGGGGCCGATGTCCCCGGCGGCCAAGTACGTGCTCGCCGGTACCGGGATGGCGGCGCTCTTCCTGCTGACCGCGTTCTCCCCGTCCCAGCTGATCGGGAACTTCACCGTTTTCGTGCTCGCGATCGTCATCGGCTACTACGTCATCGGCAAGGTGCACCACGCCCTGCACACACCGCTCATGTCGGTGACGAACGCCATCTCCGGGATCGTCGTCGTGGGCGCCCTCCTGCAGATCGCCCACACGGACATCACGATCACGGTGCTGTCGTCCGCCGCGATCCTGCTGGCCAGCATCAACATCTTCGGCGGATTCGCGGTCACCCGCCGCATGCTCGCCATGTTCTCGAGAGGCTGATCCCCCCATGACTGCCGCCACGGCCGCGCAGGCCGCTTACATCGTCGCAGCACTCCTGTTCATCCTCAGCCTCGCCGGGCTCTCGAAGCACGAAAGCTCCCGTTCGGGGCTCGTGTTCGGCGCTTCCGGAATGGTGATCGCCCTCGCCGCCACCATCGGCCTGGCCTCGCGCAGCATCACCGCGACGGGGCTGACCCTGCTCGTCGTCGCGATGCTGATCGGCGCGGGCGTCGGCTTCTGGCGCGCCCGGGTGGTCGAGATGACCGGCATGCCCGAACTCATCGCCCTCCTGCACAGTTTCGTCGGCCTGGCCGCCGTACTCGTCGGCTGGAACGGCTACTTCGAGGTCGAGGCGGAGGGCCCCGGGCATGCCGCGGTGGCCCAGGACCTGCTCGGCATCCACCACACCGAAGTGTTCATCGGGATATTCATCGGCGCCGTCACCTTCAGCGGTTCGATCGTCGCCTACCTGAAGCTGTCCGCGCGCATCAAGTCCAGCCCGCTGGTACTGCCCGGCAAGAACCTGATCAACCTGGGCGCCCTCGCCGCGTTCGCGGTGCTGACGGTCTTCTTCGTCATCCAGCCGAGCCTCGGTCTGCTCATCGCGGTGACCGCGGTGGCGCTCGCCCTCGGAGTGCACCTGGTCGCCTCGATCGGCGGCGGCGACATGCCGGTCGTGGTGTCGATGCTGAACAGCTACTCCGGCTGGGCCGCGGCCGCCTCCGGCTTCCTGCTGAACAACAACCTGCTCATCGTCACCGGAGCGCTGGTCGGATCCTCCGGCGCGTACCTCTCGTACATCATGTGCCAGGCGATGAACCGCTCGTTCATCTCCGTGATCGCGGGCGGCTTCGGTGTCGAAGCCGCCGCGAGCGACGACACCGACCTCGGCGAGCACCACGAGATCACCGCCGAAGCCACCGCCGAAATGCTCCTGAACGCCTCGTCCGTCGTGATCGCGCCGGGCTACGGCATGGCCGTGGCGCAGGCCCAGTACCCGGTCGCCGAGCTGACCCGCAAGCTGCGCGAGCGAGGGGTGGACGTGCGGTTCGGCATCCACCCCGTGGCCGGACGACTGCCGGGGCACATGAACGTGCTGCTGGCGGAGGCGAAGGTGCCGTACGACATCGTCCTGGAAATGGACGAGATCAACGACGAGCTCTCCGACACCACGGTCGTGCTCGTCATCGGCGCCAACGACACCGTCAACCCCGCCGCCGCCGAAGATCCGGGGAGCCCCATCGCGGGCATGCCGGTACTGCGGGTGTGGGAAGCGGAGAACGTCGTCGTCTTCAAGCGCTCGATGGCGACCGGGTACGCGGGCGTTCCCAATCCCCTCTTCTACCGGGACAACACCCAGATGCTCTTCGGCGACGCCAAGCAGCGGATGGAGGACATCCTCGGGGCGCTCGGTTCCGACACCGCGTCGCACCGCGCGCCCGCCGCGGCCATGGCCTCGCGGTAGCCGGACGGACGGACCCCGTCTTCGCGCAGGACCGGCCCGCCCCACGGGGCGGGCCGGAAGCCTCCGCGAGGGCGGGGTCCGTCCTTGTTCCAGCCCTTGCCCCACCTATCGATATTCGATAGATTCCCATCGTGAATCGATGGAAGGATGGGCCATGGGAAAACTGACCGTGGGTGCGTTGCGCGCGGTGCTCGTGGTGGTGCTCACCGGAACCGTGCTCGTACAGACGCTGATGGTGTGGACGTTGATCAGTGGCAACGACCCGGAGGACGGGTCGATCCCGCTGACCCCGCTGCGCGTGATCACGATCCTGGGGCTGGGGTCGGCCCAGGTCGTCCTGGTCTGCGTCTGGCGGCTGGTGACGATGGTGCGCCGCGGGACCGTGTTCTCCCACGCCGCCTTCCGGTACGTGGACGTCATGATCGGCGCGATCGTGTCGGCGGCCCTCGTGTGGTTCGCGGTCACGGCCATCAATGCGCCCGGCCAGCGGGAGGACCCGGGCGTCACCGTCATCATGTGCGGGATCGGCGTGGCCATCCTCGGGGTCGCGCTGATGGTCCTCGTACTGCGGATGCTGCTGGCCCAGGCCGTCGCGCGCGATGTCGAAGCGTCGCGGATGCAGGCCGAGCTGGACGAGGTGATCTGATGCCGATCACCGTCGACATCGACGTGATGCTGGCCAAACGGAAGATGTCCGTGGGCGAGCTCGCGGACCGCGTGGGGATCACGCCCGCCAACCTGGCGGTGCTCAAGAACGGCCGCGCCAAGGCCGTGCGCTTCGCGACGCTCGCCGCGCTCTGCGAGGTGCTGAGCTGCCAGCCGGGTGACCTGCTGCGCTGGGAGGCCGGGGACACCGAAGGCGCCGAGGCCGGCTGAGCTGCGCCGGGGCACACCGCGCACCCCCTTGCGGACAGGTTCTCTCCGCGAGGGGGTGGGGTCCGAGCGGAACTCCGTCGCCTCGCGGCGATCAGGTGCCGGCAGGTGCCATGGGGCGGCCCGCCGGGTCGTCCTTCGCGGTCCGCCCCGCAGCGCGGTGGGTGCGTTCGACGGACTGGCCCCAGTACGTTCCGGTGATCATGAGAACGGCCCCCAGGAAGGCCCACGGGGTGAGCCGCTCGCCGCCCAGGGCGATCCCGACCGCGACCGCCCAGATCGGTTCGGTGCCCAGAAGGAGGCTGGCCCGGCTGGCGGAGGTGCGTTGCACGGCCCAGGTCTGGGCGAGGAACGCGAACACGCTGCAGAACAGGGCGAGATAGATCAGCTGGGTCCAGGTGGTGGCGCCGCTCCGGGCGAGGTCCGGCAGGTGGGCGACGGCCGGCGGCAGGAACAGCACCGATCCGACGACGGTCTGGGCCGTCGTCAGGTGCAACGGGTCCGCACTCCGGCCGGCGGTCAGCCTTCCGACGAGCGCGACGTGCCCGGCCCGGACGACCGCGGCGGCGAGCATCAGCCCGTCCCCCAGCCGCGGGGCGTGCAGTCCGGTGCCGGAGATGAGCAGCCCGACGGCCAGGACGCAGAGGCCGGCGGCGAGGAAGAACGCCACCGGCATTCCCGGGCGTCCCCCGGTCCGGTCCATGAGCGGGGTCAGCACGATCGTCAGACTGATGATCAGTCCGGCGTTGGCGGCGCTGGTGTGCGCCACCCCGTACGTCTCCAGCACGAGAACGGCCGCCTGGGTCACCCCCAGGAGGGACCCGATGCGGATCTCCGCACGCGTCCAGGGGCGCGTCCGGCGGCGTGCGCCGACCAGGGCGCCGCACGCCAGCGCGGAGATCGCGTACCGGGCGAACAGGACGACCAGGACCGGAAGGACGACGGTGGCCGTCTTGGCTGCCAGATAACTGGAACCCCAGACGAGCGCCACCAGCAGGAGTACCGCATCGGTACGGCGGGCAACAGGCATGCCCACACGCTGCACGATTGATGATGTTGAAGGCCATGACCAACTTCTTAAGGCAACCTGTAGCAGCCCTACACTGTCCGCATGGACGAGCGGCAGCTGAGGATCCTGCGGGAGCTCGGGGAACTGGGAAGCGTCACGGCGGTCGCCGAGGCGCTGCACGTGACGCCTTCCGCGATTTCGCAGCAGCTGCGGCTGCTGCAGCGGTCGATCCCCGTTCCGCTGACCGAACGCGCCGGGCGTCGGGTGGTGCTGACCGACGCCGGGCAGGCCCTGGCCGGGGCGGCCATCGAGGTGGAGACCGCTCTGGCCCGGGCCCGGCACACCATCACCGATTTCGCGGAGCAACCGGACGGCAGCGTGTCGATGGCGGCGTTCCACAGCGCGGGCTCCGCGTTCTTCCCGCTGATGCTGCGCAGCCTCGCCGGCCCGGACCGCCCCCGCCTGACCCTCGCCGACGAAGACGTCGCGCAGGACCGCTTCCCCGCTCTCACCCGCGACTACGATCTCGTGCTCGCCCACCGCCTCGACCACGGCCCGCCGTGGCCGCGCACCGTGACGGCCACCACCCTGCTGCACGAGCCCCTCGACGTCGCCCTGCCCGCCGGCCACCCGCTCGCCTCCCGTCCGCGGCTCTCGCCGCAGGACGTGGCCGACCAGCCCTGGATCACGGTCCACGACGGCTTCCCGCTCATGGCCACCATCGAGGCCATCGCCGGCGCCGCCAACCGCCGGCTCGACATCGTCCACCGCATCAACGAGTTCGCGGTGGTCGCCGAGGCCGTGGCCGCCGGCGGCGGCTTGGCGTTGATGCCGCGCTGGACCGCCCGCGTGCACCCCGAAGTCGTCCTCAGACCGTTGAGCGGGGTGCACGCCCGACGCCGCATCGACGTGCTCCACCGGCCCGAGCGCACCGCACGCAGAGCCGTCCGTACGGTCCTCGCCGAGCTGCACCGCGCCGCCGCGGCGATCCAGGGCCAGGACACCGATGCGCTCCCGCCGGACGGGGCCGCCCGCGCCGGCTGACCGTAGGACCGCGCGCCCCGCACCGGTCAGGGGCTGTGCCCTCCTCGCCGGCCGGATCGGCCCGGATCAGCCCAGCAGCGGCGCGATGACGCTCCGCAGCAGGTCGGCATTGCGATAGTGGTGCCCCGTCATCCCCGCGGCCCGGGCGGCCGAGACATGGCCGAGCGTGTCGTCGACGAACAGGCACCTGCGCGGATCCGCACCGGCCAGCCTGGCCGCCGCTTCGAAGACGCGGGGGTCCGGCTTCGCGGCCCCGAGGCGGGCGGTGTTGACCACCGCGTCGAACGCGTCGGCCAGGTCCAGCGCGACGAGATCGTCCTCCAGCCGTGTGGTGGCGTTGGACACCAGGACGACGGGCACGCGGCCGCGGACCCCCGCCAAGAGGTCCAGGACGGCACGGTCGACGCGGCCGGTCAAGGCGCTCCACTTCTCGACGAGTTCCGCGGCCCGGTCGGCCGACCCGCAGACCCCGGCGAGGTCGGACGCGGTCTGGGCCCGCCAATGATCGTCACTGATCGCCCCGGTGACCGCCGCGCCCAATAGGCCGGGACGGAACGCCGCAGCCGCGAGCGTCCCCTCGGGCAACCCTGCGGAGCGGTCGAGCGCGGTCATGCCGTCCGGATCCCACAGCCGCAGCACCCCGTCGAAGTCGCAGAGCACGGCGTCAAAAGGCGAGTCGCTCATGCCGCCGATCTTGCCAGACCGCCGCTGACCAGCGTTCGACGGTGCTCTGGCCAGCGCGGAGCCAATCGTCATTTAAGATTCAAGGCGGCCGCCGGGCTGCGGTTCGTCACCGTGCGCGGCGGCCGTGGAACGGTCAGGCCGGCCGGTCGAGAAGAAGAGCGGCCTGAGTCAGAGCCCTGGTCCCGAAGGGGACCACATGACGCTGATCATGAAGATCCCGGGGAATCGCGTGACCACCGGCGTGCGTCTCGGTGGCGTGGGGCGCCCAGCCCACCCGCCCACGAACAGAAGACCCCCAGGGAGAAGTGAGGGATGCCAGTGATCTGCGTCGGAGGCATGATCGGAATCGGCAAGACGAGCGTCGCCGAACTGCTGGCCAAGGAGCTGGGCAGTGAAGTCTTCTACGAGAGCGTGGACGACAACCCGATCCTCCCCCTCTTCTACACGGCGAGCCCCGAAGAGATCCAGGCGAAGCGCTACCCCTTCCTGCTCCAGCTGTACTTCCTGCAGACGCGGTTCGCCGCGATCAAGGAGGCGTACAAGCAGGGCGACAACGTCCTCGACCGGTCCATCTACGAGGACTGGTACTTCGCCAAGGTCAATCACGACCTCGGCCGGATCAGCTCCCTCGAGATGCAGGTGTACGAGGGCCTGCTGGGCGAGATGATGCGCGAGATCGACGGCCTGCCGTACCGCAAGGCGCCCGACCTCATGGTCTATCTCAAGGCGGACTTCGAGACGGTGCTGCACCGCATCGGGCTGCGGGGCCGCGGTTTCGAACAGGACGAGAGCCTCGTCGACTACTACCGGACGCTGTGGTCCGGCTATGACGACTGGGTGCACAAGCACTACTCGGCCAGCGACGTCCTCGTCGTGGACATGAACCACACGGACGTGGTGAACAACCCCGAGGACGCGGCCCGCGTCGCGCAGGAGGTCAAGGACGCGCTGGCGGCGGTCGCGCACCGGGCCTGAGCCCGCCACAGGCGCCCCCAGGGGGTGTCGTCAAAGTCCCTTCTGGCCGAAGCTACTTCGACGACACCCCCTGCCGCGGCCAATCCGGGGCCGGGTCCTCGGTGAGGAGCGGTCCGAGGGCGCCGAGGACCGCTCCGATACAGACGTCGCGCAACTGGTCGCGGGTGCAGGTCTCGTGGGCGAGCCAGTCGACGCAGAGGATCTGGACGAAGACCAGCCAGCTCTTCAGGACGCCGGACACGGCCTCACGGGCACCCGCGTCCATGAAGGGGAGTACGGCCAGCAACCGCGCGCGGAGCGCGTCGAGCTCGTTCGCCATGATCGTCTGGATCACCGGATCGCCCGCGAGGGCCTGGTTCGCGGCGAGCACGGCGTTGCGGTTCGCCACGAAGTAGTCGAGGTGGACGTCCATGCCCTGGACGAGCTGTTCGACGAGGGAATCGGCCGGGGCGAGCCGGGTCTCGGCGAGCAGCTGGTCCGCCGCCTGCTGGTAGACGGCGGCGAAGAGGGCGCTCTTGTTCGGGAAGTGCCGGTAGAGCAGGGCCCGGGAGACACCGGCCTCTTCGGCGACCTGCTCCATCAGCACGTCGGCGTACGGGTGGGCGGCGAAGAGCCGGGCGCCGACGGCGAGGAGCTGGGCGCGGCGGTCGGCGGGAGCCAGTCGCTGGCGGGGAGACATGGATCCAGCTTAGTTGACACACGTCTACTACTGCCCTCAAGGTGGTAGTAGACGTGTGTCTACCAGGCTCCACCAAGACGGCTTGGAGGGATCATGGCCAGGACGCTGCGCGTGCTGACACAGCTGATGGGCTGGGCCAATGTGGCGATCGGCCTGCTCCACGTGGCGCTGGGCAACGCGGCCATCCCCGGCGCCGGCGGCGCCGGCGCCACGATCGACAGCTGGGGCAGGTTCATGGGGGCCGTCTTCGCCGGATACGGGGCGGCCTGGCTCTGGGCGGCACGGCAGCGTCCGATCCCGGCTTCGGCGATTCGGTGGCTCGCCGGCGTCCTGCTGCTGGGAGGCGTGGGACGGGTGCTCTCGCTCGCCGTGCACGGCTGGCCGCACTGGTTCCAGATCGCCCTGGCGGCGCTCGAACTCGGCCTGCCGCCGGTCTTCTTCCGGCTGGCCGACGCGGAGGAGCGGGCCGCGCGCGGCGGGGTTCAGGCCGTACCGGCCGGGTGACGAACACGGCGGTCGGCCCGGTACGCGGCTATGCGGCCGGTGGCAGCGGCCGCCCGCCCAGAGGCGACGGTGACCGGGCCGGCTCGTCGCGGCGACGGGCCATCCGGCTGACAGCCGGATCGGCGCCGGTCCGGTACGCGATCTCGGAGCGGGGCGTGTGCTGTTCTCCGTATGCCGCCCCCTGGCGCGCATTCCGCAGCGCCGGCGCAAGCGGGCGCGAACGGCTTCCACGTGAGGTGGGACATGTCCGAGTACCGCGCCGTCCAAGTCACCGGATCCCGCGACTTCGAGCTCGTCACCCGGCAGGTGGAGCCCCCGCCGGTGGGGCACGTACGGATCAAGGTGGAGGCCTGTGGTGTCTGCCATTCGGACGTCCTCGCCGTGGAGGGGATGCGGGCCGACCCCGCGCAGCCCGTCGTACCCGGCCATGAGGTGGTCGGCGTGATCGACGCCGTGGGGGACGGCGTGCGAGCCTGGCACGTCGGTGACCGCGTCGGCGTCGGCTATCTCGGCGGCCACTGCGGAGAGTGCGGAGGCTGCCGGCGCGGTGACTTCGTCAACTGCGGGAACCAGCATCAGACGGGCACCACCAGCGACGGCGGATACGCCGAGATCATCACCGCCAGGAGCAGCGGCCTGGTCAGGATGCCTCAGGGGATGTCCGCCGTGGACGCCGCCCCTCTGCTCTGCGCCGGTCTCACGGTCTACAGCGCGCTCCGGCAGGCCGACGGCCCTCCGGGGGCACTGGTGGCCGTCCAGGGCATCGGTGGCCTCGGCCACCTGGGCCTGCAGTACGCCGACAAGCTCGGCCACCGCGTCGTCGCCATCGCCCGCGGTCCAAAGAAGCGCGAACTGGCGCTGCGGCTGGGGGCGGACGAATACATCGACAGCGCCGCCGGGGACCCGGGAGCGGCGCTGCGGCAGTTGGGCGACGCGACCGCCATCGTGGCGACGGCGGCGAGCGGCGCCTCGATGACGCCCCTGATTCCCGGACTCGCCCCGCGCGGAAGGATGATCGTCCTCGGAGCCGCCCCGGATCCCGTCGAAGTCGCCACGCCAGACCTCATCTTCGGGGGCCGCAGCATCACGGGCAGTCTCACCGGCACGTCGATCGAGAACGAGGACAACCTCGATTTCGCCGTCCGGCAGGGCATCCGCCCCATGACGGAGATCTTCCCGCTGGCCGAGGCGCCCAGGGCCTACGAGCACATGATGTCCGGACGGGTCCGCTTCCGTGCCGTCCTCGACATGACGGCCGGCTGATCCACGCCTGAGCACTGGCCGCCGGACCGGTCGCCCCTCCCCCGGCGGCGTCCACCACCGCCTCGCCGAGTCCGCGGCGGTGCGAACGGGGCCTCACCCGGGGCCGGGCCCGCCCCGACGTTCCGGGGCACGTGACGCGGCCCTGCCCGAACCCGCGACACCCGAGGCCCGGGCCCGGTACGTGCCCGGGGTGACGCCCTCCCAGCGGCTGAAGGCGCGGACCAGGGCCGTGGCTCCGCTCAGGCCCACGAGGGGGGGCGATCCGGTCGAGCGGCAGGTCCGTGGTTTCCAGCAGCCGACGGGTCCGGCGGTGCCGGGCGTCGTCGAGGAGGGCCCTCCAGGAAGTGCCCTCCTCCTGGAGGGCCCGGCGCAGGGTTCGGGTGCTGAGGTGGACGTCCCTGCCCGCGTCGGCGGGGCCGGTTCCGTCCAGCGGGGCGTGGTCCAGCCACTGCCGGACCCGCTCCGCGAGGGTCACGGACGCCGACAGTTCGCGCAGCAGCCGGTCCGCGTAGGCCCGGTGCAGGGCGCCGAGTTCGGGATCGTGCGGAGCGCGGGGCAGGTCGAGGTCTCGGTTGGCGACGGTGATCGCGTTCTCGGCCGCGTCGAAGGCGACGGGACAGCCCAGGATCCGGGCGTACGGCTCGGCGGAGCCGGTACGGGTGTGGGTGAAGGACGCCGACATCGGCGCCCAGTCGTCCCCGGCGATCCAGCGCGCGGCCCGCACCATGCC
The DNA here is from genome assembly GCF_042896985.1 of Streptomyces sp. NPDC001194. Classification (NCBI taxonomy): domain Bacteria; kingdom Bacillati; phylum Actinomycetota; class Actinomycetes; order Kitasatosporales; family Streptomycetaceae; genus Streptomyces; species Streptomyces sp. NPDC001194. The sequence continues at coordinate 25,232 of NZ_JBIAXU010000027.1, read as the reverse complement.
GGCGACGACCGCCTCGACCTGCTGCGGGTGCATGGTCGCGGGGTCGACGGTCGGCCGGTAGCGGATGCGCGTGGTCTCGCTCCCCCGGTGCGCGGTGACCGTACCGGCCTGGCTGACCAGGGGGTGGTAGCGGACCGCCGCTTCGGCGGCCTCCGCGAGGCTCGCACTGGTGAGGACCAGGTGACCGAGGACGTGCAGACCGCCCGGCGTGATCGCGTCCCCGACGCGAAGACCGGCGTACGGATCGCCGTCCGGTGCGCGGATCACCGTGTCCCAGAGGGCGCGCACCTCGGTGAACGGGAGCCGCGCCAGGGGCGAGGCCCAGGCTCCCGGCCCGGCCCCGCCGGCCGCGGCGTCCGCCGTGGCGTTCAGGACGGCGCGCGCGTAGGACGCGGCGACGGTGGACGGCTCGATGCTGGGCATGCCGGTCAGTCAATGCCGGGGGCGGCCCACCGTCAACCGGCGGCGTGGGCCGGGGAGTCAACGAGCTGGCCGCCAGGGTCAATGACCGCGCCCGGCGGTGCTCCTAGGGTCGGGCTGCCCCCTGCGGCAGGCCCGTACGCCCCCATGCCGGCGCGCCGGCAGTTCGCCGCGTATGCACCTGAAGGAGCACCTTTTGATCGTCTTTCTGCTGCCCTCGTCCGGCTACGACCCGACCGAGGCGGCCGTGCCCTGGGCCGCACTGCGGGACGCCGGATACGACGTACGGTTCGCGACGCCCGACGGGCGGGTCGCGCTCGCCGACGGCCGGCTGACCGACACCGGCTTCTCCTGGCTCTCCCCGTGGCTGATGACCCGCCGCGCCGAGCTGGAGGCCTACCGGCGGCTGACCGAGGACCCCCGGTTCCGCGCCCCGCTCTCCTACGCCGAGGTCGATCCGGCGCTCCTGACAGGGCTGTTCGTTCCCGGCGGGCACGCCCCGGGGATGCGTACGCTGCTGGAGGACGCGGTCGCGCAGCGGTTGTTCGCGCGGGTCTTCCTGGCGGGGCTGCCGGTGGGGGCGGTGTGCCACGGCGTGCTGCTGGCCGCCCGCGCGAAGGACCCCGCTACCGGCCGTTCGGTGCTGCACGGGCGGCGGACCACGGCGCTGACCTCGCTGCTGGAACTCACCGCCTGGAACCTGACCCGGCTGTGGCTGGGCCGCTACTACCGGACCTATCCGGCGACCGTCCAGGCGGAGGTCACCGCGGCCCTCGCCGAACCGGGCCACTTCCTGGCCGGCCCCGCGTGGCCCGTCCGGGACACCGCGGCGCGTCCCCGGCGCGGGTTCACCGTGCTGGACGGCAACTACGTCTCCGCCCGGTGGCCGGGCGACTGCCACCGCCTGGCGGCGGACTACCTCGCGCTGGTCCGCTCGTGCCGGCGCTCCCCCGCACCGTCCACCGCGGAGGGCGGGCACTGACATGGCCTTGCGCGGCCGGCTCGGCCCGGCTGCCGGTGACCACCCGCCGAGCGATCGCCCCGGGTCGGGGCGGACAGGGTTCGGGGTGGACGAGTGCGGGTGCGGCCGGGTGCGACCGGTCGCACCCGCTCACCCTTCGGCCTGAAGGGCTCCGGGCCCTGCAGCCGGAGGCCGGTCCGGGGGGTGCGGGCATTCGCCGGCGCCCTACGCGCCAGTAGTTCGAATTTGAACGTTATGCTGGAGCCACCCACATCGAGCCAGACCATTCGAGCCACCGGGAGTGCTGCCGCATGTCCGTCCGCCGCCTGAACCACGCCGTGCTCTGGATCCGCGACGTCGAGCGCTCCGTGGCGTTCTACACCGACGTCTTCGGATTCCAGGTCGACCACCTGGCCGCCGGTCGCGCCGCTTTCCTGAGCGCCCCCGGCAGCCTCAACGACCACGACCTCGGGCTGTTCGCGATCGGCGCCGACGCGCCCGGTCCCGAGCAGGGCCGGGTCGGCCTCTACCACCTGGCCTGGGAGGTCGGCACCCTCGGCGAGCTCGCCGAGCTGGGCCGCAAGCTCACCGACCGCGGTGCGCTGGTGGGCGCGAGCGACCACCTGGTCTCCAAGTCCTTCTACGCCAAGGACCCGGACGGCAACGAGTTCGAGGTGATGTGGCGCGTCCCCCGCGAGGACTGGCCCGCCGGTGACTCCGACCTGCGCCCGGGCCCGCTCGACCTGCCGGCCGCGATGGAGCGCTGGGGCGCCGACCTCGCGACGGGCTCCGCCGCGGGCTCCGCCACCTGACAGCGCCGGGGCCCGGGGCCCGGAGCCCCGTGGCCGCTGGCCGGTCAGCGCACGACGTCGAAGACCTGCTTCTGGAGGCCGTTGGAGTAGGCCTCGTACTCGACCAGCTTCAGCTTCTGGGCGTCCTTGTCCGTGGTGCTGAACAGGCGCTTGCCCGCTCCGAGCAGCAGCGGGAAGACCAGCAGGTGGTAGCGGTCGATCAGGCCCGCGTCCGAGAGGTCGCGGTTCAGGCGGGCGCTGCCGTGGACGATGATCGGGCCGCCGTCGGTCTCCTTGAGGGCGGCGACCTCGTCGAGCGAGCGCAGGATCGTCGTGTCACCCCAGTCGGAGACGAGGTCCTCGTCGGTGAGGGTGGTGGAGACGACGTACTTCGGCATCGTCTTGTACTGCGCGAAGTCGGCCATGTCCGGCCACACGGGACTGAAGGCCTCGTAGCTGGTCCGCCCCAGCAGGAGGGCGGTGGACTCCTGCTGTTCGCGGCCCTTGATCTCGAACGCCTCGGGGACGAAGTCGATGTCCTTGAAGGTCCAGCCGGAGTTGCGGTAGCCGGGTTCACCTCCCGGCGCCTCGACGACGCCGTCGAGCGAGATGAAGGCCGTGCTGATCAGAGTGCGCATGAGAGGCGTCTCCTCGTCGTCTTGGATGGGTGTCAGGTGAAAAGGCCGGTCAGCCACTGCTGCCAGGCGGCTTCGGCGCGGACGGTGTCCCGGCCGAAGAGGTGGTGGAACATCAGCGCCACGCCGCGGCCGTGGTGGAAGGTGTAGAGGCCGTCGGCGGTGCGGACCTCGAAGCGTTCGTCGTCCGCCCAGGTCACCTCCCCGTCGACCGGAGGCAGACCGGCCGGCCCGGCGGACGCCCTGGCTCCCACGACGACGGGGCTCGGCAGCGACAGCCCCCCGAGGAGGGCCGCCCGGACCTCCTGCGCGGACCGCTCGCCCGTGAGCGCCAGGGCGAAGACGGGGACGCCGGTGCGCCCGGGGAAGTGGGCCAGGTACTCGCGGAGCGTGTGGAGGTGGAAGGGCCAGCCGCGGCGCAGCGCGTCGTACTCGTCCTGCCAGTCGTCGCCGAGCATGCCGCTGTGGACGACGCGCAGGACGGTGCTGCCGCCGTCGCGTCCCTCGATCAGGTACTCGAAGGCCATGAAGCGGCCGTCGTCGTCGGTGGCGGTGCGGGAGGCCAGGCGTCTGCCCGGTTCGTAGGCGGTGATGCGGGCTTCCTGGCGGTTGCCGCCGGTGTCCATGGCGGCGGCGCCGCCCACGCGCGGCTCGATTTCGTTGCGGCCCATGAACCAGGAGTCGATCCCCGGTCCGGTAGCGATCGCCTCCCAGACCTGTTCGGGGCCGGCCGGCAGGATCATCTCCTGCTCGATCTCGAACGGGTGCGTCATCGCGGGTTCTCCTGTCGTGCCGGGGAGCCGTGTCCGGATCCGTTCCCGGATCCGTTCCCTCCGGCCTCCCCGGGATCGTTCCGCGGTTCGGGCGAGTCCGCGGCGGCGCCGGGCGGCGGGCCGGGGATCTGGTGCAGTCCGACGATCACCCGATGACGGCGGCCCTGCGGGGCGCCCTCGTCGTGGTAGCGGCCGACGAGGGCCGTCACGGCCTCGGTCAGCTCGTCGGCGAACGCCATCCGGTCGGCCGCGGAGGCGAACCGCACCTCCGCGTCGACGGCGAAGGTGGCGACCCGCCGCCGGGCCCGGGCCGCGCCGGTCACCAGGGCTCCGACCTCCTGTACCAGGCGGGCCCCCAACGCCAGCAGCCAGTGGGCCGAGAGCTGGTCCGGGGAGCGGGAGGGGTCCGGGCTGACGGAGGCGAGGGCGCTGGGAGAGATGACGTACGAAGCCGCGGTGGCGGCGTAGATCCGCTCGGTCACGCTGCCCTTGCGCCGCTCCTCGGCGAGCTCGACCAGCCCGTGACGCTCCAGCTCCTTGAGGTGGTAGTTGACCTTCTGCCTGGGCAGCCCCAGGCGGACGGCCAGCATGGCGGCCGAGCCGGGCTCGGCGAGGGCGGCGAGGATCCGGGACCGCATCGGGTCCAGGGAGGCCTCGGCCGCGGCGGGTTCTTCGATCACGGCGACGTCCAGCACCGTTCCAGGATCCGACCGACAAAATATTTTGTCAAGACAAGATGACCTGTCGGCATTGGCGGGCGCGGCGGGCGACGGCACACGGCGGTCCGGTGCGCATCGACCGATCGGATGACGACCGGGAGCCGGTCCGGGGGCGGCGCGACGCGGGGGCGGGGGGGAGGATCGGGACGAGGACAGGTGGCCGCGAGGCCGTGGAACGGGTGAGGGGTACGGGATGAAGGCCGTCGACCGTCAGTTGCTGGACGCCGCACGGGCGGGGGACGCCGCCGCCGTGCGCGCGGCCGTCGAAGGGGGAGCGAACGTCGAGGCGCGCGATACGGAGCTGCGTACGCCGCTCCTGCTCGCCTCCCTCGGGAACCACGTGGAGGCGGCCGGGGTGCTGGTGGCGGCGGGCGCCGACGTCGACGCGCAGGATGCCCGGGAGGACAGCGCCTGGCTGGTCACCGGGGTGACCGGCAGCGTGGCGATGCTGCGGGTGCTGCTCCCGGCGGGGCCGGACCTGCGGCGCACCAACCGGTTCGGCGGCGTGGCGCACATCCCGGCGAGCGAGCGCGGGCACGTCGCGTACGTACGGGAGGTGCTGGCGGTCACGGACATCGACGTCGATCACGTCAACCGGCTCGGCTGGACCGCCCTGTTGGAGGCCGTGATCCTCGGTGACGGGGGCCCGGCCCACCAGGAGATCGTACGGCTGCTGCTCGCGGCCGGAGCCGACCGCGAACTGGCCGACGGCGACGGGGTGTCGGCGCTGGCCCACGCGCGGCGGCGCGGGTACGCCGAGATCGCGGAGCTGCTGCGGTGAGCGCGCCGCCGGCCTCCCGGGGCGGGGCGCGCCGCCCGGCGCCGGCCCTGGCCGCGGCGGGGGCCGCCCTGCTCGCCCTGCTCGCCGGGTGCGCGCCGGGCGGGGGCGGTACGAGCGCCACGGACGGGCCCGGCGCCACGGCGGCGGCACCGCGGGTCGGGCCGTCGACGGTGGCCGCGGGTGTGCCCACGGCGCACGGCACGCTCCTGGTCACGGACTTCGGCGGTTCGACCGTGACCTTCGTGGACCCGGCGCGCGGCCGGGTCGCCTCGGTGGAGGTGGGGACCGCGCCGTACGGGCTGGCGGTCGGCGCGGACGGGCGGGCCTGGATCGCGACGGCGGAGGGAGTCGCGGTGGTGGACACCACCACCCGCACCGGCCTGGGCCGCATCCCGTACCGCACCCCCAGCGGGCCGTCACCACCGGCGAGTACCGGGGCGGCGGGATGGGCATCGCGCTCTCGCCCGACGGGCGGCGACTGTACGTGGGGGTCAACGTGCCCGGCGGGCCGGGGGTGTTGGAGGTCATCGACACGGAGACCCGTACCGTCACCGCCGCCGTTCCCGTCGGCCGCCGCCCCTTCGACGTGGACGTCGCGGCGGACGGCAGCGAGGTGTACGCGACCGGGCACGACTCCTACGACGTGACGGCCGTGCGCGCCGACACCCTCGCGGCGCGGCGACTGGTGGTCGCCCCGTACGGGGAGCGGGGCCTCGGCTCCTGGCTGAAACCGCACTACGCGGTGGTGCGCCCCTCCGACGGCCGGCTGCTGCTGCCGTTCGAGGGCGAGAAGCTGGCGGTGCTCGATCCCCGTACGGGCCGGGTCTCGGTCGAGCCGATGACCGCGGACGTCCACCAGCACGGGGCCGCCCTCGCCCCCGACGGCACGCTGCTGGTGGTCGGCGCGGCGGAGGGCGAGGACGCGGCCTCGCTGACGGTCCGGTCCCCCGGCGGGACGGAGCGCACGGTCCCGCTGGACGGCCCGCACGAGGACGTCGCGGTCGGCGCGGACGGCCGCACCGCGTACGTCACGGGCGGCTTCACGCGCGCCGGGTACTGGGACGGGATCACCATCGTGGACCTGCCGAGCGGTACGACGCGCCGTCTCCCGGCCGGCCAACGCCCCCTGGGGATCGCGGTCCTGTAGGAGGGCACTGTCCCCGGACCGTCCCGGCAACGGGCCCGGCGGCCGGTCCCCGGCGGCCCGTCGGCCCGGCGGCCGGGCCGACAGGCGAGGTCTCATCCCCGTGCGCGGAGGTACGCCTCCAGTTCGGCGGCCCCGGTCAGCATCGCCCGGCCGCGTGCGGACAGCCGGGCCCGCCAGTCGCGCAGTGCGGCCTCCAGGGGCTCCAGGCCCCCGGCCTCGCGCACCCGGGCGATCAGCGGGGCGATGCGGTCCAGCAGGTAGCCGCCCCGCCTGAGCTGGTGGGCGAGGCGGGCGTCCCGTACGTCTGCCTCGTCGTACACGCGGTACCCGGTCAGCGGGTCGCGGCGCGGGCGCACCAGGCCGGCGCGCTCCCATTTGCGCAGCGTCGCGGGCCGGATGCCGAGGGTCTGCGCCAGCACTCCGATGAACACGTCCCCGGAGCGCGCGGCGGCCGGGTCGGGCGCGGCGGCGGGGCCCAGGTCACGGAGGGCGCTCTCCACCGCCCGGAGGGTCCGCCGGTCGTCGAGGAGCTGGGCATGGCTCTCGTCGACGAGGCGCAGCGCCTCGTCGACGGCACCCTCGTTCACGGCGTGCATGATCGACGTCGCCGTCCGGTGGCCGTGGCCGGGCACCAGGGCGAGAAAGGCGCGCAGGGCTCCCTCGTGCAGCGCGGTGTAGGTGCGGTACCCGTGGGCCGTGCGGTCGGCTGCCGGGAGGATGCCGGCCTCCTCGTAGTTCCTGACCGCCTGCGTCGACAGACCGTGTCCGCGCGCCAGGTCGATCGGCCTGAGCCGTTCCCCGCTTTGAAGCTTTTCCCGCATGCGGCCCACGATATCGCGCAAAAGTTTCAACCGAAGGTTCAAAGATACCGTTGAAGGCATGGCAACTGACATCAAGGAAAGCACCCACTCGGTCGAGGCCTCCGCGGTCATGGGGCTGCTCCCGGCCCGGCCCCGGATCCTCGCCCTGGGCGAGCCCACCCACGGCGAGGACGCCCTGCTCGAGCTGCGCAACGAGCTCTTCCGCCGGCTCGTCGAGCAGGAGGGCTACCGGACCGTCGCGCTGGAGAGCGACTGCATGGCGGGCCTGCTCGTGGACGACTACGTGACGGCGGGCACGGGCACCCTCGACGAGGTCATGGAGCGCGGATTCAGCCACGGCTGGGGCGCCTCCGCGGCCAACCGCGAGCTCGTGCGCTGGATGCGCGCCCACAACGAGGGCCGGCCCGCGTCCGAGCGGGTCCGCTTCGCCGGCTTCGACGGCCCGCTGGAGATCACGGGCGCCGCCAGCCCCCGCCAGGCCCTCACCGGGCTCCACGGCTACCTCGCGTCCCGGGTCGAAGCCGGCCTGCTCCCCTGCACCGCGCAAACGCTCGACCGCCTGCTCGGCGGCGACGACAGGTGGACCGATCCCGCCGCGATGACGGACCCGGCCCGGTCCGTGGGGCAGTCGGCCGAGGCCGGCCGGCTGCGGCTCGTCGCCGACGACCTGGTGGCGCTGCTCGAGGCGCAGGCGCCGTACCTGATCACGGCGACCCCACGGGAGGAGTGGTACCGCGCGGTGCTGTACGGGCGCACCGCGACCGGCCTGCTGCGCTACCACCACTGGACGGCCGACGACTCTCCCGCCCGCATGGGCCGGCTGTGCGCGCTGCGGGATCTGATGATGGCCCACAACCTGCTCGCCGTCGCCGCCCGGGGCCCGGTGCTCGTCCACGCCCACAACTCCCATCTCCAGCGGGAGAAGAGCTCGATGCGGATGTGGCAGGGGCAGGTGGAGTGGTGGAGCGCCGGTGCGCTGGTGAGCGCCCGGCTCGGCGAGGAGTACGCCTTCGTCGCCACGGCCCTGGGCACGATCCGGCACCGGGGTGTGGACACGCCGGCGCCGGACACCCTCGAAGGGATCCTGTACGCGCTGCCGGAGGACCGCTGCGTCGTCGACGCCCCGCGGCTGGCCTCCCTCCTCGCCGACGCGCCGCCGGCGCCCCGCGTTTCCCCCTGGTTCGGCTACGCACCCTTCGACCCGGCGCACTTGGCGGGCAGCGACGGGATCGTGTTCGTCAAGGACCTCCCGCAGCGCTAGTACGACCATCGGCGGCCGGCTTCCGTGATGCGGTGTGGGCCGCTGCGTCTCGCGGCACACTGACCCCATGACGCACTCCTCTTCCCGCGCCGCCGGAGATTGCGCGCTCTCCTTGTGGTCCAGGGACTCCTTCCTGTCGATCGGCTCCGTCGGGTCCGTGCTGTCGATCGGGTCGGTGGGCAGCGCGCTGTCCATCGGCTCGATCGGCTCCGCCCTGTCCGTCGGCTCGATCGGGTCCGCGATGTCGCTGGTGTCGTACGGGTCCGTCCAGAGCATCGGAAGCGTGCTCTCCGTCCACGCGCGGTGGTCCCTGCTGACCGCCGGCCCGTACCGCGCACTCGGCTCGCGCGGCACCCGCACCGTGCTCGGCGTGAGCGGCCTCGCGGTGGTCGGCGCGGTCGCCCTGCTGAGGCGGGGCGTCAGGCGGTGACGGGCCCGGGCCGGCCGCGCAGGGGGTCCGGGTCCTGGACCGGGTCCGGGATGTCGGCCGCGGTCTGGGCCGAGCGGCAGACCGCCTCGGTCCGCGACGATCCGGCGGGCCGGCTGGCCTTGATGGAGCGCTGCTACCGCGGTCCGTTCGGCAGGGCCCCACACCATCTGCCCTTTCGCCGGGCGGCGACGTCCTTCATGCGGTGGCAGCTCCGGCGGGGTCTGCTGCGGCCCCTGTCCGGCGATCGTCCCGGCAGTCCGTGGTGGCGCGCGGTGAACGAGCGCGTCCTCCGTGACGGCTGCGAGGCGGTGGCCCTGAGCGGAGGCCTTCCCGGTCCGGCCTCCTCGCGGACGGCCGACTTCTGGACGGCCTTCGCAGGCCGTCCGACGGCGCAGGCCTGGTACCGGGCCCACAACGGGAGCGTGGTCGCCGCCTACCTCGAACACCGCGACCTGGCGGAGGCGGAGAACGAGGCCGAGCGCTTCTTCCTGAACGTCGTGCTCTGCCGGGTGCTCTACACCCACGCCCTCGTCGCGGCCCCTCGGATCTCGCTGGGGTGGCTCCGCCCGCTCGGCCCGTTCCTCGGTGACCCGAGGCTGGGCATGGTCGGCGTGTTCCTGCAGCTGTCCCGGATCCTCCCGGACGAGTACCCCCTCACGGCCGGTGTCCGGTTCTACCTCGGTGCCGAACGAGGATTCGGCCGGCTCCTGGACTACGGAATGATCGTCCCGAGGTTGCAGCAGCTCTACGCGTGGTCGGCGCACGAGCTGGAGGCGCCGGGCCTGCTGGACTGCGTCCGTGACGGGGTCCTGACGTACGCGTGGCCCTTCGAGGAGCGCGGTGTCTGGCAGCCGCCGAAATCGATTCCGGTCCGGATGGCCCGTCGGGTGGTCCCACCGGAACGACGTGGCCGAGCGCACGGGATCGGCTCGACGTCAGGCGGGGGAGCCGAAACGGACGGGGACTCCGGGTGAGAACAGAACGCTGACCGGAGGGGCGGCGGGAGCCGGCAGACCGGCCGCGGTGATCAGGTTCTCGTCGAGGTGCAGCAACTCGGCGCGGTGCAGACTCCACCGCGGGTGGGCGTTCGGGAGGTAGAGGGTCCTGCCGTGCCGGTCGCTGTGCATGCCCCACCGGGCCGTGAGGAAATCTTCGAGGCCGCTCGGCTCCGCGATCCGCGCACCGATGCGCAGACCCAGTCGGGCGTGTGCTCCGCCGCTGCCGTCCGCCCGCGGCCAGCGGCGCTTCGTGGCGTAGTCGACGCCGTCGCCCTCGCGGTGGAGCGACATCCCGGCCCACATGTACGGCAGTCGGAAGCCCAGCCGTGCGATGAGCACCGGGAGCAGCCGCGACGCCTCGAACGACCTGAAGACCACGCCGCGGCGGCCGCGTTCGTCCACCGAGTACAGGCGCACGTTCGTCTCCGGGAAGTCGCCGAAGTACGGCACACCGGGCAGTGCGAACCAGCCGACCCGGTGCATCCGCAGGGCGATCAGGCCCACGTACGTCGCGCCCTCGTAGACGTCGGGGCGGACGCCGCGGGGCAGCAGCCCGGCCACCGACTCCGGATCCACCGCCCAGTGCACGAACGCGACGTCCAGCCAGGACTGGTGGAGCAGCGTCCTGCGGAGCGGGCGCGGCGTCTCCGGTGTCACCGGCTCGGGCGTCACCGGCTCGGGTGTCACGGGCTCGACCGGCGCGGACTCGGCTCCGCCGTGCGGATCGCTCACCTGGTTCCGCTCCTTCCGGGCCCTCCGCCCACCGGCAGGTGTTCGGTGATGCGTACGAAACTCCATTCTGCGCCCGCGGGCCGTTCGCCACGTGGGGTTCAGTGCGGGATCACCCAGTCCGGCGTCCAGGTCCAGGCGGCCCCGTGGCCGGCCGCCGTGGTGGCGAGGTGGGCGCGGAGGGTCGCCAGCGCCGGGTGGGGGTTGTCGCGGTGCCACAGGAGCGAATGCGGGTAGACGGGCGTCGGGTCGGTCACCGGGATGCGCCGCAGCCCGTGGCCGGCGGGCCAGACCAGGCGGGTGTGCTCGCCCATGAAGGTGGCCAGGGCGGGTGTGTCGGCGACGGTGTCGAGGAGTGCGTCGGAGCCGAAGTTGGGGCCGGTCGCCTCGATGGTGAGTCCGAACCGGGCGACGAGGTCTTCGTAGTAGGCCGCCCACTCGGTACCGGGGACGATGCCCGGCATCCAGATCCGGTGGCCCGCGAGCCCGGCGAGGGGCACGGACCGGGCGCCCGCCAGCGCGTGGGCCGGGCCGGTGAGGAGCTGGAGCGGCTCGTCGAGGACCCGGACGGACTCGATGTCCTCGGGAAGGGGCCGGCCGGGCGCGGCGACGGCGCGGAAGGAGGCGTCGATCTCGCCGGAGCGGATGGCGGCGAGGGCCGTCTCGATGTCGAACAGCATGAGCACGTCGAGGTCGGTGTCCGGGTGCGCGCGGTGGAAGGCGCGCATCAGACCCGACGCGGCGCCGCGCGAGGCGATGATGTCGACGCGCAGCGGGCGGCGGGCGGTGCGCACGGACGCCGCCGCGCGCTCGGCCACGCGCAGCAGCTCGCGCGCGTGGGGCAGGAACGCCTGGCCGTCGATGGTGAGCTCGGCTCCGCGCGGTGTACGGGTGAACAGCCGCACGCCGAGGCTGCGCTCCAGCGCGGCGACGCGTTTGGAGACCGCCTGCTGGGTGACCGCCAGCTCGGCGGCCGCCTCCTGGAACTGGCCCGTGTCGGCGGCTGCGACGAAGGTCCGGACGGTGTCGAGGTCCATGACGGACAGCCTAGGTGTACAACCACCGGTTGTGGCCCGTGGCCCGGTGGTTGTTTGATCCCTGGTCGTGGTGCTCGCTTTGATGACTCCGCACGCGGATCGGTTGTGCGGACGAGTGGCGGAGGGCGGCGGGCGTGGGGAGCGGGCACCGGCTGGGGCGGCGGTTCGGGTGGCTCTGGGGAGCGTACGGGACCAGCGCGCTCGGCACGTGGCTCGCCTTCGGCGCGTTCCCTCTCATCGCCATCCGGGTGCTGCACGCCGGACCGGCCGAGGTCGCCGCGCTCTCCTCCGCGGGGGCCGCGGTGGGCGCGGCCGTGGCGGTGCCGCTCGGGCCGTGGGTGGAGTTCCGCCGCAAGCGGCCGGTCCTGATCGCGATGGACCTCGTACGGTGCGCGGCGCTGCTGACGGTCCCCGCGGCGTACGCGCTCGGCGTGCTCGCCTTCGCGCAGCTGCTGCTGGTCTCGGTGGTCGTCGCGGCCGCCGACATCACCTTCCGCGCCGCCTCCGGCGCGTACGTGAAGGCGCTGCTGCCGGCCGAGGACCTGCTCGTCGCCAACGCCCGGTTCGAATCCACGGCCTGGACGACCACGATCATCGGACCGCCGCTGGGCGGCGCGGCGATCGGGCTCCTCGGTCCGGTGGTGACGGTGGTGGCCGACGCGGTCAGCCACCTGCTCTCAGCCCTGGGCATCCGGGCCATGGGCGGGCACGAGCCGCCGCCGGAGCGCAGGGAGGAGGGCCGCATGCGGGCCGGTGACCTGCTCGACGGCTGGCGCTGCATCCTCGCGGACGCGGTGCTGCGTCCGCTGTTCTTCAACACGGCCCTGTTCAACGGGCTGGTGATGGCCACCCAGCCGCTGATGGCCGTCCTGATGCTCGGCCGGCTCGGGTTCGCGCCGTGGCAGTACGGCCTCGCCTTCGCCGCGCCCTCGATCGGCGGGCTGCTCGGCGCGCAGCTGGCCCGGCCGCTCGTCGCCCGGTTCGGACAGCACCGGGTCCTGGTCGCGGCGGGGGCGACGCGCGCGCTCTGGCCCGTCGGCCTGGCCTTCGTCGGGCCGGGCACCGGCGGACTGCTGCTGGTGGCGGGGGTCGAGCTCGGGCTCATCTTCTGCTGCGGGGTCTTCAATCCCGTCTACGCCACCTGCCGCCTCGAGCTCACGGCGCCCGGCCGGGTCGCCCGTACGCTGTCGGCCTGGGCGGTGACGGCCAAGGCCTCGACCGCGCTCCTGACGGCCGCCTGGGGCGTACTGGGCGCCCTGCTCGGCCCGCGTACGGCCATCGCCCTGGCCGGCGCGGTGCTGCTGGCGACCCCGCTGCTCCTCCCCCGCCGCGCGGCGGACCGTTCGGCCGACGGAGTTCTCGTCGAGGAGTGAGAGCCGGGTGTCCGTCCGCGCCGGCGCGCGGAGGGGCCCGTACGGTCCTCCGCGCGCCGGCCCGGTCGTGGGCCCGGTGCTCGATCAGCCCACCGGAACGGGGCGGTCCTTCTCGTCGGCGCGCCCGGTGTGCGCGTACTCGCCGGTCCGGTCGGCGCGCCGCGGTCGTACCGGCCACCAGATCGACCGGCCCAGCAGGGCGGCCAGCGCCGGAACCAGCACCACCGACAGGACGAACGCCGACAGCACGATCCCGAGCGCCGTCGCGAAGCCGATCTCCTGGGTTCCCGGATTCGGGTTGACGGCCAGGCTCCCGAATGACGCGGCCAGGACCAGGCCCGCCGTCGCGATGGCCGGCGCGGTGTGCCGTACGGCGCGGGCGACGGCCTCCCGGGCCGGACCGGGCTTCTCCATCTCCTCCCGTATCCGGTCGCTGATCAGGATGTTGTAGTCGGTGCCCAGTGCGACCACGAACAGGAAGAGCACGAGCGGCAGCATGAAGTTCACCCCCGGCCGGTCCAGGAGGTTCTGGGAAACCACGGCCGAGGCGCCGAGGGTCGCCGCGAAGCCCAGGCCGACGGAGACCATCAGGACCAGCGGTGCCAGCAGACTGCGCAGGAGCAGGAGCAGGATCAGCGAGATCAGCCCCGCGGCCACCGGAAAGACCAGCTTCAGGTCGCCGGAGACGGCGGACGAGATGTCGGCGAAGAGCGCGGCCGTACCGCCCACATGGACCTCCGTGCCGTCGGGCCGGTGCGCGGCCACCGCGTCCCGGAGCGGTCCGGAGACCAGGTCGCGGGCCTGCTGCCCCTGCGGATCGGCGGTCAGGAACACGTCGATCCGCGCCGCCCTCCCGTCTTGCGCGGGTACGGCCGGGGCGACCTGGCCGACGCCGTCCACCGCTGCCAGCGCCTTCGAGAGCCCGCCCAGGGCCTCGGCCCCGACCTTGCCGCCGTCGGAGGCGGTGATGAACACGGTGGTGGGGTCGGACACCCCGGCGGGCAGGGAGCGCGCGATCTCGGCCGCCGTGCGCGCCGCCGCGGTACCCGTGTCGCTTCCGCCGCCCGGCCCGTAGTCGGTGTGCATCCCGGCCAGGCCCGCCGCCAGCGCGCCGAGCAGTGCGAGCGAGGCGAGCACCATCGTCACCGGACGCGCGGCCACCCGGCGGCCCGTCCGCCCTGCCAGCCCCTCCGGGGGTTCACGGCGCAGGGCGCGCGAGGGCCAGAACATCTTCCGCCCGGTGACGGCCAGCAGCGCCGGCATCAGGGTGAGGCTGCCGAGCAGCATCACGAGTACGGACACGGCGATCGCCGGGCCGAGCACCCGGAACTGGCCGAAGGACGCGACCGCGAGGGTGGAGAACGCGGCGACGATCGTCAACGCGGCGGAGGTGACCGCCGTGCCCACCCGGCCGGCGACCTCGGCCGCCGCGGCGCGGCCGGTCTGCTCGGGCCGGCTGCGCAGCTGCTCACGGAAGCGGAACAGCAGGAAGAGGAAGTAGTCGATGCCGATCCCGATCAGCACCACGCCGATCAACTGCGGGGTCGAGGCGTCGAGTCGGATGCCGGTGAGCAGCGAGACGCCGACCACCACCCCGGCGGCCGCGCCACCGATCACGGACACCACGAGCAGCGGCAGCAGTGCCGCGAGGAGGCTGCGGAACACCAGCACGTGGAGCAGCACGATCACCACGAGCATGGCGATGCCGACGATCGTCGAACGGGTCTTCTCGGCGTCGGCGGTGTCCACGCTGTCCGCGAGCCCGGCCGTGAACCCGGTCCGCAGCCCGGCCTCGGTGAACTCGGCCCGGGCCTGGTCCCGGAAGGCCCGGTACAGGTCCTGCATCCCGGGGTCCAGGGGATTGCCGGTCAGCTCGACCGACAGCAGCCGGAAGCTCCGGTCGGGGGCCGTCATCGCCGGGCTGACCCGGGGGACCTGCGTATGGTCCTCGGCCAACGGCGGCGTGTCCTTCGTCTTCGGCATCGCCACCTCGCGCCGTGCGAGCTTCGCGGCTTCGGCGTCGATGTTCCGCTCGTCGGACTCGGTCAGCTTCGCCCCGTCCGCCCGGGCCACGAGCATGGTGAGCGGGTTGGCGTCGGGCTTGAAGCCGAAGTGCTCTTCGGCGACCTTCAGCGCGGCCGCCGAATCGTAGGTGGCGGGCAGGAACTCGCCCGCGCTGGGCTGGGTGGCGCGGAAGAGGAACGCCTGGCCGAGGACTGTCATGGCAATGCCCAGCACCGCCCACAGGGCGATGACCTTCCAGGGACTTCGGGTGGCGAAGCCGGTCAGGGCGCGGATCACAGGGTCCTCCGTAACTCGATCGACCGGGTGTTCCCGGACGTTGTCCAGCTCATCAGCGCCCGCGCCGCGAAACGTCGTGTCCCGGGAGGAACCCGCACCCGGGACCGGGGTCCGGCGCACCCCCCGGACCAGGACCCCGGTCCTGGTCCGGGCTCCCCCTGCGGGTCGGGAGCCCGCCGCACCGCCGCTGCGAGAATGGTTCCCGTACGCGAATCGCGGTGCCCCGGTACGGATCCGGCGGGCCGGTGACGGAGGGGGACCGGCGGTCATGCCGATACGCAGTGGGGGCCGGGCCGGCGACGGCGGGGAGAAGGCGCGCGGGCCGGTCTTCGACTGGACCCGCAATGACGCGCTCGTGGCCATCGGGGCGGCCGTGAACGACCTGATCGGCTATTCGCTCGGTGCCGCGGACGACGGCCGGCCCCTCACCGTGCGGGCCCTCGTCCTCGTGGTCCTCGCCGCGCCCTGCCTGCTGGCCCGCCGGGCCCGGCCGGTGACCGTGCTGTGCGCCGTCCTCGCGCTCGGCGCCGCGCTGAACCTCACCACCCCGCAGGGCCCGCACTTCTCCGCCGCCTACATGGTCGCGCTGTACACCGTGACCCGCCTGCGCAGCCCTGCGGTCACGGCGGTGGCCGCCGTCGCGACCGTACCGGTCACGGTGATCAGCGGCGGCTACGGTGACTCCTCCGTCCTGACGGGCCTGCTCGGCAACACGGTCGCGGTGGTGCTCGTCGTCGGCTGCGGAGTGCTGGTGCGGCGCTGGCAGCGCGAGGCCGAGGCCAGGCGCACCCTGCTGGCCGACCGGGCCGTGGCCGAGGAACGACGCCGGATCGCCCGCGAGTTGCACGACATCGTCGCGCACCACATCACCACCATGCAGCTGATGGCCGGCGGCGCCCGGGCCAACCTGGCGCACGACCCGGCCGTGGCCCGCGAGGCGCTGGTCACGCTGGAGGACTCCGGGCGGATGGCGCTGCGGGAGATGCGCCAGCTCCTCGACGTCCTGCGGGCGGGGGAGGAACCGGAGCGGGTCCCGCCGGCGCCGCAGCCCGGGACCGGGGACCTCGGCCGCATCATCACCGAGTCCCGGCTGGCCGGTACCCCCACCGAGTTCACCGTGCGCGGGACGGCCCGCCCGCTGCCGCCGACCGTCGGCCTGACGGTGTTCCGGATCGTCCAGGAGGCGCTGACCAATGCCCGTAAGCACGCGGTGGGCGCGCGGGCGCACGTACGGCTGACGTACGGTCCGGACGGCGTCGAGGTGGAGGTGCGGGACGACGGCGCGGGAGGCGCCCGCCCGGGTGCCTCGCGGCAGGCGGCTTCGCGGCACGGCACCGGCAGCGGGTACGGTCTGATCGGAATGCGGGAACGCGTCGCGCTGCAGGGCGGCACTCTGGAGACCGGCTCGTGCGACGGCGGCGGATTCAGGGTGGCGGCCACGCTCCCGGCGGGCGACCCGGGGGGACACCGAGAGGACCTGCGCGGATGATCCGTGTGCTCATAGCCGACGACCAGCCGCTGGTACGGCGGGGCCTGGCCCTGATCCTGGCGCCCGACCCGGCGTTCGAGGTGGTGGGCGAGGCCGAGGACGGTGCGCGGGCCGTCGCCCTGGCGCACGAGCTGCGGCCCGACGTGGTCGTCATGGACATCCGTATGCCGGTCCTCGACGGGGTCCGGGCCACCGAGGAGCTGGCGCGGACGCTGCCGGAATCCCGCGTCCTGGCCCTCAGCACCTTCGACATGGACGAGTACGTGGTCGCCGCGCTGCGCGCCGGCGCGTACGGCTTCCTCCCCAAGGACGTCTCGCCGGAGGAGCTCATCGCCGCGGTCCGCACCGTCCACACCGGCGAGGCCGCCGTCGCGCCCCGCCTGCTCACCCGGCTGATCTCCACGTACGTACGTGCCGCCCCCGCCCGCCCGCGCCCGGCGGCGACGGCCCCGGCCGGCCTCACGCCGCGCGAGCTGGAGATCTGGCAGCTGCTGGCGACGGGGTTCGACAACGCGGAGATCGCCGGGAGCCTGGAGATCAGCGTCTCCACGGTCAAGAACCACATCACCGGCGTCTTCACCAAGCTGGGCGTCCGCGACCGCGCGCAGGCGGTCATCGCGGCGTACGAATCGGGCCTGGTGGCGGCGGGGCACGGCGGAAACTGATCGCGGGCAGGGGCGGCCCGCTCATATGATCACCGGATGACGGATCCTCTCCACCCCGGGAAGCCGCGTCCCGGCGACAGGGTCGCGGTCCTGTCCCCGTCGTCGGGCCTGCCCGGTCTCCTCCCCCTGCCGTACGAGTTGGGCCTGCGCAGGCTCCGGGACGACTTCGGGCTGGAGCCGGTGGAGTACCCGACGACCCGCACGATGGGCTCGAGCCCCCGGGCGCGGGCCGCGGACATCCACGCGGCCTTCGCGGACCCCGACGTCAAGGCGGTGTTCGCCACCATCGGCGGCGACGACCAGATCACCGTCCTCCCCCATCTCGACGGTGACCTTCTGCGCGCGAACCCCAAGCCGTTCTTCGGCTACAGCGACAACACCAACCTGCTGCTCTTCCTGCGGAACGCGGGCATCGTCGGGTACCACGGCGGATCGGTGATGGTCGAGCTCGGACGCCCCGGTGCGCTGCACCCGCTGACCGCAGGTTCCCTCAGGGCGGCGCTGTTCACCTCCGGGGAGTACGAACTCACCGCCGCCGGCGCCTTCGGGGACGTCAACCGCCCCTGGGAGGACCCCCGTACGTTCGAGTCGGAACCCGAGCTGGAGCCCGGCGGCGGCTGGATCTGGCACAACGGCGGCCGCGTGGTCGAGGGGATCGGCTGGGGCGGCAATCTGGAGATCATCTCCTGGCTGCTGATGGCCGGCCGGGCCGTGCTTCCGGTCGACGCGTACGCCGGGAACGTGCTCTTCCTCGAGACGTCGGAGGAGATGCCGCACGCCGAAGAGGTCTACCGGATCCTGCGGAACATGGGCGAACGCGGGCTGCTCCGGCAGTTCCCCGCGCTCCTGATGGGCAGGGCCAAGGCGTGGTCGTTCGAGAACCCGCTCGGCGGCCCGGAGAGGGACGGCTACCGCCTCCGACAGCGCGAGGCCGTGCTGCGGGCCCTGCGCCAGTACGCCCCCGACACCATGGCGGTCTTCGACGTCGACCTGGGCCACACCGACCCCCAGCTCGTGATGCCCGTCGGAGGGCGCATCCGGGTGGACGGGCCGGAGCGCCGGATCACCGTCACCTACTGAGCCGGATCCCGGACCGGGCGCCGGTGGCTACTTGTTGAGGCAGTTCTGGCGGAACGCCTCGTCGTACGCGGTGTCGTAGCCGACCGCGTAGCCGTTCTGGTAGGCGAGGATCAGCGCGTCGGGCTGCTTCGGCGGGATCAGGCGGGCGTGCGTGCGCGCCGTGACGCACGCCTTGCCCTCGTCGCGCCCCCAGGTCTCGCCCGCGGCCTGACCCGCGGCCGCCATGCTCTGCTGCGTCTGCGCGGGCGGTTTGGGTGCCTGCGGCGTGTTCATGGCGGCGCAGGCGGCCTTGTTGGCGGCTGCGGACTTCGCGTACGACTGGTTGTAGCCGTAGGTGTAGCCCTCGGCCTTGCCCTGGACGAAGGGGCTGGGGTTGGGCGGGACCAGCGGCGGGAGGGTCTTGCGGCAGATGGGCGGCTTGCCGTCGCGGTTGCCGACGCTCGAACCCTGGAGGTAGCCCTCCCGGCACCCGCGGTGGTAGGGGTCGTTGCCCTGCGTCAGACCGTGGCAGATCGACGGAACGGCCGCGGGAGCCGGCGCCGTCTGACGGGCGGCGGCGGGGACGACCGCCAGCAACACGAGCGCGGGTGCGGACAGCAGGGCGAGCGGCGTGAGCGCCCGGCGTCGGAGGTGGCGGGTCATGGGTCATCCTCCCGGACGAGTGGGTCCGGCCCCGGGCGGTCTGCCGGGCGCACGGCCCACGGGCGGAGTACCTGGGCCCGCCCTCAAGCCTCCGGCGGCCCGTCGGGGCCCTTCCGGGCCGGTCCCTTGCCGGGCCCGTACGCGGGCGGCCGACGCGGCCTGGGGTGAGCGCAGGACGTACACCCCCACTGTATTCCCGGCCACCGCGACGCGCCTGTCCGGTGGGACCGCGGCGGCCGAACGCGACCGAATCCGGCGACACGGCACGGGACTCGCCGCGTTGGGACCGGCGCGCGGCGGCGCGGGCGGGACATACTGGACCGGCTTTCAACGACTCGCCCGACAGCAAGTGGCGGCATGCGCGAACTCACCTTCACGGCTTCGAGGAGTCTCACGGCCGGGGGCCTCCTCTGGGCTTCGCTGGCCCAGGTCTTCGTGGTGAACAACGCCATCGTCCTGCCCCGCGCTTCGAGCCGGAACCTGACGGAACACATCATCTCGGCGCTCGGCGTCACCCATTGCGGCCGGATCGGGGGGTTCCGCTTCTGCTCGCCCTGGCACGAGGCCGCCGACATCGCCTGGATCGTCGCAGGGGTATGCCTCGTGGTGGGCTCGGGACTCAATGCCGCGGTCTTTCCGCCGGACCGCCTCAGGAACCTGGCGTTCGGCATCCTGGCCGTCAGCGGACTGGGACTCGTGTCGACCGGCTTCAACCCCTACAACCTCCGTCCGTCCGTGCACCTGCTGTCCGCCGGAACCTGCTTCTTCTGCGGGGCCGTGGGCGTCCTGCTGCTGGGCTGCATGCTGCGACAGGCGCAACGGCCGTTCTGGGGCACGATGGGCATCCTGTGCGGGGTCGTCTCGATCATCTCGGCCACGCTCACGGCGCTCAGGCCGGACCCCTACGTCCAGGGCCTGTTCGAGCGGATCGCCGCCTGGCCCAGCGTCGTCTGGATCATCTGCGCGGGGGCGTACATCGCGCGCTCCGCGCGGCGGGCGTCGCGCGGCCGCCGTCCGTGACCCGCGTCCCCGGGTGCAGCAGCGTGCACAGGAATGCCAGGCCCAGCGCGACGGCCATCCCGTAGAACACCCACTGGTTGGCCTCGGCGAAGTCCATGTGGACGGCCTGGAGGGAGTTGCGCATCAGCGTGGCGGTCGGCCCGGCGCCGGTGGGCACGCGGTCGTCCGGATGGCCGATGACCGCCTCCGCGATGCCGTGGGCGGCATCGCGGACTTGCGCCTCCGGCAGGCCCTTCGCCGTGAGCGTCTGCGCGACCCGGCCGGTGGTGACATGGGTGAGGAGCGTGCCGAACACCGCCATGCCCAGGGCCCCCGCGTAGTTGCGTACGGTCTGGGTGATGCCGGTGACCTCTCCGTACGAGGCGTCGATCGCGCGGTTCACGGCGTCGGTGGAGGCCGGGGAGAGCACGAGGCCCATGCCGGCGCCGGCGAGGCAGGCGTAGGGCCACTGGTCGTGGGCCGACAGGTCCGTCAGTTTCCACGCCCACAGGGCGAATCCCGCGCAGGCGAGCGCCGTGCCCAGCTTCATCGTGGGCCGGGCGCCGTGCTTGTCGAGGATCCGGCCGCCCCACTGGGCCGAGAGGCCGAATCCGGCGAAGAAGTACAGCACGTAGAGCGCGGCCTGGTGCGGCGAGGAGCTGAGCGAGATCTGCGCGTAGACGGACGCGAAGAACAGCACGGGGATGAACGCCAGCATCGAGAAGAAGAGCACCAGCGTGTCGGCCGTGAACGCCCGGTCGCGGAAGACGCGCAGCTTGACGAGCGGTTCGTCGGTGCGCAGTTCGTACCGGCAGAAGAGGGCGAGGACGAGGAGTCCGCCGATGACGCACGCCCAGGTGGCGGGGCTGGTCCAGCCCCAGGTGGACGACTGCTGGATCCCGAAGACGCTCAGTGCCATGCCGGTGGCGACGAGTACGGCGCCGGGCACGTCGAGGCGTTCGGGCCGCCGCGCGTCGGGGATGCGGGCGAGGGCGATCAGGACGAGCGCGACGACGGCCACGGGGACGTTGATCCAGAAGACGGCCCGCCAGGTCCAGGAGGTCAGCCAGCCGCCGACCAGCGGTCCGAGGGCGGTGAGCGCGCCTGCGAGGACGAAGAACAGGGCCAGCGCCCGGCCCCTCTTGCCGACGGGGACGACGCCGACGACCACGGCGAGGGCGGCGGGGAACACCAGCGCCGCGCCCACGCCCTGGGTGGCGCGGAAGACGACGAGCCAGCTCTGGGCGAAGTCCCCGGACGGCACCGAGCCGCACAGCACGGAGGAGACGACGAAGACGAGCGTGCCCGCGACCACCATCCGGCGGTGCCCGAGGACGTCCGCGAGGCGCCCGCCGAGTGCGAAGCACGCGGCGAGCGCGAGGAGGTACGCGTTGACGACGCGCTGCATTCCGGAGGCCGAGAGGCCGAGTTCCGCGACGATGCTGGGGGCGGCGATGCTGACGATCGTCTGGTCCACGAAGACCATTCCCACCGCGAAGACCATGGCCGCGAGGGCGAGGGCCTGCCGGTGCGCCCCGCCTTGGCGGCCGGACTCCCCCGCGGCGCTCCCTCTGTCCTGCACAATCCTCATCCTCCCCGCCGGTGATCCGTCGCGCACGCCGGTACGGTCGGGGCCCCCGTTCGTTGGGAATCAGGTGCCGCCTCCGTATCGCCCTTCGCCCGAAGTACCTCCTGCGCCCCGCAAGCACTTCGTCCTCGTGGCGATGGGGTGCGCCGGGGGGATGGTCCTGCTGGACCAGACCGTCGTCGCGGTCGCACTCGACCCGATGGCGCGGAGCCTGGGCCTGACCACGTTCGCGATGCACGGCGTGGTGCTCGTCTACGTGCTGTCGCTGGCCGCGTTCGCGCCGGTCGGGGCCATGGCGGCCCGCAGGTTCGGCATCCTGCGCGTCTTCCGGTTCGGGACCGCGCTCTTCGTGATCTCCTCCGCGGTCTGCGCACTGACGCCGTCCGGTGGCGCCGCCGAACCCTTCCTGCTCACGGTGCGGGCCGTTCAGGGTGCGGGGGCCGCGCTGATGATCCCCGTGGCCACCACGGTGATCACCGACGTGTACGGGGAGCGGGAGCGCGGCAGGGCGCTGGCGGTGTACGCGGGGCTGGCTCAGGTGTTCTTCGTCCTCGGCCCCGTCGTGGGGGCGCTCCTCACCCAGATCCTCGGGTGGCGCTCGGTCTTCCTCGTCAACGTGCCCGTCGGCGTGGCGATCCTGTGGGTGATCGCCCGGGCACGGCTGCGCCGGGAGGCGGAGGGCGGCGCGCTCATCGCGCTGCAGCCCCTCGTCGTGGTCTTCGCCCTGGTCGTGCTCGTCTTCGGGCTCTACCAGTGCGGTGTCTGGGGCTTCACCGACCTCAGGACGCTCGCCGCCATCGTGTCGGGCGCCCTGGCACTGGTCCTGGCGGTGCGGCTCGTCCTGCGCTCCCGCCGGCCGCTCGTCGATCTGCGGCTGCTGGGGATCCGCCCGTACGCGGTCGCGGTGGCGCTCACGTTCATGGTGCAGGCTCCGCAGCTGATCGTGGTGGTGCACGGCACGCTGTTCCTGCGGCAGGCGATGCACCTGTCGCTGCCGGCCACGGGGCTCTCCCTGCTCCCCCTGGTCACGGCCCTGGCGGCGGGCACGTTGTCGTCCGGGTACCTGTTGGAGCGCTCCGGGTCCGTCCGGGTGCCCGTCCTGCTCGGGCTGGCGGCCGCCACGCTCGGCACGGCGGCCTGGACCGCCGCCCTGCCCTCCCACGAGTACCTCCGGCAGGTCCCGGGGATGGTCTTGGCGGGAATCGGGATGGGCATCCCGATCCCCGCGCTCAGCGCCGAGCTCATGCGCGCGGTTCCGCTCGCCAAGAGAGCCGACGCGTCCGTTCTCCGGCAGACGCTGCGACAGTTGGGCGGGGCGGTCGGGCTGGCGGCGGCCGGGGCCGTCGTACTGGCCGCCAATGACGACGCGGCCGACGCGGCGGGCACCGTCACCGCCGCGGCCGCCCCCGCGGGGTTCGTCGTCGCGACCATCGCCCTGGCCGGCGCGCTGGTCCTCGCCGCCGTGATGCTGCCGCGCGGAGCGGGTGGGGACGGAGGGTAGGCACGAACGGTACGCCGGCCGTCGTACCGGCCCCGTCGGCCGTCCGCCGAAGACCGCGACTTTGCCCTGCCCCGGCCGGCGGGGGCGCAGGCGCGCGCCGCGTCCCAGGAGGGGCGGCCCCGTGACCGGGAGCGAAATTCCGAGCCGTGCCGGGCGGCGGACGTGCAGACTCCCTCCATGGAGGACATGTGGGCGTTTCGGGACGCGGTCGGACGCTGGGCGGCCGGCGGGCCCGGCGGACCGGCGGGCGAACTGGCGGTACGACTTGGTTTGCGGACGGCGGTGTTGCTGGAGGGCCTGAGTGACCTGGCGGCCGTCGAGGCGCTCGCGGCGCGGCGCGGCCGGGACCTCGCCGCCGAGGGGGTGTGCGTCGTGTCCATGGGCGGCGCGATGAACGTCGGCCGCTACGCCGGCCTTCTCGGGCCCCCGGGCTCGGCCTGCACCTGACCGGAGTGTGCGACGAGCGGGAACGGTTCTTCTACGAAAGGGGCTTGAAGCGGGCCGGGGCGCACGGTTCGGGGTTCTTCGTGTGTGCGGCGGATCTGGAGGACGAGCTCATCCGCGCGCTCGGCACGGCGACGGTCGAGGAGATCATCCGGGTCGAGGGCGACCTGCGCGCCTGGCAGACCTTCCTGCGGCAGCCCGCCCAGGACGGCCGGCCCCGGCAGCAGCAGTTGCGGCGCTTCCTCGGCACGAAGAAGGGCCGCAAGATCCGCTACGGCGGCCTCCTGGTGGAGGCCCTCGCCCCCGGCCGGGTCCCGGCCCCGCTCGAGGACCTGCTCACGAGCCTGTGAGCCCCAACCGGCCGGGGCGGGTCTTCACGGGCCTATTGCGGCGCTGTTCGGCAGGCGGTTGCCGCGGTCGTGTTGGTCACGCCGCTTGCCGTCAGGCCCGTCACGCACTGGGCCTGGTCCCCGGTCAGTCCGACGTAGCAGGCCATGCGTACGGAGTCCGGGGCCTCCCCGCCGTGGAGCTCCTGCTCGACCTGGTTGATGCAGGACGAGAGGTCCGCGTGGGCGGCCGGGGCCGTGAGGGCCGCGCCCCCCAGTGCGAGGGCCAGGCCGGCGAGGACGCTTGCGATACGAGTGGACGCGCGCATGGGAGGCACCTGCTCTCCGGGTCTTGCGTTCCGGTCCCCCCATCGACGCTAGAACAGCGCCCCGCAACCCGCACCCGCTGGGGCCTCGGCCCGGGGCCGTCCCGGCAGGCCCGGCCCGAGGCCGTACCGCGCCGGACGGCAGCGGCGGCGATCAGGTGGCGGTGGGCCAGCTCCGCAGCAGTGCGGAGATCCTCCCGGCGGAGCAGGCGGGGCTCAGGAGGAGGTCCCTGAGGGCGACGGCATCGTCCCGGGTGGGCTTGACCCGGATCCCGGCGGCTTCGAGGTACATGACGCCGGTGGCCGCCGCGACGGCCAGGTTGGAGCGCTCGAGCCAGCGGCAGCGGGCGAGGGTGTGGACGAGGGCCGCCGCTTTGGCGTACGGACCGTCGTACAGCGGCTGCTCGAACAGCTCGGCCCGGTGGCGGGCGACCGCCGCGACGGGCACGCCGTAGTCGTCCGGGGCCGGGTCCCCGACCCCGGCCGCTTCGGCGACCTGCAGGATCCAGGCGACGTCGATGTGCAGTTCCATCAGGCGGCACGCGCCCCCGGCGAAGACCGCTCGGCGTCCTCGGCCTCGTCGAAGACGTCCTGGTGCTCGGCGAGGAAGCGGGCGGCGGCGTCCACCGCCCGGGCCCGCAGCCCGCTGGCGTCGTCCTGCACGAGGCGTGCGAGGTAGTCACCGATGCTCAGGCCCAGGTCGGCGGCGCGCTTCTTCGCCAGTTCCGCGATGTCCGCGTCGACGCGGGCACCCAGCTGTGTTTTCGCCATGCGCCGATGGTAACAGTTGTTACCATCGGCGGCGAGCGATGTGGAACCCAGGGGGCACTGGGGGGTGTCGTGTCGATCAGGCCGGATCGGCAAGACACCCCCTAGGGGGTGTCCGCAAAGTAGCGCCGTCCGCCCGAAGGGCGGTCCCGCGGCGTCCGGTGCGTGCTCTCGGCGTGCCGGGCGGAAGCCCTCGTACTGGACGTACTCGGGATTTCGCCCGGTGC
>NZ_JBIAXU010000026.1:0-85288 GCF_042896985.1 Streptomyces sp. NPDC001194 | reverse complement strand
GTGGGGGCACCTCCCAGCGGTAGCTGGGGGACGTCGGCGAGCGAGGACAACGCGGCGAGGCGCGGTGCCCGCCGCCGCGAGCCCGGCGTGATCGGCAAGACACCCCCTAGGGGGTGTCCTCCGTCAGACCGGTGATCTCCTGGACGTGGTGGAGGCTCGGGGTCTGGAGGACCGCGTGGAGCCGCTGGAAGAGCTGGCGGGCCGCCACCGCGTTCCAGTCCGCCGGCAGGAGTTCGCTCGGCAGGCCCGGGTCGAGGTAGGGGAGGCGGCGCCACTGCGTGAGCAGCGGCACGTAATGGCGGAAGGCCTCGGCCGGGTCGGGCTCCCCCTCGGCCGCGAGGCGCGCGGCGACGGGGGCGTACGTGTCGGTGAAGGCCGCGTACTGGGTCTGGATCGCCGGGAAGTCCCACCAGTCGCTCACCGTCCGCGCCAGGTCGCTGAAGGCGGCGTAGTCGGCGGCGAACAGGTGGACGTACTCGCTGAGGCCCAGCCGTACGAGCATCACGCGGGCGTCGTCGAGCAGCCGCCCGGGGGCGAGCCACACACCCGGCGCGATGTTGCCGAAGCCCAGCCAGGTGAGCCGGGTGCGCAGCTGGTAGCGGTGGGAGCGCTCGGACTCCGGTACGGAGAACACCGCCATGGCCCAGCCGTCGGCCAGGTCGGCGGGTTCGAGGCTGGCGAAGATGCGGCGGTCGCCCTCGTCGAAGACCGGGTGCACGGCCGGGCTGAGCCGGTATCCGGTGGCGCCCCGGCGCTCCGGTTCCAGCACGCCGCGCTTCTTGAGGCGGGAGATCGCCGACCGCACCGCCGGGCCGTCGACGTCCAGCTCGCCCATCAGCGTGATCAGGTCCGCGATGGAGATCCAGCCGCCGAGGGGGCGCAGGAACGCTCCGTAGACCGTGTTGATCAACGAGCTGGGCCTGAGGGGGCTGTCCGACATGATCGCCTTCCGTAGTGCGCGGTCGCGATCATATCGAGCGCCTCCCCCCAGGGCCCCGGCCCCTACTGCGGAAGCGGCGTCCGCGCGTACGCACCGGAGAGCAGGTGGCCCGCGCCCGGGGCCACCGCCGGCAGGTCCAGGGCGCGCAGCATCTGGTGGGCGGTGCATACGGCCGCCGACACCACCGGCTTGCCCAGCAGCTGTTCGGCCTCCTCGATGGCCCCCAGGGAGGGCATCTGCACGCACGCGGAGAGCACCACCGCGTCGGCGTCCGCGTACGCGAGCGCGCGGGCGAGCCCGGGCAGCTTCGCCGGGTCGTGCGCGGCCACATCGAGGTTGTCCGGAATCTCGAGGGCCTCGTAGTCCAGGACCTCGATGCCCTCGTGCGTGAGGTAGTCCACGACGGTCCGCGTGAGCGGGCGCATGTACGGGGCGAGCAGGGCGATCTTGCGCGCGCCCATGGTGTGCAGTCCGTGGACGAGGGCGCCCGCGCTGGTGACGACGGGTGCGGGGGCGCCGTTCTGCGCCGTACGGGCGTGCAGGCGCCGCTCCGAGGTGCGGTGGTAGCCGAGGCCCATGCTCATGATCGCGACCAGGCAGGCGTACCCGAGCACGTCGACGCGGGCGTCGGACAGCTCCACCGCGCAGCGGTCGGAGTCGGCGTCCATGGCCTTGAGCTGTTCCGGTGTCACGTGGGTCATGCGCATCCGGCTGGAGTGGAAGGTGAACCTCTCGTCGGGCAGGACCGCCTGGCGGGCCCGCAGGATGGCGGGGACCTCGGTCTCCATGGTCACGTTCGAGCTCGGCACGATCTGGCCGATGCGGTAGGTGCGGGGCGGCACGGGTACTCCTCGGTGCTTGCTCGGCGTACGGGGATCAGCGGCGGCGGTGATCAGCGGGCGTCGACGACCGGGTTGGCCAGCGTGCCGATCCGCTCGACGGTCGCCTCCACCGTGTCGCCCGGAACCAGGAACTCCGGCGGCACCATGCCGGCGCCGACCCCGGACGGCGATCCCGTCGCGATGACGTCGCCGGGCTCCAGGGTCACCCCGGAGCTGATGTCGGCGATGAGGCGGGCCACGGGGAAGAGCATGTGCCGCGTGTTCGACTTCTGCTTGGTGACCCCGTTGACGCGCAGCGAGAGGTCGAGGTCCATCGGGTCGGGGATCTCGTCCGCCGTGACCACCACCGGGCCGAAGGGCGCGTACGAGTCCTGCCCCTTGGAGAAGAACCACTGGCCGGAGCGGCGCTGGTCGCGGGCGCTGATGTCGTTGACGATGCTGTAGCCGAAGATGTGCCCGTACGCCTCCTCCTCGCTCACCCGGAACGCGGTACGGCCGATGACGACGGCCAGTTCGCATTCCCAGTCCAGCTGCCCGGTGAGGTCGCCGTTGTGCAGGATCGGCGCGCCGGGGCCGGTGACGGCGGTGGCGGGCTTGCTGAACAGGACGGGGCGGGGCGGGAGTTCCTTGTCGGTGTCCAGGCTGCGGCTGGACTCCTCGACGTGTTCGACGTAGTTGAGGCCGACGCCGATGATCTTCCCGGGGCGCAGCGGGGCGGCCGGGGTGACGTCCGCGAGCCGGTGGACGGCCCCGGCCGGACGGGCGGCGGGGTCGGCGTCGACGAGGCGCCGGGCGGTCTCCAGGGCGGCGGGGCCCGCTTGGACGAACGCGAGCAGATCGCTCGGGAGGTCGACACCGGCGTGGTCGGCCAGGACCCCGAGGTCGAGGACGGTGCCGTCGACGTCGGCGCCGAGACGGGGCGCGCAGTCGCCGGTGGCGGGGGCGGGGGTGAAGGTCAGCAGACGCATGGCGGGGTTCCTCGGGGTGGTCAGGCGGTGGCGGTCGGGGCGGCGGGCGGCATCGGCTGGTGGCCGCCGTTGTCCGGGTACGCCTCTTCGCGGTGGAAGCCGAGCGAGCGCATGACCGGGAAGTCGTTGAAGGAGAAGAGGCAGGCGTCCTCGGACCGGTCGAGGTTGTGGTGCTCGTGCCAGGCCCAGGAGGGGACGCAGAAGATGTCGCCCTGGCGCCATTCGAAGCGCTGCCCGGCGATGACCGAGACCCCGTGCCCCTTGGCGGCCGTGTAGACCACCGAGCCGGTGTGCCGGTGGGCGCGGGTGGCCTGCCCGGGACGCAGCAGCTGCATGTGGGCGCCCATCGTGGGCATCACGGAGCCGCCCGTGACCGGGTTGGTGTACTCGGCGATGATCCCGTCGTACGGGGAACCCTCGCTCGCCTCGGCGAGGCCGAGCAGGGCCTCGTACGTGGGCTCCCAGGGGTAGGCGAGCAGCGGCGAGTAGGGCCGGCTCCAGCGCTCCGAGCCGTACGGGAGCAGGTTCGCGGCGTACTCGAGCACGGAGGAGTTGACCACCTTGCCGGGCGTCTGGTGGAGCTCGGGATGGACCTCGTAGAACCCGGCGTCCAGGGCGTTGACGAGCGGGATGTCGAGGCCGTCCTGCCAGATGACGGGCCCTTCCTCGCCGTCGTTGCCGTGCTCGTGCCAGGTGCCGTTGGGGGTGATGGCGAAGTCGCGCGGGCCGACCCGCAGCTTCTGGCCGTCGACGATGGTCCAGGCGCCGGTGCCCTCGTGGACGAAGCGCAGGGCGGCGGCCTGGTGGCGGTGGGCGGTCATGGCCTCGCCGGGGCCCATGATCTGGAGCCCGGTGTAGAGGAGGCCTGCCGCGGCGCTGACGTCCTTGCGGCCGGGGTTGACGAGCATCACGACGCGGCGTCCCGCGTCGTCGGCCTTGACCATGCCGAGGGCCTTGTGGACGAGGGGCCGCAGCTCCTCGTATCGCCACAGCACGGGAACGGACTTGGGCTGCGGGTACCAGGGCTCGATGTCGTTGGCGACGGTCCACAGGGCGCCGGCGTCCAGGGCTTCGAGCTCGCCGTAGTACGCGGTGAGCTCGGGGGTGTCCAAGACCCGGGCGCGGCCGAGCATGGTGTCGTCCTGCTCGATGGTCATACGTCCTCCTCAGGCGTGGTGATCCGGGGGCCGGCGGGCGGCGCGGTGAACGTCACCGGCAGGCGGGGGCGGTTGTCGACTTCGAGTCGGAAGATGTCGAAGCGGTTGTAGTGACCGGTGATGTCGTGCATCTGCTTGGGCTGGATGCACCGGCCGAGGTCGATCTCGCCGTAGACGATGCCCTCGTCGTCGACGAGCGGTTCGGTGACCGGGCGGCCGTCGGGGCCGAAGATCCCGGACAGGGCGCTGCGGGGCCGCTGGAACAGGGCGCGCAGCTCCTCGTCGTCCCCCGCGAGCAGGTCCACGATCTCCGGGGAGACGGTGGAGCAGGCGACGACGGAGAAGACCTTGCCCTCGAAGCTGTGGGCGGCGGTACGGACGGCGATGGCGTCGGCCATGTCGTAGTCGGCCGGGGCCACGGGCAGGGCGATGTAGCAGGAGGCGTGGACGAGTTCGCCCTGCGCGAGGAGGGCGAAACGGGCCAGCGTGTTGGTGTTCTCGCCGCAGGCGAGGGCGCCGAGCGGGCCGACGGAGGTGGGGTGCACGCGCAGGGAGCTGCCGTCGCCGCCGGTCCACGTGAGCTTCTCGGCCCAGGTGGGCACCAGTTTGCGGTGCACG
Source organism: Streptomyces sp. NPDC001194 (assembly GCF_042896985.1). Taxonomy (NCBI): domain Bacteria; kingdom Bacillati; phylum Actinomycetota; class Actinomycetes; order Kitasatosporales; family Streptomycetaceae; genus Streptomyces; species Streptomyces sp. NPDC001194. The sequence continues at coordinate 80,763 of NZ_JBIAXU010000026.1, read as the reverse complement.
CCGAGGAGCCGGCCGTCGGATCCGATGGTGAGCAGGGTGTTGTAGAGGACTCCCAGGCTGTGCGCGGCGCGCTCGTTGACGCCGATGACGAGGACGACCCCGTACTGGCGGGCCGCCGCGCGCAGGGCGTCCACGTACGGGCCGGGGACGTCGACCGAGGCGCGCTGGAGGCGCTCGAACCAGGGCGAACCCTGGACCGGGTTCATCGTCCAGTTCCAGTACGGGTAACCGGGGACGAACACCTCGGGGAAGACGACGAGTTCGGCGCCGTTCCCGGCCGCCTCGGCGATGAGCGCGACGGCCTTGTCGACGGTGGCGGCGGGGTCGAGGTAGACGGGCGAGGCCTGGACGGCCGCCGCCGTGAAGCGGGGCAGGTGGCTCAGGGGCAGGGGCGGGCGGGCCGGGGTCGGGGTGTTCGGGGGCGTGCCGTTCGGGGGCGCGCCGTTCGGGGGCGTGCCGTTCGGGGGCGCGCCGTTCGGGGGCGGGGTTTCCATCGGGGTCTCCTCAGTTGGCCGGCGCGGTGGCGGCGAGGCGCGGCAGCCAGCGCTGGTGCACCGGCGCGGCGGGGCGGCGCAGCAGCTCCAGGCGCGGCGGGACCCGGTCGGTGCGGGCGGCGGGCGGTCTGCCGCTGCCCGCCTGCCAGCCGGGCGCCCAGGGCGCGGCGGGCCCGCGGTAGCCCTGTGCGGCCGCCGCGTGCAGGGTCCACAGCGGGTCGTGGAGCTGGGCCCGGCCCACCCCGCAGAGGTCGGCCCGGCCGGCCAGGATGATCGAGTTCACGTCGTCGTAGGTGGAGATCGCGCCGACGGCGATGGTGGGCACCCCGGTGGCGTTGCGGATCAGGTCGGCGTACGGGGTCTGGTAGCTGCGGCCGTAGCGGGGCCGCTCGTGGGCGACGACCTCGCCGGTGGAGACGTCGATCCCGTCGGCGCCCGCGTCGGCGAGGGCCCGGGCGATCGCCACGGCGTCGGCCTCGCCTAGGCCCCCCTCGGCCCAGTCGGCGGCGGAGATCCGCACGAGCAGCGCCTTGCCGGCGGGCCACACCTCCCGTACCGCGTGCAGCACTTCGAGGGGGAAGCGCAGCCGCCCGGCGAGGTCGCCGCCGTACCGGTCGGTGCGCAGGTTGGTCAGCGGCGAGAGGAACCCGGACAGCAGCTGTCCGTGCCCGTACTGGAGTTCCAGTGCGTCGAAGCCGACCCGGTCGGCGCGCCGGGCCGCGCGTACGAAGTCCCGTACGACGAGGTCCATGTCGGCCCCGGTCGCCTCGCGGGGGACCGGGCTCCGCTCGTCCCAGGCCACGGCGGAGGCGGCGATCGGCGCGCCGTCCCCGGCGGCGGCCCGGCGGCCGGCGTGGGTGAGCTGGACCCCGAGGCAGGTGTCGGACTGGCCGTGGACGAAGTCGGTGATCCGCCGCCAGGCGGCCTCCTGTTCGTCGGTGTACAGGCCGGGGCAGCCGGGGGTGGCCCGGGCCCCGGCGCTGACGGCGGTCATCCCGGCGAGGACGAGGCCGGAGCCGCCGAGGGCCTGGGTGCTGAGGTGGACGAGGTCGAAGTCCCCCGGGACGCCTTCGCGGGCCGTGCCGAGGGCGGTGGGCGGCACCACGACCCGGTTGCGCAGGAGCAGTCCGCCGAGGGGGAAGGGGCGGAACATCGGCGGCACGGGGGCGGTGGAGTTCACGGCGGTCGTGAACTCCTCGTCGCGCACGCGCAGGTTGTCGTAGGTGACGCGGCGGCTGCGGGTCAGCAGGTTGAAGGCGAACTGCTGCGGCTCCTGGGCCGTGTAGCGGCCGATGTTCTCGAACCATTCGAGGCTGGCCTGGGCGGCGCGCTGGGTGGATTCCACCACCGGGCGGCGCTCGTCCTCGTACGCGGCGAGCGCGCCCGGCACGTCCGGGTGCTCGTGCAGACAGGCCGCCAGGGCCAGGGCGTCCTCCATGGCCAGCTTGGTGCCGGAGCCGATCGAGAAGTGGGCGGTGTGCGCGGCGTCCCCGAGCAGGACGACGTTCTCGTGCCGCCAGGTGCGGTTGCGCACGGTGGTGAAGCGCAGCCACTTGGAGTTGTTGGGGAGGAGCCGGTGCCCGTCCAGGTGTGCGGCGAGCAGTTCCTCGCAGCGGCCGATGCTGTCGAGGTCGCTGGTGCCGGGCGGGTGGTCGCGGTCCGCGAACTCGGCGAAGCCCGCCCGCCGCCACGCGGCCTCGTCCATCTCCACGATGAAGGTGGAGCGGGTGGAGTCGTACGGGTAGGCGTGCACCTGGAGGGTGCCGAAGTCCCGCTCCTCGACGAGGAAGGTGAAGGCTTCGAAGACCTTGTCGGTGCCGAGCCACATGTAGCGGCCGGAGCGTTCGTCCAGGTCGGGCCCGAAGGTGTCCGCGTAGGCGGCGCGGGTGGCGGACCGGACGCCGTCGCAGGCGACGACGAGGTCGTACGCGGCCGCCAGCTCGGAAGCGGGCGGGGACTGCGTGCGGTAGCGGACGTCCACGGCGAGGGCGGCGCAGCGCTCCTGGAGGATCCGCAGCAGCTGCCGGCGGCCGATGGCGGCGAAGCCGTGGCCGCCGGAGGTGAGGGTCCGGTTCCGGTGGGTGACGTCTATGTCGCTCCAGCGGGCGAACTGCGCCGACATGGCCGCGTAGATCTCGGGATCGGCCTGCGCGATGCCGTCGAGGGTCTCGTCGGAGAAGACGACCCCGAAGCCGAACGTGTCGTCGGGGGCGCCCCGCTCCCAGACGGTGACGTCCCAGTGGGGGGAGAGCTGCTTGGCCAGGGCTGCGAAGTACAGCCCGCCGGGCCCTCCTCCGCTGACTGCTACGCGCACGGCGTACCTCCTAGTGGTTCCGGAACAACATATGGTGCAGATTTGGCGACCGTCAACAATGCTCTACATCCCTCGTGGGTCGGGCGAAGAGCTCGGGTGCCTGCGGGCCCGATTTCGTCAGCACCTCGCGCACGTCGGCGGGCCAGGGGGTGGTCCCGGTGGCGCGGGCGGCGGAGTGGGCGATGACCATCCGGCCGCTGGCGGCTTCGACGCCCTCCTCGCCCTGGACCGTGAACACGTACGTCAGGGAGCTGGAGCCGACCTTGGCGACGCTCAGCTCGATGCGCACGGCTTCGCCGAACCACAGGCGGGCCCGGTAGTCGGCCTCGAAGTGGACGCGCGGGGTGCTGCCGAAGAGGTGCGCCAGACCCAGGCGGCGCAACAGCACGGCCTCGGCCGCTTCGACCCACCGCACGACGGTGGAGTGGTGGTAGTGCCCGGCGGCATCGGTGTCGGGCCATTCGACGCGGCGCTCGATGACCACCCCGGGCAGGTGCGGGACGAGGGCTTCGGGGCAGCCGGCGGCGCAGCCGGCTTCGGCGGCGGACGCGGCTTCGGCTCCGGCTTCGACGGCGGACGCCGCTCCGACGGCGGCTTCGGTCGGCGCCTGAGCGGGCGCTCCGACGGGTTGCGGGTGCTGCGCCCGGACGGGCTGCGGTGGCGCCCCGGCGGAGGCCCGGGCCCACTCGCGCAGTTCGCCGCGCTGGAGCTTTCCGTTGCCGGTGCGCGGGAGCCGCGGGACGAACTCCACGGCGCGGGGGTATTTGTACGGGGCGATGGCCCCCTTGACGTGGGTCTGGAGCTCCCGGGCCGTCGCCTCGTCCGCCGGGACCCCGGCGCCGAGCACGACGTACGCCTTGACCAGCATGCCGCGCCGCTCGTCGGGGGCGCCGACGACCCCGCACTCCTCGACGTACGGATGGGCGGCGAGGGCCTTCTCGACCTCCGGGCCCGCGATGTTGTACCCCGAGGAGACGATCATGTCGTCGCTGCGGGCGACGTACCAGTAATAGCCGTCCGCATCGCGGACGTAGGTGTCGCCGGTGATGTTCCAGCCGTTCCTGACGTACGCCGTCTGGCGCGGATCGGCGAGGTAGCGGCAGCCGGTGGGACCGGTGACCGCGAGCAGGCCGGGCTGCCCGTCGGGGACGGGATCGCCGTACTGGTCCACCACGGCGGCGCGGAACCCGGGTACGGGCCGGCCCGTGGCCCCGGGCCGGATGTCCTCGTCCGCCGCGGAGATGAAGACGTGCAGCATCTCGGTGGCGCCGATGCCGTCGATGATGCGCAGCCCGGTGGCGGCGTGGAACTCCTCCCACACGGCGGCGGGCAGCGCCTCGCCGGCGGACACGCAGCGGCGCAGCCCGGCCAGTCGGCCGACCGCGCCGGCCGCCATGATCGCGCGGTAGGCGGTGGGCGCCGTGAACAGGACGGTCACGCCGTGCGCGTCGACCAGGTCGGCCAGTTGCTCCGGGGTCGCCTGCTCGATCAGCAGGGTCGCGGCCCCGACGTGCAGCGGGAAGACCACGAGCCCGCCGAGCCCGAAGGTGAAGGCGAGCGGCGGCGTGCCCGTGAAGACGTCGTCGGGGCGGGGCTTGAGCACGTGCCGCGAGAACGTGTCCGCGTTGGCCAGGACGTCGCGGTGGAAGTGCAGCGTCGCCTTGGGCCGCCCGGTCGTGCCGGAGGTGAAGGCGATCAGCGCCACGTCGTCCGCGGCGGTGGGGACGGTGGCGAACACGCCACTCTTGGCCGCGCAGCGCGCGGTCAGGTCCACGACGCCGGGGCCGCCGTACGTGAGGACGGGCAGGTCCCCGGGGCTCCGGGAGGCGGCGGTGGCGAGCTCGTCCACGTAGCGGTGGTCGCAGACGGCGACGGTCGGACGGCTGATCTCGGCGAGTTCGGCGAGTTCGGCGGCGCGCAGCAGCGGCATCGTGGTGACGGCGACGCCGCCCGCCTTGAGGACGCCGAACCAGGCGGCCACGAGCCAGGGGTTGTTGGGGGCGCGCAGCAGGACGCGGTTGCCGGGCACGAGGCCGAAGTCCTCGGTGAGCACCTGCGCGACCTGGTTGGCGCGCTGCTGGAGCTCGCCGTACGTCCAGCGCTCGGTCGGGGTGAGCAGGCACGGGCGGTCGGGGCCCCAGCGCTCGACGGCTTCGTCGAGCAGGCGTGCGGCGCAGTTGAGGCGGTCCGGGTAGTCCAGTTCGGGGAGGTCGAAGTGGAGTTCGGGCCAGAGGGGGAAGGCCGGCAGCCGGTCTCTGCAGAAGGAGTCGGCGTGGGCGGAAGGGGAGAGCTCCATGGGGCGGCACCTCAATCAGGGAGCAGCGGGGGAGATGCATGGAAGTTATCTCGATATTTTTACGTCCGTCAACATTGCGCGATATTTCGATGCGCGGCGGACACCCCTCGGGACCTCGCCGGGCGCCCGCCGGACCGGCTCCGGGGAAGCCCCGGCGCACGCGCGGACGGGTTCAGCCGACGGGCAGGAACACGCACACCGTGACGCCGAACTCGCCTCCCATGAGGTGGAGTTCACCACCGGCCTCGATCGCGAGCAGCCGCACGATCAGCAGTCCGCGACCGCTTTCGGAGTCCGGGTCGACCTCCTCGGCGGGATCCGGCAGCCGGGGCGGCAGGACGCCCTGATCGGCGACTTCCAGCCGCAGCCACCCCCCGTCGAGGGCCAGTCCGATCCGCATCCGCCCGCCGGCGGCGGCGTGCCGGACGGCATTGCCCGCGAGCTCGCTCACGGCCAGCAGCAGGACGTCCGCCGCCTCGGCGCGGACCGGCCAGCCCGCGAGGACGGCCCGGACGCGGGTTCGCAGCAGCGGGACGGCGGCCGGGACGGGCTCCGCCACCCAGTGGGCCGAGCCCCGGGCGCGGGACGGGACGGAGGCGGTGAGCGGCGGAGCGCCGACGGGGGCACCCGCGACCACGGCGCCGGCAGGCGCATCCGAGGGGATCGCCCGGGGAGGGAGGGTGGCGGTGGTGAGCATGACGTGCTCCCGGAGGGGGAAGGCGACGCCGCCGCAAGTGTCTCGTGTAACTACCCGGGAACTCAGATGCCCCGTGGGCTTGTGGTCAGCGGAAACGCGTCGCTAGAGTTGTGATTACACGTGTAACACGCTAAGCCTCCCCCGGTGCCCGCGCAAGCATTTCGGACAAAACGTTACGAAGCCTGGGCCGCCCGCACCGGACCCGCCGGCCACCGAGGCCGCACACCGAATTGGGAAGAGCTCAATGACGCAATCCCTCCCGGCCGAGTTCGACACCGCCGACATGACCTGGCCGCCCCCGCCGTACCAGCGCCCCGTCCCGCCCGTGACCGGCGCGGACGGCATACGCCGCTTCGACGGGATCACGTACGCGACCACCCCCGGCTACCGCCCCCGCCTCCTCGACGTACAGCTCCCGGCGGGCGAGGGCCCCTTCCCGGCCGTCGTCTGGATCCACGGCGGCGGCTGGCTGGACGGCGACCGGCGCTACCCGCCGCCGACCGTGCCCGCCGCCCTGCTGCACGGCGCGGTCCTCGGCGCGGGGCTGGCCCTCGTCTCGATCGACTACCGGCACAGCCTCGAAGCCCCCTTCCCGGCGCAGCTGCACGACGTGAAGGCCGCGATCCGTTACGTGCGGCAGTTCGCCCCGACCCTCGGCATCGACCCGGAACGGATCGGCGTCTGGGGCGAGTCGGCGGGCGGTCACCTGGCCGCGCTCGCCGGCCTCGTCCGCCCCGGCGGCGCCGACGCCGAGACCCTGGCGGCGCTGGAGGGCTCCCACGGGGTCGGCTCCGGCGACACCGGAGTCCTGGCCGTCGTCGACTGGTACGGGGTCCACGACCTGCCCGCCCTGGCCGCGCACCCGCTGCCGATGCCGACCGGCGCCGAGTTCCCGAACCCCTACGACGCCCTGCTGGGCGTTCCCGCGGCCGAGCAGGCGGAGCCGGCCCGGTTCGCGAGCCCGGTCACGTACGCCGTCCCCGGCTCGAACCCCCCGCCGTTCCTGCTGGTGCACGGGACCGCGGACGGGCTCGTCCCGTACAGCCAGAGCGAGACCCTGGCGGAGGCGCTGACGGGCGCGGGCGGCGAGGTGACGCTGCAGCCCGTGGCGGACGCCGACCACATCTTCCTCGGCTCCCCCGACATCCCCGCGATCGTCGCGCAGAGCGTGGCGTTCCTGGCCCGCCACCTGGGCGCGGGGGCCTGAGCCCCACCCCGATCCCGCTGCTGTTCCCCGTGGGGGCGCGGTCCGGCCGCGCCCCCACGCGTACGTCGAAAGGCAGTCATGTCCCGGCACACACTCACTCCGCCGCGCGCCGCCGCGGCCGCGCCGCAAGCGGCGGACCCGCGCCGCCGGCCCGGCACCCTGCTCTTGGCCGTGCTGTTGCTCGGCTCGGCCGCGGCACTGGCCCTCACCGTCCGCGCGGACGTCGTGAACCCGCCGTTCCAGGGAGCCGACGAGCGGTGGCTGGCCTGGATGGGCGGCCCGCACGAGGGGTTCCCCGCGGCCGTCGCGGCCGCCCTCAACTGGTTCGGCGGCCCGCTGGGCGTCGTCGTACCGCTCTCGCTGCTGGTCTTCCTGCTCGTCCGCGGGCGCCTGGTCTCGGCGGGCTTCCTGCTCGGGGTCTACCTGGTGGGCAGCATGCCGGTGGTGCAGGGGCTCAAGCACCTGGTGGACCGCCCGCGCCCGGCGGACCCGATGGTCCGCGTCGACCACGGCTCGTTCCCGTCGGGCCATGCGGCGGGGGCGGCCCTGCTCGTCGTCCTGGTCGGCGTCCTGCTGGTCCCGGCCGCCCGGCGGCGGGCCTGGTGGGTCGGCGGCACGGTGTTCACGCTGGCCATGATGTGGAGCCGCACCTGGCTGCACGCCCACTGGCTCAGCGACACGGTGGCGGGGGCGGCGGCCGGCGCCGGTACCGCACTGCTGGCGTGGTGGGCCCTCTCCCCCGCCCTCGCCCGGGAACGCGACCGGCTGCCGCGTCCGCGGCCCTGATCCGCCGGAGGCCCGCACGTCGGACCCTCGGTTCTCAGGCCCTCAGGCCGTCTCGCCCTCGGCGCGCCCTTCTCCGGCCATGAACCGCCAGACCAGGGCGTGCCCCAGGACGATCAGTCCGATCAGCAGCAGGGCTTCGGCCTGGATGGGGCGCAGGCCGAGGTGGCGGGCGAGTTCGGGACGGGCACCGACGACGGCGATGAGGGCGTAGAGCAGTGCGGCCCCGGCCTGCTGCCAGGTGACGAATCGGTCGCCCCGGGCGCGGGCCAGCAGCCGCAGGGTGCACACGCAGCCGACGACGGAGAGGGCGACGAAGGCCGCCCGCCAGACCTGCGGCTGCTCGGTGCCGCCGACCTGGGCGAAGAGACCCATCAGGGCGGGCAGCAGGAACGAGAGGTAGATCCCGCCGACCACCCGCCTGACGGAGGGGTCGCCCATCCAGGCCGCATGGCTCTGGACGACGTTCCACCACAGGCCGACCAGGGTGAAGCAGGTGGCGGAGAAGAGGGCGTAGAAAGTACTGACATCCATGGACCACGAGGGTGGCAGCGGGTCCGGGCACGGCGGGCGCTACACGCCCTGAGTCGGCCCCGCCCGCGCCGGGACGGCCTACGCGGCATCGCCCGGAACCGCCCCGCCGCAGTCCCGTGCGGGTGGGGGAGGCCGGACGTGACGCGGGTCCGTCAGGAGGTGTCGCGGTGGACGAGGAGCGCCTCGATGGCGGGGACCGGGGGCGTCGTCCCCGTCTCGATCAGCTCGTGCAGGGCGTCGGCGACGCGGGCCGGCGCGGGCAGGTCCAGGCGGACCGTGGTGAGGGCCGGCTGCTGGAGGGCGGAGATGACCAGGTCGTCGGAGCCGACGATCGCGACCTCGTCCGGCACCGCGATGCCCTCGGCCTGGAGGGCGTGCAGCAGCAGCGTCGCGTACTCGTCGTTGTACGCGAAGACGGCGTCCAGGCCCAGGCTCGGCCAGCGCCGGGCGAGGGCGGTCGCGGACTCCCGGGTGTACGCGAGCTCCACCGGGGTCACCGTCGCCATGTGGCGGGCGGCGACCGACTCGGCCCCGGCGAGGCGCGGGCGGGCGAGGGTGCCCAGACCGCGCTCCTGGGGCAGGACCACGCCGATCCGCTTCCGGCCCCGGGCGATGAGGTGCCCGGCGGCGGTGGCGCCGATGTCGGCGTGGTCGAAGCCGATGGTGTGGACGCCCGCCACCGGGCGGGCGGCGAACGCGAGGAGGCCGCGCACCCCGGCGCGGCTCAGCAGTTCGGCGGCCTGGGCGGTGAAGCGGTCGCCGTCGAGGGCGATGACGGCGGCCGGGCGCAGCTCGGCCCAGGCGCGGGCCGCGTCGAGGGGGTCGGCGAAGCGGCCCGCGTGCAGGACGGCCGTGTAACCGTGCCGGTCGAGCTCGCTGTGCAGGTCGTCGACCCAGTCGCTGACGAGCCGGCCGATCGCGGAGATCGAGGCGGGCATCAGGACGAGGTTGCTGCGCCCGGCGCGCAGGGACCGGGCCGCTGCGTGCGGTACGTAGCCGAGCTGCCGGGCCGCGTCGAGTACCCGCATGCGGGTGGCGGCGCTGACGCGGTGGCCGGGGGTGTCGTTCAGCACGAACGACACGGTGGCGCGTGACACCCCGGCCAGCCGGGCGACGTCCGCGCTGGTGATCGATAGGGGTGACGCGGGGCTGCTCGTCACTCCGGCCTTGGGCTCCCTGGGCATGGTCCTCGGTGCTCCTCGGGTAGACCGTCCGCCTTTCTCCCCAGGTTACACGAGTTAGATCATTGGACCCCGCGGGCTTCGTGCAGGCGGCGCGAGGCTCCGGCCAGGTCGTCGAGGGCGGTGACGGCGGAGTCGAAGCGCATCGTGGTCCGCGTCTTCGCGTCGTACTGCGGCCAGTGCGGCATTCCCGGGTGGTTCGGGTCCCCGGTGCGGACGAACGCGATCCACGCCCGGTGCATGGCGCGGGCGAGGCCGTCGCGTACCGCGGGGGCGAGCCCGGCGAGGAAGGGCGCGTGCGACCACTGCTCGAAGTTGTCGAAGACGAAGGGGAGTTCGAGGCAGTGCGCGGCGCCGAGCCGACCCTCGTACGCCGCCGCCTGGAGGTCGAACTGGTAGGCCCACACGGGGTGCTCCGAGTCGGCGCGGGCCTCGGCCAGACCGACGGAGGGGACGCGGAAGAGCTCGTCCGTGATCAGGTCCATGAGGACGTCGGCCGGGCGGGCGCCGGCGCGGGCCGCCTCGTACGCGGCGTAGACGGCCGGGGCGGACTCGGCCCCGAAGGTCTCGGCGATCCTGTCGGTCACCTGCTCCCTGGTCGCGGCCGCGTACCCCTCGTCGAGGCCGAAGCCGAAGTTGGCCTCCTCCCGGGTCCAGCCGATCATCACGTCGACGTCGGCCGCCGCCCCGTGCAGCAGGGCCTCGACCGGGTGGCGCCCGAGGGTGACCCCGTCGACGACGGGCAGGAACGGCGTCGGCCAGTATCCCCAGCGCATCGTGCGGGCGAACAGGCCGCCGGTCGCGCCGATCAGCGCCGGCCAGGGCAGGGCGCGCAGCTCCTGCGCGGTCTCGGCGCCGGTCAGCTCGCGGAAGGCGGCGGTGCGCTCCCGGTAGGCGGCCGGGTCGGGCAGGTCCAGCCCGAAGGGCGGGCTCTGCAGGATCACCCGGCGGATCAGCCCCGCGGCCCGGGGGTGTCCGGCGAGGGCGGCGGTGGAGACGGCGCCGCCGGACTGGCCGGCGACCGTGATGCGGTCGGGGTCGCCGCCGAAGGAGGCGATGTTCTCCCGTACCCATTGCAGGGCGGCGAGCTGGTCGGAGAGCCAGGGGTTGGCCGCCTCGTCGTCCTCGTCCGGGGAGAAGTAACCGAGCGGCCCGATGCGGTAGTTGATCCCGACGAACACCAGGTCGCCGTCGCGCGCGAAGGTCGCGCCGCCGTAGCCGGGCAGCGAGCCCGATCCGGAGACGAAGCCGCCGCCGTGGATCCACAGCAGCACCGGACGGCGGGCCTCGTCCACCCCGGGCGTCCAGACGTTGAGCGTGAGGCAGTCCTCGTCGAAGGGGGGCGACCCGTGGCCGCCGAGGACCGGGTCCCCGCCTTCCGTGTACATCTGGGGGGCGCTGGGGCCGTCGGTGCTCGCGTCGCGGGTACCGCTCCAGCCGGGGTGGGGGCGGGCGGGCCGCCAGCGCAGGTCGCCGACCGGGGGCGCGGCGTACGGGACCGCCCGGAAGACGGAGAGCCCGTCTTCGAGCGCCCCGCGCAGTCGCCCCGCGGGGAGGTCGACTTCGACCGCGGGCGGCGGAGTGTGGTGCTCGGTGTGTGCCATGGGGCCCTTCCTTCGTCGTTCCGGGGGCCGGCGGGCGCGGTGGACGCGCGCCGGCCCCGATCACGAGACTATGGCGAATATTGGACGACCGTCAATGATTCTCGATATTCCGTAGAGCCTCCGGCGCTCACAGCCACAGGCTGTCGGCCGCCATCCGCTCGGCCTCGATCCTCAACAGCGGCTCGAACGCCCTCCACAGCAGCATGCAGCCGCCGGCGCCGGCCAGCGCCCCGGCGACGGTGTCGCTGAGCCACTGGGCGTGCAGCCACGTCCGGCTGAACATCATGGCGACGACGTACAGGGCCGCGAGGAGCCACCACCAGCGCCGGGCCCGCGGGGGGAACACCAGGACACCGGCCACGAACACCAGCGTCACGGCACTGAATACCTGACCCGAGGGGAACGAGCCGTCGGTGACCAGGACCCAGGGATGCGGCGGGCGGGGACGGTCGACGAACTGCTTGAGCGGGAGCACGACGAGGACGTTCGTCACGAGGGCCGCGGTGAAGGCGAAGAGCCCCGACCGCCAGCGCCCGTAGACGCAGAGGCAGCCGGTCAGGCCGAGCGGGAGGACCGTGCCGAGCGGGCCGCCGAGCCGGTCGAGGACGCCCGCGAAGCCGGTGAACGCGTCGCCGCGCGAGCTGTGCAGGGAGGCGGCCCAGCGGTCGTCGAGCCCCTGGAAGAAGGGACGTTCGGAGACGGTGATCACGAGGCCGATCAACAGCGCGCCGAGGAGGAGGCCGGCCCCCACGGCGACCGCGTGGCGGGGCGGGGGCGCCGGGAGGTGGTGCCGGGGAGCGGGGATCAGGGAGCGGGGCGCGCGGGGCGCGGGCGGGGGCGGGGGCATGGCGGAGGGACGTGACATGACGGGCCTTTCACGGTGGTCTCGCCGGGCGGTGGGGGCGCGCGGGGAGACAGGCAGGCACGGAGCGGGGGCGAAGGCTTCGCGGGGCGGGGGCATGGCCCGGCGACGGGGATCGCGGACCGGGCCCGAACGGGATCGCGGACCAGGCCCGGAGGAACGGGGCCGCGGAGCGAGGCCCCGGAAACGGGGCCCTTGAAGCGGGGGCCGGAGGAACGGGGCAGGGGAGCCGGACCGGCAAACGGGGGCCGGGGAGACGGCGCCGGGGAGCGGAGTTCGGGAAACGGGAATCGGGGCCGGGAACCAAGGTCCGGCAAACGGATCGGGGATCGGGCCCGGAAAACGGGGGCCGGGGGCCGAGGCCCGGGAAACGGGGATCAGCCCGGGTAACGGGGATCGGGAATCGGGGATCAGCCCGGGTAGCGCGGATCGGAGATCGGGGCCCAGGGGTGCGGGTCCCAGGGGCGTCCGCGGACCGGGTGCGCGGATGGGCGAGCCGGGAGGGAGTGCCGGAGACCGGGGTCCGGGGATACCGGGCAGCCGGCCGCGGGGTCTTCCGGTGAGCGGCGCGGGGAGTCGACGCGACGCGCCACGGAGTATTGCGGATCCGTGACCATCGCCACAAGCGCAAGAGGGATTTCGGACACAACAGGCCTGCTCAGTGGCCTTGAGGGTGTGGTTACACGTCCTCGCAGCAGGGATCGCGCCCCGATCACGATCGACACACCACCACGCCTCAACCTCTAGCGGGGCTCCGGAATGGGTGCTACACAGTGTCCAAGCGCCGAAGGTGACACGTGTAACAACATCACGTGAACGAACTGCGATCGCCTGCCGGGCGACCCCCGGGGCGCCGCCGCACCCGCCCCACCCGCAGGTTGCGCCCCTCCCCCGCGCCGCACCTCCGCTCCCCCTTCTCGCCCCGTCCCCCGAGGAGTCGTCATGGCCCAGAACGAAACCATCGACCCGCCCGCCCCGGCGGATGCGGAACCTCCCCGCCAGCGTGCGCTCCTGCCCCTGCTGCTGGTCGCGAACTCCGCACTGCTGGCGGTCTACATGGGTGTCGGGTCGATCCTGCTGCCCACCCAGGTCGCGCAGATCGACCCCGACCACAAGGTCGCCGTACTCGGCGTGATCGGCGGGATCAGCGCGGTCTTCGCGACCGCCTTCAACCCGATCGCCGGCGCCCTCTCCGACCGCAGCGGCCGCCGCAACCCCTGGATCCTCGGCGGCGCCTTCGCCTCCCTCGCCGCGCTGGCCTTCCTCGGCTACGCGACCACCGCGCTGATCGTCGGCATCGGCTGGTGCCTCGTACAGGCGACCATGAACGTCTACCAGGCCGCGGTCACCGCGATCGTCCCCGACCGGGTGCCCGTCGCCCGGCGCGGTACCGCCTCCGCGCTGGTCGGGCTGGGCCTGCCGATCGGCGGCACGGTCGGGGTGCTGATCGCCTCCGCGACCGCGGAGCACCTCACCACCGGGTACCTGGTCTTCGGCGCCGTCGTCGCGGTCTCCGCACTGCTGCTCACCACCCTGTGCCGGGACGTGCCGCGCACCGGACCCGCCCCGGCCGCCGTCTCGAAGCGAGCCCAACTGGCGGCGTTCCTCTCGGCATTGGCGAACCACGACTTCCGGTGGGCGTTCATCGGCCGGGCCCTGATGGTCCTCGGCTACTTCTCCGTCGTCGGCTACCAGCTGTACATCCTGGACGACCACATCAGCCTGCCCGACGGGCTGACCCCGCCCGGCGCGATGGCGGTGCTGACCCCGGTGTCGATGGTCGCGATGGCCCTCTCCACCGTGGTGGGCGGGATGCTGTCCGACCGGTGGGACCGCCGCAAGGTGTTCGTCGGCGTCTCGGCCGCGCTGGCCGGGCTCGTCATGGTGGTCCCCGTGATCAGCCCGACCTGGACCGGCATGCTCGTCTTCAGCGCGCTCAACGGGCTGGCGTTCGGCTGCTTCATGGCCGTCGACACCGCGCTCGTCACCCTGGTCCTGCCCCGGGCCGAGGACGCCGCCCGTGACATGGGCGTCCTCAACATCGCCAACGCCGGGCCGCAGATCATCGCCCCGTTCGTCGCCTCGGCCGTCGTGACCACCCTCGGCGGGTACACCCCGCTCTTCCTCGTCGGCGGGGCCCTCTCGCTGATCGGCGCCCTCGCGATCCTCCCGATCCGCAGCGTGCGCTGACCGTCCCGCGGTCACCCGCCGGCCACCCGCCCCTCCCCCGTCCGGACCGCCGCTCACCGCACCGCGGCGGTCCGGCCACCGACTCCGGCGGGCGCATGCCGAGGGTCGTGCGCCCGCCGGTCCCCACCCACCGCACCCTCACCGCACCACAGCGCATTTCGCCTCCTTCCCTCCCTTTTCCAAGGAGCCCTCTGTGAGACGCAAGCGAGTCCTGCCGCCGACCGTGCTCATCCTGTGCACGGCCGCCCTCGCGGGCACGGCCCCCGCGGTCGCCTCGCCGCTGGCCGCGCCCGCGCCGGCCGCGGCAACTCCCGCGGCCCCGCTGCGCATCCTGCTCACGAACGACGACGGGTACAACGCGCCCGGCATCCGCAAGGCGTTCGAGCGGCTGACCGCCGCCGGGTACGACGTCACCATCGTGGCCCCGCTCACCAACCAGAGCGGCACCGGCACGAAGATGATGAGCGCCCCCGCCATCGCGGTGAAGCACCTGGAGCCGAAGGTGTGGGCCGTCGACGGCACGCCCGGTGACTCCGTGCTGTTCGGCCTCTCCGAGGTCTTCGAGGGCCACGCCCCCGACCTGGTGGTCTCCGGCACCAACTTCGGCCCGAACGTCGCCGGTCTCGCCACCCACTCCGGTACGGTCGGCGGCGCCGTCGCCGCACTGGAGAGCGGCGTCCCGGCCATCGCCCTGAGCACCGGCGGCCTGGCCGTTCCCGACCCCACCGCGACGGTCAACGCGATGGGTCCCACCATGGACTTCGCGGTCAGGCTGATCGACCGCCTGCGCACACGGGCGAGGTCCGGACCGCTGCTGCCCAAGGGCGTCGGCCTGAACGTCAACCACCCGGTCGTCGGCGCGGACGGCAAGGGCACCGCCGCCGGTGTGGCCGCGACCTTCCAGGACCCGCAGGCGCCGCTCCAGCCGGACTTCACCGACTCCGGGGACGGCACCTGGAAGGTGGACGTGCGGTTCCGCCCGCAGCCGGCCGCCAAGGGCGGTGACGTGGAGGCGGTGAACGCGAACAAGATCGCCATCAGCCCGATGAACGCCGACTGGAACGCCGGACCGGCCGAATTCGCCGTGACGGCGGCTCTGGTGGCGGGGGTCCGCCCGTGAGCCGACCGCGCACGGGCGCGGTACGGTCACTGCTCGCCGCCGCCTGCGCGGTCGCGGCCCTGATCGCCTCGGCGCTCCCCGCCGCGGCGGTCACGGGGACTCCGTCCGGCGGGTTCCCCCGCCCGCGGGTCACCGTCGATCAGGGCGTGCTGCGGGGGCGGTCCGTCGAGGGGTCCGGCGCGCAGGAGTTCCTCGGCGTCCCCTACGCCGCTCCCCCCGTCGGGGCCGCCCGGCTGCGCCCGCCGCAGGCGCCGCGCCGCTGGAGCGGGGTCCGCGAGGCCACCGGACAGGCCCCGGCCTGCCTGCAGTTCTCGCCGTTCGGGCTGCGCGATCCGGCGGCCGTCAGCGAGGACTGCCTGTACCTCGACGTGTACCGGCCCCGCACGGCCCGGGCCGGAGCCCGGCTGCCGGTGATCGTGTGGCTGCACGGGGGCGCGTACAGCCAGGGCACGGGTACGCAGTTCGGCGGGGGCACCATGGCCGAGCTCACCGGCAGTGTCGTCGTCAGCATCAACTACCGTCTGGGGCAGCTCGGTTACCTCGGGCTGCCCGAGATCACCGGCCAGAACGCGCAGCGCTCCGGTTCCTTCGGGCTGATGGACCAGATGGCCGCGCTGCGCTGGACGCGGGAGAACATCGCCGCGTTCGGCGGGAACCCCGGGAACGTCACGGTCTCCGGGCAGTCGGCTGGGAGCGGTTCCGTCTGCGCCCTGCTCGCCGCGCCTTCCGCGGCCGGCCTGTTCCACCGGGCCGTCCTGCAGAGCGGTCCGTGCACCCTGCTCCGCACGCCGGACGGCGCGCGGGCCGAGTCCGAGGCGCGGGCCTTCGCCGCGGGCGCGGGCTGTACGGATCCGGCCGCACTGGCGGCGTGCCTGCGCGCCGCTTCCGGTTCGGCGCTGGTCGAGGCGGCCCGTACGGTGCCCACCTCGGGTCCGGCGTCCGGTGACGGGCTGCTGCCGGTCGATCCGGCGACGGCCATCGGGAGCGGGAACTGGAACAAGGTGCCGGTGATGATCGGGAGCACCCGGTCGGAGGCGCGCCTGTTCGTGGCGCTGACACGGCCGTACCTGACGCAGGAGCAGTACACCGCGCAGGTCCTGGCGGAGTACGGGGCCGCCGGGCCGGAGGTGCTGGCCCGGTACCCGGTGTCGGCGTACGGATCTCCGTACCTGGCGCTGTCGGCGCTCACGACGGACTCGACGTTCGCATGCCAGACGGCCTGGACGGCGCAGCTGTTCGCCGCTCAAGTCCCCACGTACGTCTATGAGTTCGACGACCCGAACTCGCCGACCCTGTACGGGGCGCAGGTGCCCGGCCTCGACGAGTCGAACGCGCACAGCGCGGAGCTGGCGTACCTGCACGACTTCAGCATGGGCGAGCGCCCGCTGACCGCCGATCAGGTCGCGCTCGCGACGCGGATGAAGCGCTACTGGGGTGCCTTCGCACGGTACGGAGCCCCCGTGGTGCCGGGTCAGACGGCGTGGCCGCCGGCCGGGTCCGGGGCCACGGTCCTCACCCTGAACCCCGCGGCGACGCGGGCGGGCTCCTCGTTCGGGTCGGACCACCAGTGCGCGTTCTGGCGGACCCGACCGACCAGGCCGCTCTGACCGGCGGGCCGCGGCCGCGCCCGGGGATCCCCGCGATCCCGGGGCGCGGCCGCGTCGCCGTGTCCGGGTACGGGGGACGGGCCGGCCGGCGAGGGCGAGCGGTCCGCCGCGAGCGGTCAGGGCCGGGCCAGGGCCGTGCGCAGCGTGTCGATCGCGAGGCCGATGGCGAGCTCCGCGGCGCGGGTCTCGCGCAAGGCGTTCAGCATGACGAAGTCGTGGATGGTCCCCTGGACGCGCAGGGCGGTGACCGGGACAGCGGCTCCGCGCAGCTTGGCGGCGTACGCCTCGCCCTCGTCGCGCAGGACGTCGGCCTCGGCGGTGATGACGAGGGCCGGCGGCAGCCCGGTGAGCTGCTCGACCGTGGCGCGCAGCGGGGAGGCGGTGATCTCGGCGCGCTGGCCCGCGTCGGTCGTGTACTGGTCCCAGAACCACTGCATGCCCTCGCGGCGCAGGTAGTGGTCGGTGGCGAACTGCCGGTAGGAGTCGGTGTCGAAGGAGGCGTCGGTGACCGGGTAGAAGAGCACCTGGTGGCTGAGGCGTACATCGCCGCGCTCTCGGGCCATCAGGGTGAGGGCGGCGCTCATGTTGCCGCCGACGGAGTCGCCCGCGACGGCGAGGCGGCTGCCGTCGAGGTCCTTGCTGCCGCCCTCGCGGACGATCCACTGGGCGACGGCGTAGTTCTGCTCGATGGCGACGGGGTAGCGGGCCTCGGGCGACAGGTCGTACTCGGGGAAGACGACGGCCGCGCCGGTGCCGACGGCCAGCTCCCGCACGAGCCGGTCGTGGGTCCGTGCGTCGCCGAAGACCCAGCCCGCGCCGTGGATGTACAGCACCACGGGGAGCGGGCCGGTGGCTCCGCGCGGGCGCAGGACGCGGGCCCGGACCTCGCCGGTCGGGCCGCCCGGCACGGTGACCCACTCCTCGTCGACGGCGGGCAGGGTGACGCCGTCGCCGCTCTGGAGGTCGTCCAACGCCTTGCGGGCGTCCTCGACGGGGAGCTCGTACAGGAACGGCGGCTTGGCGGTGGCGTCGGCGAACGCCTGGGCGGCGGGCTCGAGTACGGGCGGGTTCGTCACGATCGGGTTCTCCTGTCACGGTTCACCACGGATTGCTCCGGTTCGCCCTTCAGGATCACATCGATCACCACGCCCGGCCGGGAGCCCGCCGCACCCGGCGTGTGGCGCGGTCAGGCCCGGCAGTGCAGCATTTCCAGCGGCGGGTGGGCGAGGAGGTCCGCCCAGAATTCCTTGCCGTACGCGCGGATGCCCGCGTCGGACACCTCCAGCGGGACCCAGGCCGCCCCGGTGAATCCGGCCGCCCGCAGACACGCCTCGTAGACCTCGCGGCGCGGGGCCGTGGAGACGATGCTGATCGGCTGCGGGTCGAGGAGGGCCGTGACCCGTACGCGCGGGCCCGTCTCGATCTCCTCGCCGGTCGGCTCGCAGCGGAAGCCGTACGCCTCCAGGGACGGACAGTCGAACCGGTAGTCGGGGTTCTGCGAGAGGAGGAAGAACTCCCCGCCCGGGACCAGGTTGCGGTGGATGTTGCGGCACATCCGCTCCATCGTGGCGATGTCCTCGGCGTAGTTGAGGCACTGCACGCCCACCGTGACGTCGAAACGCCTGTCTAGGGACGGCAGTTCGGCCACGTCGCCGACCTCGTAGCGCACGCCCAGCGGGTCGCGCGCTTCGATGTCCCGTGCGGCGGCGATCATCTCGACGGAGATGTCGACGCCGAGGACGTCCGTGGCGCCGCGCCGCTTGAACTCCCTGCCGTAGAAGCCGGTGCCGCACGCCACGTCGAGGACCGACTTGCCGCTCACGTCCCCGACCAGGCCCAGGAAGCTCGGCACCTCCCCGTACCGCATCATCGGGAGGGACTTGAACCCCTCGAACGCCTCGCCGATGCCGTCGTACTGCTGTCCGCCCATCGTTCCGCTCTCCCCGTGGTTCGTCATGGTCGGCAGTCTCACCGAAGCCCGGCGCACCCCCGTACTGGCAGAACGCACAAAGATCCGGACGCCGTACCGGCGCCCCGCACGGGCGGGCTTCAGACGCCGCTGGTACGGGACTTGCGGCGGCGCAGGGTGAACACGGCCGCCACGAGGGCGAGGAGTACGGCCGCCACCGTCAGCAGCCAGGCCGGGATCCCGCCGACGGTGATCAGTTCTCCGTGGTAGATCACCTTGCGGTACGGGGTGTCGGCGGCGGTGGCGCGCAGTTCGTGGTCGCCGTCGATGCGGGCCGGATCCGGGAACTCCTGGTCGAGCGCCGTCAGGAACGCCGGCTTGCCGCCGGTGAGCGCGGCGAGGCCGTCCTGCGGGGTGACCGTGCCGGCGAAGGTGACCTTCGGCTCGGCACCGCCGATGGCGGAGGCGGGCTCCATCCGGTGGTCGGCCAGGACGTACAGGCCGAGCGACTGCGGGGTCTTGGCCAGCCGGGACAGCCGCATCGGGTAGACCAGCCGGTCGCTGTCGAAGCGGATCTTCAGCGGGTCGAGGGTGCCCTTCAGGGGCTTGCCCGCCTCGCGGGGGGCGAGGCGTACGGCGACGTACTCCCACTTCCGGTCCACGTACGGCTGCAGCTCGGCGGAGAGCCCGTCGGGGAGCTTGAAGCCGTTGGCCTCCAGCCACGTGCGCAGGGCGTCGGGGTCGGTCGCGGTCAGGCGCGCCACGTCGAAGTCGCCGAGCTGCTCGCGGCCCACGACGCCGACCGCGGGATCGCCCGAGCCGGGCAGCGCGGCCCCCACGGAGTCGCCCGTCGTGGAGGAGAACGGCCAGTCCCGGTCGCGCGGCCAGAAGTAGCCGCGGGTCTTGTACTCGGGCCGGGTCAGCCAGGTCAGCTGCCGGAACATCTCGGGGTCGCCCAGCTCCACCGTGGCCCGCCCCGGCACCGGCATGATCCAGGCCGCCCGCGGGGCGTCCCCGCGGACGACGAACCGCATCACGATCTGTTCCGTACGGCCGTCGAAGCGCACGACGGAGGTCTCGCGTTCGACGCCGATCCGGGCGTAGCCCTCGGGGATCATCGCCCCGCAGCCGCACGCGTACGCGGGGCTGATCAGGGATCCCAGCTGCGTCGCGAGCAGGGCCAGCAGCAGGGCGGCGATTCTTCGTTTCATCCACACGGGGTCTCAGACGAAGGCCCCTGTGATCCGGTTCCGGCCGGGCGGTCACAGGGCTGTTCCGACTCGCGGAACCCCCTGGTCAGGCCGGTTCCCGATCTCCATACTGCTCGCATGAGAGGGACGGACAACACGCCGCGCAGCAGCCCCCTGGTGCCCGACGCGGTGGGGGCGGAGATCGGCCGGCACGACTGGGAGGGCGTCACCTGCGGCTGCGGCCGGGGCGCGGGGCATCTCGTGGACACGCTGTGGGCGGCGGCCGAGGGACATCCGGCCGCCTTCCGGGCCCTGGAGGGCCACGCCTTCCTGTCCGGCCGCCTGCACCCGCCCGCGCCCGCGGTGTGCGGGGTGCTGATGGCCGTCTGGTCGGCGGGCCCCCCGCGGCTGGCCACCCGCGAGGCGCTGCTGTGGACCCTGCTGTCCCTGCTCGGCGCCGAGGACGACGGGTCCTCGCACGAGGCCGGGCTGTACGGGCAGTGCGCGGCGTTCGTCCGCGCCGGTCTGCCCTCGCTGCGCCATGCGGCGGCCGCCGCTCCGGGCACCCCGACGGCCGCCTACGTGGACGGCGTGGTGGAACTGCTCGGCCTGGGCTCCTGACGGCCCGCCCGGTCCTGTCGCGGAACCCCCGTGACGGCACCGAGACAGCTGCGCAGCAGCTCCGGGGTGACCTCCTCCAGGGACCGGGCGAAGGTGCGTGCGGGCGAGGCCGGCACCTCCAGCAGCGACGGCACCACCAGCACCCCGCATCCGGCGGCCTCCGCGGAGGCCGCCCCGTCCGGCGAGTCCTCCACCGCCACGCAGTCCCGTACGTCGGCGCCGAACCGCCCGGCGGCGCTCCGGTAGGGGTCCGGGTGCGGCTTCGTCCGGTCCGTGTCGTCGGCGGACAGGGTGAACGCGAACGGGACATGGGCCAGCGAACCGCCGACGACCGAGTCGACGACCAGCCGCGGCGAGGCGCTGACCAGGGCGAAGGGCACGCCCTGCGCTTCGAGCGCGGTCAGCAGCCGCTGGGCGCCGGGGCGCATCGGCGCCCCGGCCTCGACCCGGTCGAAGAAGTCCGCGGTCAGGGCCCGCGCCACCTCGGCCGGGTCTCCCCCTCCCGAGACCCGTACGAGGTGGGCGGCGGTGTCCTCGACGGCCCGCCCGACGACCTCGGGGGCGTCGGAGTCGGTGAGTGCGTGGCCGAGGCCCTGCGCGACGCGCTCGGTGGACCGCCACCACAGCACCTCGGTGTCGACCAGGGTGCCGTCCATGTCGAACAGGACGGCGGCGAGGCCGCTCACGCGGACCGGGCCACGACGAGCACCGGGCGCTCGGCCAGGCCCACGGCGGCCCGCGCACCCGGCGCCAGCTCTCCCGCGTCCCGCGAGGGCAGGTCCGCCTTGACGGAGGTGCCGCCGGGCAGGTCGAGGTGGAGCCGGGTCACGGCGCCGAAGAAGGACGCGGAGACCACGGTGGCCGTGCCCTCGGGGTCGGCGGTCGCGGTGACGTTCTCGGGCCGGACCAGCACCTCCACCTCCCGCGTCGCCGTCGGGACGGGGCCGTCGACGGGCAGCCGGGAGCCGGCCACCTCCACCTGGCCGGAGTCCGTCAGCCGTCCGGGCAGCCGGTTCATGGTGCCGACGAACTCGGCGACGAACGGCGTCGCGGGGCGCTCGTACAGCTCGGCGGGGGCCGCGCACTGCTCCAGGCGGCCGGCGTTCAGGACGGCGACCCGGTCGGCCATCGACAGCGCCTCCTCCTGGTCGTGCGTGACGAAAACGGTCGTGATGCCGAGGGAGAGCTGGAGCCGGCGGATCTCGTCGCGCAGGTTGGCCCGTACCTTGGCGTCGAGCGCGGAGAGCGGCTCGTCGAGCAGCAGGACGCGGGGGCGCAGGGCCAGGGCGCGGGCGAGGGCGACGCGCTGCTGCTGGCCGCCGGACATCTGGTGCGGGTAGCGGTCGCCGTGGTCGGGCAGGCCGACCAGGTCGAGGAGTTCGGCGGCGCGCTCGCGGCGCTCGGCCGCGCCGGCCTTGCGCACCCGCAGGCCGAAGGCCACGTTGTCGCGGGCGCTGAGGTTCGGGAAGAGGCTGTACGACTGGAAGACCATCCCGGCGTCGCGGCGGTTGGCCGGTACGCGGGTGATGTCCTCTCCGTCGACCAGGACTTCACCGGAGTCGGGCTGCTCGAAGCCCGCGACCACGCGCAGCGCGGTGGTCTTTCCGCAGCCCGACGGGCCGAGCAGGGCGACGAGTTCGCCGGGCTCGATGGTCAGGTCGAGCCCGTCGAGGGCGACGGTGGAGCCGAACGCCCGCCGCAGGCCGCGGAATTCGACGCGTGCGCCCGGCGCGGGGTCCGCGGACCGCTCGGACTTCCCGGCCGCGGGAAGGGTGGTGGACATGGAGGTCAGGACTCCTTGCGGGAGGTGGGGGACGTACGGGGGGCGGAGGACACCGTGGCGGGGTTGGTCCCGGCCCGTGAGAGGAGGAGCAGCAGCAGCCAGGTGATGAGCAGGCTGAGGACGGAGACGGCGACCGACATCCGGGCGTGGGCTCCGGAGATGGTGACGATCCACACGGCGAAGGGCCTGAAGCCCAGCAGGGAGGCGATGGTGAACTCGCCGAGGACCAGCGCCAGGGTCAGGAAGGCGGCGCCGGCGAGCGAGGCCCGCAGGTTGGGCAGCAGCACGCGCAGGACCACGTACGGCCAGCTCGCGCCACAGCTGCGGGCGGCCTCGACCAGCGTCGGCACGTCGATGGCGCGCAGGCCGGCGTCGAGCGAGCGGTGGACGAAGGGCAGCGCCAGCACGGTGTACGCGAGGACGAGGACCACGGGGAACCGCTCGTCCTGCACGGCGAGGAAGGTCTGGTAGAGCGGGGTCCGCGAGAGGTGCTCGGGGCCCCAGCGCAGCACGGTGGTGATCCCGGTGACCAGCGCGATGGGCGGTACCACCAGCGGCAGCATGCACATCACCTCCACGACCGGGCGCAGTCGCGGCGAGCCGAGGCGTACGGCGACCAGCGCGGGCACCGCGAGCAGCAGCGACGTCGCGATGGTGGCGGCGGCGAGCCCGAGGGAGAGCAGCATGCTCTCGGCGAATCCGTCGGCCGCGAGCAGCTCGGTGTACGCCCCGAAGTCGATGCCCTGGCCGGGCACGTGCACGGTGAAGACGAAGGAGGCCAGGAGCGGGACGAGGAAGTACGCGCCCGCCAGCAGGAGTACGGCTCCGCGCCAGACGCGGGGACGGGGGCGGCGGCGCGGGGCGCGGGTGCGCGCCGTGGCGCCGGCCGGCGCCGCCCCGGAGTCGGGGGTGGTGTCCGCGGCGTCCGGGGCGGTCGGCGCGGGCGTCGGGGTCATCGCAGCCATCGGGCGCTCCGTCGCTGGAGGGGCAGGTAGACCGCCATGACGAGGCCGGCGATCAGGATCATGTCGAGGCCGAGGGCGAGCGCCACGTTCTCCTGTCCGGTCAGCACGTTGCCGGACAGCGCGTCGGCGATCTTGAGGGTGACCAGTGGCACGGAGCCGCCGACCAGGGCCGCGGCCGTGGCGTGCGCGGCGAAGGCCGTGCCGAAGAGGAGCACGAACCCGCCGAGCAGGGAGGGGGCGAGCACCGGCAGTCCGACGTGGCGCCAGAACTGCCATCCGCTGGCCCCGTTGTTCTGGGCGGCCTCGCGCCACTGGGGGCGCAGTCCGTCGAGCGCCGGGGCGATCACGAGCACCATGAGCGGGATCAGGAAGTACAGGTAGACCACGGTCAGGCCGGTGAAGGAGTACAGGTTCCAGCCGAATCCGGTGAGGTCGGCGAGCTGGGTGACGACTCCGGAGATGCCGACGGTGGCGATGAACGCGAACGCGAGCGGGACGCCTCCGAAGTTGGCGAGGACGCCTGACGCGGTCAGGGCGGCGCTGCGCAGGGCCTGCGACCGGGAGGTGACCACGGCCTGTGCGATCAGGACCCCGAGCACGCCGCCGATCAGTGCGGTGAGGGCGGAGAGCTGCACGCTGCCGACCAGCGAGTCGAGGTACGGGCCCTGGAGCGAGCGCGAGAGGTGCTCTCCGGTCAGCCGGGTGGCGCCGGTCGACGGGTCGGTGCGGGTGACCGCGCCGAACGCGATGGCGCCGAGCGGGATGCCGAAGCAGAG
Organism: Streptomyces sp. NPDC001194; assembly: GCF_042896985.1. Taxonomy (NCBI): domain Bacteria; kingdom Bacillati; phylum Actinomycetota; class Actinomycetes; order Kitasatosporales; family Streptomycetaceae; genus Streptomyces; species Streptomyces sp. NPDC001194. The sequence goes on along the minus strand of NZ_JBIAXU010000026.1, from coordinate 56,630 downwards.
CCCGGTGAAGGCGAGGAGCGGGAGGGCGGCGAGCCAGGTGCGCGGGCCGCGCCGCCGGCGGCTGGTGCTGCTGCCGCCGGCGGTCCCCTCCGGGTGGGAGGTGGGGGTGGAGGGGGACATCAGGAGAGGGCCTTGTCCCACTTCTCGGCGAGGGTGGCCTTGGCCTTGTCCAGCTCCGCGGAGGCGGGGAAGGCCGGGGTGCCCTGGATCTGCGGGAGCTTGGCGGCGGCGTCCTTGTCGACGGTGCCGTCCTGGGTCAGGACCGGGAGCAGGACCGCGCGGGCGTGGCCCTTGAGGTACAGGTTCTGGCCCTCGGCGCTGTACAGGAACTCCATCCACAGGCGGGCGGCCGCCGGGTTCGGGGCCTCCTTGTTGACGGCCTGCGAGTAGTACTGGGCGTAGACGCCGTCGGTGGGGACGGCGACCTTCCAGTCGACGCCCTTGCCCTTGAACTGCTCGGCGTAGCCGGCGTTCAGGTAGTCCCAGTCGATGGAGATGGGCGTCTCGCCCTTCTCGACGGTGGCCGGGGTGGACTCGACCGGGATGAAGTTGCCGCTCCCCCGCAGCTGTCCGAAGAAGTCGATGCCGGGCTGGATGTCGGCGAAGGAGCCCTTGTTGGCGAGGGCGGCCGCGTAGACGCCGCCGAAGGCGGAGCCGGACTTGGTCGGGTTGCCGTTGAGGGCGACCTTGCCCTTGTACTCGGGCTTCAGCAGGTCCGCGAAGGTCGTCGGGCAGTTCGGGATCTTGGCCGCGTCGCAGCCGATGGAGACGTAGCCGCCGTAGTCGTTGTACCAGCGGCCGTCGGCGTCCTTCTGGCCGGCCGGGATCTTGTCCCAGGCGGTGACCTTGTACGGGGCGAAGAGGTTCTCGCCGGCGCCGCTGCGCGCGAAGGCGATGCCCAGGTCCATGACGTCGGGGGCGCGCTTTTGGCCCTTGCGGGACTTCACGGCGGCGATCTCGTCGGCGCTGGAGGCGTCCGGGTTCTCGCTGTTCACCTTGATCTTGTACTTGGCCTCGAAGGCCTTGATGATCTCGCCGTAGTTCGCCCAGTCCGGCGGCAGCGCGATGACGTTGAGCTGGCCTTCCTTCTGGGCGGCCGCGACGAGGGCGTCCATGCCGCCGAAGTCGGCCGCCGAGGCGGCGGCGCCCGGCTGGACCTTGGACTTGCCGTCGCCGGCGGCACCGGTGGCCTTGTCCGGAGCGGCGCCACACGCGCTGAGCGTGGTGAGGACGGCGGCGCTGAGCAGTACGGCTGCACCACGGCGAGCGGAGGAACTGAGCACGGTCTCTCCCGGAGACGGGTTCCTGACGGGGGTCGACTTGTCTGAACAAGTTGGCTCCAGTTCGCCGGGCCCCGCTATACGGGAGATGAACGGGGACTGGACCGCGGGGCACGAGTCGAGGAAGAGACGAGATTGACCGAAAGAAGCCGTGACAGGGAGGATGTAATGATCTTCAGCGCCCTGGTCGGCGGACGCCTCGGGTTACGGTCGACGGCGTCAGGCGGCACCCGGTCGACAGCGTGGGGGCGGAGTACGGCATGGGCACGATCCGGTATCTGGAGATCGCCGACGCGCTGCGCGCGGCGATCCTCGCCGGCGAGTACGCGGTGGGCGCCCAGCTGCCCTCGGAGAGCGATCTGGCCGCCCGCTGGTCCGCCTCGCGCGGAACCGTCCGCCAAGCCGTGGCCACGCTCGCCGCGGAGGGGCTGATCGGCTCCCGCCAGGGTGCCCGCAGGATCGTCCTGCGCCACGAGCGGCGCCACAGCTTCGGCGAACTGAACAGCTTCGCCCAGTGGGCCGAGGGACTCGGCCAGGAGGTCACCAGCCGCTTCCTCTCCCGGGTCCGCCGGCCGGCCACCGCCGAGGAGGCGGAGCGGCTCGCGCTCGCGCCGGACACCGGGGTCCTGGCCGTGGTGAGGCTGCGGCTGCTCGACGGGGAGCCCACCATGGTGGAGCGGACCGCGTACGCCGACTGGGTCGCGGCCGCGGTCGAGGCGCTGCCGGACGACGTCCGCTCGGTGATGGACAGCCTCGCGAACGGCTCCGGGATCGTCGCCCACTACGGCGAGCACCTCATCGACGCCCTCGGGGCGGGCAGCGAGGACGCCCGGCTGCTGGGGATCCGGCGCGGGAGCCCGCTGCTGCGCCAGCGGCATGTCTCGGCCACCGCCACCGGTCGCCCGATCGAGTGGACCGACGACCGCTACCGCGCCGGCAGCGTCACGTTCAGTGTGAGCAACTCGGCGGTAACCACTCCCCTGGAGCGGCGTACGGGCGAGGGATGAGGGGCCGTACGCCGGCGATCGGGGACACGGGATCAGAGGGAGAGTCCTGCCGTTTCGTCGATCGCCTCCGGCAGCCAGTCCGCGACCCGCTGGAAGCGGTAACCGAGGCCTTCCGCACGGCTGTTGTCGAGGGCGTAGTCACGGTCGAAGGAGAACGGCGAGGCGGGGGCGCCCGGTTCGACGGTCCGCAGGCCGGCGGGGCGGCCGACCCGTTCGGCGATCAGCGCGCACAGTTCCAGCACGTCGAGCGACCCGTGCGAGGCGGCGTCGACCGCGCCCGTGAAGGACTGCCCGGCCGTCCACTGCAGGAACCGGGCGATCTCGTGGTGGTGGATGAACGAGGTGGCGTACGGGGCTTCGTGGACCTCCACCGGGGTTCCGGCGGCGATCCGCCCGGTGTAGTGCGCGAGGCGTCCGGTGAACTCCTCGCGGCCGCCGCCGAGTACGTGCGCGGTCCGCACGGCGGCGAAGGCGAAGGGGCCGCCGCCCCGCCCCGGCTCACGCAGGACGGCCTCGGCCCGTCGCTTGCCCTCGGCGTAGGCCCGGGCCTCGGCCGTGGGCGGCGCCGGGTCGTAGACCTCCATCGTCGAGGTCATCACGTAGCGCTCCGTCCGGCCGGCGAAGACCCGGCGGGCGACGGCGGCCTGGAGCGGTGTGTAGCAGACCTGGTCGACGACGGTGTCGAAGGTGCGGTCGCCCAGGGCCTCGCGCAGCAGCCCTTCGTCGTCGCGGTCGGCGACGACGCGGCCGACGCCGGGCGGCGGGGCCGCGGAGCCGCGGTTGAGGACGGTGACCTCGTCGCCCGCGTCGCGCAGGAGGGTGACCAGGTGCTTTCCGAAGTACCGGCTTCCGCCGATGACGAGAATCTTCTGCATGGGCTCGACTGTGCCGCTGTATCGTCCCCAGCGGAACCGATCACCCGCTGTACCGGTATGAAGGAAAACTGATGATCGACGTGCAGCGGTTGCGCATCCTGCGGGCCGTCGCCGAGCACGGCAGCTTCAACCGGGCGGCCGCCGCCCTGCTGCTGACCCCCTCCGCCGTCTCGCAGCACATCGCCTCGCTGGAGCGGAGCCTGGGCCACCCGGTCGCGGTGCGCAGCACGCGCGGGGTCACCCTGACCGAGCCCGGGCGGCTGCTGGTGGAGGCCGCGGAGACGATCTCCGCCGAGCTGGACCAGGTGCGCCACGAGATCGACCGGCTGACGGCGGACCGGCCCCGGCTGACGGTGGCCACCTTCACCAGCGGCGGCCGCAGGCTGCTGCCCGCGGCGCTGGCCCGGTTCGTGGCCGTCCACCCCGATGTGGAGCTGACCGTAAGGGAGGCCGAGCCGGAGGCCTCGGTACCGATGGTGCGGACGGGCTCCGCCGACCTCGCACTGGCCTACCACTTCGACGGACCGCTGCCCCTGCGGGCCGGGCTCGACTGGACGCCGCTGATGGACGATCCGCTGTGGCTGGCCCTGCCGCGCGAGCACCGGCTCGCCGGCCGGGACTCGCTCGGCCTGGCGGAACTGGCCGCCGAGCGCTGGGTGCTGGGCTGCCTCAAGACGGAGGCCTATCTGCGCCGGTACGCGGAGCGCGCGGGCTTCGACCTGCGGGTGGCCGCCTCCACCACCGACTACTTCTTCGCGCAGACCCTGGTCGCGGCGGGCGTCGGAGTCGCGCTGATCCCCCAGGTGTCCCTGGCCCCGGATGCCGCCGTGGCCCTGGTACGGACCGAATCCCCGCGCCCCGCCCGCCACCTCGGAGTGGTCACCCCGCGCCGGCGCCGCCCGCACCCGTACGCGGGGGCACTGGCGTCGGCGCTGGCCGAGGCGGCACAGCGGTGAGCGGGCACCCGCTGCCGGGCCCCGCCGCCGAACCCGCGCTGCCGGTCGGCGTGATGGCGGGCTGACGGGCGGTCCGTGACCGGGAGTCCGCCCGTCAGACGTCCGAGGTGCCCGAAGTGCCGGAGGTGTCGACGATGCGGCCGTCGCGCAGTTCCACCACGCGGTCCGCGAGTTCGATCAGGGCCGGGTCGTGGGTGGCCACCAGGGCGGTCACTCCCTCGCTGCGGACCACCGCGCGCAGCAACTGCATGATCGAGCGGCCCGTCTCGGAGTCGAGCTGGCCGGTGGGCTCGTCGGCGATGATCAGGGCCGGCTCGTTGGCCAGGGCGCGGGCCACGGCGACCCGCTGCTGCTGGCCGCCGGAGAGCTCGCCGGGCCGCTGCTCGGCGTGTTCGGCGAGGCCGACCAGGGCGAGCAGGGTGCGGGCGCGTTCCTCGCGCTGCTTCGCCGGGATCTTCCGCATCCGCATCGGGACGCCGACGTTCTCGACCGCGGTCAGCACGGGGATCAGCCCGAAGGACTGGAACACGAAGCCGATCCGGTCGCGGCGCAGCGCGAGCAGGCCTTCCTCGTCCAGTCCGGCGAGATCGGTGCCGTCGAGCACGACGCTGCCGCCGGTCGGGGAGTCGAGGCCGCCGACCAGGTTGAGCAGGGTCGTCTTGCCGGAGCCGGAGCGACCCTTGAGGGCGGTGAGCCGGCCGCGTTCGACCTCGAACGACACCCCGCGCAGGGCGTGCACCTCGCGCTCGCCGCTGCCGAAACTGCGCTGGACGCCGTGCGCCACGACCATGGGCGGCTGCGCCGTGTCGACCTGGTTCTGCGTCATGGTGTGGACTCCCCCTGGAATCTGCCGACGATCGCCGCGGCTGCCAACGCAACCGCCTCAATCGCCCTCAATCGCTTCGTTTCGAATTTGTTCATCCGCCCCACCCTTCGCGCAAGCCCCTTCCGTCGCGCGTTCGAATCTGACAGCATCGTCCGCTATCCGGTGCCAACGGTCCGGATGGGGGAGGAAAACGGCACATGCTCGGCTTCGTCGTGCGTCGGCTGCGCGGGCGAGTGCCGCTCGCGGCCGCCGTGCTGCTGACCGTACTGATCACCACGACCGTGCTGACCGCACTGTCCGCGTTCACCCGCGGCGTGGGCGAGGCCGGGCTGCGCCAGGCCCTGCAGGGTCCGGACCGGGCCCGGACCACCGTCCTGGTGACCGGCGAGCACGCCACGGCCGACCGCGGCAAGGACGACGAGGCCGTACGGGCCTTCGCCGGCGAGCTGTTCGGCCGGCTGCCCGTCTCCGTCGAGAGCGTGGCGCGCAGCCGTTCGTACGGGCTCCCCGGCGCGCGCACCCCCGGCCGGGACGCCGACCTCACCCTGCTCGCCGCGCTCGACCACAAGAACGTGAAGCTGCTCGACGGCCGGTGGCCGGAGGCCGTCGGCGCCCCGGGCGGCCGGATACCGGTGGCCGTCCCCCGGGCGGCGCTGACCCGGCTCGGGCTGAGCCCGCAGGCGCTGCCCGCCGAGGTACGGCTCGACGACCGGTACGGCGGCGCCCCGCTGACCGTGCTGGTCACCGGCGTCTACCGGGCGGCCGACCCCGAAGCGCCCTACTGGCGGCTCGACCCGCTGGGCGGCCGGGAACTCCAGGTCGGCAGTTTCACCACGTACGGCCCGCTGCTCGTGGACGACACGGCCTTCACCGCGGGCGGGCTGGTGCAGAACAACCGCGGCTCGCTCCTCACCCCGGACCTCGCCGGCACCGGCAGCTCCGAGGCGGAGGCGATCCGCGAGCGCACGGCCGCGGCCTCCGAAGCGCTCAAGCGCACCAAGTCCCTCCAGGCCAAGACCGAACTGCCCGAATTCCTCGGCGAACTGGCTTCCGCCCAGCTGGTCGCCCGCTCCACCCTGCTCATCGGCGCGCTGCAGCTGGCCGTCCTGGCCGGAGCCGCCCTGCTGCTCGTCGCGCACCTCCTGACGGAGCGCCAGGAGGGCGAGCGCGTACTACTCGCCGCCCGCGGCGCCTCCCGCCGCCGCCTCGGCGCGCTCAGCGCGGCCGAGGCGCTGCTGCTCGCCCTGCCCGCCGCCGTCCTCGCACCGCTGCTCACCCCGCCGCTGCTGCGCCTGCTCGGCGGGTTCGGCCCGCTCGCGCGGGTGCCGTTCGACACCTCCGGGAGCTGGCTGCTGTGGCCCGTCGCGGCCGGCTGCGCCCTGGCCTGCGTACTGCTGGCCGCGCTGCCCGCCGTACTGCGCGGGGTGGCGGCAGCGGCCCTGCGCCGCAGCGGACGCCGTCAGGCCCTGGTCGCCGGGGCCGCCCGCTCGGGCGCGGACCTGGCCCTGGTGGCCCTCGCCGCGCTCGCCTACCAGCAGCTGTCGCAGCACAGCGGCGACGGACTCACGGCCGGCCCGGCGGCCGACGGCGGACCGATCGGCGTGGACCCGGTGCTGGTGGCCGCGCCGACGCTGGCCCTGTGCGCGGGCACGCTGCTGGTGCTGCGGCTGCTGCCGTTCGCCGCGCGGCTGGGCGGGCGGATCGCCGCCCGGGGCCGCGGGCTCGGCCCGGCGCTCGTGGGCTGGCAGCTCGCCCGCCGGCCCGGGCGGGCCACGGGGCCCGTCCTGCTGCTCGTCCTCGCCGTCTCCAGCGGGGTCCTGGCCCTCGGCCAGCACACGGCCTGGTCCGCGTCCCAGCGCGACCAGGCCGAGTTCGCCACCGCCGGGGGGCTGCGGGTCTCCGGCAGCGACCTGCCCGCGATGGGCCAGGGCGGCCGGTACGCGGCGCTGCCCGGCGGCGAGGGAGTGATCCCGGTGATCCGGGGGCCCCAGGAGCTGCCGGGCGGGCGGGCCGCGCAGGTGCTCGCGGTGGACGCGGCGGCGATGGCCGAACGGGTGCCGCTGCGCGCCGACTTGCGTGACGGACGCGGGATGCGGGAGCTCTTCGCGCCCCTGTCGGCGGCGGCCGCCTCCGGCGCGGGCGGCATCGCCCTGCCCGGGAAGCCGCAGCGCATCGACCTCGACGTGGAGCTGCGGGTGTCCGGCCGTGGCAGCGGTCGTCCCGGGATCGGGCTGCTGGTGCGCGACCGGTTCGGGCTGACCTACCGGACCTCGATGGTCCAGCTGCCCGGGACCGGCGCCGCCACCGCCTCGGTGGACCTCGGCGCGCTGACCGGCGCCCCGCTCGGTTCCGCCGCGACTCCGCTGACCCTGGCCGGCATCGCGGTGTCGTACGGCTCGGGCGAGGAGGTCTCGGACTTCGGTTCGGGTGAATCCGGTCCCGGATCGGCGGAGTTGACCGTACGCCGGCTGGCCGCGTCCGACAGCTCGGCCGGCCGGGCCGAACCGGTGGCGGCCGCGGCCGGCTGGACGCTGTCCGCACCCGCGCTCACCGACGGCTCCCCCGCCGCGGAGCTGCTGCCGGGCCCGCAGGACGGCTCGGAGCTGATGAAACTGCGCTACCGGGGCGGCCACGAGGCCAAGGGCGGAATCCAGCTGGCGCTGACCCCGCCCGGTACGCGGGGCGCCGCCGAGGTGCCGGGGATCGCCACCCGCGCCTACCTCGCCGGGGTCGGCGCGACCGTCGGCGACCTGGTCCCCGTACCACTGGGCGGCGTCTCGGTGCCGGTGCGGATCACCGCCGCGATCGGCTCGCTGCCCGTGGCCGGGGACACCGCTCTCGCCGTCGATCTGGGCACCGTGGGGCGCCTGCTGGCGGCGGGCGGCGCACGGGAACTGCCCGCGCCCACCGAGTGGTGGCTGCCCGCGAGGTCCGCCGCCGACACCGCACCGGCCCGCGCCGCCGCCGAACTGCGGGCCGGCGCCGGGGTGCAGCAGGTACGGCTGCGCGAGGAGGTGGCCGCCGGGCTGCTGGACGACCCGCTGAGCGCCGGCCCGCAGAGCGCGCTGGCCGCCCTCGCCGCCGCCTGCGCGGTACTGGCGGCGATCGGCTTCGCCGCCTCCGCGGCGGCGGGCGCCCGCGAGCGGGCCCGCGAGTCGGCGGTCCTGCTGGCGCTCGGCTCCCCCGGGCGGACCCTGGCCCGGACCGCGGCCGCCGAGAGCTGCCTGCTGGTCGGGCTCGGCTGCGCCGTCGGGGTCGGGCTGGGCGCCGCGATCGTCCATCTGGTGGTGCCGCTGGTGGTGCTGACTCCCGCCGCGCGCCGACCGGTGCCGCAGGTGATCGTCGACCTGCCGAACGGCACGACGCTGCTGCTGACCGTCGCGATCGCTGCGGTGCCGCTGCTGTCGGCGGTGCTCGGCGGCCGCCGCGACCGCAACGTCTCGAACGCGGCCGCCCGGCTGCGGCACGTGGAGGAGCTGTGACCAGGCCCGCAGACACCCCGGACAGCGCGCGGCACGGCGCACCGGACGGCCCGCCGGGCCACGCTCCGGCGTCCGGTCCCGCCCGAGGGAGCGGTTCAGGGCCCGCGGCCCCGTCCACGGCACGGCCCGCGGCCCCGTCCGCCGTGCGGCCGGCGCCCTGGGTGCGGACCCGGCTGCGGACGGCGCCGTCGAGCGCCCTGCTCGCCGCGGCCCTCGCCTTCGTCGCCGTGCTGCTGGCGGCCTCCCTGCCGCGCGCCGTGGACCGGGGCGCCGATCAGGCCCTGCGCTCCTTCCTCCACGACCGCGGTCCCGTCGCGACGAGCCTGCTCGCCACCTCCACCGCCCGGTACGGGGCCGAGTCCCCCGAGAACCTGGACTCCGTACGGAACGCGCTGCTCGCCCGTACCGGCGCCGGCTTCGCCATCGCCCCCTCGGGGGTCGTCCACGGCACCCAGGCGTCCAAACAGCGCGGCCTCGCCAACCCTGGGCTGCCCAGCCCCGACGGCGTCCCGCCGCGGATGGACCTGCTGTACCTGCGGGAGGCCGCCGCACACACCGAGCTGGTGGAGGGGCGCTGGCCGAGCGGCGGCGTCCCGGGCGGGCCCGTGCCGATCGCACTGTCCCGGCAGGCCGCGCAGACCCTGGGCGTCCGGGTCGGCACGGTGCTGGAGTCCTTCGCCAACAACTCCGAACCGATGAGCGCCGAGATCGTCGGCCTCTACCGGGCCACCGACGAGGACGACGTCTTCTGGGCCGGGCTGCCCTGCCTCACCCGTGCCTGCCAGGCCAACACCCCCTCCGTTCCGCCGCAGCGGTACTGGCAGACCGCCGCCCTCGTCGGGCCCGACGGGCTCGACCGGCTCGCGCTGTGGGGCGAGGGCGCCGAGGACTTCTGGCGGCTCCCGGTGGACACCGGCCGGCTCCGCGCCGACCTGCTGCCCGGCATCGCCCGGGAGATCGCCGCGTACGTCGGCGGCCCGACCGCCTCCGCCCTGCGCAGCAGCACGCAGCGGAGCGACCTGCGGATCACCTCCCGGCTTCCGGAGCTGTTCAAGCAGGCCGAGGCCCGGCAGCAGGCGGTCGCGCCGCTCGCCGCGATCGGCCCGGCGGGGGTCGCCGGGGTGGCGGCCGTGGTGTTCTGCCTCGCCGCCGCGCTGACCGCTGACCGGCGGGAGTCGGAGCTGCGGCTGCTGCTGGCCCGCGGCGGCTCGCCCCGCGGGATCGTCGGCCGGCTGCTCGGCGAGGGCGCGGTGACCGTACTGCCCGCCGCCGCCCTGGCGACCGCCCTCGCGCTGTGGCTGCTGCCGACGGCGCGCGCCACCGCGTCCCTGCTCGCGGCCGCCGCCGTCACCCTGCTGGCGCTGCTGGCCTTCCCCGTACGGGCCGCCGTACTGCTGTCCGCGCGGCGGCGCGGGCCGGCCCCGCGGCGCCGGCTGGTGGCCGAGCTGCTGGTCGCCGCCGCCACCGCGGCGGCCGTGTTCGAGGTCCGCAGCCGCGGGGTCGCGCCCGCCGGCGAGGGCCTGGATCCGCTGCTGGTCGCCGCCCCGCTGCTGCTCGCGCTGTGCGGCGGCCTGGCACTGGCCCGGCTCCAGCCCGTCCTGGTCGGGGTACTGGCCCGGGCGGCCGGGCGGCGGCCCGGGCTGATCGGCTTCCTCGGCCTGGCCCGCGCCGCCCGGGGCACCGGCGGCCGGGCGCGCCCCTCGGTGCTGCCGCTGATCGCCCTGCTGCTGGCCGTCACCACGGGCGGGTTCGGGGCCACGGTGCTCGACGCGGTGGACACCGGCCGGCTTCGCGTGGCCCGCCTCGCCGTCGGCGCAGACGTGCAGGTCTCGGCGCCGTACGGGGGCGCCCTGCCCCCGGCGATGACCGAGGCCGCCGCCGCACTGCCCGGCGTACGGACGTCGGTCGGCGTGTGGACGGACGACAAGGCGTTCGTGTTCGGCACCGTCCAGGGCTCCACGCAGGTCACGGTGGTCGTCGCCGATCCGGTGGCGTACGCGGAAGTGGCCAAGACCATCGGACGCGGCCGGTTCGACCCCGCGCTGCTCGCGAAGGACCCGGGCGCCGGCGCCCCCGTGCCGGCGCTGTTCAGCAGCGAGCTGGCCAAGCTGGCGGAGGCCGGCACCTACCGGCTGTCGTTCGGCGACGGCGGCGAGCTGCAGATCGGCTCCGTCGGCGTGGTCGAGGGGACCCCGGTGCGGCCCGGGGCGGGCGGCGCCGTGGTCGTCCTGCCGGCCGGGCCGACCACCGCGCGCCTGCCCAAGACGGGGCGTGCGGACCGGTGGCTCGCCACCGGAGCCGTCGACGGGGACCGGCTGCGCGAGGCCGTCCGGGCGACCGCCCCGGCGGGGACCGCCGGGCAGTTCACGGTACGTACCAGCGAAGATACGGCCGCCGAGCTGGGCAACGACCCGCTCCAGCGGTCTGCGGGCCGGCTGTTCTGGGCGTCGGTGGCCGGGGCCGCGGGCTTCGCGCTGCTGGCCGTCCTGCTCACGCTGGTACGGGCGGCACCCGAACGCGCCGCGCTGCTGGCGCGGTTGCGCACGATGGGGCTGCGGCCCCGGGACGGCATCCGGCTGATCCTGACGGAGGCGCTGCCGCAGGCGCTGGCCGCCACCCTCGGCGGGGCACTGGTCGCGGCCGCGGCCGTCGCCCTGCTGGGCCCGGCCATGGATCTGTCCGCCCTCGTCGGCTCGACGGTCCCGACGGGGCTGCGCCTGACGGCGCCGCCCGTGCTGACCCAGGCACTGGGGCTGGCCTTCCTGGTCACCGTGGCCGTGCTCGCCGAGGCGGCGATATCCGGGCGGCGCCAGATCACCACCGAGTTGAGAGCGGGAGACCAGCGTTGAACAGCGACCAGCCGACCTACGAGGAGCTGCGCCGGCAGGCCCTTGCCGCCGCCGCGCCGCGCGCCGGGCGGGCCGACACCGCCATCGCCTGCGACCGCCTGGTCCGCATCTTCAGTGCCGACGGGGTCGAAGTGCAGGCGCTGCAGGGCCTGGAGCTGACCGTGCAGCGGGGCGACCTGGTCGCCCTGGTCGGCGCTTCGGGCAGCGGCAAGTCCACCCTGCTGAACATCCTGGCCGGGCTGGACGTCCCCACGGCCGGTTCGGCCACGGTCGAGGGGTTCGACCTGCTCGGAATGTCGGCGAAGGACCGGCTCCGCTACCGGCGCGAGGCGGTGGGCTTCGTCTGGCAGCAGACCGCCCGCAATCTGCTGCCCTTCCTGACGGCGGCTCAGAACATCGCCTTGCCGATGCAGTTGAAGGGACGGCGCGGTCGCGGCGGAGCGTCGGCCCGCCAGGCGGACCGGGTCGCCCGCCTCCTGGAGGCGCTGGAGATCGCCGACCTCGCCGGCCGGCGTCCCTCCGAGCTCTCCGGCGGCCAGCAGCAGCGGGTGGCCATCGCCGTGGCCATGGCCAACGACCCGGCGGTCCTGCTGGCCGACGAGCCCACCGGCGAGCTCGACTCCGAGACGGGAGCGGCGATCTTCGAGGCGTTCCGCACCGTCAACCGGGAGCTCGGCGCCACCGTGGTCATCGTGACGCACGACCCGCTCGTCGCGGGCGAGGTCCGCCGTACGGTGGCGATCCGCGACGGCCGCACCAGCAGCGAGGTGCTGCGCCGCACGGTCACGGACGAGCACGGCGCGGAGTCGGTGAGCGAGCGCGAGTACGTGATGCTGGACCGGACCGGCCGCGTGCAGCTCCCGCACAAGTTCCTGGAGGCCCTCGGCATGGAGCACCGCGTCGCGGTCGACCTGGCCGCGGACCACATCGAGGTCCGCCCCGACACCGCGGAGGACCCTGACGACCTGCGCGCCTGAGCCGCCGTACGGGTCACCGTGGTGACCCCCCGGCCCGGGGAGCCCCGGCCCGCGCGACGCCGCGACCGGTGAACGAACTGGTGGGCGTCACTTCCGTGGGGCGGGTGTCGTTAGGGCCTCGGGGTTGACTCTGGGGGCGAAGGGATGACGGAATGCGGCAGTTTCCTCTGGAGATGCACCGGATGGCACCGGGACGGGTCGTCGAGTGGCGGTTGCGGTCCACGGCCGGGCCGGCGCCGGACACCGGCGGCACGGGCGATGCGCCGCGGGGCGTGCCGGCCGATGCGGCGGGCAGGAGGGCTTCGTTCAACCAGGACAAGCACTTCACCGTCGCCGAGGAGAGCCGCGGCGCCGACGATCCGGTCGCGTCGTGGATCGCGGTCACCTTCGAGGTCAAGGGCGTGCTGGACGAGCGCGCCCTGACCCGCTCCCTGCTGGCCTTCGTGCGCCGGCACGAGGTGCTGCGGTGTGAATTCCGCCGTCTCGCCGGAGAGTTGGCGTGCGAGCCGATCGCCGCCGCCGAACTCGCCCTCGATGTGGTGCCCGTGGCCGACTTCGACTCGTCCGAGGCCCTGCGCGGCTTCCTCGTCGACCGGTTCAAGCGCAGCATCGACACGCTGTCCTGGCCGCTGTTCACCATGGGCGCCGTCCTGCGCGAGGACTCGACGACCGTATACCTGGCCTTCGACCACATCGTCTGCGACGGCCTGTCGATGCCGATCGTCGTGCACGAGGTGCAGAACGGGTACGAGGCGCTGTGCCGCGGCGAGGAGATCGATCTGCCGCCCGCGCCGAGCTACCTGGACTTCGCCGAGGAGCAGCGCCGCCGCTACCTCTCCATCGCCGCCGACGACGAACGCCTCGGCTACTGGAAGTCGTTCATGGCGCGCGGCGGCGGCGAGTTCTTCCCCCGCTTCCCGCTCGAGCTCGGCGTGGAGCCGGACCGGATGTACCCGATCGTCAACGAGGCCTCGCCGCTGCTGGACGCGGCCGAGGCCGAGGTGTTCGAGAAGGCCTGCCGCGTGGTGGACGGCAAGCCGTTCATGGGGGTCCTGGCGGCCGTCGCTGTCTGCCTGCGCGAGGCGGGCGGACCCGGCGTGTACCGCGGCTTCATGCCGGTCAGCGAGCGCGGCCGGGCCGGCTGGGCGAACTCGGTGGGCTGGTTCGTCAACACCATGCCCATCGAGTTCGACGCCTCGCCGGGGCGGGACTTCGCCCAGGTCATGGCGGCGGTGCGGGCCGGCTTCGGCGAGATGATGGAGCACATCGACGTGCCGTTCGTACGGGCCTGGCAGCTGCTGGCGCCCACCGAGTTCGCCGCCCGCTCCTGGCCCTACCCGGTGAACTTCTTCTCGTACATCGACACCCGCAAGTGTCCCGGCGCCGAGCGGCACCAGGACTGGCGGCCGACCTCGCACGTGTGGTCGGCGCGGGCCAACGGCGCCTGTTCCTGGTTCCAGCGGGACGCCGACGGTCTGCACATGAACTCGATCTACGTGGACACCGCCGCCGCGCGCCGCACCATGGACGACTTCCAGGAGGCGCTGCGCGCCACCGTCCGGGAGATCGCCCGGCACGGTTCCTTCCGGCGGCCCGTGGCCCTGACCGCGCCGCGCCGCCCGCTCGGCGCGTCCCGGAACGACGCGGCGCCGTACGCGCCGTCCACCGGCCGCTCCTGACGATGCCGGCCGCCCGTGGTCACGCGCGGGCGGCACGCCCCAGCAGCAGGGCCCGTTCCCGCGCGTTGTGCGTGAGCGAGGCGGCGCGTTCGAACTCCGCCCGGGCCTCCTCCCCGCGGCCCAGCCGCTCCAGCAGGTCGCCCCGTACGCTCGGCAGCAGGTGGTAGGCGCGCAGGGCCGGCTCGCCGGCCAGGGCGTCGACCAGCGGGAGCGCGGCTTCGGGGCCCTGCGCCATGGAGACGGCGACCGCCCGGTTGAGCTCCACGACCGGTGACGGGACCAGCTCGACGAGCCGTCCGTAGAGGGTGGCGATCGTCGCCCAGTCCGTGTCCTCGTAGCGGACCGCCTCCGCGTGGCAGCCGGCGATCGCGGCCTGGACGGAGTAGGGGCCGCTCCCCGCGTCCCGCATGGCCAGGGCGCCACGGCGGATCAGCATCCGGTTCCACTTCGACCGGTTCTGGTCGGCGAGCAGCACCGGCTCGCCGTCGGGGCCCGTGCGGGCGGAGATCCGGGAGGCCTGGAACTCCAGCAGCGCCGCCAGCCCGTGTACCTCGGGCTCCTCGGGCATCAGGCCGGCCAGGACCCGGGCCAGCCGCAGGGCGTCCTCGCACAGGGCGGGGCGGACGAGGTCGTCGCCGGCGGTCGCCGAGTAGCCCTCGTTGAAGATGAGGTAGATGACCTCCAGGACCGAGGCGAGCCGCTGGTCGCGGTCGGCTCCGTACGGGACTTCGAAGGGAACGCCCGCCTTGGCCAGGGCCCGCTTCGCCCGGACGATGCGCTGGGCGACGGTGGGCTCCGGGGCGAGGAAGGCCCGGGCGATCTCCTGGGTGGTCAGCCCGCCCATCAGGCGCAGGGTGAGCGCGATGCGGGCCTCGGTGGCCAGGACGGGATGGCAGGCGGTGAAGATCAGCCGCAGCAGGTCGTCGTCGATGTCGTCCGGGGCCGCCGGCTCGGCGGGCGGCGGTACGTCCTCCAGGGTCCGGCCGACCTCGGCGAGCTTGCGGGCGTACGTCTCCTTGCGGCGCACGAGGTCGATCGCGCGGTGTTTGGCGGTGGCCGTGAGCCAGGCGCCCGGCCTGTCCGGGACGCCCGACTCCGGCCACTGCTCCAGGGCGGCGACCAGCGCGTCCTGGGCGATCTCCTCGGCGATGCCGACGTCGCGCACGATGCGCGCGACGGCGGCGATGATCCGCGCCGACTCGATCCGGAACACCGTCTCGACCGCCTGGGTCGCACTCACTGCCGTCACGGCCACCCATCAGAGCAGCCGTGACGGGGCAGGGCAAACGCGGCACGGACCGCGGCGCCCCCGTGGCGCGGATCGCGGCGTGTTCAGCCCCCGTCGATCTGGCGCAGCTCGGCGCCGACCGTCCACTCCTCGGGGTGGATCTCCAGGAACCGCTTGGTCCACTCCAGCGCCTCGGCCTTGTCCTTGGCCTGGAGGATGGCGTAGCCGCCGACGACCTCCTTGGTCTCGGTGAAGGGCCCGTCGGTGTAGCTCAGCTTGCCTCCGGACCAGGTCACCCGGGTCCCCTCGGAGGTGGGGAGCAGTCCTGCGGTGTCGAGCATGACCCCGGCCTTGGTGATCTCCTCCATCAGCGCGCCCATGCGCTCCCCGAACTCCGGCGGGAACTCGGTGTTGGCGGGCAGGGCCTGCTCGTCGATACGGATCATGGAAAGGAAGCGCGGCATGGTGACTCCTCGGCCGGACGGGCGGGGGCTTTCCCCGCCTCTCACTGGTGCGTCGAACGGGCGGCGCCCGGATCGACGGCTCCCCGGAGATTTCTTCAAAAAAGAATCTTCCCGGCCGAAAAGCGCTACCGGCGAGTAGGATCGCGGGCTCCGGCCCCTCCGAGAGGACCTTCCGATGCCGCGCACTCCTTCTTCCCCCGTACTCCTCGCCGGCCTGCTGGCGACCGCGGGCGTCGCGCACGCGGTCGCGCCGAAGCAGTTCGACGCGATCGTCCCCGGCGCCCTGCCCGGCACCGCCCGGCAGTGGACGTACGCGAGCGGCGCCGCCGAGCTGGTGCTGGCCGCCGGGGTCGCCCATCCGCGGACCCGCCGGGTGGCGGCCCTGGCCGCGGCGGCGTTCTTCGTCGGCGTGTTCCCCGCGAACGTGAAGATGGCCGTCGACGCGACACGGCGCTCCCCCGCCGTGCGGGCGGTGACGCTCGCCCGGCTGCCCCTGCAGGTCCCGCTGGTCCTGTGGGCGCGGAACGTGAGCCGGGGCGCCGCCGGCTGACGGTGCGCACCGGCCCGGATCAGGGGCTGTCGCCCGACCAGTCCCAGTGCCCCGGATCGGCCGCGCGGCGCCGGTAGTGGGTGCGGCCGCCGGCTCCGTAGCGCCCTATCTCGGTGGGGAGGCGGGCCTCTTCGGCGAGTTGGCGCGGACTCCAGCCCGTGATGTCCAGGAGGAGCCCGTCCAGCGGGCCGCCCACGAGTTCACCGTAGAGGCGGCCGGGGCGCGGGCCGGGGTCGGGGTCGTCGTGGTCGGCGCCGTAGACCCGGCGCCTGAGCATCCTGTCGTCCATGGGCCCAGCTTCACAGCCACCACTGACAACGGGCCCGGGGCGCCGGTCGCGGGTGGTCCGCAAAGCCGCGGGGCCGGCGGGGCTTTGCGCACCTCCTCTTCAGCCTTCGAGCAGCCCCTGCCCCACGTACTCCCCCGGCGCGGTGCCGCCCGCCACGGCGAAGAGGGCGGAGGCCTCGTGCTCCGTGTACCGCGCGAGGGCGTCGCCCCGGGAGAGCCGCTGCTGGACGGGGACGAAGCCCGTACGGGGATCCGCCTGCCAGGCGACGAAGAGCAGCCCCGCGTCCGGAGTGCCGTCGGGGCGCAGGCCGTCGTAGTACGACCAGCCTCGCCTCAGCATCGTCGCGCCGGCGTTGCCGCTTGCCGCCCGGCGCGGCCAGCCGGATGTGGGCGTTGGTCGCGATGACCGGGATCCCGTCCGCCCGGGCGGCGTCCAGGTCCGCCGGGGTGCGCTCGGTGCCGCCGGTCAGCGGGGCCCCGTCGGCCACGCGCCGCCCCACGGCCTCCTCGCGGTGGTGGACGGGCAGCCCCTCCCAGGTGTCGAGGAGCATCCGGATCCGGCGCACGACCACGTACGAGCCCCCGGCCAGCCAGGGTGGCGCGTCCAGGCCGGTGACCAGGATCCGGGCCCGCTGGGCGGGGTCCTCGGCCGGGGCCGGGTTGGCGGTGCCGTCGAGCTGGCCCATCAGGTTCCGGTGGGTGCCGGACGCGGCCGCGGCGGAAGCCGGGGCTCCGGGCGGCCGGGTGAAGCCGGACATCACCCAGCGGGTCCGCGCCGCGCCCCGGGCCAGGCGCTGCAGGACGCGCAGCGCGTGCACCGCGACGAAGGGGTCGTCGGCGCCGATCTGTACGAACAGGTCCCCGCCGGAGCGGGCCGGATCGAGCCGGTCGTCCGTGAAGGCGGGCAGCGGGGCGAGGGCCGGCGGCCGGACCGCGGCGAGTCCGAGCCGGTCGAAGAGGCCCGCCCCGAAGCCGAAGGTGACGGTGAGCGAGGCGGGCCCGGCGTCGAGGGCGACGCCGGTGTCACCGTCGGCCGCGGACACCGCACCGGCACCCGCACTCGCGCTCTCCCCGACCCCGGCAGCCGCATCCGCGCCGGTCGCGGCCGGCGGTTCGCCTCGGCTCGTCCGGGCCGCCGCCTCGGTCCAGGCGCGCAGCAGGGCGGCCGCCCGGGCCCGGTCGGTGCCGGGCACGAGGTCCAGTGCGGCGAGGTGCGCGTACGGCTGGCGCCTGGTCAGGATCCCGGCCTGGTGCGGGCCGTGGAAGGGGATCACGGCGGGCGGCCGCCGCTCCCCGGTCCGGGCGCCGGCCCCGGACGTGGCCGGTACGGCGCCGCCCGCGGCCAGGGCGGCCAGGCCCCCGGCCCCGAGCAGGGCCCGGCGGGCGACCAGGGACCGGCCGCCGGACGGACCGCTCCCGCCCGGCTCATCGGCCGCCACCGTCACTTCGCCCCGTCGACCACCGGGTCGACGACCCCGACCCACAACTGGTTCAGCTCGGACACGTACCGGCCGCCCTTGGTGTCCTGCGGGACGACAAGCCGCGGTCCGGCCGCGTCGTCGAACGGCACGCCGTCCTCGGAGACCGCGAGCAGGATCCGGCTCTTGGCGAACTCGGGGTCGAGTTCGGCCCAGGCGAAGACGGCGCGGTAGTCGCCGCCCCCGGTCGCCGCGACCATCCCGCGCAGTCGGCCGTTCTTCTTGCTCCGGTCGAAGCGCGGCTCCGCCGTCTTCAGCACCTCGTACAGGGGAACGCCCGCGTACGTGTGCTCCTGGTCGCCCTTGGCGCTGGTGAACTTCACCGGCGCCGAGCTCTGGGGCAGCTTGCGCAGGTCGGCGAGGGTGAGGGTGTAGGGCTTGCCGACCTCGCCGCCGACCCGCACCTCGCCGGGCTTCAGCGGTGCGGCGGAGGCCTGCGCGGAGGCGCCGGCCGGAGCCGTGGCGGAAGTGGGAGCGGAGGCCGCCGCTCCCGTCCTCGCGTCCTTGTCGTCCTTGCCGTCGGCCGACGTCCCGCAGCCCGTGAGCACCAGCGCGCCCGCCGCGAGCGCGAGGCCCGCTCTGCGGAGATTCCCGTGACGTTCCATGGACGACCCCTCCCGACACGCCGATCAGCCACCTCGCAGATGCAAGGCGATCATCCCTCTTGCGGCGAAAATGCCGTGCGCAACATCCATGAAGTCCCGCATCTGCCCCACCCCGTGAAAACCGCCCTGGAGCATCGGCCGAAAGCCCCGTGCGCAATCCCCGGCAAACAGCCCGGCCCCTTGATGCAAACACCCGATCCGGACGGGAATTCGGGCGCGGCGGACGCGGCGGCGATGATGGGGGCCCGCCCACGCATCACCCGTCACACGGAGCAGGAGCACCGCCCATGGCACGCCGGGTACACCAGCCGCTGGAGAACCAGGAGTTCGACTTCATCCTCGGCATGACCGAGGGGCCGGTTCTCGCCTACTTCATCGGGACCTGGCCCAAGGCCCTCGAGGCCTGCCGGGCGATGGACGCGCTCGTGTCCGAAGTGGCCGAGGAGTACGGCGCGCGCCTGACGGCCGTCCGCGCCGACATGACCCGCTGCCCCGATCCGACCAGGCGTTTCGCCGTGACCGGCGCCCCCACGGTCGTCCTCCTCAAGGGCGGGGAGGCCGTGGCGAGCCACGGCGGGGCGATGAGCCGCGCCGAGCTCCGGGCCTTCCTGGACGCCCACCTCTGAGCGTTCCGGCGGCCGCGGGGCCGGACGGGCCAAAGTGGGCTATCTGGCCGAAAGTGGCATAGGTCAGATAGGTGCCTTGGGCATGTAATGGATTCCGGCGAGACGGACCCACGGAACCATGCCTACGAGGTGCTGCATGTCAGAGACCGTTGCCTTTCCCCAGGACCGAACCTGCCCCTACCACCCGCCGGCCGCATACGACCCCCTGCGCCAGAGCCGGCCGCTCTCGCGCGTCACCCTCTTCGACGGCCGCTCGGTCTGGGTGGTCACCGGGCACGCCGAGGCGCGCGCCCTGCTCTCCGACGGGCGGCTCTCCGCCGACCGGAACAATGCGGCCTTCCCCTCTCCCACGAAGCGGTTCAAGGGGCTCACGAACCGCCGTACGGCCCTGCTCGGCGTCGACGACCCCGAGCACAACGTCCAGCGCCGCATGCTCATCCCGAGCTTCACCCTGAAACGGACCGCGGCCCTGCGGCCCGCCATCCAGGAGACGGTGGACCGGCTGATCGACGAGATGGTCGCCAGGGGCCCGTCGGCCGAACTCGTCAGCGACTTCGCCCTGCCGGTCCCCTCGATGGTCATCTGCGCCCTGCTCGGAGTCCCCTACGAGGACCACGAGTTCTTCGAGGGGGCGTCCCGACGTCTCCTGCGCGGCCCCGAACTCGCCGATGTGGAGGCCGCGCGGGACCAGATCAACGGCTACCTCGCCGATCTGATCGAGCGCAAGCGGACCGAGCCGGGCGACGGGCTGCTCGACGAGCTCGTCGCGACCCGCCTGGAGACCGGCGAGACCGATGTCGAGGAGCTGGTCTCCCTGGCGGCGATCCTGCTGATCGCGGGCCACGAGACCACGGCGAACATGATCTCGCTCGGTACGTTCACCCTGCTGAACCACCCCGAGCAGCTGGCCGAGCTGCGCGAGGACCCGGCACTCGTCTCGGTGGCCGTCGAGGAGCTGATGCGCTTCCTGTCCATCGCCGACGGAATGCTGCGGGTGGCCGTCGAGGACATCGAGATCGGCGGGGTGACGATCCGTCCGGACGACGGGGTGATCTTCTCCACCTCGGTCATCAACCGGGACGCGGCCGTGTTCGAGCAGCCGGACGCGCTGGACTGGCACCGCTCGGCCCGGCACCACGTCGCGTTCGGCTTCGGCGTCCACCAGTGCCTCGGGCAGAACCTGGCGCGCGCCGAGATGGAGATCGCCCTGGGGACGCTGTTCGCGCGGCTGCCCGGGCTCCGGCTGGCGGCCGAGCCGGACCGGATCCCGTTCCGACCCGGCGACACCATTCAGGGCATGGTCGAACTCCCCGTGGCATGGTGAGGAACATGTCGCCACAGCGCATCGACATCAAGACGGACATCTGCATCGGCGCCGGACAGTGCGCCCTGACCGCGCCGGACGTGTTCACCCAGGACGACGACGGCTTCAGCCAGGTGCTCCCGGGCCGGGAGGACGGCAACGGCAGCCCGCTGCTCCGCGAGGCCGCCCGCGCCTGCCCGGTCGCCGCCATCAGCATCAGGGAGGAGTGAGCGCGCCACCGGGAGCAGCGGGTCGACGGGAGCCCGTACGGCTCAGAGCAGGGCCACGGCCCGGCGCTCCAGCTCCAGCGAGCGGTCCACGAGTTCGGCGCACGCGTCGAACAGGGCCCGCCGCGCGGCGGCGTCGGAGTCCGGCTCGGCCGTACGGGCCAGGTCCGCCAGCCGCGACCAGTGCCCGGCGGAATCCCGCAGGAGCGCGGCCGCCTCCGGCCGTCCGGCGAGGTCGAGGAAGTCGGCGTACAGCGGCCGGGTGGCGCCGGGAGCGGTCCACTCCTCCTCGAGGCAGGCGTACAGCCGCCCGGTGCCCGCCCGGAAGGCCTCCGGGCCGGCGAACCGCCGCTCCCAGCCCGTCTTCGTGGTCCGGTCGCGCAGCTGCGCGGCCAGCTTCTCCATGCCGGAGAAGCCGAAGTTGACGTCGAACTGGTTGCCGAGCACCGGCCCGGTGAGGCGCGTGACGGTCGCGGCGACGGCCCCCTCGACGTCCGGCTCGCCCTCGGCCGGCCCGGTGGGCACGATGAGCTGGTGGCGGCCCTTGCGGTGCGCGGTCCAGGCCGCGCCGAACTCCTCGCGGTCGATCCGGTAGGGGGTCTCGGCCCCGTCCTCGATCAGCAGGTCGTCGCCGTCGTATCCGGCGATGACGACGGTGTACGGGTCGGCGCCGATCATCTCGGCGTCGGGGTCGGCCTCGTGCCAGGGCAGCGACGACCGGTCGACGACGCAGAAGGCGGGCTGGCCGCCGTCGAGCGCGGCGCGCACCCGGCCCCAGCGGGGTTTGGTGGAGCGCGTGGCGTCGTAGGGGATGTGCAGGCGCCGCAGCGCGACCTGCACCCAGGGCTCGGGGTGGGCCTGCGCGACGATCGTCGCGATGGGCGGCCGGCCGGCGTACTCGAACACGAAGTACATGAAGCCGATCCCGCCGGCCAGGCCCGCGATCAGCTCCTCGTCGTGGGCGCTGCCCAGGGCGTGGCGGATCAGGGAGGCCTCGCGATGGCGTCCGGTTCCGAAGTCTTCGTACACGAGCACAGTCATGCGGTCAGCCTAGCCGCGCGCCACCTGTGGACCGGACGGCTACTTCCTGTACAGTTGTCCAGGAAGTAGCCCCCTCGACGCTGCCCCGGCAGCCCGCGAAACGGAGGTGGCCGTGCACACGGTCGCTCAGATCCTCATAGGCGTCGTCGCCGCGCTGCACGCGTACTTCCTGGTCCTGGAGATGTTCCTGTGGCAGCGGACGCCCGGCCGGGCCCTGTCGGGCTTCGACGAGGACCTCGCCCGCCGCACCGCGCCGCTCGCCGCCAACCAGGGCCTCTACAACGGCTTCCTGGCCGCCGGCCTGATCTGGTCGCTGGTCATCGACTCGCTCGCCACGCAGGTCTTCTTCCTCGTCTGCGTGATCGTCGCCGGACTGTACGGGGGCGTGACCGCCAACCGCCGCATCCTCGCCGCCCAGGCCCTGCCCGGCGCCCTCGCCCTGGGCGCGGCGCTGCTGGCCGCGTGAGCCGGGCGCCCGCGGGTCCGGGACCCGGCGGGCCCGCGGACCGCGCGGGTCCGGGCGCGAGGACCGCATAAGCTCAGGGGCCGATGAGCCTGGAGAACGCATGAGCCCCGAGGACCCGCGCACCGCCCGCACCAAGGCCCGGCTGCGCGAGGGCCTCCTCGCCGAGTGCGCGGACCGGCCGCTCGGGGAGGTCAGCGTCTCGGCGGTGGTCCGCCGGGCAGGGGTGGGCCGCGCCACGTTCTACCTGCACTACGAGGACCTCCCGGCGCTGGCCGTCGACGCCTGCGCCGACGTGGTGCACGCGGCGGTCGACGCCCTGCACGCCTGGCAGACGGAGCCCGGGGCGCGGGCCCCGGCCCGGCCCCCGGCCGCGCTGGCCGGCTTCCTCACCGACGCCGCCGCGCACGGGGCCCTGTACCGCACCCTGCTCCTGCCGGGCGGCGGCGGCCCGCTCGGCGAGCGGCTCCACCGCGAGCTGCGCGCCCGGGCCCGCGACGAGCGCACGGCGGCCGGCGCCCCGCACGCCGACCTGGTCGCCTCGGCGGTGGCCGCCACCTTCACCGGGATCCTCGCCGACTGGCTGCACGACAGCGTCCCGGGCTCCCCGGCCGAGCTGGCGGACCACCTCTGGCCGCTGCTGCTGGCCCTGCACCGCGCGGGCTCCCCGCCTCCCGCCCCCGCGTCCGCCCCGTGACGGCCATGAGCCCCGCCGGACCGACCGGCGGGGCTCATGTCACGGGCTGGGCTCGTGAAGTGGCGTCACAGCGGCTTCACCGAAGAGGGACCACGTTTTCCGCCTGCGGACCCTTGGGCCCCTGAGTGACGTCGAACTCGACCGACGCGCCTTCCGCCAGCTCCTTGAAGCCGGTGGTCTGGATGGCGGAGAAGTGCACGAACACGTCGGGGCCGCCGTCGTCCTGCTGGATGAAGCCGAACCCCTTCTCCGAGTTGAACCACTTCACGGTGCCTGTTGCCATCAGTACTGATCCTTCTCAACGTTCCACGCGGGCCGCACGTGTGGTGCAGCCGGTTCCATCCTGCCCACACGTCACACCGAGCACACCTCAGGCGCGGCCGATCGGGGCGGCTTCGAACTCCTGACCGGCCAATTCGGCGGGCCGGGGCCGGCGCGCCGCCGCGGCCCGGCGCGGCCCGCCGGCCCGGCAGCCCAGGCAGTTCGCGTGCCCGGTCCGCGCGGCGGTGTCCCGGGTGCGCCAGTCCCACTCGGCGCGGGGGCGGGGGCCGCCGGGCTTGCCCCAGCCGGCGAGGTGCAGGGCCCAGGTGACGACTCCGGCCACCACGACGAGGCCGAGGCCGAGCCAGATGCCCGGGGTCCAGGCGGCGCACAGGGCCGCTCCGGCTCCGGTACAGCCCAGCAGGGCCAAGACGGTGCCGGTCCAGCCGGCGACCGTGTGACCCATGTCGACGTCTCCGTGCGCGCTCATGATTCTCCCCAGACGGACGGGCGGCAGTAGGCTCGAAAGGCGAGATGCCTTAGTGAACAAGATAAGCATCTCACGAGCTAAGTTACTTAGACACTAAGGAGTATCTGCGTGCAGGGCAAGTCCCGCCCCGCGGCCACGGCCCAGGAGGCGCTGTCGCGCATGGACCGGTACGTCGCGCTGGGCCTCATCGGCCAGCAGGAAATCGCGCAGCTGCTGGGGCTGAACGTCACCGACCTGACCTGCCTGGGCCACATCCTGGGCGCCGGGGACTCCCCGCTGGGCGCCGGGGACCTCGCGGAGCTCACGAACCTGACCACCGGGGCCGTGACCGGGGTGCTCAACCGCCTCGAGCGGGCCGGATACGCCCGCCGGCAGCCGGATCCCGCGGACCGGCGCCGGGTGCGCGTGGTGGCCGACCCGGCGGCCGCCGCGCGCGTCTTCGCCGTGTACGAGCCCTTCTACGCCCGGCTCGGCGCGGTGTTCGCGCAGTACTCCCCCGACGAGACCGCCGTCATCGCCGACTGGTTCGCGCGGGCGACGGTCGAGATGACCGCCCATCTCGCCGAGGTACGGAGCGGACGGCTCGGCCCGGCGGCGCCGTAGCGCCCCCGGCGCTGCGGGGCCCCGGCACCGCAAGGCCCGTGGCACCGCAGCGGCCCCGTGGCGCCGCCGCCCCGATGGTAAAATTCGACTTTTCACGTCTCACGGAAGGTTCTGCATGAAGAACCCGTCGGTTCACGGGCGCTTCGGCATCAAGGCCGGAGCCAAGGCAGGCCCCAAGGGCGGTGCGAAGTCGGGCGGCAAGACCCCCCGGACGGCCCCGCTGCGGGGCGAGTTCGCGATGCCGAAGACGGTCGAGCCGGCACTGCCGCCGGTGGAGGCCTTCTCCGAGCTCGACCTGCCCCGTGAGCTGGTGAAGACGATGACCGACCTGGGGGTGACGCAGCCGTTCCCGATCCAGGCGGCGACGCTCCCCAACTCCCTGGCCGGCCGGGACATCCTCGGCCGCGGCCGGACGGGCTCCGGCAAGACCCTGGCCTTCGGCCTGGCCCTGCTGGCGCGCACCGCCGGCCTCAAGGCCGACCCCAAGCGCCCGCTCGCCCTGGTCCTCGTACCGACGCGCGAGCTGGCGCAGCAGGTGACCGAGGCGCTGACGCCGTACGCCCAGGCCCTGGACCTGCGGATGGCCACCGTGGTCGGCGGGCTGTCGATCGGCAGGCAGGTGAGCTCGCTGCGCACCGGCGCCGAGGTCGTCGTGGCCACTCCCGGGCGCCTGAGCGACCTGATCGGGCGGCGCGACGTCCACCTGGAGCGGGTGAAGATCACCGTCCTCGACGAGGCCGACCAGATGTGCGACATGGGCTTCATGCCGCAGGTCACCGAGATCCTGGACCAGGTGCACCACGCCGGTCAGCGGATGCTGTTCTCGGCCACCCTGGACCGCAATGTGGACCAGCTCGTGCGCAGCTACCTGAAGGACCCGGTCTCCCACACCGTGGACCCGTCGGCGGCCTCGGTGAGCACGATGGACCACCACGTGCTGCACATCCACGCGGCGGACAAGTACTCGGCCGCCACCGAGATCGCGGCGCGCGAGGGCCGGGTGCTGATGTTCCTGGACACCAAGCACGGCGTGGACCAGTTCGTGAAGCACCTGCGGGCCATGGGCGTACGGGCGGAAGGGCTGCACAGCGGCAAGTCGCAGCCGCAGCGCACGCGCACGCTCGCACAGTTCAAGACGGGGGCCGTGGCGGTCCTCGTCGCGACGAACGTCGCCGCGCGCGGCATCCACATCGACGACCTGGACCTCGTCGTGAACGTGGACCCGCCGGCCGACCACAAGGACTACCTGCACCGGGGCGGCCGCACCGCCCGCGCGGGCGAGTCCGGCAAGGTCGTCACCCTGGTCACCCCGAACCAGCGCCGGGACATGGTCCGGCTGATGGCCGAGGCCAAGATCCGGCCGACCATCACCCAGGTCCGCTCCGGCGAGGCCGCGCTGAGCCGGATCACCGGCGCCAAGGCCCCGTCCGGGGTGCCGCTGGCGGGCGCCGAGCCGACGGACGCGAAGGGCCGCCCCTCGGGCACGGACCTCGGCTTCCGCGGGATCGGCACGCGTCCGGGCCGCCCGGGGGCGGGCAAGGAGTCCCGCAAGACCTCGGAGGCGCGCAAGCTGGCCGAGGCGCGGCGCGCGGCCCGGGTGCGCAAGGGCGGCTGACGCTCGCGGTCCGATGCCGCCCCGACGTGAACGGTGCCGGCCCCCGATGCGGGGACCGGCACCGTACGCGTGTCCGCGGGCGGGCCGCGTCGCGGTCAGCCGCGGCGGCGGCGCCGCCAGGCCACGATCGCGCGGGTGAGCACGGGCGGGAGCAGGTCCTTGGCCAGCCTGCGCCAGGTGGTGCCGGCCCGCGGGCGGGGTCCGGGCTGGTGCCCCGGCGGCGGCACGGGCGCCGCGACGGGCTCGGGCGCCGGACGCAGCGGCTTCGGCGGCGCCGGCGGGACGGCCCCCTCGTCACCGATGCGGACCAGGGACTGGCCCGACACCAGGTCGACCCCGTGCCACAGGTCCGCGCGGCCCTCCAGCCAGGTGAGCAGATCCGCCTGGTAGGGCGCCGCGTCGTCCCAGGTCGCGTACAGCTTCGAGCCGGAGACGCAGATGAGGTGCAGCTCGCCGGTGGCGACCGCCGCCCAGACCGCGGCGGCGACGCCGGGGCAGTGCTCGGAGCGGTAGTCGTCGAAGACGACGACCGCCCCCGGGGCCGCCACGACGCGCGAGGAGGCTATGTCCTGGACGACGTGCTCGTAGAGGTGCGAGGCGTCGATGTGGATGAACCGGCAGCTGGCCGGGCGCACCCGGTCGGCGACGACGAAGGTCGGCGCCTGGATGATCGTGGGGAGCTCCTCGCGGAAGGCCAGGTAGTTCGTCTCGAAGCCGCGGCGGGTGAGCGTGGGGTACGAGTCCTGCATCTCGGCGAGATTGGAGTCGTCCGGCGCGGGCGAGTCGAACAGGTCACAGACCGTGAACTCCTCGCCCTCCCCCAGGTATCCCCCGAGGAAGATCGCGCTCTTCCCCATGAACGCACCGAGCTCGAGAAGATCGCCCGGCTTCTCCTCCGCGCCGCTGCGGCGGGTCAGGAACCAGTCGAAGAGCACCTGGTCATAGCCCGAGAACCAACCGTTGACCTGCTCGTACGCGGTGGGTGCGGGCGGGGCCGGCTCGCCGTCGGGGGTGGTGACGGGAGCTTGGGAAACGTGCGACACGGAGAGCAGCCTCCAGTGGAACGGCATCGGAATCAACGCTGATACCCGGCCAGGTAGGCCGACTTTAAACCCCCGAACGGCCGTGTGACGAGACTCTGTGCGAAGCGGATAGAACCGCGGTCGCCGATCTTCCGTCTTACTGGGGATTGACCCTTTGTTCCCGGCGGGCTTCCTGCCGGGAAGCCCGCCGTGGCCCCTCGGCGCTTACGCCGCGCTCACATCCGGACTCAGCCCGTGGCGTTCCGCCGGCGCAGGCGCGCGGCGGCGGCGCTGCGCACGCGGTGGGTGCGGGCCGTGGCGGCGAGCTGGTCGAGAGCCTCGTCGGAGCTCAGCGACTGGGCGGCGGTGCGCTGGCACCAGTCGGAGGCGGCGGTGAGCTCGGCCGCGGACCACGGCTCCCCGTCGGCGATGGCCTTGAGCAGGGTCCATTCGCGCAGCCTGCGGGCCGGGAAGGCGCGGGCGCCGATCGCGGTGCCCATGGCGCGGGCCCAGCCGGGGAAGGCTGCGTCGGCCAGCAGTTGGGCGGCGCGGCGGTCGAGGTGGGTGACCACCGCGCTCTCGGCCATCACCGGGTCGCGATCGCGCAGTACGGCGGCCACGGCCTCCGCCTCGCCCGCCCCGAGGGCCGCGGCGGCAAGGGCCTCGAGGTGGCGGGCGTAGCGCCAGTGCTCGGGCGCGGTGGCCGTGGCCTCGGCCCGTATGTGGTTCTCGCTTCTCCCCATGTACCCATTCCACACGACCCCGGTGAACCCCCGGCGCCCAGGGGTGCCTCAGCCCGGGGGCGCCAGCAGCAGGGCCTCCGAGCCGACCGGGCGGAACCCGGCGGCCTGGAACGCCCGGATGCTGCGGGCGTTGCCCGCGGCCTGCTGGGACCAGACCGGCTCCCCGTCGGGGACGAGGTGGCGGGCGGCTCGGGCCAGATCCCGGCCCAGACCCCGGTGGCGGACCCCCTCTTCCACCTCGATCGCCGTCTCCCAGCGGCCCGCGACACCGCGGCCGAGTACGAGCACTCCGCCGTCGGCGGCCCAGACCCGTACGCCGTCCCGGCGGCGCAGGGCCCGGCGCACCCGGGGGTGGCCGGGGTCGTCGACCTCGCGCAGCTCCAGCGGCGGGTCGCCGGGCAGCGGGCCGGCGACGGTGAGCAGGTCGACGGTGTCGGTGGTGCGGCCGGTGCGGTCCAGCAGGGCGGCGAGGAACCGGGGGTGCATGGTCGCGGCCAGCGCGTCGCATGCGAGGCCGGCGAGGACGGAGCGCACCCACCGCGGGTCCTCGTCGGTGAAGACGACCGAGTGCGCGGTGAAGGCGATGACGCCCGCATCCCGCGGACCCGGCTGGGGCACCACCGTCGTCCCGCCGTCGGCCGGCGGATACCGCCCGGCGGCCGCCGCGGCCAGGATCTCCCCGAGTGCGTCGGGCGTGCGTCCCATGCCCGTCAGACCTGCTCGAAGTGGAAGGACTTGATGAAGCAGTCCCGGGGCTGGCCGACGGCGAAGAAGATGCACTCCACCAGCGACTGTGCGGTCAGCGGGTCCTTCGCCGTGCGCGGGGCGCCCTCCCATTCCGGGGACAGCGGGTCGTGGTTGTCGAAGTCCGGCGGGTACAGGGAGATGACGCGGACACCGTGTTCGCGCAGCCGGCGCGAGAGGATCCCGGTGAATCCGGCCTGGGCGGATTTGGCGGCGTAGAAGGCGTCGTGCGCATCGGAGCGGTGGTTGCCGCTCTCGCCGCAGCCGGAGACCATCGTCACGATGTCGGGCTTGTCGGAGTTCAGGAGCAGCGGGAGGAAGGCCTTGGTGACGAGGACGGTACCGGTGGCGCCGGAGGCCAGGGTGTCGGCCACGTCCTCGTCGGAGGCGGAGAGCAGGTCCGGGCCGTGCTGGTAGCGGGAGCCGTTGTTGAGGAGCACGTCGACGCGGTCGGTGCGGGCCGCCACCGCGGCCGCGAACTCCCTTACGGAGGCGGGGTCCGCGAGGTCGCACGCGTACGCGTGGACCCGGTCGGCCCCGTGGCCCTGCGCGAGGATCTCGTCGCGGACGCGTGCGGCCGCTTCGAGGGTCCGCGCGCAGAGGTGGACCTCCGCGCCCCGGGCGGCGAAGCGAAGGGCGAGGGTCCGCCCGAAGTCCCGCCCGCCGGCGGTGATGACGACGCGGTGATGTTCAAGCCCCATGGCTACGCTCCGGATTCCGTGGTCGGCACACGCACATGATCGCAGCCGAGCCGTACCTCCGTTCGGCGGGGCGGCGTGCCCGACACGGGCACGGCCCGGCCGCGGCGCGGTCAGCCGCCGGGGCCCGCCTCGGGGAGCTCGGTGAGGGGCGTGCGCGGCGGGGGCGGGATGCGCAGGCGGGTGCGGGCCTCGTGGACCGCGGCGAGTTCGCAGTGGCCGGCCGGGCCCCAGTCCGCGAGCTCGCGGACCTGCTCCGGGGTGGCCAGCAGGCGCGCGTACGCCGGGTCCGCGGCCGGGGCCGGTGCGGTCAGGCGGGCCGCCGTCCGGGGATGGGCCGCCCCGTCGGCGTGGCGGTAGCCGAGCGGGGCGGAGTCCGCCGTCGGGGGCGGCAGGCGTACGGCGCCGGTGGCGCGGCAGGCCAGGAGCAGGACCCGGCCGTCGGGTGCGAACAGCCAGGCCGCGGGGTCCCGTACGGGCAGGCCCGCCGGTACCGGGCCGGGGTGCCAGGTGCCGTGGAGCGGGGTGCGGCGGGCGCGCAGGACTCCGAGCCGGTCCAGGGCGGTCGGCAGGGTGGGGTGGCCGTCCTCCAGCAGGGCCGGGCCGCCGCCGTTGATGCGGGCGCACAGCGCCGACAGGGCGCGACGGGCGTCGCCGGGGTCCATCAGGGCGGGCAGGTCGGCCGGTTCGGCGAAGTGGATGCCGGTGATCTCCTGCGCCGGGAGGCGGATCCCGGCGATCCGGTCCGGGGTCCACGTGCCGCCGTCGTACACGTGCAGGATCTCCCCCGGAAAGCCCATCTCGGGCGGGATGCCGGGGGTGTCGGCCGGGATCCAGTCCACCGCGAGTCCGCGCGGGTAGCGGCCGTCCACGCCGAGTTCCTCCCGCACTTCCCGGGCCGCGGCGGCGGCCGGGGCCTCGCCCGCGTCCACGGCGCCGCCGGGCAGCAGCCGGTCGGGGCGGTAGTCGACGCTCTGCACCAGGACCCGGCCCTCGGTGTCGGTGACCAGGACGACGGCCCCGGTCCAGAGCGCGGCCCGCGAAGCCCCGTACTCCTGCGGGGTCATCCACGTCCCCGGCCCGTCGCCCTCGTCTTCGGTCAAGGCCTCGTCGGTCAGCTGCGGCATCGGCACTCCGTTCACCGTGGGGGACGCTCGGCCTGTGCAACAGCCCTGACGGTCCGGGGGTTACGCCGTCGCGGCACTCCGACCACTGACCGCCGCTTTGCCATCCCTATACCTCCTTATTACCTTGTTACTTCCTCGTTGATACGTTCGCCTCGCGGACTGGCGGCATGAAAACCGCCGGTCCGACCACGTCACCGGGCATGCCCCGGACCTCCCCCGGACCCACCCCAAACCCTGCCGGACCATCGAGGAGAGACAGAGGGATGCGACGAGCCCCCCGTACGGACGCGGGCGCCGGCGGGTCCGACTTGGCCGCCCCCCGCGACAGCGTCACGTGCGGATGACGGGGGCGCCCGCTGCGGGAACGGGCACCGGGGCGGGCGGCGGTGGGCGGCTCGCCGCCGTCGACGCCGTCCGCGGGCTGGCGGTCCTCGGCATGTTCGCCGTGCACGTCGGCCCGGGCCCGCGACCCGAGGGCGCCGGGTTCCTGATCGTCGCGGCCGACGGACGGGCACCGGCGCTGTTCACCCTCCTCGCCGGGTTCTCGCTGGCCCTCGCGCAGCGCGGGCGCTCCCCCGACCAGCAGCCGGCCGGCTGGGCACGGCGCTACCGCCCGCTGGTGATCCGCTGCGCGATCCTGGCGGGGCTGGGCCTGGTGCTGGCCTCCCTCTGGCCGGGGATCCTGGTCATCCTGGCCTTCTTCGCCGTCTACTTCCTCGCCGCCGAGCCCTTCACCCGGCTGTCCGCGCCGGTGCTCACCGCCGTCGCCGGGGGCTCCGTGGCGGCGGGCCCGCTGCTCTCCTTCCTGCTCGGCCCGGTGTTCGGATACGAGGACTCCGGGCGCGGCGCGGTCCCCGAACTCGGCGCCCTGGCAGGCTGGGAGGGGCTGAGCCGGACGCTCTGCGAGCTGCTGCTCACCGGCGCGTATCCGCTGGCCACCTACTTCCCGTACGTCTTGGTCGGTTTGGCCCTCGGCCGGCTGTGCGACCTGCGCGAAGGCCGGGTGGCCCGGCGGATGGCGGCCTGGGGCGCGGCCGCGGCCGCCTCGGGGTACGGCGCCGCCTGGGCGGCCACCCATGTGCTCGGCGGCCGGGAACGGCTGCTCGACGTGATCGCGGCCCGCCATCCGGAGGCCCTGGGGGCGGCCGATCCCGTACGGGAGGTCCTGCGGGGGCAGTTCGGCGCCGTGCCGAGCACCTCGTGGGACTGGCTGCTGGTGGCGGACCCGTACAGCCAGACACCGCTGGAGACGGTCGGCAACGCGGGGGTGGGCTGCGCCCTCATCGGGCTCTTCGCGCTCGCCGCGCGCGAGCGGGCCGGGGCGCGGTTGCTGCGGCCGCTGACCGCGCTCGGGGCGATGGCCCTCAGCGCGTACGTCCTGCACGCCCTGGTCCTGGCCGGACCGGCCCACGGCGCAGCGTCCTGGGGTGCGCTGGCCGGCTTCGCGGGTGTGGCGCCGGCGGCGGCCTGGGCCTGGCAGCGCCACTGGGCGGACAGCCCGCTGCACCGTGGCCCCTTGGAACACCTCCTCCGCCTGGCCACCCGGGGCCGCCGGGCCGCGTAGCCCTCGTGCGTGACGGGCCGTCACCCGTGTGTGTGACGGTGCGTAGCCGGAAGCGGCCGGCGTACGGCAGGGTGGGCGGATGCAGTTGCGCCGGGTGGTTCTGCCCCTGCCCCTGATCCTCGCCGCGGTGGCGCTGACCTCCGGGTGCGTGACCGTACGGCCGGACCGGCCCGCGGCGGCGGCCCGTACGACTCCGGCCGCGGACCGGACCGCCAGCCCGGAAGCGGTGGCCGAAGCCCTGCCGTTGGGGCGGCTGCCGGCGTCGGAGACCCCGTCGGCCCCTGCGCCGGAGCCGCCCGCGCAGGCCGCGGCACAGCCCGCGCAGGACCGGCCGCCGCTGCCCCGGGCCGGCGATCGCGCGCCGGCCCGGCCGCTGCGGCCCGTACGCCCCGCCCCGGCGCCCAAACCCCGCAAGCGCCCGCCCGCACCGTCGAAACCCCGGCCCGGGCCGGGGCGCACGTACGACATGACCGCCCTGTGCGAGGCGGCCAAAGGGACGGTCTCCCCGTCCATCGTCGCCCTGTGCCGCTAGGTCGTGTCGATCGGGACGGATCAGGCGGATCATCCGTGTGGACTCGGCCCGGCTGCCGGGTGGTGGGGGGCCGGTTCGCTTGGATGGGGCGCGGGTCCGACCTGAGACCCGTACCTCCTCCACCCCCCAGGGAGTCGCCATGGCGAAGATCGCCCTGTTCGGCGCGACCGGCACCATCGGAGCCCGCGTGCTGCGCGAAGCGCTCGACCGCGGCCACCAGGTCACCGCGGTGGTCCGCGACCCCGCGAAGCTCGAGGATTCCGGCGCCGAGGTGGTGCGCGGCGACGTCCTCGACCCGCATTCCGTCGCCGAGGCGGCCGCCGGCCGGGACGTGGTCGTCAGCGCCGTCGGCCCGGGCTCCGGGGACCCTGGCGTCCTCGTGACCGCCGCCAAGTCCCTGATCGGCGGCGTCTGTACGCTCGGCCCGGACGAGCCCCGCCCCCGGGTGATCGTCGTGGGCGGGGCGGGCTCGCTGCGCACCCCCGACGGGCCGCTGGTCTGGGACGGTGCGGGCGTCCCCGAGCCGGTCCGCGCGCTCATGCACGCCCACGGGGAGGCGCTGGACTTCCTGCGCACCGTACCCGTCGAGGAGGTGCGCTGGAGCTGCCTGAGCCCCGCCGCGCAGATCGCGCCGGGCGAGCGCACGGGCACGTACCGGCTGGCCCTCGACGACCTGGTCGTCGACGAGGCCGACGGCGGCAGCCACATCTCGGCCGAGGACTACGCCGTGGCCCTCGTCGACGAGATCGAGCGCGACGCGCACGCGGGCAGGCGGTTCACCATCGGCTACTGAGCGGGCGGCGCGTCCGGTGCATCCGGTACGTCCGGTGCGTGCGGTGCGTGCGGTGTGCCCGCCGACTCCCCCGTCTCCCCCGCTTCCCCCGCGTAGGTCGCCGTGAGTTCGGCGCCGAGCCGGGCCAGCCACTGCCGTACCTCCGGCGGCTCCAGGACCTCGACCCCCGCCCCCAGCCCGGCCAGGTGGCCGGCCAGGGCCTTGGCGGCCGGGCCGTCGACCCACACCTCGGTCCAGCCGTCGGGCAGCGGCCCGCCGACGCGGACCCGGCCGGCGAGAAAGCGCTGGAGCAGGGCCAGCGTGCCGGGGTGGACGCGGGCCCGCGCGGTCACCGCGTACATGCCGTCCTGGAAGGCTCCGGCCAGGGTCCGCCAGGCCGCGGCGAGGTCGAAGCCGGGCGGCCGGACGACGGGTTCGCCGGTCGGCTCGACGGAGGTGACCCGGCTCAGCCGGAAGGTGCGCAGGCCCTTGTCGGTACCGGCGACCAGGTAGTCCACTCCCGCTTTGGCGACGAGTCCGAGCGGGTCGACCGTACGCTCGCCGGCCGGTTTGCCGACGCCCGCGTACCCGAGGCGCACCCGGATCCCGTCGACGACGGCGCCCTGGAGCGCCGAGCGGTGGGCGGCATCGGCCGTGACGGCGTTGCGGGACCAGTCGGTGGCGTCGACGACTTTGGCCCGGGTGGCGGCCTCGGCCTCCGCACGCAGGGTGGGCGGCAGGGCGCGGACCAGCTTGCGCAGGGTGGTGCGCAGTTCGGGGGTGGCCGCCAGCGGCCCGGTGACGAGGAAGAGCGCCCGGATCTCGTCGGCGGTCAGGCCGGTGAGGTTCGTACGGGCCCCGCCGACGAGGGACCAGCCCCCGCCGCGGCCGCGCTGCGAGTAGACGGGGATGCCGGACGCGGCCAGGGCCTCCAGATCACGGCGCGCGGTGCGCTCGGACACCTCCAGTTCGGCGGCCACTTCGGGGACGGTGACGCGGCCCCGCTCCTGGAGGAACAGCAGGGTCGCCACCAGCCGGTCGGCTCTCATGTGCCTCTTTCCTGCCGCGTCGCCGTCGGCGCCTTCGTCTTCGTCGCCGTTCCGTTTCATTCTCCTCGGAAAACTGGCCACAAGGTGGCCACTTTTCCTTCCAGGATGAACACATGAACGAGACCAAGCAGCTCATCGAGACCGGCTCCACCGACACCACCGACACCACCGACGCCCCCTTCGACCCGCGGCTCGACCTCGCCGCGGCCGTCGACCTGGCGGGCCGTACGCTCGCCGCCGTCCGGCCCGAGCAGTACGACGCCCCCACGCCCTGCGAGGAGTTCGACGTACGGCGGCTGTCCAGCCACCTCGTCGGCGTCGTCCGCCGGATCTCGGTGATCGGGCAGGGCGAGGACCCGTTCAGCGTCCCGTCCTTCGCCGACGAGCTCGCCGACGGTGCCTGGGCGGCGGCCTGGGAGCCGGGGGCGCGCGAGCTCGCGCATGTGTGGGCGGACCCGGGCGTCCTCGGCCGGCGGCTGCGCCTTCCGATGGGCGAAATGCCGGGTGCGGCCGCCGCGGCGGTCTACACCCACGAACTCACCGTGCACACCTGGGACCTGGCGCGGGCGACCGGCCAGCACCCGGACTGGGACCCGGCCATGATCGAGCGGGTGATCGGCGTCGTACGCCGTGCGCTTCCGGCCGAGACCCGCGGCGGGCGGATCCCGTTCGCCGAGGTCGTGACCGTGGACCCCGACGCCCCGGCCATCGACCGGCTGGTGGCCTGGGCCGGCCGTCGGCCCTGACTCCCGAGGGCCCGCTTATTGATTGGATGACCCGGCTGCGGATACCTAGAGTGACGACGAACCCCGTCGTCATCGCAGGAGCCGGTCATGCGCACGCACTACCCCCGCACCCCGCACCTGCCCTGGTCCCCCGGGGCCGCGGCGGACGATGTGCGCGCCGCCGGGTTCGGAGGGCCGGCCGGGTGCGAGGTCGTGGTCACCGAGAAGCTCGACGGGGAGAACACCACCCTGTACGCGGACGGCCTCCACGCCCGCTCGCTCGACTCCGGCCACCACCCCTCGCGCGCCTGGGTCAAGGGCCTCCAGAGCAGGATCGGCGCCGGCATACCGGCGGGGTGGCGGGTGTGCGGGGAGAACCTGTACGCGCGCCACTCGCTCCTGTACGAGGACCTCGACAGCTGGTTCTACGGGTTCTCGGTCTGGGACGGCGAGCAGTGCCTGGACTGGGACCGCACGGTGGGCTTCCTGCACGGCCTCGGGGTGCCCACCCCGCGCGTGCTCTGGCGGGGCGTCTTCGACGAGCGCGCGCTGCGCAGGCTGCGGATCGACACCACGCGGCAGGAGGGGTACGTCGTACGGCCGGTGGCCTCCTTCGCGCGGGCGGACTTCGGGCGGTACGTAGCCAAGTGGGTGCGCGGCGGCCACGTACAGACCGACACGCACTGGATGTACGCGCAGGTCGTGCCGAACGGGCTCGGTCCGCGGGCCCCCCTGTGGGCGGTGCGCTCGGGTTCCGAGCCCGATGCGGCGCAGCTGGCGGCCGCGCTCGGACCGCAACCCGCGCCGGGCGCCGGAGCCGGGACGGTCGTCACGGGGGACGGCCCGACATTCGCGGGGGGCGAGGCCCGGCTGGCCGGCGTACTGGCCGCCCTGCTGCACCGCGCACCGCGGTCCCTGATCGGGGCGCGGCTGGCGGCGGGGCCGGTCGGGATGCCGCTCGCGCGGCGGGTGGCCGATCTGGTCGGGCTCCACCCGTACCTGCAGCGGCCGTTCCCGGACGAGGGGCGGCGGGCCGGTCTGGTCCGGATGGCCCTCGCCGCCGATCTCGGGGTGCTGCACGCGCTGGCGGGGGCGACGGCCGCGGTCGATCCGGAGGCGCGCGAGTGCGTCGAGTGGTCCGCGCTCTACGCGGAGGAGGCGGGGCTCCTCGGCCCCGATCCACTGGGTCCGCTGCGCACCGGGCTGCGCGAGGCCCTCGGGGAGCTCGGCGCCGATGCGGCGGACCGCTGCTGGGCACAGGCCCGGGAGGCGTTCGGCCGGGGCGGGGTCTCCACCGCCGAGGAGGCGGTGGCCGCGACCTGGCGGTGGCGGGACGGGCGCTTCCCCCGGCTGGTGCAGCTGTGCGGCCCCTCGGGCAGCGGGAAGAGCACGTACGCCCGGAGCCTGCCGGGCGTGGCCGCGTACATCGGTCTGGACGATCTGCGCGCCGCCCGGGGTTCCCGCGCGGACCAGCGGGCCAACGCGGACGTGCTGCGCGAGGGCCTGGACCGGCTGGACGCCGCGCTGGCCGCCGCCACGGACACCGGGGGCACGGTGGTGTGGGACGCGACCTCCCTCACCGAGCAGCAACGCGGCCTGGCCGGTGCGGTCGCGCGGCGCCGCGACGCGCTCGTCACCCAGGCCGTGGTGCTGGTCGAGGAGGCGGAGCTGGTCCGGCGCAATGCCGTACGGCCCCATCCCGTACCGGCGGATGTACTGGCCACCCAGCTGCACCGGTTCAGCCCGCCGTACCCGGGGGCGGGGACCGCCCACCGCATCCGGTACATCGGGGCGGGCGGGACGGTGGAGGACACGGCGGGGAGCATCCGGTCGGCGACACGGACGGCGCCGGCGGGTGCGGCAGTGGCCGTGGAAGTGGCAGTGGCAGCGGGCGAGGACGGCTGATGCGTACGAGTGAGGAGCTGTACCACCAGGTCCGCTGGGACCCCCGCTTCGATCCCGCGCGCTTCGTGTTCGGGCTGCACCAGCGCGGGGCCCCGCCGAAGCGGGTCCCGCTGCCGTCCTTCGTGCCGGGCGGCGACATTCCCTGGCACCGGGTGCTGTTCGTCGAGGCCGACGGCGAGCTCGTCTGGGACCGGGCGGGCGGCGTCGACCGGATCGACGCCACCGAGGCCGGCCGGATCAGTGAACCGCGGCTGCTGCGCGCCCCGTTCTTCACCGCCCGGACCCCGCACGCGTGGGATCCGGCGGACGGCGGCGCCTGGCGTCCGGCCGGGACCGGACCCGTGACACCGGGCCGCGGCCCCGGGTCAGGGCCGGGGCCGGGCCGCGTACGACTGCTGACCTGGAACACCCTGTGGGACCGGTACGACGCCCCGCGCATCGAGACCGCACGGCGCAGGCCGATGCTGCTGGCCGACCTGGCGGCCGCCGACGCCGACGTGATCGCCCTCCAAGAGGTCGAACCGGCCCTGCTCGAGATGCTGTTGGCGCAGCCTTGGGTGCGCGCCGCGTACACGGTGGGCACCGATCCGCGCGGCAAGGACATCGCCGCGAGCGGACTGCTGGTGCTGAGCCGGCTGCCCGTGCGGGAGGCGGGGCTGCACCTGCTGGGGCCGCACAAGGCGGTCGCGGCCGTGACGGTGGACACCGCGAGCGGCCCGCTCGTCGTGGCCTCGGTCCACCTGACGAGCGATCACACGGAGCACGGCGCCGACCGTCGCAGTGTCGAACTGGCCCGCATCGCCGAGGGGTTGAGCGGCATCGAGGCGGACGCCGCGCTGCTCGGCGACTTCAACGACGGCCGCTCCGGGCCGCAGGGTCCGGCTGCGGCGCTGGGCATGCGGGACGCCTGGAGCGAAGTGCACGGGACGCGGGACACCACGCCCACCTTCGATCCGGTGGCCAATCCGCTGGCCGCGGTCGGTTCCCTCTCGGGGCGGGCCGGCCGGCTGGACCGGGTCCTGCTGCGCTCGGCGGGGGCGCGGGTCCGGGAGGCCGGTCTGCGCGGGGACACCCCCGGTCCGGAGGGGTTGTTCATCTCCGACCACTTCGGGGTGGAGGCGGTGCTGGACTTCGACGATCGGAGTGACGGGCCCGCGACCCTGGACGTACGGGCGACCGCGCGGACGGCGGTGGCCTGGCTGCCTCCGCACGACCCGGCGGTCGAAGAGCTGCGCCGCGCCCACGACCCGGCGGCCCGCCGCTGGCCGGCGCACGTGAACCTGCTGTTCGGCTTCGTGCCGGAGTCCTCGTTCGAGGCGGCCCTGCCACTGCTGGCCGACGTGGCGGCGCAGGCGGCGCCGTTCACGGCCCGGCTGGCCGGGGTGCACAGCTTCGGGCACCGGGAGGACGCCACGCTGTGGCTGGACCCGGCCGCCGCCGGTGAAGAGCCGTGGCAGCGGCTGCGGCGGGGGCTCGCGGAGCGGTTCCCGGGATGCCGGGGGCGCGAGGGCTTCACCCCGCACCTGACGCTGGGCCGCAGCCGGGACCCGCAGCGGGCGCGGGCGGAGTTCGCCGCGCGACTCGACAGGGCCGGGACCGGGGCAGGGGCAGGCGCCGGGACCTCGGCCCGGGTCGGGCAGCTCGCCGTGCTGTCCCGGCGGGGGGACGGGCCGATGCGGGTCCGGGCGACGGTGGACCTCGGCACGGGCACCTGGCGCTGGGCACCGGAGCCGGAGCCGGATGCGGAGCCGGAGGCCCGGCCGGCGGCGCCGACGCGGGAGGCCGAGGCCCTCACCGCCCGGATCGGGCGGGCGCTGGGCGACGGCGCGGTGCACCTCGCCGGGTCCCGCCGCATGGGCTGCGCCCTGCCCGGGGCGGACCTCGACCTGGTCGCGGCCCTGCCGGGCACGGCCGCGATCGCGGAGGTACGGGCCCGGGTCGCGGCGGCGCTTCCGGAGGCCGAGCGGCTGCGGGAGGTCGTCGGCGCGCGCGTGCCGGGGCTGCGGCTGCGCACGGCTTCCGGAGCGGACGTGGACCTGGTGGTGGTCGCCACGGGCACCATCGATCCCGCGCGGGCGGTGGAGCGCCGGGCGGAGCTCGGCGAGGCCGCCGCGATCGCGCTGAGCGCGGTGAGCGACGCCGCCGCGGTACGGGACTTCGTCGGCGCCGAGCGGCATGCGCGGTTCGCGCGGCTGGCCCGGGAGGTCAAGGCGTGGGCCCGCGCCCGGGGACTGGACTCGGCCCCGTTCGGCGGACTGCCGGGGCTGGCCTGGACGGTGCTGGCGGCACGCACGGTCCGCGAGGCCGTGGACCCGTCCCCCGCGGCCCTGCTCCGGGAGTTCTTCGGGACCTGGGCCGCCTGGGACTGGCGTGACCCGATCGCCCTGCACGGCCCGTCTGCGTCTCCGTCCCCGCGCCCCGGTCCGAGCCCGCGCCCGGATCCGTACGACCCGGTCACGGTCCTGACCCCCTCCGAGCCGGTGCGCAGCTGTACGCCGCAGGTCGGCCCCGCACTGCGCGACCTGCTCGGGCGGGAGCTGTACGAGGCGTGGGAGTCCCCGCAGGCCGGCCCGCCGCCGCTGCACCGCCGGCACGCGGCGTGGGCGGTGGTCACCGTACGGGGCGCCACTCCCCCGGAGTTCGAGGAGGCCCTGGGCCGG
The DNA here is from genome assembly GCF_042896985.1 of Streptomyces sp. NPDC001194. NCBI lineage: Bacteria > Bacillati > Actinomycetota > Actinomycetes > Kitasatosporales > Streptomycetaceae > Streptomyces > Streptomyces sp. NPDC001194. The sequence continues at coordinate 17,219 of NZ_JBIAXU010000026.1, read as the reverse complement.
ATGCGCGGACGGATGCGCGCCCTGCTCGGCGCCCTGGAGGCCGGAGGCGTCGGGGGCGCGCACGCCTGGCCCCGCCCGTTCGAGCGCGGCGGCACGGTGGCCCGGTACGCGATCGGTCTCGGCGCCGTGCCGCCCGACGCGGCCCGGCTCGCCGCGCTGTGCGCCCCGTGGGCGGCGGCCCTCCCGGGCGCAGAGGTCACCTGGGCGGAGTGCGGGGCGGTCCCGTCCCTCTCCTGAACCGGCGCTCCCGGTCGACAAGTACCGAACGCACGGCAGCACGCGCCCTCGCGGACGAGGTCATTCCCCGAACGTCGCCGTACGTCCCCGACCGCTCCGTCCCGCCCGGCGGCCCCGGTGGGCGCGGCGGGACGGAGCGGTCAGGAGCCTCAGTAGAGCCCTGCCACTTTTTTTCGTCAACACTTTTCACAAGGATTGAAGAAACCCCAAGTTCACAGCACTGAAAGCCAGTTGACACACCCCGCGGCCTTCACTTCATGAACGCTGAACCCCTTGACGGTCCTCGCGGCGGCGCAGTTCACTCACGCTTCGATCCCCCGGATCCAAGACGTCAGGAGTGCCCCCCATGCCCCGCCTCTCCGACCACCCACCACGCCTCACCGCGACCGTGCTCACCACCGCCCTGATCGCGGCCCTCCTCGCGCTGCTCCCCGGCGGCGCCGCCCAGGCCGCACCCGTCCTCCTCTCCCAGGGCAGGCCCGTCACCGCCTCCAGCCAGGAGAACGCCGGCACACCCGCCTCGGCCGCCGTGGACGGCGACAACGCCACCCGATGGTCCAGCCAGTTCGCCGACCCGCAGTGGATCCAGGTCGACCTGGGCGCCCCCGCCCAGCTCAGCCAGGTCGTACTGCGCTGGGAGACCGCGTACGCGAGGGCCTACCGGATCGAGCTGTCCACCGACGGCGCCGCCTGGAGCACCGCCTACTCCACGACCACGGCCACCGGCGCCGTCGCCACCCACGACGTCACCGGCACCGCCCGCTACGTCCGCGTGTACGGCACCCAGCGCGCCACCCAGTGGGGCTACTCGCTGTACGAGTTCCAGGTCTTCGGCACTTCCGGGAGCGGCCCCACCCTCCCCGGCGGCGGCGATCTCGGCCCCAACGTGATCGTCTTCGACCCCTCGACGCCGAACGTCCAGGGCAGGCTGGACGAGGTGTTCCGGCAGCAGGAGTCGGCCCAGTTCGGCGCCGGCCGCTACCAGTTCCTGTTCAAGCCGGGCACGTACAACGGCCTCAACGCCCAGATCGGCTTCTACACCGCCGTCTCGGGTCTGGGCCTCAGCCCCGACGACACCACCATCAACGGAGACGTCACCGTCGACGCGGGCTGGTTCGGCGGCAACGCCACCCAGAACTTCTGGCGTTCGGCCGAGAACCTCGCGCTCAACCCCGTCAACGGCACCGACCGGTGGGCCGTGTCCCAGGCCGCTCCCTTCCGACGGATGCACATCAAGGGCGGTCTCAACCTCGCTCCGGACGGCTTCGGTTGGGCATCCGGCGGCTACATCGCCGACTCGAAGATCGACGGACAGGTCGGCAACTACTCGCAGCAGCAGTGGTACACGCGCGACAGCTCGATCGGCAGCTGGGGCAACGGAGTCTGGAACCAGGTCTTCTCCGGGGTCCAGGGCGCACCCGCCCAGTCCTTCCCCAACCCGCCGTACACCACGCTCGACACCACGCCCGTCTCCCGGGAGAAGCCCTTCCTCCACCTCGACGGATCCGAGTACAAGGTCTTCGTCCCGGCCAAGCGCGAGAACGCGCGCGGCACCTCCTGGGGCAACGGCGCGCCGCAGGGCACCTCGCTCCCGCTCAGCCGCTTCTACGTGGTGAAGCCGGGCACGACCGCCGCGACGATGAACCAGGCGCTGGCCCAGGGCCTGCACCTGCTCTTCACCCCCGGCGTCTACCACCTCGACCAGACCCTCCGGGTGAACCGCGCGGACACGGTCGTGCTGGGCCTCGGCCTGGCCACGCTCGTCCCCGACAACGGGGTGACCGCGATGAAGGTCGCCGATGTGGACGGGGTGCGGCTCGCCGGTTTCCTGATCGACGCGGGGCCGGTCGCCTCGCCCAGCCTGCTGGAGGTCGGCCCGGCCGGCGCGGCCACGGACCACGCCGCCAACCCGACGACCGTGCAAGACGTGTTCATCCGGGTCGGCGGCGCCGGCCCCGGCAGGGCGGACGTCGGCATGGTGGTCAACAGCCACGACACGATCGTCGACCACACCTGGATCTGGCGGGCCGACCACGGAGACGGGGTGGGCTGGGAGACCAACCGCGCCGACTACGGGTTCCGCGTGAACGGTGACGACGTACTGGCCACCGGGCTGTTCGTCGAACACTTCAACAAGTACGACGTCCAGTGGAACGGCGAGCGCGGCCGCACGGTCTTCTACCAGAACGAGAAGGCGTACGACGCACCCGACCAGGCGGCGGTCCAGAACGGTTCCACCAAGGGCTACGCGGCCTACAAGGTGGCCGACTCGGTGACCGTCCACGAGGGCTGGGGCCTGGGCAGCTACTGCTACTACAACGTGGACCCGACCATCCGTCAGGACCACGGATTCCAGGCACCCGTGAAGCCGGGCGTGAAGTTCCACGACCTGCTCGTCGTCTCGCTCGGCGGCAAGGGCCAGTACGAGCACGTCATCAACACCACCGGCGCCCCGACCTCGGGAACCTCGACGACCCCGTCCACGGTCGTCTCCTTCCCCTGACCGCGCCGCCATCGGCTCCGGGAGGCCCGGTCTCCCGGAGCCGATGGCCGACGGAGGGTCGAAGGGGCGTCAGACCTCCACGACGATCTTTCCGGCGGTGCGGCCCGTCTGGCTGAGTTCGAAGGCCTCCGCGAGCTGCGCGAGCGGGAAGGTCTTGGCGACCGTGACCTTGAGCCGGCCGCCGTCGGCGAGCCGGGCCAGCTCGGCCAGGCCCTCGGCGTCCGGCCGGACCCACATCCACTGGCCGCCCGCGCCGAGCACCGTGGGGTCGGCGATGGAGGCGTGCCGGCCGCCCTTCGCGAGGACCGCCTGGGTGACGTCGAGGACACCGCCGACGAAGTCCGCGACGACGGTGACCCCGTCGGGGGCGAGCGCGCGCACCCGGTCGACCAGGCCCTCGCCGTACTCCACGGGCTCGCAGCCCAGTTCGCGCAGCCGGTCGTGGTTGCGCGGGGAGGCGGTGCCGATGACCCGGGCGCCGAGCGCGCGGGCGATTTGCACGCCGAAGGAGCCAACGCCGCCCGCGGCCCCGTGGATGAGGACGACGTCGTCCTTGCCGGTGGCGAGCCGGGTGAGCAGCTGGTACGCGGTGAGTCCGGCCAGCGGCAGGCCGGCCGCCTCCTGCCAGGACAGCGAGGCGGGCTTGGCGGCGGCGGCCCGTACGGGCACGCTCACGTACTCGGCGAAGGTCCCGCCGTGCACGTAGTCCTTGCGGGCGTACGCCATGACCTCGTCGCCGACCGCGAACTCGGGTGTGTCGATGCCGACCCGCTCGACCGTGCCGGCGACGTCCCATCCGGGGACGACCGGGTACACGACGTCCATCAGGGGGTCGAGCCCGCCCGCCATGATCTTCCAGTCGACGGGGTTGACCGAGGCGCACTTGACCCGGACGAGGAGCTCGCCGGGGGCCAGCTTGGGCATCGGCAGCTCGGTCTCGGTGAGCACCTCCGTTCCGCCGTACGTCTCGTACGCCATCGCCCGCATGGTGTCCTGGGACATCTACCCGACCTCTCCGTGTGCCATGAGCCGTGAGCTGGTGGAAGCAGCGATGTCCCATCCCATCACGAAAGGCCGTGCCCGCCCCGAGAAGCGGGGCGGGCACGGCGCGGCGCGGCGCGGGCAGTCGTCGGGAGTCGCGGGGAGACGCGCCCTCACAGGGCCCGGTGCGCGGCGATCACCTCGGCGTAGCGGCGGCCGCTGGTCTTGATCGTGCGGCGCTGGGTGGCGTAGTCGACGCGGACGAGGCCGAAGCGCTTGTCGTAGCCGTAGGCCCACTCGAAGTTGTCCAGGAGGGACCAGGCGTAGTACCCGGCCAGCGGTGCGCCGCGTCGGGCGGCGCGGGCGCAGGCCGCGAGGTGCCCGGTCAGGTAGCGGGCGCGCTCGGGGTCGTGGACGCCGCCGTCGGGGGCGACGGTGTCCTCGTACGAGGAGCCGTTCTCGGTGACGTGGATGCTCCGGGCCCCGTACTCCTCGGTCAGGCGCATGAGCAGGGTCTCCAGGCCGTTCGCGTCGACCTCCCAGTCCATGCCGGTGCGCGGGACGCCGGGCCGGTCGATCTGGCGGGCGTACGGGGCGGGGCCGGCCGGGTCGGCGGTGACGGTCTGCGGGAAGTAGTAGTTCAGGCCGGTCCAGTCGAGCGGGGCGCCGATGGCGGCCGGGTCGCCGGGGCGTTCGGGGAGGTCGACGCCGTAGACCTCGCGCATGTCGGCGGGGAAGCCGCGGCCGTGGACGGGGTCGAGCCACCAGCGGTTGACGTGGCCGTCCATGCGCAGGGCCGCCGCGCGGTCGGCTTCGCCGTCGGTGGCGGGCTCGATGGTGGAGAGGTTGTTGACGATGCCGATCCGCGCGCCGGGGGCGGCGGCCCGTACGGCCTGGGTGGCGAGCCCGTGGCCGAGCAGCAGGTGGTAGGAGGAGCGGACGGCGGCGGTCAGGTCGGTCCAGCCCGGGGCCATCCTGCCCTCCAGGTGACCGATCCACGCCGAGCACAGGGGCTCGTTCAGGGTGGCCCACTGGGTGACCCGGTCGCCGAGGCGGGCGGCGACGATCCCGGCGTACGCGGCGAAGTGCTCGGCGGTCGCCCGCTCGGGCCAGCCCCCGCGGTCCTGGAGGGCCTGGGGCAGGTCCCAGTGGTAGAGGGTGACGGAGGGGGTGATCCCGGCGTCGAGGAGTCCGTCGACGAGCCGGTCGTAGAAGGCCAGGCCCTTGGCGTTGGCGGGGCCGTCCCCGCCGGGGACCACGCGCGGCCAGGCGACGGACATCCGGTAGGCGTTGGTGCCGAGCTCCCGCATCAGGGCGATGTCCTCGCGCCAGCGGTGGTAGTGGTCGCAGGCGGTGTCGCCGGTGTGGCCGCCGTCCACGGCGCCGGGGGTGTGGGAGAAGGTGTCCCAGATGGAGGGGGCCCGGCCGTCCTCGGCGACGGCGCCCTCGATCTGGTAGGCGGAGGTGGCCGTGCCCCAGGCGAACTCGGGGGGCAGGGCGGCGAGATCGATGGCGCGGAGTTCGCCGCCGGTGTCGGGACGGGTTTCGGAAAGGGTCATGCGACGGCTCCTGCCGAAGGGTTCATTTGACGGCTCCCGCCGTGAGGCCGGCCACCAAGTACTTCTGGAGCAGCAGGAATCCGGCGACGACGGGGATGCTGACGACGAGCGAGGCGGCCATGATCTGGTTCCAGTAGACGTCGGTCTGCGTGGAGTAGCCCTGCAGTCCGACGGCGAGGGTGCGGGTGGTGTCGTTCGTCATGACGGAGGCGAAGAGCACCTCGCCCCAGGCGGTCATGAAGGCGTACACGGCGACGGCGACGATGCCCGGGACGGCCGCCGGGACCACGACGCGCAGCAGCGCGCCGAGCGGTCCGCAGCCGTCGACGGTGGCCGCTTCGTCGAGATCGCGGGGCACCGAGTCGAAGTAGCCGATGAGCATCCAGATGGAGAAGGGGAGGGAGAAGGTCAGGTACGTGAGGATCAGCGCGCCGCGGGAGCCGTAGAGGGCGATGCCGGTGGCGTTGCCGATGTTCACGAAGATCAGGAACAGCGGGAGGAGGAAGAGGATCCCGGGGAACATCTGCGTGGAGAGCACGGTGACGGTGAACAGGCGCTTGCCGCGGAAGCGGTGGCGGCTGACCGCGTAGGCGGCGAAGACGGCGATGACGACGGAGGCCGCGGTGGCGGCGCCCGCCACGATCAGGGAGTTCACGAAGTACCGGCCGAGCGGGACGGTGTGCCAGATGTCGATGTAGGGGCGGACGGTGAGACCGCCGGGGATCCAGCGGAAGCGGCCCGCGACGTCCTGGAGCGGTTTGAGGGAGCTGGTGACCATGACGTACACGGGCAGCAGCACGAAGCCGCAGAGCAGGGTGAGGAACACCGCGCGGATCACGCGGAAGGTGAGGGGCGGGGCCTGCGGGGACGAGGGGCGGCCGCGGTGGTCAGCCATGTCCGTTCCTCCGTCCGCGCGTCGTGACGAGCAGGTATCCGGCGGTGACCAGCAGCAGGAAGAGCAGCAGCAGGACGGACATGGCCGATCCGGTTCCGAAGTTCCAGGTGACGAAGCTCGATTGGTAGATGTGGAGGGAGATCAGGTCGGCGGCCTCGGGGGCCGACTTGCCGAAGAGCACGAACGGCGTGTTGAAGTCGTTGAAGGTCCACAGGAACAGCACCAGGACCAGGACCTGGTTGACCGCGCCGACCGCGGGAAGGGTGATGCGGCGGATCTGCTGCCAGATGCCGGCGCCGTCCAGCGCGGCGGCTTCGTACAGCTCGCCGGGGATGTTCTGGAGGGCGGCGGTCACGATGAGGAAGGCGAACGGCCAGCCCTTCCAGACGGAGACGGTCAGCAGGGCCCAGAAGCTGTTGTCGCCCAGCAGCCAGAAGGTGTGCTCGGCGCCGCCCAGGCCCAGTTGGTCGTGGAGGACGTGGTTCACCAGGCCGTTGTCCCGCTGGAACATGAACGCCCAGGTGATGACGGCCGCGTACACGGGCAGGGCGTACGGGACGAGGAACAGGGCCCGCAGGAGGCCGCGGCCGCGGAAACCCTCCTGCGTGAACACCGCCGCCGCGGTGCCCAGCAGCCAGCACAGGCCGACGGAGAGCAGGGTGAAGAGGCAGGTGGTGAGGAAGGATCGCAAGAGGGCTTCGCCGACGGGCCGGTTGACGTCGAGGACGAGCTCGTAGTTGGCCCAGCCCGTCCAGGGGGCACGGGACCAGTCGCGGATGAAGAACTGGGTCAGCCCGCGGAAGCTCATCAGCATGCCCATCACCATCGGGACGAGGTGGATGAGCAGTTCGAGGAGCAGGGCGGGAAGGAGGAGCAGGTAGGGGACGGAACTGCGGGGCAGTCGTGCGGACTTGAGCCCGGTACGGCTCCTCGTCCGGCTCTCGGGGTTCGTGGCGCTCATCGGGTCGGGCTCAGCTCGCCATCTGCTGCCGGGCCTTGGTCAGTTTGGCCTTGACCGACTCGGTGGTGACGGGGCGGCCCGCCGCGGCGTCTGCGAAGAGCTCCTTGACGGCGGTGCCGACGGCGGTCTCGAACTGGGACTCCTGCGGGACCTGCGGGAGCGGGGCGGCGCTGGTGCCCAGAGTGGTGCGGAGCACGGTGAGGTCGTCGGTGGCGAAGGCGGGATCGCTCTGGGCCGCCTTGACGGGCGGGATGGAGCCGTACGTCTTGTTGAGGATCTTCTGCTCCTCGTCGCCGGTCATGAACTTCACGAACTTCAGAGCGCCGTCGATGTTGTCGGTGTTCTTGAAGACGGCGAGGTTGATGCCGGCGACCATGGAGTTGGTGTCGGCGCCGGAGCCGGGTGCGCCGCCCGCGGGCACCGGGACCGGGGCGACGCCCCAGTCGCCCTCCTTCATGCCGTGGCTCTTGAAGGAGGAGGCGGCGCTCTGCCACAGGACCATGGCGGTCTTGCCGTTGGCGAAGTCCTGCAACGACTGGTTCTGGGCGTACTCGGCGTTGCCCGGCGCGATGATCTTGTCCTTGGCCATCAGGTCGACGTACTGCTTGACGGCGTCGACCGCGCCCGGGGAGTCGAAGGTGGGCTTGCCGGCCGCGTCGAAGAAGTCCGCTCCGTGCTGTTTGGCGAGGACGAAGACCTGGTGGATGTTGTTGGAGAGGTTGGCCCCCTCGGCGCCGAGCGCCCACTTGCCGTCCTTGGACAGCTGTCGGCCGGTGGTGACCATCTCGTCCCAGGTCGCCGGGGGCTTCGCCACGCCGGCCTCCTGGAACATCTTCTTGTTGTAGTAGAGCGCGTACGCCATGGAGTAGAGGGGCACGGCGGCCGGGTCCTGGCCGGTGGCGCCGGCCGAGCCGATGGCCGACTCCACGAAGCGGTCCTTGCCGCCGATCGCCGCGAAGTTCTCGGCGTTCCAGGGGAGCAGGGCGCCGGTGGCCTGGAGGGAGGAGGACCAGGTGTTGCCGATGTTGAGGACGTCGGGACCCTGGCCGGAGGCGGTCGCGGCGAGGATCCGGTTGAGCAGGTCCGACCAGGGGACGACTTCGAGCTTGACCTTGATGCCGGTCTGCTCCTCGAACTTCTTCAGCTCGGGGGCGAGGGCCGCCTGGTCCGCCGCGAGGTCGGGGCCCTGGTTGGAGGCCCAGTAGGTGAGCTCCTTGGGGGCGGTGTTGGAGCCGCCGCCGGTGTCCGCGGTGCCGCCGCCGCAGGCGGTGGCAGCGGCGGCGAGCAGGGAGGCGGTGACGGCGGCAGCGGCGGCTCGGGTTCTGCGCATGGCGGATCGGCCCCTTTCGGCAGGGTCGGGGGAAGGCCGGCGGGTGTTCTCGGCTCGGGCGGCGGTGCTTCGGCGGCCGTGCTTCGGCGGGACGCTTCGGCGGGACGCTTCGGCGGCACCCTCCTAGTGGGAGCCGAGCGCCTCAAGGCCTTAATTCAGGACGTGAGTTAAGCCTTGCGAAAGGGTCGCGTCAAGAGGTCTCGCAGGGGTATGTTGCGAGCGACGACAGGGCGGACGGCAGGACGGAAGGAGCCAGATGACCACAGGGCGTGGCGGCCGTACGGTGCGGGACCTGCGGCGCGGCAACCGCAGCGCCGTACTCCAGCGGCTGTACTTCGGCGGGCCGATGAGCCGGCAGGAGCTCGGGCCGGCCACCGGGCTGAGCTCCGGCTCCGTCAGCAACGTGGTCGGTGAACTCGTCGCGGACGGACTCCTGGAGGAGGCCGGCGTCGTCGACTCGGACGGCGGCCGACCGCGCACCCTGCTGCGCGTGGCCCCCGGCAGCGCCCACATGATCGGGGTGGACGTCGGTGAAACCCGGGTCCGGGTCGAGCTGTTCGACCTGGCCCTGACCGAACTCGCGCGCACCGAGCTGCCGTTGCTGCCGCGCGGCTGCTACGACGTCGGCCCGATCGTGGACCACGTCCGGACCGGCATCACCACCGTCCTCGCCCAGGCCCGGGTCGGGACCGACCGGCTGCTGGGAGTGGGCGTCGGCGTCCCCGGCATAGTGGACCGCGAGGCGCCGGGCGGGGCCGTCGTCCACGGCCAGACCATCGGCTGGGACGCGGTCCCGCTGGAGGCCCTGCTGCGCGCGGCCGCAGCCGTGCCCCCGGAGGTCCCGTACATCATCGACAACGGCGCGCGCACGCTCGGCCAGGCCGAGATGTGGTTCGGGGCGGGGCGCGGCGCGCGCGAGGCCGTCGTCGTCCTCTTCGGCTCGGGCGTCGGCGCCAGCCTGATCACGGACGGCTCGCCCGACGGGGAGACGACGGAGGGCACCGCGCTGGAGTGGGGCCACCTGACGGTTTCGGTGCGGGGACGGCGCTGCCGGTGCGGGGCACTGGGCTGCCTGGAGGCGTACACCGGGGCGGAGTCCCTGCTGGCGCGCTGGGCGGAACGGGGCGGCGGCGCCGCGGAGGCGGCGGACGAGGAGGAGGCCCTGTCGGCGCTGCTGGCGGCGGCGGTCGCGGCGGATCCGGTGGCCCTGGAGGTCCTGGAGGAGACCGCGGAGTACCTCGGCGCGGGCCTGTCGGACGTGATCAACCTGTTCCGGCCGGAGCGCATCCTGATCGGCGGCTGGGCCGGTCTGCTGCTGGGGCCGCACATCCTGCCCTCCGTACGGGAGCACGCGGCCCGGTACTCCCTGCGCCATCCCGGCGACCGCGTCACCATCGGCCTGGGCTCCCTCGGCCCGGACGCGGTCACGGTCGGCGCGGCGACGCTCCCGCTGTCGGCGTTCTTCGCCACGGGCGGCCGCCCCGCGCCCCGGCCCCCGCAGCCGGAGGCTCCGGGCTGGCGCACGTCCCTCGAGGTCCGCGCGGGATCCGCGGCCCCGCGGCCCTGAGTTCAGGCACGACCGTCGGCCGCGTGCCGGGCGAGGGTCTCCAGGAAGGCCGTGGTGAGCGGGTCGGGGTGCGGGCGCGTGTAGGCGGCCAGCATCCGGCGCACCGGCGGCTCGGGGCGCAGCACCCGGCCCGCGAAGCCGGAGGGGACGACGCTCTCGGGGACCAGGGCCGGGCCGAGGCCGGTGGCGGCCAACAACGGCGCGGCCGCGGTCTGTTCCGTTCGTACGGCGGCGCGCGGCCGGAAGCCGGCGGCCGCGCAGGCCTGGTCCACCACCTCGGCCAGGCCGTTGCCGGGGGCGTAGTGCACCCATGAACGGTCCGCCAGGTCCGCGAGGCGCACCCGGTCCGGGGCCGGGTCCCCGGCGGGGACGGCCAGTACGAACTCCTCCTCCCCCAACTCCGTCACGGGGCCGTCCCATTCGCCGGGCCGGGGGCCCACGGCGAGGTCGGCGCGGCCCGCGGCCATCGCGGCGATCAGTGCGTCGGTGTGCGGGAACTCCATCAGCCGGACGCGTACCTGCGGGTGCCGCTCGTGCCAGGTGCGCAGCACCGGGAGCAGGATCCCGAGCGTGACCGAGTAGACGGCGGCGACCTGGACCTCGCCGCCGTCCAGGCCGACGGCGCGGCGGGCTGCGGTCCGGGCCCGTTCGGCGTCGGCGAGCGCGGCGCGGGCGTGCGGGAGCATCGCGCGGCCCATCGGGGTCAGCCGGACCGCGCGCGGCAGCCGCTCCAGGAGCGGGCCGCCGGCATCCCGCTCCAGCGCGCGGACCTGGTGGGACAGGGCCGGCTGGGAGACGTGCAGGAGCTCGGCGGCCCGGGTGAACGAACCCGTGTCGACGATGGTGACGAGGTATTCGAGCTGCCGCAGGGTGGTCATGAGCAGATTTTATGGCAGCGGTAGAAACGATGTCTTGGACGTATGGGACCCGCCTGACGGAGAGTCGTGGAGTCGTGGAGGTACACGACGCAGGACCTCAGACCTCAGAACTCAGAACTCCCTTTGACCTCAGGACATCCCATGCCCACTGCTGCTCTCTTCCAGGACTCGCTCGACGGCAAGCGGCTCGTCGTCGTCGGCGCCGGCTCGCGCATCGGGCGGGCGCTGGCCCGCTCGGCGTCGGCCGCCGGTGCCGAGCTCGTCCTCGCCGGGCCCGACGCGGACCGGCTGTCGGCGACGGCGGCCGCCCTGCCCGGACCGGCCCTCATCCAGCGGACCGACCTCACCGACGAGGGGTCGATCGCCGCTCTCGCCGAAGCCGCGGGCCGTGTCGACCACGTCGTCTCGACGGCCGCCGTCCCCGCCAACGGGCCGGTGTCGGGTCTCGTGCTCGCCGACGTCCAGCGGGCCTTCGCCGCCAAGGTGTTCGGGCCGCTGCTGCTCGCCAAGCACCTGGCCGGGCGGATGGACGAGGGCGGCTCCCTCACCTTCTTCTCCGGCTTCGCGGCCTGGCGGCCGGCCCCGGAGCGGGTGGTCATGGCCACCACCAACGGAGCCCTGTCCTTCCTCGTGGAAGCGCTGGCCGTCGAGCTGGCACCGCTGCGGGTCAACGCCGTCTCCCCCGGCATCATCGACTCCGGGGCGTGGGACCGGCTCGGCAAGGACAAGGATGCGTTCCTGCGCGGGGTCGCGGACCGCAACCCGGCCAGGAGGACCGGCACCCCGCAGGACGTGGTGCGGTCGGTGCTGTACGCGATGACCAACCCGTTCGTCACCGGCACCGTGCTCCACGTGGACGGCGGCGCGCGCCTTGTCTGAGATCACCGGCTCCGGCTTCGAGGGGTGGTCGCCCGCGCTGCGGGCGGAGTTCGAGTCCTGCGCGTTCAACGGCCACGTCGGGCAGCGGCTGCTCGGCGAGACGGGCCGGGTCCGGGTCTGGGAGATCCGGCTCGCACCCGGCGAGCGGCTGCCCGCGCACCGGCACGTGCTCGACTACTTCTGGACGGCCGTGACTCCCGGCCGCGCCCGCCAGCACACGGCCGACGGCGCCACCCGGGAGGTCGCCTACGCACAGGGCGAGACCCGTCACCTCACCTTCGGCCCGGGCGAGTTCCTCCTGCACGACCTGGAGAACACCGGCCCGGACCCGCTCGTCTTCACGACGGTGGAGTTCATGGAGGGCCCCAACGCCCCCCTCCCCCTCAATCCCTCCGCGGAACCGCCGGCGTGAACGGCCGGCCCCGCCAGACCGGGGGTCGGCATGGGTCGCGGCGAACCGGGCCCGCTCCTCGGTGAAACCGCGAGCGAGGAGCAGCGCCCTCCCGGCGGCCTCGTGCGCGCAGCCGGGTCCGCTGAGCTCGCCGGTGTGGACGGCCTTGCCCACGTCGTGCGTGGCCGCGCCGAAGAGCACGGCTTCGCGGTCGAAGGGCAGGCCGGGGCAGTACGCGGCCAGCCAGTCGGCGAGCCCGGCGGCCACGTCGTGCACGAGCCGCAGGTGCGCCGCGAGGCGGGGCGGCGCGGGCAGGTCGCGCAGCAGCTCCCGCACGGCGGGCGGCAGTGCGCGCAGTGCGGGGTCCGCGGGGGCGTCGAGGGCCCGGGGCAGTGCGTCGGAGTGGGCCATCGCGCCAGGCTGCCCGGGGCCGGCCCGGGGGCCGGGGTCACTCGTATTCCGTGCCTCCCTTGCGGGTGAGGTAGGCCGGGCTGACGGCCTTGGCTATGGCGCGGCCCCCGACCACCGGGCTGTGGCGCTCCGTCACCGGGCGGATCACCACGCCTTCGCGCAGGTGCACGGACCGCCCGGACACCGTCTCCGGGCCGCTCGCCAGCTCCAGCACCGTGTCGAGTGCGTACGGACCCTCGAAGAGCCTTGGCACGAGGGGCAGTTCACCGTCCTGGAACAGCTCCCGCGGGTCCAGCCACCGCACTTGTCCGTCGATCTCCGCCGATACGTCGAAGACGGCGTAGCCCGGCCCGGTGGCGGCCGTACGGGCGTCCGTTCCGTACGCCAGGTCCTGGACGCCCGCGCCGTACACCTCGCCGAACACTCCGATCCGGGTGGCGCCCAGCCGCTCGGCCAGCTTCGCGGCGACCTCCGGTACGCCGTGCCCGCGCACCGCCCGCCAGTACAGGTTGCGCTCGTCCTCACGCAGGGCCAGCCCCTTCGAGCCGAAGCCCTTGGAGGAGACGAAGACCCGGCCGCCGTCGACGACGTACGTCGACAGGCAGGCCGTGCCGTGCAGCTTCTCGGTGAGGACGACCGGCTCGCCGGGCTCGAACAGGTCCGGGTAGCGCTGGAGGTTCTCGATGTCCACCCACGGCAGCAGCTCCGGCGCCGCCTCCACCTCGCCGCTCATCGTCGTCGGGACGGGCGGCGCCCATTTCGTGATCCCGAGCAGCTCGGCGAAGTCCACGCCCTCCTCGGCCGCCCGCGCCAGGTCCACGTCGGCCAGCGCACGCGGCCGGCACACCAGCCCCTGCGACAGCTCGCCGCGCAGCCGGACCGCCTTGACCCGGTCGGCGGAACCTCCGGCGAGGCGGCCCGTCAGACCGAGCTCCGCGATCAGCTCGGCGGGCAGCACGGCCTGTTCGGGTATGTACAGCGCGAACTCGCCTGTGCGGTAAGCCCCCTTGGCGACGACGGCCCGGTAGAGGCCCACCTGCGCCAGCTCCAGCGCGTCGGCGTTCGGATGCTCGTGGACGGTCAGCTCTTCGGCGGTGACCCGCAAGGTGGACATGTGCGCAACTCCTCGGATGTGACGGTGTCGTGTACGACGGCGTCCACTGTGCCGCCGGGCATTTGCGCTGGTCCAGCGGAAATCCCGGTGTTAGCCTGACGCGCCGCGCCCCCGCCCCCGCACCCAGGAGGTCCCCGTGCCACGTCGTCCGGTCACCGTCGTCACCGGAGGCAGCAGGGGCATCGGCGCCGCGACCTGCCTGCGCCTGGCCGCGGACGGCCACGACGTGGTGCTCGGCTACCTCCGCGACGAAGCGGCCGCCGAGGACGTCGCGCGCCGCGTACGGATGAGCGGTGCGCACTGCCTGACCGTGCGCGCGGACACCGCCGACGAGTGCGGGGTGGAGCGGCTCTTCGACATCGCCGGGGCGGAGTTCGGCGCGGTGACCGGGCTCGTGAACAACGCCGGCGTGACCGGCCCGCTCGGCCGGCTCGCGGACACCGCGACCGAGGACCTGCGGCGCGTGGTCGAGGTCAATCTGCTCGGGTACCTGCTGTGCTGCCGCCGCGCCGCCCGGGACATGGCGGGGGCGGGCGGCGGGGCCATCGTGAACGTGTCCTCGGCGGCCGCCACCCTCGGCAGCCCCGGCGACTACGTCCACTACGCGGCGACGAAGGCCGCCACCGACGCCCTGACGGTGGGGCTGTCCAAGGAGCTCGGCCCGGACGGGATCAGGGTCAACGCGGTGGCGCCCGGCATCATCGAGACCGACATGCACGCCGCGATGGGCGACCCCGGGCGGCCGGCCCGGGCGGCGGCCGGGATCCCGCTCGGGCGGGCCGGACAGCCGCAGGAGGTCGCCGGGGCCGTGGCCTGGCTGCTGTCCCCGGACGCCTCGTACACGACGGGCGCCGTCCTGCGGGTCTCGGGCGGCCGCTGACCTCGGGGGTGCGGTCCGCTCCGGCCTCAGCCCCCGAAGGCCGCCCGGGTCGCCGGGCCGTAGACCCCGGGCTGGTCGCCCTTGATGTCCCGGTCACGCTGCAGCTGCGCGACCCCGCGCTTGGTCTGGCTGTCGTACTCGCCGGTGACCGACACGTACGTGAACCCCTGCCCGTGGAGCCGCTCCTGGAGGGCGCGCACCTCGGGCCCGCTGTCACCCATGCGCAGCGTCCCCGAACCTCCCGGGGACGCCGCCCCGGACGGGCCGCTCGGCGCCGCCGGCCTGGGGGTCTGCCCCGCGGACGGTCCCGCCGGGCCCGGGCTCGATGCCGTTCCCGGCCCCGACGGCGCCGCCGGGGGCGCGGAGGCCCGTGCGGACCGCTCGGGCGAGGCTCCGGCGTCGTCGGCCCCGGCTCCGGGGCTGCGCGCCGGGAGCACCGGCAGGGACAACTCCGGCGGCCTCACGGCCCGCCGGGGCTCCGGGCCGGGCCCGGTGAGCCAGAACGCCAGTCCGCCGGCCGCGGCGAGGGCGAACAGGGCCAGGGCCACCAGCGGCACCCGGCTGCCGCGCTCCGGCGCGGCAGGCACGCCGGCCGTCTCCACGGCGGCGCCCCCACCCCCGGTTTCGGGCGCGTGGAAGGACACGGGGACGGGCCCGGTGTGCGGCCAGGCGGGCGTGGTCGACCGGGGCGGCCGCGTGGAGGGGGCCACGTACGGGCGCACGAACGGGCGGTCGTCGGGCGCGCCTGCGCTCTCGTCGGATTGGTGGGACACGGTTGTCTCCCGGCGGGGTGGGGACCGGCGCGGCGGTGCGGTGTCGGCCCCCACCCTCCCGGTCAGGCCCTGCGCCGCCGCGCGACCAGGACCGTGCCCGTGGCGGCGCCCGGCTGACGGGCGCCTCGGGTCGTCATGGGGTCAAGCCGATCGCGGACCGGTGCGAACATATGAGATATCTCCGAAGTGCAGCTCATGCGGTGGTTCTTGAGTGCTTGATCGGCGCACTCTTTCCTCCCGGGATGGCCCCGGTCAAGCCGGGTGTCCGATCTGCACCATCCGTCCGTTCCGCTTCTCGACCCCGGTAGCCCTCGGCACCCGGACCGTGACGGTGAGGCCTCCCGGGCCGGCTCCGGGGCCGACTCCGCCGCCGCTTCACCCGGACGCGTGAGCGCGGGCCTGCGAGCGGCCCGTGGTGCGGCATGGTGGTCGGATGCAGTTACGCCGGGCCCTGCCCCTGTCCCTCGCCGCGCTGCTCGCGAGCACCGGCTGCGTCTCCGTGGTCCCGGAGGCGGTTCCGGCTCCGTCGCGCGGCTCCTCGGCGGCCGCGGACGCGCAGGACACGGCCGATGCGTCGGCCGTCCGCGACCGGCCGCCGGCTCCCCCCGAGCCCTTGCCCCTGCCGCTGGGCCGGCTCCCCGAGCCGCCGGCCCCTCCGCCGGTCCGGGCCGCCCCCGAACGGCCACCCGCCGTACGCGGCGCGAAACCGCCCGCGGCGCCCCGCCGGGCGCGCCCGCCCAAGCCCGCGCCGCCGCGCACCCCGCGACAGGCGGTCCCGCCGCGGCTGCCCCGGCCCGACGAGCTGTGCGCGGCCGCCGAGGGCGCCGTACCGCCCTCCATCGTGGATCTGTGCATCCGGCAGTATGGCCGCTGACCAGGAGATATCGCTCAGGACTTGACCCTCCCCCCGTGTCAGGGCCTGCACTGGAGGACGTCATGTTCACCATCGGAGACTTCGCCAAGCACGGCCGGGTATCGGTCCGCATGCTGCGCCACTACGACGCCATCGGACTGCTGCGCCCGGCCCGTGTCGACCCCGCCAGCGGGTACCGCTACTACGAGGCCGGGCAGCTCGCCCGCCTCAACCGTGTCATCGCGCTCAAAGAGCTCGGCTTCAGCCTGGAAGAGGTGGGCTCGATCCTCGACGAGCGGCTGGGCGCGGAGGAGTTGCGCGGCATGCTGCGGCTGCGCAGGGCCGAACTGGAGTCGGCCATGGCCGCCGCGGCGGCCCGGCTGACCCAGGTCGAGACGAGGCTCCGGACCATCGAGAGCGAGGGATCCATGTCCAGTGTCGACGTCGTCGTCAAGAGCCTCCCACCCGTCCGGCTCGTCGAGCTGACCGGGGTGGCCGGGAGCTACGAGCCGCAGGACATCGGGCCGGTCATCGGCCCGCTCTACGAAGAGCTCTGCCGCCGGATCGAAGCCGCCGGGGTGGTCCCGGCCGGCCCGGGGGTCGCCTATTACGAGGACGCGCCGGGCGCGGAGGCCGGGGCCGTCCTCGTCCACGCCGGGCTGCCGGTGGGGCCCTCGGTCCGCGCCGAGGCACTCGGGGGCGCGGTACGGGTGGTCGAGCTGCCCGGGGTGGAGCGGGCCGCGACGGTGGTGCACCGGGGCTCGATGGACGGCATCCTGCCCACCGCCCAGGCACTCGCGCACTGGATCGACGCGAACGGCCACCGCTCGGCGGGCTACGCACGCGAACTGAGCCTGGCCTGCCCGGAGGACCGGACCCAGTGGGTCACGGAACTCCAGGAGCCCCTGGCCCCCTAGGGGGTGTCGTCGAAGTAGCTTCGTCCGCCCGCGAGGGCGGGGCCGGCGGGGTCTGGTGCGTGTGATCGCAAGGCGGAGGAGAGAGGCGAC
>NZ_JBIAXU010000025.1:0-112092 GCF_042896985.1 Streptomyces sp. NPDC001194 | reverse complement strand
TGAACGTCTCCACCCACACCGGCTCAGCCCGCAACACCCCACCCATACAGGCAAAATGCCCAAGGCTGAGCCTTCTGCAACACCCTTTAGGGGGTCCGGAAGGCTATGCGGGTCACGCGGGCCGCCGAGCCGCGGTCCAGGAGGACCGCCGAGGCGCAGCCGGCCGGAAGGCGGCCCGATTCGGCCTCGCGCAGCAGCCGGGCCACCGCTCCCCGGTGGCGGGCGAAGGCGTACGCCGACACCCCGCGGCCGCGCGCCGCCTGCCCGGCCAGTGCCTCCTCCGGGCTGGTGTCCAGCAGCAGCAGGTGCAGCGCCCGGCCCCGCCGCCGCGCGGAGGCGGCCAGCAGGCCGCGCACCCACGACTGCGTTCCGCAGTCGTGGACCACCGCCGAGGCGCCGGAGCGCAGGGTCCGCCAGAGCCCCCAGTAGTGCGCGAAGCGGACCAGCGGCCGGTACGCGGCGTACGGCAGCGCGCTCGGCATCCGGCGCTCCCAGCGCTCCCGCACGTCCTGGGAGTCGATGCCGCCGTCCTGCGCGGCCCGCTTGATCAGCGTGCTCTTGCCGCCGCCCGGGAGGCCGGACACGACGACGATGTCCCCTTCCGCGAAGCCGAGCCACTGCGGTCCGTGCGCGCCCCGGCCGCGCAGGTCGCGTACGAGGGCGTCCTCGGCGCGCGCCCGGCGCGCCGCCGGCACCCCGTCCACGGACCCCGTCCCGGTCAACGCCAGCACTCCGAATCGCCGCACAGTGATCGCCTCCCCCAATCGGGCCCTGCGGGGGCCCCATGCCCACTGAGTGTAAAGAGACGGTAATACGGCACGCCCGGTTCCGGTCGGCCCATCCCGGCCCATCCCGGCCGATCCCGGCCGATCCCGGCCGTGGCGGATGCGCCGCGGGTCCGACGCACCGGTCCGTCGTACCGGTCCCGCCGTCACCGGTTCGCGCCCCTTCCGTCCGTTGCTTCGCACGTTCTTCCGGGCCCGCACCCCCGATCGCCCGGACGGCGTGCAATGATGTGCGCCATCTGGACCAACTGCATACCGGCCGCTTGAATCCGCGCGGGAGAGTCCCGGCACGCCGCGAGGCGGTGCCCGGGCGCCGAAGGAGCAAGTACCTCCCTTGAATCTCTCAGGCCCCGTACCGCGTGGATGAGGCAGATCTGAAAAGCGAGCCGCGCCACCGTCCCCCGCGACGGCATCCGCGTGCGCTCCACCCAAGGTGCAAGTCGACGTTCCCCGGGTCCGACCGGGAACTCTCGGCGAACCTCTCAGGTTCCGATGACAGATGGGGAGGATCGTCCTCGTCATGTCATGCCCTGGGACCCGGGAGCCACACCCATGAGCACTGCCCCCCGCCTGACCGCCCTCGATGCGCTGCACCGTTCGCTCGGTGCGACCATGACCGATTTCGCGGGCTGGGACATGCCCCTGCGGTACGGCAGTGAGCGCGACGAGCACAACGCCGTACGGACCAAGGCCGGCCTCTTCGACCTGTCCCACATGGGCGAGATCACGCTGACCGGCCCGGAGGCCGTCAAGGCCCTGGACTACGCGCTGGTCGGCAACATCTCCACCGTCGGCGTCGGCCGCGCCCGCTACACGCACATCTGCCAGGAGGACGGCGGGATCGTCGACGACCTGATCGTCTACCGCCTGGGCGAGAGCGAGTACATGGTCGTCGCGAACGCCTCCAACGCCCAGGTCGTCCTGGACGCCCTGACCGAGCGCGCCGCCGGCTTCGACACCGTGGTCCGCGACGACCGCGACGCCTACGCGCTGATCGCCGTCCAGGGACCGGAGTCCCCCGGCATCCTCGCCTCCCTCACCGACGCCGACCTGGACGGGCTGAAGTACTACGCCGGCCTGCCGGGCACCGTCGCGGGCGTGCCCGCCCTGATCGCACGTACGGGCTACACGGGCGAGGACGGCTTCGAGCTGTTCGTCTCCCCCGGGCACGCCGTCGAGCTGTGGCAGGCGCTGACCAAGGCCGGCGAGGGCGCGGGCCTGGTCCCGGCGGGCCTGTCCTGCCGCGACACGCTGCGCCTGGAGGCGGGCATGCCGCTGTACGGGCACGAGCTGACCACCTCCCTGACCCCGTTCGACGCGGGGCTGGGCCGGGTCGTGAAGTTCGAGAAGGAGGGTGACTTCGTCGGCCGCGCCGCGCTGGAGGCCGCCGCCGAGCGCGCCGCCACCAACCCGCCGCGCAAGCTGGTAGGCCTGATCGCCGAGGGCCGCCGCGTCCCGCGCGCCGGGTTCCCGGTCGTGGCCGACGGCCAGGTGATCGGCGAGGTCACCTCGGGCGCCCCGTCCCCGACGCTCGGCAAGCCGATCGCGATGGCGTACGTGGACGCGGCGCACGCCGCGCCCGGCACCTCCGGCGTCGGCGTGGACATTCGCGGTACGCATGAGCCGTACGAGGTCGTGGCCCTGCCGTTCTACAAGCGGCAGAAGTAACTCCCCTCCGTCTCAGTACGCAAGACCACCGTTCGTTCGTACTCCCCCGCATCCAGGAGAATCAGGTCATGAGCAACCCCCAGCAGCTGCGTTACAGCAAGGAGCACGAGTGGCTGTCGACCGCCGAGGACGGCGTCGCGACGGTCGGCATCACGGAGTTCGCGGCCAACGCGCTCGGTGACGTCGTCTACGCCCAGCTCCCCGAGGTCGGCGACACGGTGACCGCGGGCGAGACCTGCGGCGAGCTGGAGTCGACCAAGTCCGTCAGCGACCTGTACTCCCCCGTCACCGGTGAGGTCGTCGCCGCCAACCAGGACGTCGTGGACGACCCGGCGCTCGTGAACACCGCTCCGTTCGAGGGCGGCTGGCTGTTCAAGGTGCGTATCACGGACGAGCAGGACGACCTGCTCTCCGCCGAGGAGTACGCGCAGCTCACCGCCGGTAAGTAACGACCCCAGGGGATCCTGATGTCTGTTCTGAACACCCCCCTCCACGAGCTCGACCCCGACGTCGCCGCCGCCGTCGACGCCGAGCTCGCCCGCCAGCAGTCCACCCTGGAAATGATCGCGTCGGAGAACTTCGCTCCGGTCGCCGTCATGGAGGCCCAGGGTTCGGTCCTGACCAACAAGTACGCCGAGGGTTACCCGGGCCGCCGCTACTACGGCGGCTGCGAGCACGTCGACGTGGTCGAGCAGATCGCGATCGACCGCATCAAGGCGCTCTTCGGCGCCGAGGCCGCGAACGTCCAGCCGCACTCCGGTGCGCAGGCGAACGCCGCCGCGATGTTCGCGCTGCTGAAGCCGGGCGACACGATCATGGGCCTGAACCTGGCCCACGGCGGTCACCTGACCCACGGCATGAAGATCAACTTTTCCGGCAAGCTCTACAACGTGGTCCCGTACCACGTCGACGAGACCGGCGAGGTGGACATGGCCGAGGTCGAGCGCCTCGCCAAGGAGTCCAAGCCGCAGCTGATCGTCGCCGGCTGGTCCGCGTACCCGCGCCAGCTGGACTTCGCCGCCTTCCGCCGCATCGCGGACGAGGTCGGCGCGTACCTGATGGTCGACATGGCGCACTTCGCCGGCCTGGTGGCCGCGGGCCTGCACCCGAACCCGGTGCCGCACGCCCACGTCGTCACCACCACCACGCACAAGACCCTCGGCGGTCCGCGCGGCGGTGTCATCCTGTCGACGCAGGAACTGGCCAAGAAGATCAACTCCGCGGTCTTCCCCGGTCAGCAGGGCGGCCCGCTGGAGCACGTGATCGCGGCCAAGGCGGTCTCCTTCAAGGTGGCGGCCTCGCCCGAGTTCAAGGAGCGCCAGGAGCGCACCCTGGAGGGCGCGAAGATCCTCGCCGCCCGCCTGGTCCAGGACGACGTCAAGGCCGTGGGCGTGGACGTCCTCACCGGCGGCACCGACGTGCACCTGGTCCTCGTCGACCTGCGCAACTCCGAGCTGGACGGCCAGCAGGCCGAGGACCGCCTCCACGAGGTCGGCATCACGGTCAACCGGAACGCGATCCCGAACGACCCGCGGCCTCCGATGGTCACCTCGGGCCTGCGGATCGGCACGCCGGCGCTGGCCACCCGCGGTTTCGACGCCGAGGCGTTCACCGAGGTCGCCGAGATCATCGCGCAGGCGCTGAAGCCGGCGTACGACGCCGAGGACCTCAAGGCGCGCGTCTCCGCGCTCGCCGCGAAGTTCCCGCTGTACCCGACGCTCTAGCGACGGCTTGGGAGGGCCCGGCCTGGTGTCACACAGGGCCGGGCCCTTCCTGTGTGACACGAGCCATACCCGAGCGCCGTCCGGCGACCATCGCGGGCAGACGAAACGTTCACCTCGCCACGTTAAGCTCGACTGTCGGACAAAATCCGAACAATCCCCCCTCATACGATCCACCCCGCCTGCCCCTCCACCCACGAGCAGACAAGGGAGTCCGCCACCGTGGCCATCTCCGTGTTCGACCTCTTCTCCATCGGCATCGGCCCCTCCTCCTCCCACACGGTCGGCCCGATGCGGGCGGCCCGCATGTTCGTGACCCGGCTGAAGAAGGACGGCGTGCTCGCCCAGACCGCGGCGGTCCGGGCGGAGCTGTACGGGTCCCTCGGCGCCACCGGCCACGGCCACGGCACGCCCAAGGCGGTGCTGCTGGGCCTCGAGGGGCACTCCCCCCGCTCGGTGAACGTGGAGACCGCCGACGACGAGGTGGAGCGCATCCGCAGGACGGGCCGCCTGCGGCTGCTCGGCACCGAGATAGGGGAGGCGCACGAGATCGCCTTCGACGAGCCGAGCCAGCTGATCCTGCACCGCCGCCGGTCCCTGCCGTACCACGCGAACGGCATGACGCTCTTCGCGTACGACGCCGCGGGCGCGCCGCTGCTGGAGAAGACGTACTACTCGGTCGGCGGCGGTTTCGTGGTCGACGAGGACGCGGTCGGCGAGGACCGGATCAAGCTCGACGACACGGTGCTGAAGTACCCGTTCCGCAGCGGCGACGAGCTGCTGCGCATGGCCCGCGAAAGCGGTCTGTCGATCTCCGCGATGATGCTGGAGAACGAGAAGGCCTGGCGCACCGAGGAGGAGATCCGCGAGGGCCTGCTGGAGATCTGGCGGGTCATGCAGGCGTGCGTCGCGCGCGGCATGTCCCGCGAGGGCATCCTGCCGGGCGGCCTGAAGGTCCGGCGCCGGGCCGCGAACACCGCCCGCAAGCTGCGCACCGAGGGCGACCCGCTGGCGCTGTCGATGGAGTGGATCACCCTCTACGCGATGGCCGTGAACGAGGAGAACGCGGCCGGCGGCCGGGTGGTCACCGCCCCGACGAACGGCGCCGCGGGCATCATCCCCGCGGTCCTGCACTACTACGTGAACTTCGTGCCCGGCGCCGACGAGGAGGGCGTGGTCCGCTTCCTGCTGGCGGCCGGCGCGATCGGCCTGCTGTTCAAGGAGAACGCCTCGATCTCCGGCGCCGAGGTCGGCTGCCAGGGCGAGGTCGGCTCGGCCTGCTCGATGGCGGCGGGCGCCCTCGCCGAGGTGCTGGGCGGCACCCCGGAGCAGGTGGAGAACGCGGCCGAGATCGGCATGGAGCACAACCTGGGCCTGACCTGCGACCCGGTGGGCGGCCTGGTCCAGATCCCGTGCATCGAGCGCAACGGCATGGCGGCGGTCAAGGCCGTCACCGCGGCCAAGATGGCCATGCGCGGCGACGGCACCCACAAGGTCTCCCTCGACAAGGTCATCAAGACCATGAAGGAGACGGGCGCCGACATGAAGATCAAGTACAAGGAGACCGCCCGCGGCGGCCTGGCGGTCAACGTCATCGAATGCTGATCCGCAGCGCGTGACGAAGGAGGGGCCCGGCGCGGTGCGCCGGGCCCCTCCGCGTTCCACAACACGGTGAATCCGCAGGCCAATTGAGGTTTGGGTCGAGTTGATCACGCGTGAGGGCGAACCCTCCGCTCCGCCCTGGTTTCCCGGTGATCACATGCGCCATGGTGATCACGTGACGTCGCGGCCACACCCCCGGCGGCCGGCCGGCCGCCTTCGACCGCGGCCTTTCGTGTTCGGGAGGACTTCTTCATGGCAAGCAACCGCAGCATCCGCGCCCTGGCGGCCGTCGCAGCGCTCCCCTTCGCCGTCGCGCTCTTCGCGGGCACGGCCCGGGCCGACAACGGGGCCGGTGCGGGCGTCTCGTCCAACGCCGCCGTCGGCGAGATCCTCGGCAGCGGGGTGGCCGGCGCCAACCTCGGCAACTCCTCCACCACCCAGCAGGTCGCCACGGGCTCCGGGGCGTCCAACCAGGGCAACGGCGCCCAGGCCAACGGCGCCGGCTCCACCGCGATCGGGCAGTCCAACGGCTCGCTCGTCTTCCACCCCGTCCCGTGACGGACCGGTGACGCGGCGGCCCGCCCTTCCCCCGGAGGGCGGGCCCTTCGCGTTCCCGCCGCCTTTCCTGTGAGAAGAGGGGCCCAGCGGCCCCCGGGGTCGGGACCTTCGGCCCGCGGGGGCGGCCGGGCGGTGGGCTAGCTTGCCCGAAGGGGCCGCGAGCGCCCCGGCCGGGACACGACAGAGAGGCCAGCGCATGGACGGCATCGAGCACCGCGTCCTCCCGCTCCGGCTGGAGGCTTCGCCCGAGCCCGTGCCGGTGTTCGGGGCCTTCACGTACCGCCGGGACCGGCCCTACGAGCTGGCGCTCGACTTCCGGGGCGCCGGGATGCACCTGGCGCGCTGGGTGTTCTCCCGCGACCTGCTGCTCGACGGGGAGACCTGCGCGACGGGCGAGGGGGACATCCGGGTGTGGCCGCGGTGGCGGGGCGGTGAGCCGCGGGTCTTCCTCGCCTTCACCAACGGCGCGCAGAGCTGCGTAGTGTCCGCCCGTGCGAAGGACGTACGGGTGCTGTGCAGGCGGCTGGTCACCCTGGTGCCGCGGGGCGAGGAGCGCCGGCACTACGACCTCGACGCCGAGCTGAGCACCCTCCTGCCCCGATAGGGTCCTTTTTGGGATTGTTTCTTTTGTTTTGATGCGGTCTGGGTGCAACCATGAGCCCGCCGGGGAGTGTCCTCAGCAGTGACACCGGTCCCCGCCTCTGAAGAATCAGGGGGACGTCATGAACCATCTCCGCCGCCGGCGGCTCTTGGCCCTCGCCACGGGTGCGCTGCTCACCGCCGGGATCACCCTCGCCGCGCCGGCCTCGGCCGCCGTCCGGCCCGCGCCGCTCGTCGTGAACGCCCGCTGGGGCGGGCACTGCACGTACGACCGCATCGTCATCGACCTGCGGGGACACGTCCCCCAGGCCACCGTCACCCGCGTCCCGCGACTGGTCCACGACGGGTCCGGCGCACCCGTTCCGCTGGCCGGGAAGCACTTCCTCCAGATCCGGCTGCATCCCGCCGCGGCGCACGACCGCGCGGGCAACGGCACGTACCGCGGACCGGAGCTGGTCAAGATCCGTCTGCCGCGGCTGAAGGGGCTCGCCCTGACCGGCGACTTCGAGGGGTACGTGACCTTCGGCGCCGCCTTCGACGGCAAGCCCTCCTTCCGCTCCTTCACGCTGCACGGGCCCGAGCGCTTCGTGCTGGACGTCGTGCACCGCAACGTGTGCCGTTGAGGAGCGGCGGGGGGGGGGGGGGCGCCCGGGCCCCCCCCCCCCCCCCCCCCCCCCCCCCCCCCCGCCGGGCCGGGGGGGGGGGGGGCGGGCCCCGCCCCCCGCGGCCCCCCCACCCGCCCGGGGCCCGGGCCCGGGGCGGGTGTGGGGGCCGGCGGCCCCCCCGGGGGGGGGGGTTTGGGGGGGGGGGGGGGGGGGGGGCCCGCGGGCCCCCCCCCCCCCCGGCCCGGCCGGACACCGCTCAGCGGTAGTCGGGGTTCGGGAAGTCGAAGCGGCAGCCGGCGTCCCACTCCGAGCGCTGGTTGCCGTGCGCCGGGATGCCGCCCCCGCGCTTGAGCAGGGCGGCCAGGTGCATGAGGTTCCAGGACATGAAGGTGGTGTTCCGGTTGGTGAAGTCGTTCTCGGGGCCGCCCGAGCCGGGGTCGAGGTACGAGGGACCCGGCCCGGCCTCGCCGATCCAGCCGGCGTCGGCCTGCGGCGGGATCGCGTAGCCGAGGTGCTGGAGGCTGTAGAGGACGTTCATCGCGCAGTGCTTCACGCCGTCCTCGTTGCCGGTGATGAGCGCTCCGCCGACGCGGCCGTAATAGGCGTACTGGCCCCGCTCGTTCAGGATCGAGGAGCAGGCGTAGAGCCGCTCGATGACCTGCTTCATCACGGAGCTGTTGTCGCCGAGCCAGATCGGGCCGCACAGTACGAGGATGTCGGCGTCCATGATCTGGCTGTAGAGGACGGGCCACTGGTCGCTTTCCCAGCCGTGCTCGGTCATGTCGGGCCAGACACCGGTGGCGATGTCGTGGTCGACGGCGCGGATGAGCGAGGTCCGGGCGCCGGCCGCCGCCATGACGGCGCGGCTGCGGTCGATCAGGCCCTCGGTGTTGCTGGTCTCGGGCGAGCGCTTGAGGGTGCAGTTGACGTAGACGGCGGTCAGGTCGGAGTAGTCGAAGTCGGCGGGCACGCCGCCAGCCTGCGCGGCGGCGGCCGGGGCCGCCAGCGGACCGCAGCCGTTCGGGCGTCCGGGCGTTCGGGCCGGGTTGGTACAGGTCCGTCCCTCCGACTAGGGTCAGCTGGCCTTGGTGTTCGGGAAACCGGTGGGAAACCGGTGCGGCCCTCGCCACTGTGAACGGGAAGTCCGGCTCCATTCCTTCGGGAGGCCACTGGGCGGCGCGGGATGTTCCGCACCGCCCGGGAAGGCGGGGCCAGGGCATCAGCACCCGTGAGCCAGGAGACCGGCCGGGGCGCGTTGTCCATCCACGAGGTGCTGGAGAGGTCTCCCCACACATGCACATAGCCGAGGGGTTCCTGCCCCCATTGCACGCGGTCGCCTGGGGCGCCGCGTCCGCTCCGTTCGTCGTCCACGGCGTCCGCGCCCTCACCCGCGAGGTGAAGGCGAACCCGGAGAGCACGCTGCTGCTCGGGGCGTCCGGAGCATTCACCTTCGTCCTGTCCGCGCTGAAGATCCCGTCCGTGACGGGCAGTTGCTCGCACCCCACGGGGACCGGACTCGGGGCGATCCTGTTCCGGCCGCCGATCATGGCGGTGCTCGGCACGATCACCCTGCTCTTCCAGGCGCTGCTGCTGGCGCACGGCGGCCTGACCACCCTCGGCGCGAACGTCTTCTCGATGGCGATCGCCGGGCCGTGGGCGGGGTACGGGGTCTACCTGCTGCTCAAGCGCTTCGGCGTCCCGCTGATGGTGACCGTCTTCTTCGGCGCCTTCTTCGCCGACCTGGTCACCTACTGCGTGACCTCCGTACAGCTGGCGCTGGCCTTCCCGGACCCGGGAACCGGGTTCCTCGGCGCGCTCGCGAAGTTCGGGGGCATCTTCGCCGTGACCCAGATCCCGCTCGCGGTGAGCGAGGGGCTGCTGACGGTGCTCGTGATGCGGCTGCTGATGCAGTCGAGCAGGTCGGACCTGGTCCGGCTGGGCGTGGCGAAGCTGAGCGGGCGCGGCGTGCAGGGCGAGCGGAAGGCGGCGGTCTGATGGGCATGAGCCGGAACACGAAGATCAACGGCCTGCTGCTGCTCCTGGTGGCGGCGCTGGCCGTGCTGCCGATCGCGCTCGGGATGGGCGAGGGCAAGGAGGAGCCGTTCACGGGCGCCGACGCGCAGGCGGAGACGGCCATCACCGAGCTGAAGCCGGACTACGAGCCCTGGTTCTCGCCGCTGTACGAACCCCCCTCCGGGGAGGTGGAGTCGGCCCTGTTCGCCCTCCAGGCGGCCTTGGGCGCGGGCGTGCTCGCGTACTACTTCGGCGTCCGCAAGGGCCGCCGCCAGGGCGCCGCCCTCGCCGCCGCCGCGGGTGCTCCGGACGGCTCCGGGGCGCCCGGCACGGCCGCCGCGGAGTCGTAGGCGGTGCTGCCGATCGACGTGGCGGCGCACGGCAGCCGGTGGCGGCGCCGGCATCCGCTGGAGAAGGCCCTGCTGGGGCTCGGGCTGACGGTCACCGCCGTGTGCCTGCCGCCCTGGCCCGGCGGGCCGCTGGTCGCCGCCGCCACCCTCGCCGTGCTGCTCGGTCCGGCCGGCGTGGCCGGGCGGCAGCTGTGGCGGGCCTTCCGGATCCCGCTGGGCTTCTGCTTCACCGGCGCGCTGCCGCTGCTGGTCGCCGTCGGCGGCCCGGCCGGGTTCGTCTCGCTCGCGCCCGACGGCCCCCGGCACGCCGCGGAGCTGCTCCTGCGGACCTCCGCGGCCTCCCTCGGCGTGCTGCTGTTCGCCTTCACCACGCCCGTCTCGGACGTCCTGCCCCGGCTGGTCCGGGCCGGGGTCCCGGCGCCGGTGGTGGACGTGGCCCTGGTCATGTACCGCATCGGCTTCCTGCTGCTCGACTCCACGGCCCGGGTCCGGCGCGCCCAGGCGGCCCGCCTGGGCACGTCCGGGCGGGCCGCGGCGTGGCGTTCGCTGGCCGGGCTCGCCGCCACCTCCTTCGTACGGGCCTTCGACCGCGCGGCGCGGCTCCAGGAGGGGCTGGCCGGGCGCGGCTACGACGGCGCGCTGCGGGTCCTCGTACCGGAGGCGGCCCTGTCCTGGCGGTTCCTGGCCGCGTCCGGGGCCCTGCTGGCGGCCCTGATCACCCTGACCCTCACCCTGAAGGGGCTGTACCTGTGAACCCGTTGGTGGAACTGGCCGGCGCCGGCTACGCGTACGAGGACGGCCCCGCGGTCCTGTCCGGCGTGGACTTCGCCATCGCGGAGGGCCGGGCGCTGGTCCTGCTCGGCCGCAACGGCAGCGGGAAGACCACGCTGATGCGGCTGCTGAGCGGGGGCCTGCGGCCCGGCACGGGCGCGCTGCGCCTCGACGGCGCGGCGGTGTCGTACGACCGGGCCGGGCTGACCCGGCTGCGCACGGCCGTGCAGCTGGTGGTCCAGGACCCGGACGACCAGCTGTTCGCGGCCTCGGTGGAGCAGGACGTGTCCTTCGGGCCGCTGAACCTGGGGCTGGCTGCGGCCGAGGTGCGCGCCCGGGTGGACTCGGCGCTCGCCGCGCTGGACATCACGGCCCTGCGGGACCGCCCCACGCACCTGCTCTCGTACGGCCAGCGCAAGCGCGCGGCGATCGCGGGGGCGGTGGCCATGGCTCCGCGGGTGCTGATCCTGGACGAGCCGACGGCGGGCCTGGACCCGGACGGACAGGAGCGCCTGCTGGACGTCCTGGCCCGGCTGCGGGCGGCCGGCACCACGGTGGTGATGGCCACGCACGACGTGGACCTGGCGGTCCGCTGGGCCGACGACGCGGCGGTGCTGACCCCGTCGGGCATCCGTACGGGCCCGGCGCAGACCCTCCTCTCGGATCCGCGGCTCCTGGCCACGGCGGGCCTGCGCCAGGCCTGGTCCCCGGCGGTGACGTCCTTCCTGCGGGCCCACGCGCTCCTGGACCCGCACGCCCCGGGTCCGAAGACCCCGCAGGCCCTGGCCGCCTGGCAGTAGGGAACGCGATCGCGGTCCGCGGGCGCGCGCATCCCTAGGATGGCGGCATGTCGCTGCCGCACGCCATCCTCACCGCCCTGATGGAGAAGCCCTCGTCGGGGCTGGAGCTGACGCGGCGGTTCGACCGGTCGATCGGGTACTTCTGGTCGGCGACGCACCAGCAGATCTACCGCGAGCTCGGCCGGCTGGAGGAGGCCGGGCTGATCCGGGCGCTGCCCGGCGAGGTGCCCGTACGGGGCCGGAAGAAGCAGTACGAGGTGCTGGACGCGGGCAGCGCGGAGCTCGCACGGTGGGTCGGCGAGAGCCAGGACCCGAAGGCCATCCGGGATCCGCTGCTGCTGCGGATCCGGGCCGCGGCCGTGGTCGGGCCGCACGGGCTGGCCGCCGAGCTGCGGCGCCATCTGGAGCTGCACCGGCGCCAGCTGGCGGTCTACGAGGCGATCGAGGAGCGGGACTTCCCGCCGGGGCGGGACTCCGACGAGGACCGGCTGCGCCGGCTCGTGCTGCACGGCGGCACCGGCCTGGAGACGTTCTGGCTGCGCTGGCTGGAGGAGGCCCTGGCCGAGGTCGAGGACATGACCTGATCCGCCGGGGCCGCGCGGGCAGTGCGAAGCCCCCGCGCCGCCCGGCAGGGGGCGGTGCGGGGGCTCGCAAGGGCTGGCTCTACTTGTTCAGGGCGGCCCAGAACTCGTCGAAGCTCATGCGGCCGTCGCCGTTCGCGTCCTTGGCGGCGATCACGGCGTCCGCGACGGAGCCGGTGACGAACGCGTCGCCCATCGCCTTCATGGCCGCGCTGTACTCGTCCGCCGTGACGAAGCCGTCACCGTCCGCGTCGAACTTGCCGAACGTCGCCCGCGCGCTCTCGATGTCAGCCACTGGGATCCACCCCTTCTCGGTGCTTGTTGACCGGCCAAGGGTAGCTGCACTCCCGCCCTGCTCCGTCCGGGGGCCGCGGCTAGCGGAAGATCCCCGTGTGGCCGAGCGAGTAGCGGCCCGGCTGGGGGTAGACGGCCAGGCCGTGGGGGCCGCCGCCCACCGGGATCTTGGCGAGCTGCTGCCCGGTCGTGGTGTCGATCGCGTAGACCTCGGAGTTGTAGCGTCCCGACAGCCACAGCACCTTGCCGTCCGCGGAGACGCCGCCCATGTCGGGGCTGCCGCCGTCCGGGAGCTCCCACTTCTTCGTGAGCTTGTTCTGCTTGAAGTCGAAGACGGAGATGCTGCCCTCGCCCCGGTTGGAGACGTACATCTCCCTGGAGTCGCGGCTCACGTAGAGACCGTGCGTGCCCTTGCCGGTGGGCAGCAGCTTGGGGATGTCGAACTTGTCCCCGCTGAGCACCCACATGCCGTCCGCCATCATGTCGGCGACGTAGAAGGTCTTCCCGTCCGGGGAGACCTTGACGTCCTGCGGCATCGCGCCCTCGAAGGGCAGCTTCTGCTGGCCGACGACCTCCATCCTCTCGGTGTCGACCTTGAGCAGCTCGCCGGAGAACTCGCAGCTCACGATGAAGTACCGGCCGTCGGAGGAGAAGTCGGCGTGGTTGACCCCGAAGCAGGTCACCGGGACCGTCTTCACCCGGTTCATCGTGTGCGGATCACGGAAGACCAGCTCGCGGTCCATGGAGGCCATCACGATGGCGTACTTGCCGTTCGGCGTGAAGTACAGGTTGTACGGGTCGTGCACCTCGACCGGCTCGCCCGCCTCGCCCGTGGCCGGGTTGATCGGGGTGAGCGTGTGGCCGCGGTTGTTGTTGACCCACAGGGTCTTCATGTCCCAGGAGGGGACCACGTGCTGGGGCTGGATCCCGACCGGGATGGTGTCGATGACCTTGTAGGTCTTCGGGTCGATGACGGACACCGTGTTGGAGGTGGTGTTCGGTACGTAGACCCGCGACGGGAAGTCCTTGACCAGCGGCGAGAGGTTGTTCGGCCGGTCGGCCGCGTACACGTCCTTCGGGTCGAGGAGCGGCGGCATGCCGGCCAGGCCGGGCGGTACGGCCGGGACGGCCTTGACGGGCGCGGGCTGCCGGGCCGGGGCCGCGGAGCCGAGCGCCCCGGCGGGCTCCTTGTCTGCCGATCCGCAGCCGGCCAGGGCGGCGAGGACCAGACCGGCCAGCAGCACGGTGGCCTTCCGGGGAAGGCGGGTGGTCGTCATGAGGTCAGCAGCTCCGTGGTGGTCACCGCGCGCAGCTTGCGGCGCGCGAGTTCTTCGAGGAGGGGCGGCATCGCGTCGACCGTGTCCGCGTAGCCGAAGTGCAGGCTCACCACCGATCCGCCGTGGATCGTCCCGGTGACGGTGCGGATGACGGCCGCGGCGCCGGGCGAGGTGAAGTCGAGTGAGTCCACGTCGTACGAGAGGACGTGCGGGTAGCCCGCCCGCCGGGCCAGCTCCTTGACGAGCGGGGTGGCGTACTGGGTCTGGGAGGGCCGGAACCAGGTGCCGATGGAGCCGGTGAGCCGCTTCAGCCGCTGGGCGCAGCCGGTGATCTCGGCGTAGGCCTCCGCCTCGGGCATGTCGTTGATCGCGAGGTGGCGCTGGGTGTGGTTGCCGAGCTCGTGGCCGCCGTCAAGGATCCGGCGGGCCATGTCCGGGTGGGCGTCGAGCCAGCTGCCGATCGCCAGTACGGTGACCCGCGCGCCCGCCCTTTCGGCCTCGGCCAGCACGGCCCGGGCGATGGAGGGATCGCCGTTGCCGTGGAAGGTGAGGGCGACCCGGGGGCGGTCCCGCGGACCGTGCGCGATCTCGACGGGCTGGCCGGGGAACCGGCGCGGCGCGGCCGCGGCCCGGACGGGGGCGGGTTTCGCCGAGGCCGCCTCGGCCGGCGGGCCGTCGGGCGTACGGGCGTCCGTGCCGCAGGCGGCGGTGAGGGCGCCGACGGCGGCCGCGGCCCCGGCGCGGAGGGCGGATCGGCGGTCCGGGTAGCAGAGCACCTGCCCATTTAAGGGGTGGATGCCGCAGAAGATAACGATTGACCCATTTCGGGACCTTCGTCGGGGTGCACCCGGACGAGGGAGTGTCCGGTATTTGATCAATGAATCACACGGAGCGGTGGATAGTTATTCATCGATTGCGAGGTGAGTGGCCCACCTCACCTAGGATTTATCCCGAAACTCTGATTATTTGCACACTTATGTCCAGGTTGGGACTTTTGGCGTTTGGTCGCCCGTCTGCCATAGTCGGAATCACGGCTTCCCCATTGACCCGAGCGAAGTCGCCACGCCGAGGATCACACCCCATTCGATCCTCGGCGCACCCATGAAGCCCCCACGAAGCCCCATCACGGCGACCGGGGGCTTCAGGCATTCCGGGGCGGGGCGGACGGCCGCGGATGACGCCCCACACGGATCGGTCCGCCGTCAGCGGTCCGCGACCCTCATCTCGAACCAGGTGATCTTGCCGCGCGGCAGCAGGTCGGCGCCCCAGCGGTCGGAGAGCTTGTCGACGAGGAAGAGCCCCCGCCCGGTGGTGTCCAGCTCGTGCACCGGCATCAGGCAGGGCAGCCCGCGCGAGGGGTCGCGCACCTCGACCCGGATCCAGCCGCGCCTGCGGTGCATCCGTAAGCCGAACGACCGGGCACCGGTGTGCCGCACCGCGTTGCCGACGAGCTCGGAGACCAGCAGGACGGTGTGCTCGGCCACCTGCGGGGAGAACCCCCAGAAGCGGATCACCACGTACTGGGCGAGCCGGCGGGCCTCACGCGCCGACTCCGGCATGGACGGCAGGTTCACTTCCGCCTCAGCAGGATTACCGTACAACTCCAGTGCCTTGAGGCCCTGTTCGTCCTCAAGAGCCGCCGTGAGCCGTACGGCGGAAGCGCTGCTGCGCTGCCGCGGCTGTTCCACACCCTCCAGGCCCGCCATGAACCCATCATGGACGGCCGATGTGCCCGCCCGGGCCGTTCCGCAGGAAAACACCCCCCGGAATCATGGATTCCAAGGGGGCGTTCCGTCATATGCGCGGGGCAACCGGAGAGCTGTGGGACCACCCTGATCTGCGGTGACCCGCTGCTCCCGGAAGATCACCGGGAGTGGATCTCCCCGACCCCTTAAGGCTGCCTTAAGGCCTGGCTAATCCACCCCTAGGGAGGACCAACGGCTTTCCGGCTAGACGAACTTCGCCTTGCCCGGGCCTTCCTCGACGAAGCTGCGCATGCCGCGCTCGCGGTCCTCCGTGGCGAACAGGCCCGCGAACCAGTTGCGTTCGATGGTCAGACCCGTGTCGATGTCCGCCTCCAGGCCCGCGTCCACGCACTCCTTCGCGGCGCGCAGCGCGATCGCCGGGCCCTGGGCCAGCTTGGCGGCCCAGGCGTGGGCCTGCTCGTACACCTCGGCGGCGGGCACGACCCGGTCCACGAGGCCGAGGGCGAGCGCCTCGTCGGCCTTGACCATGCGGCCGGTGAAGATGAGGTCCTTGGCCTTGGACGGGCCGATCAGCCGGGAGAGCCGCTGGGTGCCTCCGGCCCCCGGGATCAGGCCCAGCAGGATCTCGGGCTGGCCGAGCTTCGCGTTGTCGGCGGCGATCCGGTAGTCGGCGCAGAGCGCGAGCTCGCAACCGCCGCCGAGGGCGTAGCCGGTGACGGCGGCCACGACCGGCTTGGGGATCCGCGCGACGGCGGTGAACGCGTCCTGGAGCGCGCGGGACCGGGCGACCATCGCCGCGTGGTCCATCGTCTGCATCTCCTTGATGTCCGCGCCGGCCGCGAACACCTTCTCGCCGCCGTAGATGATCACCGCGCGCACGTCGGCCCGGTCGGTGGCCTCCACCGCGAGCTCGCGCAGCCGGTCCTGGGTGGCGATGTCCAGGGCGTTCATGGGCGGGCGGTCCAGGCGGAGGGTGCCGACGCCTTCGGAGACTTCGAGAGAGAGGGTCATACGCGAAAGGTTAGCGGCGGTTAACGACAAGTGGCCCGGTGCCGTGGGTCACAGCACCGGGCCACTCGACTACGCGCGGGGGAGGACTACTTGATCCACTCCGCCCAGTCCATGTTCCAGCCGTTGAGGCCGTTGTCCGGGGCGATCTGCTTGTCCTTGGAGTTCTTCACGATGACGACGTCGCCGATCAGGGACTCGTCGAAGAACCACGCGGCGGGCTGCTTGCCGTCGCCCGCACCGCGGACGTCCTTGAGGCCCACGCAGCCGTGGCTGACGTTCTCGGAGCCGAACGTGCTCGCGGACGCCCAGTAGTTGCCGTGGACGAAGGTGCCCGACTGCGACAGGCGCATGGCGTGCGGAACGTCCGAGATGTCGTACTCGCCGCCGAATCCGACGGTCGCGCCGTTCATCCGGGTCACCTTGTACTTCTCGCTGATGACCATCTGCCCGTTGTAGGTGGTCGTCGACGGGGCGCCCGCGGTGATCGGGAGGTCCTTGAGCACCTGGCCGTCACGGACGACCTGCATCGTGTGCTCGCTCGCGTCGACCGTGGAGACCTGCGAGCGGCCGATGGTGAAGGTGACCGTACGGGTCTGCTTGCCGTAGACGCCGGGGCGGCCTTCGACCCCGTCGAGGGCGATCTTCACGGTGACCTTGGTACCGGCGGCCCAGTACTTCTCGGGGCGGAAGTCGAGGCGGTCGTTGCCGAACCAGTGGCCCTCGACCGGGACGGACGGCTCGGCCGTCACGGTGATGGCCTTCTCGACGGCCTCGGTGTTGGTGATGCCGCGGGTGAAGTTGAACGACACCGGCATGCCCACGCCGACGGTCTCGCCGTCCTCGGGCGTGTAGTGGCCGACGAAGGTGTTCGTCGGGGTCAGGGTCGTGAAGGTGGTGTCCTTGGCGGACTCGCGGCCGGCCTCGTCCTTGGCGACGGCGTGCACCTTGTACTCGGTGGCGGCGGCCAGGTTGCGGGCGGGCTCCCAGCTCGCGGCGTCCGCGGCGAGCTTGCCCTCGACGGCGTTGCCCTTGGTGTCGGCGACGGTCACCGTGGTGAGCTTGCCGCCGGTGGTGGATATCTTCAGGATGCCGCTGGTGGCGACCTCCTTGGCGCCGTCGTCCGGCTTGACGCTGACGACCGCCTTGGACGCCTCGGTGCCGGTCTTGCCACCTCCGCCGGCGCCGCTGTCGTCGCCGCCTCCCCCACCCGAGTTGCCGCCTCCGCTGCACGCGCTGGTGAGCAGCAGTGCCGCTCCGAGCAGGAGGGCCGGCAGGCCGGTGCGGCGGGCGCGGCCGCGTATCGGCTGCAGGTTCACTCTTCTTCTCCCCATGTCCCCCGCGCGCGGACTGTCGCGCGCATGTCGACAGGAAATCACACGGGGGGATCACGAAGAGAAACGGTCTTGTCACCGTTCCGTCCCAAGCGGGGCGGGGAACGGGGGCGTCAGTCCTCCGTACCGGGTTTGGTGCCCCAGACGTAGACGGTGTCGCCCTCGTCCAGCAGGTTCCACAGCCGCTCGGCGTCCGGCACGGAGAGGTTGACGCAGCCGGCCGAGCCGCCGTGCGCGTAGAGGTCGCCGGGGCGGCCGTGCAGGGCCTGGCCCCCGTCGAAGAACTGGGCGTACGGCATGGGGGCGTTGTCGTACAGGGTGGACTTGTGGTCCTTGCTGCGCCAGTAGATCTCGTGCCGGCCCCGGCGGGTCTCCTGGTCGTCGCGGCCGGTGCGGATGGGCACGGGCGGGAAGACCACGCCGCTGCCCCGCTGCACCCACAGCAGCTGCCGGTCGAGGTCCACGCAGGTCACCCGGCCCGTGCTGACGGGGCAGGCGCCGTCGGCGTTGGGGTGGGCCCGGGCGGCCACGGCGACCATCGTGCGGTAGGTGGCGAGCCCGGGGTAACCGTCGGCGGGGGTGATGCCGTTGGCGCTCTGGAAGGCGCGGACGGCCGCGCAGTCGGCCGGGGACTGCGTCCCGTCGACGGGGCGCCCGAGGTGGGCCTCGAGCTCGCGCTGGTAGGGCCCGGTGCCGGCCGTACAGGCGGGCTCGGGGGCCCCCGCCCCCGCCCCGCGGGCGGCCGCCGGGACCGGCGCGGTGAGGGCGAGTACGGCGAGGGCCAGGACGGCCGCGGCCGCGCCTCGTGCCGCGGGTACGCGCAGTGCTGCGCCTGCGGTCATACGGGCCTCCTCCGGCCCGCCGGCCGGGCCGCCGGGGCCCAGCTAACCCGGACCGGAGCCGGGGGGCCCGCGCGGGTGCGCCGGTGGGGTGAGCGCGTCACCTCACCGGCGCACGGGCGGGGGCGGATCAGCCGCGGCCGGCGCCCTTGCCGCCGCCCTTGCCCTTGCCGCCGTCGTCCTTGCCCTTGCCGTGGTCGTCGCGCCGGTTGTCCACCGTCACCACCAGCTTGTGGCCGGGGGTCCCCCCGTCGAGCCGCAGCGGACCGGTCACCCGGTCGTCCGGCAGCACGTAGCCCTCGGGCACGTCCGTCTCGCGCAGGTAGTACGCGCCCGCCTCCAGGTCCCCGAAGGTGCAGACGCCCGCTCCGTCCGTGGCGCAGCCCGCCTTGGCCAGGACGTCGGCGTTGATGCCCGCCGTCTGCAGGCCCGCGGTCCCGTTGGCCTCCTTCCAGACCTCGAACACGGCGCCGCGCAGCGGCCGCTTGGTCTTGGCGTCCTTCTTCAGGACCTCCAGCACCCCGCGGTACTCCTTGCCGTTGACGACGGTCGCCGTGACCCCGGCGGTGACGTCCGCCTCGGTGAGGACCACGGTGGTCACCGGCTGCGCGGGCAGCTCGTAGCCCTCGGGGGCGACGGTCTCGCGCCAGTGGTAGGTACCGGGCTCGACCACGCGCTCGCACCGGCCGTCGGCCCCGGTGACGCAGGTGTTCTCGACGAGCGTGTCCGGGGAGCCGCCGGCGCCGTCCGTCTGGAGGCCCGTACGGCCGTTGGTCTCGCGCCACAGCTGGAACGTGGCCCGCGCGAGCGGGGTGGTGCCGTTGGCGTCGACCTTGTGGACGGCGACCTTGCCGGTGGGCGCCGGCGGCGGCACCTTCACGTTGTCCACCACGTACCGCGTGCCGGCCGTGGCGTTCTCGGCGGTCAGCGTCAGCGGGAAGACGCGCTGCTCGGGCAGCACGTACCCGTCGGGGGCCGCCGTCTCGCGCCAGTAGTACGTGCCGAGTTCCGACTCCCGCGCGCAGATGCCGTCGGCGGGGGTGACGCAGTCGGCGACCTTGGTGTCGGCCTCGCCCGTGAACTGGGCGCCGCGCACACCGTTGGTCTCGCGCCACAGCTCGAAGTGCGCGCCGGCCAGCGGCTTGCCCGTCTCGTCCCGCTTGAGGACGGAGACCGATCCGGTGACGGGTACGGGCGGGGTCACGGCGCAGTCGGGCAGATCGCCGTCGAAGGGGTACGCGTGGAACTCCTGGCCCCCGCCGAGGCCGTCGACGCTGGTGTGCGTGAGCGTGCCGGTGGTGAAGAAGCGGCCGTTCATGCCGGGCAGGGTGACCGTGGTCTGCGAGGCCTGCTCGCCGACCAGGACGGCGCCCTGGAACTGGCCGCTGCCCCGGAGGTGCAGGGTCGTCGCGTCCGGGAAGTTCCACAGCAGCCGGGTCCGCAGCGCGTTCCAGGGACTGTGGGCGTCGTCGATGGCGCCGCTGTAGGTGCTGATGGTGCGGTCGGTGCCGAGGACGTTGACGAGGACGGTGGCGTCCGCCGGAATGCGGTCGAAGCGGATCCCGACGGCCCCGCCCGCTCCGCCGCCGCCTCCGCCGGACACCATGTCGAAGTCGACGTTGAAGATCTGGAGCCCGGAGACGCCGTCCCCGGTGAAGACCGTGGTCCCGGAGGCGTTGACGGCCGTGCCGGTGGCCGTGCGGAGCTGCCCGCCGACCCGCGCGTAGCACTTGCTGGCGGCGGTGAGCCGGTCGCGCAGGCCCTCGTACTTGGACACGGCGGTCGTGTCCTGGACCAGCGGGCCGGTGACCCGGCCGGGGCCGGGTGCGGTGCCTGCGTACCGGACCACGCCGCCGTCGGAGATCAGCCGCTCGCCTGCGGCGATCCGGACGTTCGCACCGGTCGCGAGGAAGTCCGAGCCGGGCGGGGGCTGCACCAGGGAGCCCGCGCCGACGATGCCGATGTTGTAGGCCTGGCCGGCCTGGGCGTCCTTGTCCTGGTCGAAGCTGCCGAGGACGACGACCTTGCCCTCGGCCTCGGCGGCGCGTGCGCGGACCCGGAAGTCCCCGCCGACGAAGACGTTCACGGCGTCGTCGTACCCCTTGGCCGTGGTGCCGACGTCGACCGGGGGGAACGGGTCGGGGCACCGGCCCGGGACGCAGGGACCGAGGCCGTCCGGCAGCGGGGCGCGCAGGGCGGCCCGTACCGGTGCCGCGTGTTCCCGCACCGGCCGGTCGGCCGCCGGGGCCGCCGCGAGGGCCGTGGAGGACCCGGCGGCCAGAACGGCTCCGACCGCGAGCCCGAGGGTCCAGTTCCTTGCTGACATGACGCTCCGTCCGTCTCCTGGCGCTGCCGCGCCGCTCGGCTGGGGCAAGCTGAGCGCAGGATCAGGGGTGTCGGACGGAAGGACACACGCGGGCCGCGACATTGCGGTGTGACAATCACTCGACTGGTGTGCGTCCGGGGCGCCTGCGGAGCTTGTCCCGCCGGCGCCCGGCGTGCGCCGTCAGGTGATGGCGGAGCCCGCGACCCAGTCCGCCCAGGACATGTTCCAGCCGCCCAGCCCGTTGTTCGGGGCGACCGTCTTGTCCTGCGAGTTCACGACCTCCACCACGTCTCCGACCAGGGTCCGGTCGAAGAACCAGCCGGCCGGGGTGTCCGAGCCGCCGCCCTTGTCGTCGCGCAGTCCCACGCAGCCGTGGCTGGTGTTGGAGGAGCCGAAGGTGTCGGGGCTGGCCCAGTAGTTCCCGTGCAGGAAGGTCCCGGAGGTGGTGAGCCGCATGGCGTGCGGCACGTCGGGGATGTCGTACTCGCCGCCGAACCCGACGGTCTGGCCGTTCATCCGGGTCACGTCGAACATCTCCAGCACCACCATCTTGCCGTTGTAGGTGGTGTTCTTGGGGGCTCCGGCGCTGATCGGGAGAGTCTGGACCAGCTTCCCGTCGCGGCGGACCTCCATCGTGTGCGCCTCCGCGTCCACGAGGGAGACCTGGGAGCGGCCGACCGTGAAGGTGACGGACTTGTCCTGGATGCCGTACGAGCCGGGCGCGCCCTGCACGTCCCGCAGGTTCATGGTGACGGTGACCTCGGTGCCGGGCTTCCAGTACGTCTTGGGCCGGAAGTCGAGGCGCTCCTTGCCGAACCAGTGGCCGACGATCTGCACCGCGGGCTTGGAGGTGACGGTGATGGCCCGCTCGACGTCGGCGCGGTTCGCAATCGAGCGGTTGAAGTTGAAGGAGACGATCATGCCGGTGCCCACGGTGGAGCGGTTCTCGGGTTTGAAGTAGCCGATGAACCGTTCCTCGGGGACGTAGGTGGTGAAGGTGGTGTGCCGGGCCTGGCGGCGGTTGTGGCCGTCGAGGGCGACCGCGTCCACGGTGTACTTGGCGGCGAGCGCGAGCCGGCCGCCCTCGGTGTCGGGGCTCCAGCTGAGGCCGTCGGGGGCGATGGAGCCTGGCACGCGCTCCTCCTGGGCGTCCTCGACCTTGGTCACCACGACCCGCTCGAGGCGGCCCTCGGGCACTCTGACGGTCAGCGGGCCCTCGGCCGGGACCCCCTTGGCGTTGTCCTCGGGGGTGATGCGGATGGCCTCGTCGGGCGACCGGGGCTTGCCGGGAAGCTGGATCTCGACGGGGGAACCGCCGCTCGCGGTGCATCCGGCCAGGCCGCCCAGCAGGCCCGCCCATACCGCCACGGCGGCCAAGCCAGCCGCCGCCCGCCTCGTCAGAAGTGTCACGATCCCTCCAACGACCGGGGCCCTCCGGGGGAAACGTGAGCGCGGGCCACGTTCCGGGCAGATCTCTCCGGGCAGAACAGTGGGAAGGACCAGACGGGGGCTGGCTCCGGCAGGGACGCCGGGGCCGCACGTGCCTTCCCCTGCCGGTACCCAGGAGCCGTGGAGGCGGGCAGTGTCGAGCGCAGCCGAGCAAGAGGCGGTGGATACCGCCGCCATGGAGTCAGTGACCTCAGTGGAGTCGCCCGCCCCGCACGTCAACGGCCAGTGGAGCGGGCCGGTGCCACAGGGTCGGGAGCCGGCCTTACGGGCCGTCACGCGCCCGGGGCCCCCGGTGTGGCCCGGGTCCTCGCACCCCCTGGGGGCGCGCTTCCGCACCGGCCCGGACGGGACGGCCGGCACCAACTTCGCGTTGTGGGCGCAGGGCGCGGAGTCGGTGGAGGTGTGCCTGTTCGACGCGGAGGGCGCCGAGACCCGGTGTGCGCTGACCGAGCTGACGCACGAGATCTGGCACGGCTTCCTGCCGGGGGTGCGCCCGGGGCAGCGGTACGGGTTCCGGGTGCACGGCCGCTGGGACCCCTGGACGGGGGCCCGCTTCAATCCGGCCAAGCTGCTGCTGGACCCGTACGCCCGGGCCGTCGACGGGGACTTCACGCTGCCGCCGGAGGTGTACGGGCACGTCCGCGACTGGCCGCAGCAGTACATCGCGGACACGGTGCGCGACGACCGGGACTCGGCGCCGTTCGTCCCCAAGGGGGTGGTCGTCCACGATGACGACGACTGGGCGGACGACGTCCGGCCGAAGACCCCGTGGGCCGATTCGGTGATCTACGAGCTGCACGTGCGCGGGTTCACGATGCGCCATCCGGGTGTTCCCGAGGAGCTGCGCGGCACGTACGCGGGGCTGGCCCATCCGGCGGCCCTCGAGCACCTGGTGAAGCTGGGCGTGACGGCGGTCGAACTGCTGCCGGTGCACCAGTTCGCGCACGAGGACCACCTGCTGCGCCGGGGCCTGCGCAACTACTGGGGCTACAACTCGGTCGGCTACTTCGCCCCGCACGCGGGGTACTCGTCGAGCGGTACGGCCGGGCAGCAGGTCGGGGAGTTCAAGCGGATGGTGCGGGCCCTGCACGCGGCCGGGATCGAGGTGATCCTCGACGTGGTCTACAACCACACGGCGGAGGCGGGAGAGCTGGGCCCGACGCTGTCGCTGCGCGGGATCGACAACCGGGGCTACTACCGGCTCCAGTCCGACCAGCGCCGGTATTCCGACTACACGGGCTGCGGGAACACCCTGCACGCGGGGCGTCCGCACGTGCTGCGGCTGATCACGGACTCGCTGCGCTACTGGGTGACGGAGATGGGAGTGGACGGGTTCCGCTTCGATCTGGCGGCGGCGCTGGCCCGCTCGATGCACGACGTGGACATGCTGTCGCCGTTCCTCGCGGTGATCGCGCAGGATCCGGTGCTGCGGCGGGTGAAGCTGATCGCCGAGCCCTGGGACGTGGGCTCGGGCGGCTACCAGGTGGGGGCGTTCCCGCCGCTGTGGACGGAGTGGAACGACCGCTACCGGGACGCCGTGCGGGACTTCTGGCGGGGCGCGCTGCCCGACGTGCGGGACCTCGGGTACCGGCTGTCGGGCTCCAGCGACCTGTACGCGTGGGGCGGGCGGCGGCCGTACGCCTCGGTGAACTTCGTGACGGCGCACGACGGGTTCACGCTGCGCGACCTGGTGTCGTACGAGCGCAAGCACAACGACGCCAACGGGGAGGCGGGCCGCGACGGGACGAACGACAACCGCTCCTGGAACTGCGGGGCGGAGGGGGACACGGACGACGCCCGGATCGGGGTGCTGCGCCGGCGGCAGCTGCGCAACCTGCTGACCACCCTGCTGCTGTCGACCGGGGTGCCGATGCTGGTGGCCGGGGACGAGTTCGGGCGCACCCAGGGCGGCAACAACAACGCGTACTGCCAGGACAACGAGACGGGCTGGGTGGACTGGTCGCTGCTGGAGGATCCGGCCTGGCGGGATCTGTTCGCACTGGCCGCGCGGCTGGTGGCGCTGCGCCAGGAGCATCCGGTGCTGCGCCGGCGGGCCTTCTTCTCGGGGCGTCCGCAGGGCGCGGACGGGCTGCGGGACCTGGCCTGGTTCACCCCGGCGGGCAAGGAGATGACCGAGCGGGACTGGTACGCCCCGGCCGCCTCGCTCGGGATGTACCTGTCCGGGCGGGACATCCCTGGCCGCGACGAGCGGGGGCGGCAGGTGGCCGACGACAGCTTCCTGGCGCTGCTGCACGCCGGGGACCGGCCGGTGGCGTGGGTGCTGCCGGGCGCTCCGTGGGCGGCGGGGTACGAGCTGGTGCTGGACACCGCGCGGGAGGACCAGGCCGCACCTCCCGGCACCCGGCACCGGGGCGGGGAGACGCTGACGGTGCCGGCCCGGTCGGTGCTGCTGCTGCGGGTGTCCGGCCGGGGAGGGCGGATGGCCGGGTGAGGCGGGAGGACGGCCGAGCCGGAGCGGGAACCCTCGTTCGTCCTGCGATGATGTGGCCTCGTACACACGTGCACCCGTACACGTGTGCCACATCGGCAGGGATCAGGGGTGGGCATGGCGAGAGTCGGGACCGCGCTGCGGGAGCTGCGCGGGGCGCAGAAGTCGGCGAAGGGGGTGTCGCTCTATTCGCGGTTCGTCAACCGGCCCGCGGGGCGGTACCTGGCCGCCGTGTCGCATGCGCTCGGGTTGACCCCGAACCAGGTGACGCTGGTCAGCGCCGCCTTCAGCTTCGCCGCCGTGGCCGCGGTCGCGCTCTGCGCGCCCTCGTGGGGGCTGGGCGCGGCCGTGTGGGCCGCGCTCGCCGTCGGGTTCGCCTTCGACTCGGCCGACGGGCAGCTGGCCCGGCTGCGCGGCGGCGGCAGCGCGGCGGGCGAATGGCTGGACCACGTCGTGGACTGCGCCAAGCTGACCGCGCTGCACACCTGCGTGCTGATCGCGTTCTACCGCTTCCCCGAGGCGTACGGGACGGGCGGGCAGGGCTGGCTGCTGGTCCCGCTGGGCTTCCAGTTCGCCTCGGTCGTCACCTTCTTCGGCGGCCTGCTGACCGAGAAGCTCAAGCCGAAGCCGGCGCCCGGGAGCCCCGCCGCCGCGCCCTCGACCGTGCGCGCGGTGGCGCTGCTGCCCGTGGACTACGGCGTGTTCTGCCTGGTCTTCCTCGCGCTCGGGGGCGGGGCGCTGTTCCGCTGGGCCTACGCCGGGCTCGGCGCGGTCGCCGTGCTGTTCCTGGTGGCGTTCCTCGCGAAGTGGTTCCGGGAGCTCAGCGCCGTTCCGCGCTGAGCGGCTCGGACAGCGCGTCCAGGGCCCGGCGCAGCTGGGTGCTGGACGTGTGCACCGTGTAGGGGAAGTAGACGACGTCGACGCCGACGGCGGCGAAGTCCTTCTCCAGCTTGTCGCCCTTGGGAGTGCCCCGCCAGTCGTCGCCCTTGAAGATCACGTCGAAGCGGACCTGCTTCCAGGTCTCCACCTTGTCCGGAACCGTCTCGACGAACGCGGCATCCACATACCGGACGCTTCGGACAATTTCCAGCCGCTCCACGAGCGGGATCATCGGGCGGCGGCCCTTGGCCAGTTCCGCCATCTCGTCGGAGACCACCCCGGCGACCAGGTAGTCGCACTGACTCCGGGCGTGCCGAAGGATATTGAGATGCCCGATATGGAACAGATCGTACGCACCTGGGGCGTACCCGACTCGGTACGGTCTGTGCGCAGGTGCACCAAGGTCGGACATGTCGCGCTCCGTCATGAGTTACCCCCCAGCGACCACACCCCCCGGTGTGGCGGATTAGCAGACAATAGCGTGCACGTTCCCCGTGCTGTCGGTGAACGAATAGGGTGACGTGCGCATCATCCTGGGGAGAAGGGGACGTTCAGTGTCGAGATCCGGTCACCGGCGCCTACTGCTGGTTTCCACCAACTACGCTCCCGAGCACGCGGGGATTGGGCCGTACGCCACCCAGATCGCGGAGCACTGGGCGGATCTCGGCCATGACACCCACGTGCTCGCCGGCATGCCGCACTACCCGTCGTGGTCGCTGGAGCCGGAGTACAAGGGGGCGCTCCGGCGCACGGAACAGCGCGCGGGGGTCACGGTGCACCGGCGCGCACACACCGTGCCGCCCCGCCAGACCGCCGTCAAGCGGGCCCTTTTTGAAGGATCGATTCTGCTGCACGGCGCCGTGGCCCCGCCCCGGATGCCGCGCCCGGACGCCGTCATGGCCCAGATGCCCAGCCTGGCCGGCGGGGTCCTCGCCGCCCGGCTCGCCGCCCGCTGGAAGGTCCCGTTCATCCCGGTCGTCCAGGACCTGATGGGCGCGGCCGCCGCGCAGAGCGGGATCAGCGGCGGCGACAAGGCGGCCGCCGTCGCCGGGCGCGCGGAGGCGTACGCCCTGAAGCGGGCCACCCTGGTCGGCGTGATCCACGAGACCTTCGTGGACCGGGTCGTCGGCATGGGCGTGGACCCGGCGAAGATCCGCCTCGTGCCCAACTGGTCCCACGTCCCGCAGCCCACCCGGCCGCGCGGCCAGACCCGGCGCCACCTCGGCTGGGCACCCGGCGAGCCGGTCGTCCTGCACTCCGGGAACATGGGCCTCAAGCAGGGCCTCGAAGTGCTCGTGGGCGCCGCCCGCCTGGATCCCGGTGTCCGTTTCGTCCTCATGGGCGACGGCAGCCAGCGCTCGGCCCTGGCCGACCTCGCGGCAGACGTGCCGAATCTGGACATCATCCCCCCTGCCGCCGACGGAGAGTTCCCGGATATCCTCGCGGCGGCGGACGTACTCGCCGTCACGCAGCACGCGGCCGTGCTCGACATGAGCGTGCCGTCCAAACTGACCTCCTACTTCCAGGCGGGCAGGCCCGTCATCGCGTCCGTCGCGGCGGAGGGCGGCACGGCCCAGGAAGTGGAACGCTCGGGTGCGGGGGTGCTCGTACCACCGGAGGACCCCCACGCCCTGCTGAAGGCCGTACGGGCCCTCGCCGAGGACCCCGAGGGCGCGGATGCGCTCGGGGCGGCCGGGCCCCGGCACGTGGCGGCCCACCTGAGCCGTGACGCGGGCCTGGCCCGCATCGACGCACTGATAGACGAAGCACTTGGGGGTCCGCAGTCGTGATCGAGACGAACCGCCCTGCGTCCGTCCCGGCGGAGGACGAACCGGACCTCCTCAGGGACCAGTTCAAACAGCTCCTGCGCTACCGCCGCCTCCTCGGGGCGGGTGTCGGCATCGGCCTGCTGGGCGGCGTCTACCTCGGCATCTCCACGTCCGACACCTACGTCGCCACCGCGGACGTCGTGC
The DNA here is from genome assembly GCF_042896985.1 of Streptomyces sp. NPDC001194. Classification (NCBI taxonomy): domain Bacteria; kingdom Bacillati; phylum Actinomycetota; class Actinomycetes; order Kitasatosporales; family Streptomycetaceae; genus Streptomyces; species Streptomyces sp. NPDC001194. The sequence goes on along the minus strand of NZ_JBIAXU010000025.1, from coordinate 84,504 downwards.
TGCGCGCGCCCACCGACGACCCGTTCAACCCGAGCCTCGCGCCCGACAAGGCGATCAACATCGGCTCGGAGCGCCAGGTCGCGCTCAGCTCCTCCATAGCCAACGAGGCCGCGAAGAAGCTCGGCGTGACCTCGAAGGACTTCGCCGGTCTGCGCAGCGGCCTCCAGGTGACCAACCCGCCCCAGACGATGGTGCTGCGGTTCACCTACACCGCGTCCTCCGCCAAGGAGGCCGCCACCCGCGCCAACGCGATGACCGAGGCGTACCTGCTCAAGCGGCAGGACTCCCTCGACGTCACGCGCGACAAGATGGTCAAGGGCTACCAGGACCAGCGCGACCCGGTCGCCAAGAACCTCGACGAGCTCGTCAAGCAGATCAACACCATGCCGGCCGGCACGGGCCGCGACGCCGCGTACGCCTCGAAGACCGATCTGCAGAGCAAGGTCAACACCCTCAACAGCAACATCGCCAAGCTCCAGGCCCTGGACATGAGCCCGGGCCGGGTCACCAGCCCCGCGACCCCGCCGTCCGACACCGACGGCCCGGGCCTCGTGATGTCGCTGGCGCTCGGCGCGGCCGTGGGCCTCGCCCTGGGCCTGCTCGCCGCGTGGGTCCGGCTCGTGTTCGACCCGGCGCCGCGCTCCGAGGGCGATGTCGCGCGGGCCCTGCGCGCCCCCGTGCTCGGCTACCTGCCGCGGGCCAAGACCGGCGGCGGACCACTGCTCGCGGCCGGCGAGGAGGACCCCCGGCTCGCCGAGGAGTTCCGCTCCGTGGCGTTCCGGCTCGCGTACGACTCCCGCTTCGCCGACCGGCGCCGGCTGCTGGTCGTCGCCCCGCGCGGCAGCAGCGAGACCGCCGCCGCGGCGGCCGTGAACCTGGCCGCCTCCTTCGCGGAGACCGGCAAGGACGTCCTGCTCATCGAAGCCGACCTGCGCACTCCGGTCCTGGCCAGCCAGCTGCCGACCGGCGCCGGGCGGCCGCGGTGGAGCCAGACTCCGGGCGGCGCCTCCGGCGGCCCGGCGGCCCACGGCGACTCCGAGTGGCCCGACGGACGCCAGCTCGTCGTCGACGCCGGGGAGTCGGGCACCTTCGACCTGATCCCGGGCGAGCCGGTGCGCAACGTGCCCCGCGCGCTGACCTCCCCGCGCGCCACCCGGCTGATCTCCGAGGCCGACTCCCCCAACTCCACGGTGGTCGTGCTCGCGCCGCCCGTGCTCTCGTACGCCGACGCCCTCGCGCTCGTCGACCGCGTCGACGGCGTCCTGGTCGTCTGCGACCCGCGCGCCGTCCACCGCACCGACCTGTCCCGGATCCGCGAGCTGATCAGCGGCGCCGGCGGCACGGTGCTCGGCGCGGTGCTGCACGCCCCGCTGCCGGGCGAGAAGCGCGGCCGCGGCGGCAAGGCGAAGGGCGCGTCCGCCGCCCCGGCGCAGGCCTCCCGGCCGTCCGCGCCGCAGGCTCAGCCGCTCACGCGGCAGCCGAACCAGGCTCAGGGACAGGGTCAGCAGGCGCACCGGCAGGCCGAACCCGAACAGCACATCCCGGGTGACGGCACGGACACGGTGGCCCTGCGCACGGTGCGCATGGGCCGCAGATGAGCCGGCGCGGCCTCGCCGCCGTCTCCTCGGTCCTGGACCAGGCCGCGTCCAGCGCCACGAACATCCTGGTGCTGGTGCTGGCCGCCCGGCTGTCCTCGGCATCCGGTTTCGCCGACTTCTCGATGGTGTACGTGACGTTCAGCGTGCTCCTCGGGCTGAACATGGCGTACGTCGGCCAGACGGTGGTGCTGGAGAAGGACGAGGACCGGCTGGGCGCGGTGTGCCGCTCGGGCCTCGCGTTCACCGGGGCCGCCTCGGCGGCGGCGGGCGCGGCGCTGGCCTTCGTCGGCCTCGCCGTGACCGGGGCCGGCGGCCGGGCGTTCCTCGCGCTGGGCCTCGTACTGCCGCTGGTGCTCGTCCAGGACGGGCTGCGGTACTGCTTCTCCGCGCTGCGCACCCCCGAGCGGGCGCTGGCCGCGGACGCGCTGCGGCTGGTGTGCGTCGTGGCCGCGCTGCTGCTCCAGCCCGAAGGGGCTTCCGCCGGGCGGCTGGTACTGGTGTGGGGGGTCTCGGCGCTCCCGGCGCTCGCGCTGGGGCTGTGGCTGCTGCGTCCGTACGTCCGGGGCGCGGCGGCCGATCTGCGGCCGTACCTGCGGCGGGGCCACCTGGGGCAGCGGTTCGTGGTCGAGTTCGCGGTGGGCAACGGGTCCAGCCAGCTGGCGGTACTGGGGCTCGGCCTGTTCGCGACCCCGCTGGCGGTGGGTGCGCTGCGGGGCGCGACGACCTTGTTCGGCCCGCTGAACGTGCTGTTCAACTCGGCGAACGCCTTCGGCCCGCCGGTGGTGGGCCGGGCGTCCGGCAAGCGGGGCGTGGTCCGGCTGACGGCGGCGATGGGCGGCGTGCTGGCGGCTCTCGGCGCCGGCTGGGCCGCGGTCCTGTACGCGCTGCCCGAAGGCGTGGGCCGCCGGCTGCTCGGCGACACGTGGGCGGCGGCCTCCGCCCTGCTCCCGGCCACGGGAGCCCAGTACGCGGTGATGGGCCTGGGCACTTGCGCCCTGCTGACCCTGCGCGTCCTCAACCCGAAGGCGACGCTCTCGTTGCAGGTCGTCTTCTCGCTGCTGTCGGTGGCGCTGCTGCTCGGCGGGTACGCGGTGGCCGGCGTGACCGGCGCCGCCTGGGGACTGGCGGCGGGCTCGGCGCTCAAGGCCGCGGCGGCCTGGCTCCGCGTCTCCCGCGTCCCGGCGCGCGCGCCCGGGCAGCCGGTCACGACGGCCGCCTGAGCCGACGGGCGCCCGGGCTGCCGGCCTGTTGTCAGCGCAGCCTGGTGGACTTGTCCTGGCGGTACGTCGCGACCAGCGCCAGGCAGAGGGCCGCGATCGCCACGCGGCCGGAGGCCTGGAGCAGGGGGCCCCGCAGCAGGATGAACGAGTATCCGGCGACCAGCGGGACCACCACCGAGATCAGGCTGCCCGGAGGCGAGCGCCGCGTGGCGCGCTTCGCGTAGCGGCGGTCCACCCGGGCCGCCGCGTACCCCGTGGCCAGGAGCCCGGCGCCCATGCCCAGCGGGCCGAAGTCCAGCCACAGCTCGGCCCAGATCGGGGACGACAGGTTGGTGTTGACGGTCCCCATCCACTCGCCGACCATCACGCCCGTGTCCTTCGGCTTGCCCGGCCAGACCGAGCGCGGCACCGCGAAGAAGACGGACCCGGCGAGCTGGCTCCCGTACAGGTGCCCGGGACCGGAGTTCGAGTACGTGATGGTGTTGGCGAACATGCCGATCTGGTCGTAGTCCTTCAGCGCCATCGGCTCCAGGAACGACGTCGTCTCGACCGGCTTGTAGTTCTTCTCGTCGTAGCGGAAGCGGTCCGCGAACGGGAACACGAGCAGGGCGATCACCACGGCCATCGACAGCGCCACCCGGTACATCGCGGCGCTCACCGGGAAGACCGTGAACAGCAGCGCGAACATGACCGTGAGGAACCAGTACCGCGGGTTCGAGATCGGGTTGTTGACCACCAGGTTGAGCAGGGCCAGCGCCCCCCAGGTGACGATGATCGACACCTTGCGGCGGGCGTAGGTCGAGGTGATCAGCCAGCGCGTGTAGAGCAGCAGGGCGAGCAGCGCCGGGACGGTGCCGAAGCCGCGCAGCAGGGCCTGGCCGGCCTGGCCGTCGCCGTTGGAGACGCCCGCCTCCTCGATGCCCGCGATGATCTCCTGGCGGCTGGAGAAGAACACCGCCGGGCCGCCGAGCTTCATGATGAACGCGGCGCTGCACAGGAAAGCGAGCCCGGTCAGCAGTTGGAGGCGGCGCCGGTGGGCCATGACCGGCCGCGGCTCCTTCTGGGAGCCGCCGGCCCGCCCGGCCGGCCGGTGGCGGGCCAGCAGGACGCCGACGTCGAACGCCGTGCAGCCGAGCAGGACCAGGCCGATGGCGACGGTGAGGTCGGAGCGGGGTCCGACCACGGGGGTCGGGACCCGGCCGAGGACGGCCTGCGCGAGCGGGGCCACGCCCATCGCCATGTAGACGAAGAGCCAGAAGGAGCCCTGGAGCAGCTTGCGCCGGCTGGTCAGGACCATCGCCGAGAGCCGGGCGCCCGCGTACATCGTGAGCAGGAGCTGGAGCCAGAAGGCGGCGTCGCGCTGGCCGTCGCCCGGCTGGACGGCGACGATCAGCGGCAGGAAGACGGTGAAGCCGAGGATGAGCGGCACGGACAGCGCGCGGGAGAGCAGGGTCCGCGGGGTGGTGACCCGGCCCCACTTGTGCGCGTCCTGCGGCTCGGGGACGGACGGCAGCGGCGGGGTCACCGAGGGCTTGCGTATGTCCGTTGCCACTGCCGCCCCCGCCCGATGTGCCTGGTCCGCGCGCAGTCTAGTCTGAGCGGGCGGCGTCCGGGGAGGCGCTCCTGCGGAGCGCGACGGGCCCGCAGCGCACGATGAGGGGCGACAGTTGCGTGATCTTCCTGCCTTCACGCTGGCCGGATACGACAAGGGGCGCGGGCTGCTGACGCAGGCGCTCTGGTTCGCGGTGATGAACACGCTGTTCATGGCGTGGTTCTGTCCGGCCCGGCTGCGGGTGGCACTGCTGCGGGCGTTCGGCGCGTGCATCGGCGAGGGCGTGCTGATCCGGCACCGGGTACGGGTGCTGTGGCCGTGGAAGCTCACCGTCGGCGACCACACGTGGATCGGCGAGGGCGCCTGGCTGCTGAACCTGGAGCCGGTGACCATCGGGGCGAACGTCTGCATCTCGCAGGAGGCCATGCTCTGCACCGGCTCGCACGACCACCGGGCCGCCGACTTCCGCTACCGCAACGGGCCGATCGTGGTCGAGGACGGCGCGTGGGTGGCCGTGCGGGCGACCGTGCTGGCCGGGGTCACGGTGGGCCGCTGCGCGGTGGCGGGTGCCGGTTCCGTGGTCCACAGAAACCTTCCTGCACTGACCCTGCAGACGATGGACGGGCAGCGCCGCCCGGTCGAGGAGCCCAAGTGAGAGTCCTGCACGCCGTCACGCTCCACTCCCCCTCGCACGCCTTCGGCGGGCCCGTCCGGGTCGCGCTGAACCTGGCCAAGGGCCTGCGGGGCCGCGGCCACGAGGCGCGGCTGCTGGCGCTGGGCGAGGGCTTCCCGGAACCGTGGCCGACCTCGGTGGAGGGCGTCCCGGCGAAGCTGTTCCCGGCCCGGCGCCTCCTCCCCCTGGGCTTCAGCGGGATGACCTCGCCGGCCCTGCTGGCCTCGGCGGGCCGGCTGGTCCGGGACGCGGACGTGGTCCACGTCCACCTGGCGCGGGACCTGGTGACCCTGCCGGTGGCCCTCGCCGCGCTGCGGGCCGGCAAGCCGCTGGTGCTGCAGACGCACGGGATGGTGGACCCGAGCGAGAAGCTGCTGGCCAAGGTGCTGGACGCGGTGGCCGTACGGAGGCTGCTGCGCGGCGCGGACGCGGTGCTGTACCTGACCCCGCACGAACGGGAGGGCCTCGACGCGGTGGTGGGCGGCGCGCTGCCGGGGGCCGTCCGGCTGGTGAACGGCACGCCCGCGCAGGAGGAGCGGCCGGCCCCGGCCGGCCCCCCGCGCATCCTGTACTCGGCGCGCCTGCAGGCCCGCAAGCGCCCGGTGGACTTCGTGGACGCGGCCCCGGCGATCCTGGCGGCGCACCCGGACGCGGAGTTCGTGGTGGCCGGCCCGGACGAGGGCGAGCTGGCGGCGGTGCGGGCGCGCATCGCGGAGCTGGGCCTGGAGGGGTGCTTCACGGTCCCGGGAGCGCTGTCGACCGCCGAGGTCCTGACGGAGCTGCGGCGGGCGCACGTCTACGTACTGCCGTCGGTGGACGAGCCGTTCCCGATGTCGGTCCTGGAAGCCCTGTCGGTGGGCGTCCCGACGGTGGTCACCCACTCGAACGGCCTGGCCCGCGACATCGCCGCGGCGGGCGCCGGCCGGGCGGTCCCCCCGGGCCCGGCGGACGCGGCGGAAGCCGTCCTGTCCCTCCTGGACCCCGCCGAGAACGCCAGGGCCGGGGCGTCGGCCCGCAGGCTGGCCGCGGACTCCTTCTCGATGGACGCCGTCATCGACACCCTCCTCCCGGTCTACGAGAAGGCCCTGCGCTGACGGCTACAGCTCGCGGTGGGTCTCGTCGACCACCGGGAGGGCCGCCGCGCGGCGGCGCTTGAAGACGCTCGCGTAGACGGCGAGGCCGATGGCGCCCGCCGCCATCATGATCAGCCCGACGACGTCGAGGTTGACGCTCTCCATCTTCCAGTCCGTCGCGAAGGTGAGGATGGCCCCCACCACGATCAGCGCGATGCAGCCGCCGATGCCTCCCATGTGATTCGCCTCCGCAGTCGTTGTCGTCTGACCGCGCGGCTACCCGGGAACCGGATGCGAAAACGCCGCCCCCGGACCGGAGTTCGGGCGGGGGCGGCGTTCGCGTCCGTGCGGGAGGGGTTACGCCGGGATCCAGGCGTAGCAGCCCGCCGAGGTGAAGGTCGCCGTGCCCGCGGGGATCGCGGCCGTGATCTTGTCGCCGGCCTTCAGGGGGGACTCGGGGCCGGAGGCCAGTACCGCGCCGTCCTTGCCCTTCGCCTCCCAGGTGCACGTCGTGGCCTGGGTCAGCGCCCGGTAGGTGCCCGCCGCGGGCGACTGGCGGGTGCCGTCCGCGAAGCCCTTGGAGGCCGCATCCAGGATCGGCTTCTGCTCCGGGCACAGGTACGTGATCGCGTCCTTCGCCCCCGGGATCTCCCCGGCGATGACGGCCCCGGTCGCCGCGTCCTTGTCGCGCTTCGCGGTGCGCTCCACCCGCTGGCAGGACTCCTGGCCGGTCTGGAGGACCGCCGCGGGGTCCATCTTCTCGGGGACCCGTCCGCTCAGGTACTGCTTCTCGTTGGCCTTGAAGCTGCCCGTCTTCGGGGTGAGCTTCGCGTCCGGCAGGACCGGGCCGGTCGGCTTCGCGTCGGGCGAGACCGGGGGCGCCGAGGCGTCCGCCGGGTCCGGGACCGAGGACGCGGCCGGCGGCTTGGGCTTCGCCGCCTCGGCGTCGGCCTTGCCGTCGCCGCCCGAGCTGCAGGCGGTCAGGGTCAGAGCCGCGGCCAGCAGAACAGCAGCCGCAGCGGAGCGTCGGTACATCGTGTGGCTCCTGTTGTTACGTGGGATAGGGGTGCGGGGCCCGGCTGTGGTTCACGCCGGGCCCCGCATCCGTCTACGCGGTTACTTCGGGCCGAAGGTGAGGACGAGCTGCGGAGCGGCGTCCGCGGCGGTCGACTCCATGGACCAGATCCACAGCGGGTCGGTGCCCGTGCTCGTCAGGGCCAGGCTGTAGCCGGTGCCCAGCACCGGGGTGAGCGCGGCGGTGTCCAGCGCGGTGCTCTGGATCGCCGAGCCGTCCGGCACGCTCGCGAACGAGCCGAGCTCGGTGGCGCCGAGGGCGGGCTTGGTGTTGAACGTCGTGCTCGCGCCGCTCCAGGTGCCGGTGACCGGGACCACGGAGATCTTGTCGGCCGTACCGGCGTTCGCCTGGGTCGACGTCTTGATCTGCAGCGAGGCGGACTTCAGGACCTGCCCGGCCGGCGCGGCCGGCAGGTTGAAGCGCAGGTACGTCTGGTACGCCGACGTGCCGCGGACGGCCAGCGAGGTGCTGGCGCCGTTGGCGGCGCTCGGGGCGCCCTGGTTGACGTAGGTGTCCTCGGTCGCGGAGACCTTGGAGACCGTGTCGGACGGCGCCTTGGCCAGGTCGTAGTGGTTCTTGGCCTGGGCCGCGGTGAGCGCCTTCGGGTAGACGGCCGTCTCGTCGATCTGGCCGGCGAAGAAGTTGCTCGTCGGCTTCGACGGCCAGCCGCTGAGGTTGTCGCCGCCGACGTGCCAGAAGCCCTCGTACGCGACCGAGCTGGTGACGTTCAGCGTGCCCTTGCTCTGGCCGTCGACGATCAGCTCCATGCCGCTCGCGCCCATGGCGCCGACGACGTGGTGCCACTTGTTGTCGTTGTACGTGTCGAACAGGCCGGTGGTGATGGTGCGGGCGGAGCCGTTGCTGACGCCGAAGACCAGACGACCGGTGTTGGTCATGTAGATCTGCTTGTCGTACGAGCCGCTGCTGCGGTCCGTGTTGCTGCCGAAGCCGATCAGCTTGCCGCCGCGCGTGGTGTTGGTCTTGAACCAGGTCTCGACCGAGAACGCGTTGCCCACCGTCTGGCGGTGGTCGCTGTACACCTGCTGGCTGGTGCCGTTGAAGCCCATGGCCGTGCTCGCGCCGCTGATCGCGCCGGGCGTCTGGCGCAGGGCCGGGGCGTTGAGCTGGACACCGCTGGTGTTGCCGGCGACCGAGGAGTCGGCGACGTACGGGCTGACGGTGTCGTCGTAGCGCCAGTACAGGGAGGCGCCGTCGGTGCGGACCTGGTTCGGGTACGCCTGGACCGAGCTCGGGACCGTGACCGCGGCGTTGGCCGACAGGGCGCTGGTGTTGCCCGCGGCGTCGGTCGCCGTCACGCGGTAGGTGTACGACTGGCCGTCCTTGACCGTGGTGTCGGTCCAGGAGGCCTGCGGACGCTGCCACTCGAGGGACTCGGCGGCGACGGTGGCGATGGGGGTGGACGAGCCGTTGCGGTAGATCCGGTACGTCAGCTTGCTGTCGTCGGCGTCGTAGCTGGTGCGCCAGCGGACCTGGACCTCACCGGGCTTGACGCTGCCGGCGCTCGCGACCGGGGTGGTCGGGGCGCCGACGTCGCCGGTGGAGGCGAAGCGGGTCAGACCCTGCTGCGCCTTGCCGTTGATCGCGGTGAACTCGCCGCCGGACCAGAGGTACTTGACGTCGTTCTTCTCGGCGATCGTCAGGGTGCGCGGGCCGATGCCCTCGCCGATGCCGTCGTTGGCGGTGGGGTGCCAGCCGAGCTTGCGCGGGCTGCGCACGAAACCGTCCACGGGCGCGGGGGCCGCGCCTTCGTAGTTGGTCAGCTGCGCGTTGAAGAAGTTGCGCTTGCCGTCGGGGAACTGGCCCTCGAGCGAGCAGTCGTGCGCGTGCGAGGCGCTGTAGAGCACGCCGTCGTAGGGCAGGACGGCCTGGGTCGCGCCGAGGCAGCGGTCGCGCCACTTCTCGCTGAAGTCGCTGAGGTTCAGGCCGATGCGGCCGTCGAAGACGCCGCCGCCGGAGCCCTCGTTGCCGGTGTAGAAGCCGGTCGAGTCGGTGGCGATGTCCTTGACCACGGAGTTCGACGGGATGTTGCTGTACGTCTTGGTGACCGCGCCGGTGGTGGCGTTGACGACGGCCAGGGCGTGCGTGCTCTTGCCGTTGATGTCGAAGAAGTCACCGCCCAGCAGCACGTTCTTGCCGTCCGGGGTGACCTCGACCGCGCGGCCGGGCTCGTCGGCGTTGGCCGTGAAGGGCTTCAGGGCGCCGGAGCCGGCGTCGACGGCGGCGAACCGCTCGCGCGTCTGGCCCTCGACGGTGCCGAAGTCGCCGGCCGCGTACACGGTGTCGCCGGTGACGGCGAGTGCGCGCACGGTGGCGGGGAAGCCCGGGTGGAAGGCGGCCTTGGGGGTGCAGGTCGCGATGTCGATCGCGGCCAGGCTGGAGACCGGGGTGCCGTTGACGGCGCCGAAGTAGCCGCCCGCGTACAGGGTCTTCTTGTCCTTCGAGACCTCGAGGGTGCGCACGGTCGCGCTGCCGTCGCCGATGGTGAAGGCGAGCTTGCACGAGGTCGGGTTGCCCGTCGCGGCGTCGAGCGCCACGAAGTTGACCGCTTCCTGCTCGGCACCGCTGGTGCCGTCCGGCGGGCGGACGGCGGAGAAGGTGCCGCCCGCGAAGACCGTGCCGTTCGCCTCGGCCATCGCGAAGACGATGCCGTTGGGCTGCCAGGTGGGCAGCTCGTCGGCGGTGAATGCCACGGGAGGCGTGATGGCGGACGCCTCGGGCATCAGCACCAGACCTATGCCGGTGCCGGCGCCGGCCAGTGACAGGACGAGGGCAGCAGTCAGCCCTCTGGATCTACGCATGAGCCCCCCAGGGCAATCGCCCGGTTTGATGGCTGGAACTATCCGAACAGCCATATGTACTGGCGCAGACTAGGGCTTCTGCGAGGACCTGGTCACCTCCCTTGACCCATTGCATACCAACTTGGAATGAACGGTTCAGGTTGGAGGGCGCACAACGGACATACGACAGGTTTGCCCCGGCCACACCCACCGATACCAGTGGAGATGACCGGGACACGGCAAATCGTAGGGGAAATATAAGGCCTTCAGCGGTCGATGCGGACCGTCGCGCCCGCCAGCTGGTCCTCGACCTGCCGGATGTCGGCGTCGACCATGATCTGCGCCAGCTCGGCCACGAGCACCGTCGGCTTCCAGCCAAGCAGTTCGTTGGCCTTGGAGGCGTCGCCGATGAGGGCGTCCACCTCGCTCGGGCGCTCGTACTTCGGGTCGTAGCGCACGTGCTCGGCCCAGTCGAGGCCCGCGTGGGTGAAGGAGGACTCCACGAACTCGCGGACCGTGGCGGCCACGCCCGTGGCGACGACGTAGTCGGTCGGCTCGTCCTGCTGGAGCATCCGCCACATGGCGTCCACGTACTCGGGGGCGTAGCCCCAGTCGCGGACCGCGTCGAGGTTGCCCAGGTAGAGGTGGTCCTGGAGGCCGGCCTTGATGCGGGCCACCGCGCGGGTGATCTTGCGGGTCACGAAGGTCTCGCCGCGGCGCGGGGACTCGTGGTTGAACAGGATCCCGTTGACGGCGAACATGTCGTACGCCTCGCGGTAGTTCACCGTGGTCCAGTACGCGAACACCTTCGCGGCGCCGTACGGGCTGCGCGGGTGGAACGGGGTCTGCTCGTTCTGCGGGGGCGGGGTGGCCCCGAACATCTCCGAGGACGAGGCCTGGTAGATCCGGGTGTCCACACCGCTGGCGCGGATCGCCTCCAGGAGGCGCAGGGCGCCGAGGCCGGTCACGTCGCCCGTGTACAGGGGGGCGTCGAAGGAGACCCGCACGTGGGACTGGGCGCCCAGGTTGTAGACCTCGTCGGGCCGGATCTCGCGGAGCAGGTTCACCAGCGCGACGCCGTCGGAGAGGTCGGCGTGGTGCAGGACGAAGGACCGGTTGGCGGTCTGCGGGTCCTGGTAGATGTGGTCGATCCGCTCGGTGTTGAAGCTGGAGGAACGCCGCACCAGGCCGTGCACCGTGTAGCCCTTGGAGAGCAGCAGCTCGGAGAGGTACGAGCCGTCCTGCCCGGTGACGCCGGTTATGAGTGCGGTCTTGCCCATCTGGGGTCCCCCTGGGGATCGTGTCGGTCTGTTCTGGTGAGCGGGGCCCCGCCCCAGCCGCCCCACCCTTACGAGGCTGGATGCGTACCGTACACGGCCCGCGCCCGCCCCCTTCGCCCGGATTCCGCTCGCGGCGGGCGGGCGGCCCCGCTCCGGCGGCCGGCTCCCGTCCGGCGTCCGCACCCCGTCCGGGGGCCGGACCTCGTCGGCGGCCCGCGGCGGCGGACTGGCATCATCGGCGGTATGACAAGTTCGCTGCCGCTCCTGCCCCCGAACGCCCGCGTCTTCGTCGCGGGCCACCGCGGCCTCGTGGGCTCCGCGGTCGCCCGCCGGCTCACCGCCGACGGGCACGAGGCGCTCACCCGGGGCCGCGCCGACCTCGACCTGCGCGACGCCGCCGCCACGGAGGCGTACCTGAGGGACGTCCGCCCCGACGCCGTCGTGCTGGCCGCCGCCAAGGTCGGCGGGATCATGGCCAACAGCACCTACCCGGTGCAGTTCCTGGAGGACAACCTCAAGATCCAGCTCAGCGTCATCGGCGGCGCGCACGCCGCCGGCGTCGGCCGCCTGCTGTTCCTGGGCTCCTCCTGCATCTACCCGAAGCTGGCCCCGCAGCCCATCAGCGAGGACGCGCTGCTGACGGGCCCGCTGGAGCCGACCAACGAGGCGTACGCCCTGGCGAAGATCGCCGGCATCGTCCAGGTGCAGTCGTACCGCAAGCAGTACGGGGCCTCGTACATCTCGGCGATGCCGACGAACCTCTACGGCCCGGGCGACAACTTCGACCTGGAGACCTCGCACGTGCTGCCCGCCCTGATCCGGCGCTTCCACGAGGCGGCCGCCGAGGGGCGCGAGGAGGTCACGCTGTGGGGCAGCGGCACCCCGCGCCGCGAGTTCCTGCACGTGGACGACCTGGCGGCCGCCTGCGCGGTGCTGCTGAACGGCTACGACGGGGACGAGCCGGTCAACATCGGCTGTGGCGACGACCTCACCATCAAGGCCCTCGCCGAGACCGTCGCCGACGTGACCGGCTTCCGCGGCCGGCTCGCCTGGGACACGTCCAAGCCGGACGGCACGCCGCGCAAGCTCCTCGACGTCACCCGCCTGACCTCGCTGGGCTGGAAGCCGGAGATCGGGCTGCGGGACGGGATCGCCGCCACCTACCGGTGGTGGCGCGAGCAGGGCTGAGCGCGGGTGCCGAGGCTCCAAGGGACCTCCTAGTACGCTCCGCGGCCGTCGACGACGGCGCGGAGGGTACGGCCCATGACGTCGACGTCACTGGTGAAGGACCAGTTGTCGACGTACTGCAGGTCGAGCTGGATCGTCTCGTCCCAGGAGAGGTCCGAGCGCCCGCTGATCTGCCACAGCCCGGTCATGCCCGGCCGCACGGTGAGCCGGCGCAGTTCGACCTCGTCGTACTGGGCCACCTCCTCCGGCAGCGGCGGGCGCGGGCCGACCAGCGACATGTGCCCGCTGAGCACGTTGAACAGCTGGGGCAGTTCGTCCATGGAGGTACGGCGCAGCAGCCGGCCCACCCGGGTCACCCGGGGGTCACGGCGGATCTTGAACATCAGGCCGTCGTTCTCGTTGGCCCCGGACAGCTCGTTCTTGAGCCGGTCCGCGTCCACGACCATGGTGCGGAACTTCCACATGACGAACGGAGCCCCGTCGCGCCCGATGCGCCGCTGGCGGTAGAACGCCGGACCGCGTGAGCCGAGGCGGATCGCCAGGACGATGCCGAGGAAGACGGGCGAGAGCAGGAGCAGCCCGACGCCGGCCCCGGTGCGGTCGAGGACCGACTTGAGCAGGGTCTGCACGCCCCGGCCCACCGGCGGCGCCACCCGCAGCACGGCGAGCCCGCCCGCGGAGACGGTCTCCAGCCGCTTGACGGAGACCTCCACCAGTCCGGGGAAGACGGCGAGTTCCAGCCCCGCGTCGTGCAGCGCCCAGGCGACCTTGCGCAGCCGCTCGCCCGCGATCCGCGCACCCGGGGCGACCAGGACGAGGTCGGCGTGGTGGCTGCGGACCGCGCCGAGCACGGCGGCCGAGTCCGCGTTCGGGGCCTCGGGCACGCTCTCCTCGAGCCGGGCCGCGATGGGCACCCCGCCTTCGAGCGGGCCGGCGCCGACCGGCACCACACCGACGACGACGTACGGATGGTCGGTGCGCGCGGCCAGGTGCTCGATGACGGCCCCGGCCGCGCCGGGTTCGCCGACCACCAGGACCCGGCTGACGGCGTGCGCCTCGCGGCGCGCCGCCGAGAGGTGGCGGTAGGTCAGCTTGTGGCAGGCCACGGTGACGAGGAGGGCGGGCAACAGGGCGCCGAGCGCGGACAGCCGCGGGGTGCTCTCGCCGGTCACCACGCGGGCCACGGCCAGGACACCGATGAGAATCAGCCAGTCATGCAGGACGGGCAGCACTCCGCGCGATTCTCCCAGCGCCCGGGAGGCGTAGCGGCGGCGCACCGCCTGCACCCCGGTCCAGGCGAGGGCCGCGCCGAGGGCGCAGTACACCGGCCGGACCTGCTGCGCCGCCTGGAAGACCAGCCCTACGGGGACCGCGGCACCGAGGAAGTCGGCCGTGAGGGCGGCCGGCAGGTACCAGCGGGCCTTGTCGCCGATCCGCCTCACCGGGGCGGCCGCGAGCCCCGCGGACGCCGCCGCGGCTCCGGCCAGTCTTTGCGCAGGAAAATGGACATGCCTCATGGGCCCCCCTGGCACGTGGTCTATGACAGATGCGCGTGCCCGCGGCTTCCCCTGGCTACGAACAATTGGCGCACCGGGAAACAGTACGACAAACGCCCGTACGACAAATGCCGATTGCCCGAACGGGACCTCTTGTTGCGCAAGTGTTAGCAACCGGTACCAACCGTTCCAGATATCGGACCCCCCTTTCGCACGCGAAGGTGAATGGTCCGGATACCGGATGCGTCTCATCGGTCAACGAACCGTTTCCGGCCAACCTTTTGACGCGGCCCTGACATCCATGCCGCCAGCTGGCACTCTTCGATCCGTTCTTCGCACCAGCCTGCTCTGCCCGGAGGCCCACCCAGCTCTCCGGCACCCCCTTGCAGAAGGAGTCTGCGTTGAGTCACACCCCCCACAGGCGTGCCACCGCGGCCGGCGCTCTCGTTGCCGCCGCCGCACTGCTCGCCGTCGGCATCCAGGCCGGTACCGCCTCCGCCGACGCCACCGCGTCGCAGGCACGCAACGCCGCTCAGCCCAACCCGGGTGCGGCCGCCGTCAACCTCAGTCCTTCCGAGCGTGCGACGCTCATAGCGGACGCCAACTCGACCACCGTCCAGGCGGCCAAGGCCCTCGGCCTCGGCGAGCAGGAGAAGCTGGTCGTACGCGACGTCGTCAAGGACGCCGACGGCACCACCCACACCACGTACGAGCGCACCTACGGCGGACTCCCCGTGCTCGGCGGCGACCTGACGGTCCACGCCAAGGCCGGCGTCACCAAGAGCATCACCCGCGCGACCAACCACGAGATCAAGGTCGCCGACACCACGGCCACGGTCACCCCGGCCGCCGCCGAGGGCCAGGCCGTCTCCGCGGCCAACTCCGAGGGCTCCAAGAACGCCAAGGCGTCCAAGAACGCCCGCAAGGTGATCTGGGCCGCCGAGGGCGCCCCCGTCCTGGCCTACGAGACCGTCGTCGGCGGCCTCCAGGACGACGGCACCCCGAGCGAGCTGCACGTGGTCACGGACGCCAAGACCGGCGCGAAGATCACCCAGTGGCAGGCCATCGAGACCGGCACCGGCAACACCATGTACAGCGGCCAGGTCACGATGGGCACCTCGCAGTCGGGCAGCAACTACACGCTGACCGACGCAGGGCGCGGCAACCACAAGACGTACGACCTCAACGGCGGCAGCTCCGGCACCGGCAGCCTGTTCACCAACACGACCGACGTGTGGGGCAACGGCGCCGCGTCCAACCGCGCGACCGCCGGCGCCGACGCGCACTACGGCGCACAGCTGACGTGGGACTACTACAAGAACGTGCACGGCCGCAACGGCCTGCGCAACGACGGCGTGGCCCCGTACAGCCGGGTCCACTACGGCAACGCGTACGTGAACGCGTTCTGGGACGACTCCTGCTTCTGCATGACGTACGGCGACGGTACGAGCAACACCCACCCGCTGACGTCCATCGACGTGGCCGCCCACGAGATGACCCACGGCCTCACCTCGGTCACCGGCAACATGACCTACAGCGGTGAGCCCGGCGGTCTGAACGAGGCGACCTCGGACATCATGGCGGCCGCCGTCGAGTTCTACGCCAACAACCCGCAGGACGTCGGCGACTACCTGGTCGGCGAGAAGATCGACATCAACGGCGACGGCACCCCGCTGCGCTACATGGACAAGCCGAGCAAGGACGGCGGCTCCAAGGACTCGTGGTACTCGGGCATCGGCGGCATCGACGTCCACTACTCCTCGGGCCCGGCCAACCACGTCTTCTACCTGATGTCCGAGGGCTCCGGCGCCAAGGTCATCAACGGCGTGAGCTACAACTCGCCGACCTCCGACGGCCTCCCGGTCACCGCGATCGGCCGTGACGCCGCCGCGAAGATCTGGTTCCGCGCGCTGACGGTGGGCTACTTCAAGTCGAACACCAACTACGCGGCCGCCCGTACGGCGACCCTCCAGGCCGCCGCCGACCTGTACGGGGCGAACTCGGTCACGTACAACAACGTGGCCAACGCCTGGGCCGGCATCGCCGTCGGCGCCCGGCCGCCGCAGTCCGGCGTCTCGGTCACCGCGATCCCGAACCAGACCACCCAGATCAACACCGCTGTGAGCCTTCAGGTCCAGGCGACCAGCACCAACCCGGGTGCGCTCAGCTACGCGGCCACCGGCCTCCCGGCCGGCCTGTCGATCAACTCCTCGACCGGTCTGATCTCGGGCACGGCCACCACCGCGGGCACGTCCAACGTGACCGTGACGGTGACCGACTCGGCGAGCAAGACGGGCACGACGTCCTTCACCTGGACCGTCGGCACGTCCCAGCAGAACGTGTTCGAGAACACGAACGACTACGCGATCGCCGACAACGCGACGGTCGAGTCCCCGATCACGGTGACCCGCACCGGCAACGCGCCGAGCACCCTCAAGGTGGACGTCAACATCCTCCACACCTACATCGGCGACCTGAAGGTCGACCTGGTCGCCCCTGACGGCAGCGTCTACAACCTGCACAACCGCTCCGGCGGCAGCGCGGACAACATCGTCAAGAGCTACACGGTCAACGCCTCGTCCGAGGTGGCCCAGGGCGTCTGGAAGCTCCGGGTCAGCGACAACGCGAGCCTGGACACCGGCAAGATCGACAGCTGGAAGCTCACCTTCTGACCCTCCGGGGCAGGTGAAGCCACACGGCTGACCCACTGAAAACGCGGGGCCGTCCGGGAGAGAC
This sequence comes from Streptomyces sp. NPDC001194, assembly GCF_042896985.1. NCBI lineage: Bacteria > Bacillati > Actinomycetota > Actinomycetes > Kitasatosporales > Streptomycetaceae > Streptomyces > Streptomyces sp. NPDC001194. Next base: position 67,815 of record NZ_JBIAXU010000025.1, on the reverse strand, counting down.
CCTCCCGGGCGGCCCTGTTCCATGTGCCCCCGCCGTACGGGACCTGCGCCCCGCCGAGCCGGGACCTTCGCCGGCCGTCCGCGGCCGCCGCGCGCCCGACACTGAAACGGAAGCGAACCTACGCGACCGTAGGTCCGGGCGACCCGAGGACGTGCCCCATGCCGCAGACCCCCACGACCGTCCCTGCCGCGCAGAGCGCCGCGGCCCTCCCCGCCACCGTGCGGCGGCCCTGGCTGATCCAGGGCGGCATGGGCGTCGGCGTCTCCGGCTGGCGGCTGGCCCGGGCCGTGTCCCGGGAGGGCCAGCTGGGCGTGGTCTCGGGGACCGCGCTGGACGTCGTACTGGCCCGGGTCCTGCAGAGCGGCGACCCCGGCGGGCACGCGCGCCGCGCACTGGCCGCCTTCCCGCTCCCCGAGCTCGCGCGGACCGCGCTCGACTGCTACTTCCGCCCGGACGGCCTCGGCCAGGACGCCGCCGCCCGGATGCGGACCACCCCGCGGCTGCGCGCCGCCGGCGGGTCCCCGGCGGAACTCCTCACCGTCCTCGGCAACTTCGTCGAGGTCTGGCTCGCCAAGGAGGGACACGACGGTGTCATCGGAGTCAACTACCTGGAGAAGGTCCAGCTCGCCACCGCCCCTGCCATGTTCGGCGCGATCCTGGCAGGCGTCGACCACGTGCTCGTGGGCGCGGGAGTCCCCGGTCGGATCCCTGCCCTCGCCGACCGGCTGGCGCGCTGCGAACCCTGCGTGACGCGGGTCGCGGTGGAGGCGGGACCGTACGGGGACGAGCCCCTGGACCACGTCTTCGACCCCGTCGCGCTGCTGGCCGGGCACGTTCCGGGGCCGCTGCGCCGCCCGGAGGTGATCGCGATCGTCTCCCTCCCGGTGCTGGCCGCCTACCTGGCCCGGGACGAGGCCACCCGGCCCGACGGGTTCGTCATCGAGACCGGCGGGGCGGGCGGGCACAGCGCCCCGCCCCGCGGGCCGGTGCGGCTCGACGGGTCCGGGGAGCCGGTGTACGGGCCGCGCGACGATCCGGACCTCGCCGAAATGGCGGCGCTGGGAGTGCCGTTCTGGCTCGCCGGCGGCCAGGCGAGCCCGGAGGCGGTGTCCGCCGCCCGGGCCGCGGGGGCCGCCGGCGTCCAGATCGGCAGCGCCTTCGCGCTGTGCGAGGAGTCGGGGATGGCCCGCCGGCTGCGCGAGGAGCTGCTGGAGCGGGCGCGTGCCGGCACCTTGAGGGTGCGCAACGACCCCGTGGCCTCTCCGACCGCGTTCCCCTTCAAGGTGGCGGAGCTGCCCGGCACGCTCTCCGAGCCGGAGACCGCGGCGGCCCGGCAGCGGGTCTGCGACCTGGGCTTCCTGCGCTCCCCCGTACGGGGCCCGCGCGGTCTGGTCTACCGGTGTGCGGCGGAGCCGGTGGCGGCGTACGTCCGCAAGGGCGGCGACCCGGCGGACACGCGGGGGCGGCGGTGCCTGTGCAACGGCCTGCTGGCCACGATCGGCCTGGCGCAGCGGCGTCCGGACGGCCGGTCGGAACCCCCGCTGGTGACGATCGGCAAGGACCTTTCGTTCCTGCCGCGGCTCTCCCCGGACGCGTCCCCCTACACGGCGGCGGACGTGGTGCGCTGGCTGGCGGCGGGGGTGCGCTGACGGGCGCGAGGGTCCGTGCCCCCTCGGGGGCCGGACCCTCGCGCCCGTGTCCGGCGGACCGGGAGGTCAGCCGTTGTTCCGGAAGGCGGAGCGGAAGTCGTCGTCGTCGTCCCAGCGCGAATCGCCGCAGCCGCCCCGGCGGAAGTCGTCGCGGCAGTCGTCATGGTGGACGCGGACCGGCACGAAACTCACCGAGAGGACCTCGACGTTGTACACCGTGTCCCCGGGCTGCAGCTCGCGCTCCACCCGGCCGCCGCACGCGCGGTTCGGGTAGAGCAGGGCCCGCGACTCGGTGCCGTTGTGCACCGCCGTAGCGGGGCGGCCCCGCGAGGTGTCCGTCAGCTCGTAGCAGGTGTCGTTGTCCGCCGGGCGGATCTGCGCCCGCTCGTCGTTGTCGATGATGTACTGCAGCCGGCCGAGGTCGTCGTGGCCACCGGCCAGCGAGGGGCCGGCGGTCGGCAGGACCAGGGCGAGGGCGCCGAGCAGGGCTGCGGCGGTCTGGCGAAGACGCATGGGGGGCAGTCCGTTTCTGTGGGCACGGGGTGCCGCTCCGGTGGCACCCGGCGAGCAGGGGCGAGAGCGGTATTCCACGCCGAAGCACTGCGCCATGCGCAATGCGTTCGAAGGTTCACCCTCCCGGCCCGGCCATCTCCACCCGTACGGCCCCACCCGCCGCCCGCTACACGGATGCGCGTTCGGATTCCGGGGAGCCCCCGGCGGCCGGAGCCGGAACGGCGGCCGCGGCCGGGGCCTGGACCTGGCCGCGGGTCTGGGCTCCGGCCGTCGTACGGACCAGCACCAGCACCAGCAGCGCTCCCGCCAGCCCCATCAGCCCCGAGGTCAGGAACGTCCCGCGCAGCCCGCTCGCGAAGGCCTCCTCGACCCAGACCCGTGCGGCCGGACCCGTCGCCAGCAGCTGCCCGGCCCGCCCGGAGGCCAGCGCCTCGGCCGTGCCGTGGCCCTGGCCGGAGCCGGCGAGCCCGTCCCGCAGCCCGGCCTGGAAGACCGCGCCGAGCACCGCGACGCCGAGGGCCATGCCCAGCTGCCGCGCGGTGTTCAGGGCCCCGCCGGCCATGCCCGCCCGGGCCGGGGCCACGGCCCCCATCGCGGCGGCGGCCAGGGCCGGGGTCGCCATGCCCACTCCGAGCCCGGTCACCACCAGCCCCGGCACCAGGACCGGCCAGCCGTCGCCCGCGTCCGTCATCCAGGCCTGGAGCAGCGCGCCCGCCCCGATCAGCAGCATCCCGCCGCCGATGGTCAGCCGCGCCGGAGCCCCGTGCAGCAGCCGCCCGGCCACCGCGGAGACGGCGAACGCGGAGATGCTCAGCGGGACCAGCACCAGGCCGGCGGAGACCGGGCCCATCCCCTCCGCGGACTGCAGCCACAGGGAGACGTACATCAGGTACGAGAACGCCGCGCCCGACAGCAGCAGCGCCCCGGCCATGACGCCGACGAAGGTGCGGCTGCGGAACAGCGAGAGGTCCAGCATCGGATGGGGGCTGCGCAGCTCGACGAGGACGAACGCGGCGAAGGCGGCCGCGCCGAGACCGAAGAGGCCGAGGGTGGCGGCGCCGGTCCAGCCGTCCTCGCCGACCCGGATCAGCGCGTACGTGACGGCCGCGGCCCCGGTGGTGAAAGCGGCCATGCCGGGCAGGTCGAGGCCCTTGGCTCGGGGGTCGCGGGACTCGGCGACCGACTTCAGCGTCACGTACACGGCCAGGGCGCAGACGGGGAGGTTGACGAAGAAGATCCAGCGCCAGCCGAAGTGCTGGGTGAGCAGCCCGCCGATGATCGGGCCGGCCGCGGCGGCGGCCCCGTTGACCGCGCCCCAGACCCCGAAGGCGACCCCGCGGTCGCGTCCCTGGTAGGCGCTGCTGAGCAGGGCCATGGTGGTGGCGAACATCGCGGCGCCGCCGATGCCCTGGACGGCGCGGAAGGCGATCAGCGCGGCGGGGCCGCCGGCCAGCCCGCAGGCGAGGGAGGCGGCGGCGAAGAGGCCGAGCCCGCCGAGGTAGACGCGGCGGCGGCCGATCCGGTCGGCGAGGGAGCCGGCGCCGAGCAGCAGGGCGGCGAGGGCGAGGGCGTAGCCGTCGACGACCCACTGGAGGCCGGAGAAGGACGTGTGCATGTCGGCGGCCATGTCGGGCAGGGCGACCATCACGATCGTGACGTCGACCAGGAGCATGAACGCCCCGAGGCACACCGCGGTGAGCGGGAGCCATTTACGCATGGGAAAACTCCTCGGGACCCGGAGGCCCGGCAGGTGATCGGTTCGGGTTGGCGGTGGCTCCAAACTCCCACCCGGGCGGCCGATCCCCCACCCGGACCCTTCCGGTTGCCGGATTTCACCCGTCCCGGCCCCTGTCATGATGGAAACCATGACGACGCCCGTACAGCTCGATGACCTCGACCGGGGTCTGATGCAGGCCCTGATGATCGACGGGCGGGCCGCGTTCAGCAGGATCGCCGAGGTCCTGGAGGTCTCCGACCAGACGGTGGTGCGCCGCTACCGCCGGCTGCGGACCTCGGGCCTGCTCCGGGTGATCGGTCTGCCGCTGGGCAACCGCGTCGGGCTCTTCGAATCCTGGCTGCGGGTGCAGTGCGCGCCGGACGCCGCGCTCGCGGTGGCCGAGGCGCTGGCCCGGCGTCCGGACATCTCCTGGGTGAAGCTCGGCTCCGGCGGCACCGAGATCAACTGCCTGACCAAGGCCCGCACCCGCCAGGACCGCGACGGCCTGCTCCTGGACAAGCTCCCGCGCACCCGCCGGGTGACCGGGGTCAGCGCCCACACCATCCTGCGGGTGTACATCGGCGGCCCGTCGGGATGGTGCGGCCTGGACGTGCTGCGGCCCGAGCAGATCGCGGCGCTGGGGCGGGCCCCGGCCAGGCCGCCCGTGGTGCACGGGCGGGAGCAGGAGCGCTACGCCCTGGACGAGGCCGAGCACGCGCTGCTCGCGGTGCTGGCCCACGACGGCCGGGCCGGCTATCCGGAGCTGGCCCGGGCCTCCGGCCTGTCGGAGTCCACCGCGCGCCGGCGGCTGGACCGGCTGCGGGAACTGCGGGCGCTCTACTTCGACCTGGAGCTCGTCCCCTCGACCCTGGGCTTCGACGCGGAGGCCACGCTGTTGCTGACCGCGGCGCCGGCGCGGCTGGCGGAGGCGGGCGCCGCGCTGGCCGGCCATCCGGAGGTGCCGTTCGCGGCCGCGGTGACGGGCACGGCCAACCTGATGGCCGCGGTGGTGTGCCGGGACACCGACGAGCTGTACACCTACATGACCGAGCGGATCGGCGCGGTGCCCGGCATCCAGCACGTCGAGGTGATCCCGACCCTGCGCAACATCAAGCGGGCCGGGATGCTGGTGGAGGGCGGGCGGCTGGTCGATCCGCCGCCCGCCCCCCGGGCTCCGGAGCCCTAGCGCAGGAGCACGCCGCCCCCCGTGCCCGCGTCACCGCCCGCTTCGGTCTCCACCGGGGCCGCGACCAGCCCCAGTTCGGCCGGCGTCGCCAGCATCGGGTGCGCGGGCAGGATCCGTACGGTGTACCCGTAGGGCCCCGTACGGTCGAGGGCGAGCGGGCCCTCGTACATCCAGCGCCCCTCCAGGTCCGGCCCGGCGGTGGGCTTGAGCGGGAAGGACCGCCCGTCGCGGATCACGTCCTGCGGATCCACCCGCCCGGCGACGGCCTGCACCTCGACGTCCTCGGGGGTGAGCGCGTCCAGCGCCACCCGCACCCGCAGCGTGAGGGTGGCCCCGAGTTCGGCGGTGCCGTTCACCGGGGCCGCGGCCAGCGCCTCCACGTGCTCGACGACGACCCGCGGCCAGGCGGCCCGGACCCGTCCCTTCCACCAGGCCAGGTCCCGTGCCGCGTCCGCGTCCAGGGCCCGGTGGGAGCGCGCGGCCGGCGCGTACAGCCGCTCCACGTACTCCCGCACCATGCGGCCCGCGAGCACCTTGGGCCCCAGCGAGACGAGGGTGCGCCGGACCATCTCGATCCACCGCACCGGCAGTCCGCTGCGGCCGGCCCGGTCGTAGAACCGCGGTGCGACCCGGTCCTCGATCAACTCGTAGAGGGCACCCGCCTCCAGGTCGTCGCGCCGGTCCTCGTCCGTCCCGAGCCCGTCGGCCGTCGGGATGGCCCAGCCGAAGTCCGGTTCGAACCATTCGTCCCACCAGCCGTCCAGCACGGACAGGTTGAGACAGCCGTTGAGCGCCGCTTTCATCCCGCTGGTCCCGCAGGCCTCCAGCGGCCGCAGCGGGTTGTTCAGCCAGACGTCGCAGCCCGGGTAGAGCTTCTGCGCCATGGCCATGCCGTAGTCGGGCAGGAAGACGATCCGGTGCCGCACCCGCGGATCGTCGGAGAACCGCACCAGCTCCTGGACGAGCCGCTTTCCCCCGTCGTCGGCGGGGTGCGCCTTGCCCGCCACGACGATCTGCACGGGCCGGTCCGGGTCGAGCAGCAGCGCGCGCAGCCGCTCGGGGTCCCGCAGCATCAGCGTCAGCCGCTTGTACGAGGGCACGCGCCGGGCGAACCCGATGGTGAGCACGTCCGGGTCGAGCACGGAGTCCACCCAGCCGAGTTCGGCCTCCGCGGCCCCGCGCTGGAGCCACGAGGCCCGCAGCCTGTCGCGCACCTCCTGCACCAGCTGCTCGCGCAGTACGCGCCGCAGGTCCCAGATGTCCTGGTCACCGATGTCGGCGACCGCGTCCCAGCGCTGGGAGCCGCCCACCGAGAGCGCGTCCTCGGTGCGCCCGGCGCCGATCTGGCGGACGCCGAGGCGGACCACCTCGGGGGCCACCCAGGTCGGGGCGTGCACGCCGTTGGTCACGGAGGTGATCGGCACGTCCGCCGGGTCGAAGCCCGGCCACAGCCCGGCGAACATGCCGCGGCTGACCGCCCCGTGCAGGGTGGAGACCCCGTTGGCCCGCTGGGCCAGCCGCAGCCCCATCACCGCCATGTTGAAGACCCCGGGGTCGCCGCCGGGATAGGACTCGGCACCCAGTTCCAGGATCCGGTCGACCGGCAGGGCGGCCAGCTCCGCTCCGGGCCCGAAGTGCCGGGCGACGAGGGCCCGCTCGAAGCGGTCGATGCCGGCGGGCACCGGCGTGTGCGTCGTGAACACGGTCCCGGCGCGCACCGCCTCGACGGCGGCCTCGAAGCCGAGCCCCTGCTCCCCTTCCAGTTCCCTTATGCGTTCGAGCCCGAGGAAGCCGGCGTGTCCCTCGTTCGTGTGGAACACCTCGGGGTCGGGGTGCCCGGTGATCGCGCAGTACGCGCGCACCGCGCGCACGCCTCCGATGCCGAGCAGCATCTCCTGGAGGAGGCGGTGGTCGCTGCCGCCTCCGTAGAGCCGGTCGGTCACCTCGCGGGCGCCGGAGTCGTTGTCCTCGACGTCGGAGTCGAGGAGCAGCAGCGGGACGCGGCCGACGCGGGCCTGCCAGATGTGCGCGTGCAGGGCGCGGCCGCCCGGCAGGCTCAGGGTCACCCGGGCCGGTGTCCCCTCGCCGTCGCGCAGGAGGGAGACGGGGAGCTCGTTGGGGTCGAGGACGGGATAGTGCTCCTGCTGCCAGCCGTCGCGGGAGAGCGACTGGCGGAAGTAGCCGTGCCGGTAGAGCAGTCCCACTCCGATGAGCGGGACGCCGAGGTCGCTGGCGGCCTTGAGGTGGTCCCCGGCGAGGATGCCGAGCCCGCCGGAGTACTGCGGCAGGGCGGCGGTGATCCCGAACTCGGGCGAGAAGTAGGCGATCCCGGCGGGCAGCTCGGCATGGTCCTCGTGGCTCTGGTACCACCTCCCGCCGTGGACGTAGTCGTCGAGGTCGGCGGCGACGACGGCGAGCCGGCGCAGGAACCGGCGGTCGCCGGCCAGTTCCTCGAGCCGGGGTGCGGAGACCGCGCCGAGCAGCCGGACGGGATCGCCGCCGGCGGCCTGCCAGCCCTCGGGGTCGACGGATTGGAAGAGTTCACGGGTCTCTGTATGCCACGACCAGCGCAGATTGCGCGCAAGATCGGCAAGCGGAAGCAATGGTTCCGGGAGGACGGGGCGCACGGTGAATCGACGGATAGCCTTCACACGTTCTACCTTCGCAGGCGATTGCGGATCGAAGCGGCCGCACCACGCTGTGCGTCCGCGCATCACCCCGGGAAGGCTAGCCTCACCGGGGCCCCGCCTGCCACGGTGCCTCGGGCGCCGGACGCCCTCCTCGAACGCCGCCGCCCCGGACACCACGTGCGGTGCACGGGCGGCCGGGGCGGCGGGTGTTGCGGATCGGTCGGCGGGCGTCAGCCCTGCGTGAACCAGCCGAGCAGGTCGGTGATCACGTGGGTGCTGCCGCCGTGGCTGTTCCAGACGGAGACGCGGCCGTCGGCGACCGGGGTGGTGACGTGGTTGGGGACGGTGTCGCCGGGGCGGGTGTTGAGGCTGCTGGCGTCGGGGCGGGTGGTGCCGTAGCCGTACGCGGTGAGGAAGCCGGGGCCGGTGGAGTCGGTCGCGGTCACGTTCAGCGCGGCGCCGACGGCGCCTTCGGGCAGGCCGGCCACGGTGGTGGTGGCGCCGGGGGCGAGCTTGCCGGTGGTGCGGGTGTCGGCGAGGCGGCGCGGGACGGTCGGGGTGAAAAGGGCCTTGGCGTCCTTGCCGTACCAGCCCACCGCGTCGAGGACGAGGTGGGTGGAGCCGGTGTTGGTGTAGAGGGTGATGGTGCCGTTCGGTCCGACGGGGACGATGGCCTGGTTGGACTTGTCCTTGCCGGGCTCCAGGTTGAGGTTCGAGGTCGCGGGCCGCTTCGCCGGGTCGGGGTAGGCGATGACGTGGGCGTTCTCGGTGGAGCCGGTGCCGGTCAGGTTGAAGGCGACGGCGGTGGCGTCGGCGGGGATGCCGTTCACGCCCGCGACCTTGACGGTCCGGGTCTGCCCGCCGCCGAGCGCGCCGCCGCTCGTACGGGTGTCGGCGAGGCGGGTCGGAGCGATGGGGCTGAACCTCTGGCCGATGCCGGGCTGGTAGTAGCCGACGAAATCGACGACGAGCGCGGCCTTGCCGGAGTTGAGCTGGGCCGAGACCTTGCCGTCGGCGCCCACGGGCACGGTGACGGTGTTGGAGGAGGTGCCGCCCGCCTTGACGTTGACGTTCGAGGTGGCCGGGCGTGGCTGGCCGGAGGGCCACACGCTCAGGTGGGTGTCCTCGGTCGCGCCGGTGACGGTCACGTTGAGGACGGCCGCGGCCATGCTGCCGGACAGGACGTGGTCCGGCACGCTGATCCCGACCGGCAGGGTCACGCCCATGGGGCTTCCACCCTGGAGGGTGGTGCCGGCGGTACGGGTGTCCAGCAGGCGGAACGGCTCCGTGGCGACGTAACCGGAGCGCGCGTAGTCCACCTTCACGTTCCGCGTGGCCGTGGACACGGCCCCCTTCGTGTCGCGGACCGTGAGCGTGACCTTGTACTCGCCGGGCCGGGCGTAGGTGTGACCCGTGCCGGACAGAACGGTCTGGTGCGCGGTGGCGCCGTCACCGAAGTCGAAGTCCACGCTCTCCACCGGCCAGGGCGTGGTGGAGGCCCCGGTCTTGACGTCCACGCTCAGCGGAGGGGTGCGGCCGATCGGGTTGTCCGAGGTCGGCAGGACCGGATCCACGGCCAGGGCGGCGGTGAGCGGAGCGGCCGCGGTCACGTTCGTCGACTTCGTGTCGGACACCGTCTCCCCGGCGTCGGAGACGGCCGTCACCTTGACCGCGCACCACGCGCAGGGCGCGCCATAGACGTGCTCGGCCGTGGTCGCCCTGGTCACGGTGGGGGCCGTGCCGTCGCCGAAGTCGTAGTGGAAGGTCAGCGCGCCCGGCCACCGGTTGTCCGCGACGGCCGTCGCCTTCACCGTGGTGCCCGCCGGCGCCCAGGAGGGGTCGAGGTCGAGCCGGACGCCCTTCAGCTGGTCCTGGGTCTCGCGGGCCCCGCGGTCCAGGTACCCGCCGTCCTTGCCGGTGTTCGGGACGCGGGGGTCGTCGGCGGCGGGCTTGCCGTACAGGTCGGTGGGCAGGACGCCCGGAGCGGTCGCGTCGGCCGAGTCGACGGTGGGCGAGCCGTCCATCGCGCCGACCTTGTAGCCGTCGGGGGCCAGCAGATCGTGGGCGCCCTGGCCGGTGGCGGCCTGGAAGGCGGCCGGGCTCGGGTAGGCCTTGCCGGCCCAGGTGTACGGGTTCACCGCCGGCGTTCCGTGACCGCTGACCACGTTGTAGTCGACGCGCGTGCCCTCGGCCGCGCTCTGCGACACGTCGACGCCGCCCCGCGGATCCGACGGCCGGCAACTGCGGTGCGTGGGCTCGCTGAAGATCACGTTGTTGAACAGTGCGGAGCCGGTCGAGGCGCCGCTGAACGACACGGTCGTCCCGCAGACTGCGGAGAAGTCGTTGTTGGTGATGACCGTGCCGGGCGCGTCCACCACCGCCACGTTGCTCGACCCCAGGGTTCCGTTGAGCTCGTTGCGGCCGAGGACGGTGCCGCGTGCGCCGCCCTCGATCCGGACCCCCCACACCGAGCCGCGGGTGAAGCGCACGTCCGCGCTTCCCTCCCCGACGACGAGGCCGTCGGCCTCACCCCCGCCGCTCTGGATCCGGTCCAGCTCGACGTCGGTGGACCGGGCGACGCGGACGCCGTCGCCTATGTACATCCCGCGCACCACCACGTGGCCCGCGCCCGTGATGCTCAGGCCCTTGCCGAGCGTCACCCGGCCGTAGCCGTCGGCCGCACCGGACACGAAGGCGATCGGCTTGCCCGGCTCGCCGGAGCGGTCGACGGTGACGGCCTCGTCGTACGCATCGCCCGGTTCGATCCGCACCGTCTGGCCCGGCTTCACGATCCTGGCAGCCGCCGAGATCGTGCAGAACGGGGCCGCCTGCGCACCGGCGCCGCTGTCGGAGCAGTGGGCGTGGCCGTTGTCGACGTAGAGCGGGGCCGGCGCATCGGCGGCCGCGGCGGCCGGTACACCGAGAAGGGTGACGAGCCCCGCGGTGAGCAGGACCACCGTACGAGTGGGACGCAACAGAAACGTTCCTTCGAAAAAGGTGAAGTGAATTCAGGACATTCCGGCAGCCGGAAACACCCGCGGAACCCACTGAGACGGGCCTCATGATCCCCCGTCCGGGCAGCCCTGTCACTCCGGATATTCCGCCCTCACCGCCCCAAATCCCCGGTCACCAACGGGACTCGTGGTGCCACTGCGACGGGCGTGTCAGGACGTACATCCGTTAGTCCCAACCGACTTGACTGAGCCTCGGCAGATGTCGGCCAAGACCTTGGTCCGGGCCGCGCGACTACGTACGAGTAGTTAACCGGGGGACCTGATTGAGCGGGGTGAGAGTGGGCAGGGCTCCCCGCGTACACGCACGGCACCCCGCCCCAACACCTCTCCCGCCACCCGAGTGAACGCGGACAGGAGCGGCCATGCCCGCAGCCCAGCCGTCTTCTGAGCGGCTAGAAACAGAGCGAACAGAGCGTGCACGACCAGCCGGTGCTCCGGCTGGGCTGTTGTCACCGAGCCCTGCGAACTGCCCCCAGGTGATCCCATCATGATCGGTCGCATTCCCGTGCTGGACGTCCGCCCCGCCGTCGACTGCGGGGCCAGACCCGCCAAGGCGGTCGTGGAAGAGGTCTTCGAGATCTCCGCCACCGTATTCCGCGAGGGCCACGACGCCGTCGCCGCCCATGTCGTGCTCCGCGACCCCAACGGGCGGCTGCGGCCCCCCGTGCCGATGCGCGAACTGGCGCCCGGCACCGACCGGTGGGGCGCCCGGGTCTCCGCCGAGGCCGAGGGGAGGTGGACGTACACGGTCGAGGCGTGGAGCGACCCGGTCGGCACCTGGCAGGCCCACGCCGCCATCAAGATCCCTGCGGGCATCGACCCCGGGCTCACCCTGCTCGAAGGCGCCGAGCTCTACGAGCGGGCCGGCTCGAGGATCCCGAAGAAGGACGGCCGCGAGCACGTCCTGGCCGCCGCCCGCGCCATGCGCGACGAGGACCGCCCGGTGTCGCTGCGGTACGCCGCCGCCCTCGCGTCCCCGGTCCAGGCCGCCCTCGCCCGGCGCCCGTACCGGGAGCTGGTCACCGCCTCCAAGGCGCTGCCGCTGGTCGTGGAGCGCAAGCGGGCCCTCTTCGGCTCCTGGTACGAGATGTTCCCGCGCTCGGAGGGAGCCGTCGTCGAGCCCGGCGAGGAGCCCGTGAGCGGAACGCTGCGGACCGCCGCCGAACGGCTGCCGGCCGTCGCCGCGATGGGGTTCGACGTGGTGTACCTGCCACCGATCCACCCCATTGGAAGTACCTACCGCAAGGGCCCCAACAACACCCTTTCGGCTGGAAGTTGGGACCCCGGTGTGCCGTGGGCCATCGGCTCCACCGAAGGCGGCCACGACGCCGTCCACCCCGACCTCGGAACGATCGAGGACTTCGACGCCTTCGTCGCCCGCGCCCGTGAGCTGCGCATGGAGATCGCGCTCGACTTCGCGCTCCAGTGCTCGCCGGACCATCCCTGGGTGGAGAAGCACCCCGAGTGGTTCCGCCACCGGGCCGACGGGACGATCGCGTACGCCGAGAACCCGCCGAAGAAGTACCAGGACATCTACCCGATCCACTTCGACACCGACATGGCCGGTCTCGTCGAGGAGACGGTCCGCATCCTCCGGTACTGGATGGACCACGGCGTCCGGATCTTCCGGGTGGACAATCCGCACACCAAGCCTGTCGTCTTCTGGCAGAAGGTGATCGCGGACATCAACAAGTCCGATCCCGACGTGATCTTCCTGGCGGAGGCCTTCACCCGGCCCGCCATGATGCGCGCGCTGGCGGCGATCGGCTTCCAGCAGTCGTACACGTACTTCACCTGGCGCAACACGAAGGACGAGCTGACCGAATACCTGACCGAGCTCGCGGACGTCCGCTCCGCCTCCGTCATGCGGCCGAATTTCTTCGTCAACACGCCCGACATCCTCCACGAGTACCTCCAGCAGGGCGGCCGCCCGGCCTTCGAGGTGCGCGCCGTCCTCGCCGCCACCCTCTCCCCCACCTGGGGCGTCTACGCCGGGTACGAGCTGTGCGAGAACACTCCGGTCCGGGAGGGCAGCGAGGAGTACCTGAACTCCGAGAAGTACGAGTTCCGGCCGCGCGACTGGGCCGCCGCCGACCGCGAGGGACGCACGATCGCCCCGCTGATCACCGCCCTCAACCGGCTGCGCCGCCGCAACCCGGCGCTCCAGCAGCTGCGCGACATCCATTTCCACACGACCGACAACGACCAGGTGATCGCCTATTCGAAGCACGCGGGCGCCAATTCCGTACTGGTGGTCGTCAACCTCGATCCGCACCACACCCAGGAGGCGACGGTCTCGTTGGACATGCCGGTACTCGGCCTCGACTGGCACGGGTCCCTCGCGGTGCGCGACGAGCTCACCGGCGAGACCTACCACTGGGGCAGGGCCAACTACGTACGACTGGAGCCGGGCCGAACGCCCGCACACGTACTCGCGGCTCTGCGACCGTCCCCGCCCACCGGAGGGTCACCCACCACATGATGATCAACGATCCCGTCCACGACACGTTCGAGGACACCCCCGCGAAGGACCGCGACCCCGACTGGTTCAAGCGGGCGGTCTTCTACGAGGTGCTCGTACGGTCCTTCCACGACAGCAACGGCGACGGCGTAGGAGACCTGAAGGGGCTCACCGCCAAGCTCGACTACCTCCAGTGGCTGGGCGTCGACTGCCTCTGGCTGCCGCCGTTCTTCGCCTCGCCGCTCCGTGACGGGGGCTACGACGTCGCGGACTACACGTCCGTGCTGCCCGAGTTCGGCGATCTCGCCGACTTCGTGGAGTTCGTGGACGCCGCGCACCACCGCGGCATGCGGGTGATCATCGACTTCGTCATGAACCACACGAGCGACCAGCACGAGTGGTTCCAGCAGTCGCGCAAGGACCCGGACGGTCCGTACGGCGACTACTACATGTGGGCCGACAACGACAAGCAGTACCAGGACGCCCGCATCATCTTCATTGACACCGAGACCTCCAACTGGACGTACGACCCGGTGCGCAAGCAGTACTACTGGCACCGCTTCTTCTCGCACCAGCCGGACCTCAACTACGAGAACCCGGCCGTCGTGGAGGAGATCGTCTCGGCGCTGCGCTTCTGGCTCGACCTCGGCATCGACGGCTTCCGGCTCGACGCCGTGCCCTACCTGTACGCCGAGGAGGGCACCAACTGCGAGAACCTGCCGCGCACCCACCAGCTCCTGAAGCGGGTCAGAGCCGAGATCGACGCGCACTACCCCGACACCGTGCTGCTCGCCGAGGCCAACCAGTGGCCCGAGGACGTCGTCGACTACTTCGGCGACTTCGCGAAGGGCGGGGACGAATGCCACATGGCCTTCCACTTCCCCGTCATGCCGCGCATCTTCATGGCCGTACGAAGAGAGTCGCGCTACCCCGTCTCCGAAATCCTGGCCAAGACCCCGGCGATCCCGGACCGCTGCCAGTGGGGCATCTTCCTGCGCAACCACGACGAGCTCACCCTCGAGATGGTCACCGACGAAGAGCGCGACTACATGTACGCCGAGTACGCGAAGGACCCGCGGATGCGGGCCAACATCGGCATCCGGCGCCGGCTCGCCCCGCTCCTCGACAACGACCGCAACCAGATGGAGCTGTTCACCGCCCTGCTGCTGTCGCTGCCCGGCTCGCCGGTGCTCTACTACGGCGACGAGATCGGAATGGGCGACAACATCTGGCTCGGCGACCGCGACGGCGTGCGCACCCCCATGCAGTGGACCCCGGACCGCAACGCCGGTTTCTCCTCCTGCGATCCGGGCAGGCTGAACCTGCCGGTCATCATGGACCCGGTCCACGGGTACCAGGTCACCAATGTCGAGGCCGCGATGGCATCGCCCTCCTCACTGCTGCACTGGACCCGCAGGCTGATCGAGATCCGCAAGGCGAACCCGGCCTTCGGACTCGGCTCGTACACCGAACTGCCCTCGTCCAACCCGGCGGTACTGGCCTTCCTGCGCGAGTACGGGGACGACCTGGTGCTGTGCGTGCACAACTTCTCGCGCTTCGCGCAGCCCACCGAGCTGGACCTGCGTTCGTTCAACGGGCGGGTACCGGTGGAGCTCACGGGTGACGTGCGCTTCCCGCCGATCGGCGAGTGGCCGTACCTGCTCACGATCGCGGGGCACGGCTTCTACTGGTTCCGCCTGCTGGGCGAGTAGCCGCCGAGTACGGGGTGGGCGCGCGAATGGGTCAATCGCCCGCCCCTGTACGGATCATCCTGACCCGACACTTGTACACCGCCGGAGAAGCAACTGACGCGATCCGGGACACTCTCCGCATTCTGTGACGGCCCGGGGAAAGGACGCGACGCCATGTCGGAGGCTGCATCCGCCGGGACGACGAGCACGACCGGACTCAGTCCGCTGGAGCCGATGCTCCGGGACTGGCTGCCGCTCCAGCGCTGGTTCGCCGGCAAGGGCCGGCGCATCGGCCGGCTCCGGATGATCTCGGCGGCGGACCTGCTGCCGCCGGGCTCCTCCCCGCGGCTCGTCCACCTGCTGCTGGACGTCGACGGCGACTGCTACCAGCTGCTGCTGGGCGTGCGCCCCGCCCTGCCGCCCGCGCTCGCGCCCGCCCTGATCGGGCGGGCCGAGCAGGGACCGTACGCCGGCCAGTGCGTGTACGAGGGGCTCGGCGATCCGCGGCTGGCGGCGCTGCTGCTGGAACGGTTGCGCGCGCCCGGCACCCTCGGACCGCTGCGCTTCGACCGCGATCCGATGGCGCTGATCCCGGCGGCGCTCGCCCCCCGGCCGCTGTCCGGCGAGCAGACCAACTCCTCGTTGATCTACGGGGATTCGTACATCCTGAAGGTGTTCCGCCGGGTCGGCCCCGGGGTCAACCCCGATCTGGAGCTGCCGAGAGCGCTGGCGGCCGCCGGATGCGCGCGCGTCCCCGCACCGGTCGCCTGGTACGAGGCCGCGCTGCCCGGTGGAGAACCGTTGACCCTGGGCGTGCTCCAGCCCTATCTGCGCGGCTCCGACGACGGCTGGCAGCTCGCGCTGGGCCGGCTCCGCGACGGGGCCGACTTCACCGCCGAGGCGCACGCGCTGGGCCGGGCCACCGCCGAGGTGCACAGCGCGCTCGCCGACGCGCTGCCCACCGTCGCGCTGGGCCCGGAGCAGACGGCCCGGCTCGCCTCCGGGATGACGGCCCGGCTGGCGGCCACCGCCCGCGAGGTGGCCGCACTGCGGCCGTACGAGGCCGGGCTGCGCGGGGCGTTCGACGCGCTGGCCGCCTCCCGCGGGGCCGGGGTGCCCGCCCAGCGGATCCACGGGGACCTGCACCTGGGCCAGACCCTGCGCACCGCCGACGGCAGCTGGGCCCTGATCGACTTCGAGGGCGAGCCGGCGCGGCCGCTGGCCGACCGGCGCCGCCCCGAGCCCGCCGTCCGCGACATCGCCGGGATACTGCGCTCGTTCGACTACGCCGCCCGCTCCCACCGCCCGTTCGCCCCCGCCTGGGCGGACGCCTGCCGGGCCGCCTTCTGCGAGGGCTACGCCCGCACCACCGGCCGGGACCCGCGCGAGGACCTGGTCCTGCTGCGCGCGTACGAGACCGACAAGGCGGTGTACGAGGCGCGCTACGAGTCCCGCCACCGCCCCGACTGGCTGCACGTGCCGATGGCGGCGATCCGGCGGCTGGCCGCCGGCGCGGACCGGGGGTTCGGCCGGACGCAGCCGGGCGCCGCCCCCGCCGAAGGCTTCCCCTCCCTCTCCCCCCACCCCCGCCCGCAGCCGCCTAGGAGGCCGCACACGTGAGCCCCGCCCGTCAGTCATCCTCGACCACCCCGCCGCCCCCGCCCCCGGCTCCGGCCGCGGCGCGCAAAGCCCAGGCGCCGCGCGCCCGGCGGGCTCCCGCGCACGGGGTGCGGCCGGCGCCCGCGCTCGGGGCCGCGGACCGGGCCCGGCTGCTGGAGGGACGCCACCACGACCCCCACGGGGTGCTGGGCGCCCGGGCCCAGCGGGGCGGGGTGTCCTTCCGCGTGCTGCGCCCGTACGCCAAGGCGGTCACGATCGTCGCGAAGGGGCTGCGGACCCAGCTCCACGACGACGGCGACGGGCTGTTCTCGGGTCTGCTGCCGCTGGCGGAAGTGCCGGACTACCGGCTGCTGGTCGCGTACGACGAGGACGAGATCGAGGTGCACGACCCGTACCGCTTCCTGCCCGCGCTCGGCGAGCTGGACCTGCACCTGATCGGCGAGGGCCGGCACGAGGAGCTGTGGACGGCGCTCGGGGCCCGGCCCATGGAGCACCAGGGCGTGGCCGGCACCCGGTTCACGGTGTGGGCGCCGAACGCCCAGGGGGTGCGGGTCACCGGGGACTTCTCGTACTGGGACTCGGTCGCGTACCCGATGCGCTCGCTGGGCGCGAGCGGCGTGTGGGAGCTGTTCCTGCCGGGGGTGGGCGAGGGCGCGCTGTACAAGTACGACATCACGCGGCCGGACGGCAGCCACACGCTGCGCGCCGACCCGATGGCCCGCGCCGCGGAGGTGCCGCCGGCCACCGCCTCGGTGGTCACCGCGTCCCACTACGAGTGGCAGGACGGGGAGTGGATGGCAGGGCGCGGGAACCGCCCGCCGCACCAGGCCCCCTTCTCGGTGTACGAGCTGCACCTGGCCTCCTGGCGGCCCGGGCTCTCCTACCGGCAGCTGGCCGAGCAGCTCCCCCCGTACGTCAAGGAGCTGGGCTTCACGCACGTCGAGCTGATGCCGGTCGCCGAGCACCCCTTCGGCGGCTCGTGGGGCTACCAGGTCACCGGGTTCTACGCGCCGACCTCGCGGATGGGCGGCCCGGACGACTTCCGCTTCCTCGTGGACGCGCTGCACCGGGCCGGGATCGGGGTGATCGTCGACTGGGTGCCCGCGCACTTCCCGCGCGACGAGTGGGCGCTCGCCGAGTTCGACGGACGGCCGCTGTACGAGCACCACGATCCACGGCGGGCCGCCCACCCGGACTGGGGGACGCTGGAGTTCGACTACGGGCGCAAGGAGGTCCGCAACTTCCTCGTGGCGAACGCCGTGTACTGGTGCCAGGAGTTCCACGTGGACGGGCTGCGGGTGGACGCCGTCGCCTCGATGCTCTACCTGGACTACTCCCGCGGCGAGGGCGAGTGGACGCCGAACGAGCACGGCGGGCGGGAGAACCTGGACGCGGTGGCCCTGCTCCAGGAGATGAACGCGACGGTGTACCGACGCTGTCCGGGCGTGGTGACGATCGCGGAGGAGTCCACGGCCTGGGAGGGCGTGACCCGGCCGACGGACGGGGGCGGGCTCGGCTTCGGGCTGAAGTGGAACATGGGCTGGATGCACGACACCCTGCGCTACGCGTCGAAGGATTCGGTGCACCGCAAGTACCACCACCACGACATGACGTTCGGGATGATCTACGCGTACAGCGAGAACTACGTGCTGCCGATCTCGCACGACGAGGTGGTGCACGGCAAGGGCTCTCTCGTGTCGAAGATGCCCGGTGACTGGTGGCAGCAGCGGGCCATACACCGTGCGTACCTGGGCTTCATGTGGGCCCACCCGGGTAAGCAACTGCTGTTCATGGGGCAGGAGTTCGCCCAGGGCTCGGAGTGGTCGGAGACGTACGGGCCGGACTGGTGGCTGCTGGACTCCTCGTACGCGGCGGCCGCCGACCACCGGGGCGTGCGCGACCTCGTGCGCGATCTGAACCGCACGTACACGGCGGCTCCCGCCCTGTGGGAGCGGGACTCCGTGCCGGAGGGCTTCGCCTGGGTGGACGCGGACGCGGCGGAGGACAACGTCTTCGCGTTCCTGCGGTACGCGCAGGACGGTTCGCAGCTTCTGTGCGTGTCGAACTTCTCGCCGGTGGTGCGGCACGGCTACCGGATCGGCGTCCCGGAGGAGGTGCCGTGGTGGCGGGAGGTCCTGAACACGGACCTGGAGCAGTACGGCGGCAGCGGCGTGCGCCATCTGCAGCCGCTGCGGCCCGAGCCCGTGCCCGCGCAGGGCCGGCCGGTGAGCCTGCGCATGACGCTCCCGCCGCTGGCGACGGTCTGGCTCAGGCCGTGACGGCGCCCGCGCCGGTGAACTCCTCGAGCTCCTGAAGGAGCTTGCGCTTGGCGCGGGCCCCGACCATCTGCTTCACGGGCTCGCCGTCGCGGAAGACGAGCAGGGTCGGCATGGACAGCACCCCGTACCGGACGACGGTGGCGGGGTTGCCGTCCGCGTCGATCTGCACGACCTTGAGGCGGTCGGCCTCCTCGGCGGCGACGGCGGAGAGCACGGGGGCGAGCTGCCGGCACGGGCCGCACCAGTCGGCGGTGAACTCCACGAGGACGGGCCGCCCGCGCTCGGCGAGCACCTGCGCCTCGAAGTCCGCGTCGGTCACCTCGGCGACACCCTTGGCATGGATCATGTGGTTCCCCTCTTCTACGGTCCGGTCATTTCACAGCGCGGCGACGCCGCCTCACCGGCGGCGTCCTCGGCGGCGGCGAGCTGCCGCGCGACCTGCTCCCGTACGTCGGCGAGCTGGCCGATCAGCCCGTCGAGCTCGGCGAGCTTGCGCCGGTAGACGGCCAGGGACGCGGGACAGGAGTCACCGGCCGGGTGGCCGGCGCGCAGGCAGTCGACGAACGGGCGGGTCTCCTCCAGCTCGAAGCCGAAGTCCTGGAGCATGCGGATCTGGCGCAGCAGCCGCAGGTCGTCCTCGTCGTACGTGCGGTAGCCGTTGCCGGTGCGGCGCGCGGGCAGCAGGCCGCGCGACTCGTAGTACCGCAGGGTCCTCGTGCTGGTCCCGGCCCGCTCCGCCAGTTCGCCGATTCGCATGCCCCGACCGTAATCCTTGACGCCGACGTCAAGGCAAGGAGCGGATCCGGATCGGGGCGGGGCCCTCGCCACCCCCGTATGCGAGGGCCCCGACATGGATCACGCTCGGGGCCGGACTCCGGTTCAGGAGGGGGTGCGGATGATCCGTGAACATCGTGCGCAGGGGTTTCGCGCGGTGGGCCGGAACCGTAGGCTGGCAAATGGATCTAGCACCGTTCCGATTACCGGACAGTCGCCGGGAAACTGGCCCGCAGCGTCGAACTCCATAGGACGTTCCTACGAGTTCTGGGCTTGTTTGAACGGTCTGTAGTCGCCACCCCTTGGGCACTCCTACGGTGTGCCCTGTGCACTCCAGCCCTCCCTTCAATGCCCCCGCCGCGCGTCGCCTCCGCGCAGCCCTGGGCATGGCTCCCGGTCATGTCGCCTATGGCCTGCGCGCCCAGTACGGACTGATCGTCGAGCCCGAGACCGTGATGGCCTGGGAGCGCGGTGAGATATCGCCGAGTTCCGCCGAGCTCACGGCACTGGCCGGCGTCCTGTGGTGCGCCCCCGGCGAGCTGCTCGCCGAGCCCGTGACCTTGCGGGAGCACCGGATGGCGCGCGGCATGGCGGCGGACGAGCTGGCCCGGCGGATCGGGATCGAGACGGCCGCCTACCAGAAGATGGAGGACACCGGGCGCTGGAAGGGCAACGAACGGCAGTCCGTGGCCCTGGCCCAGGTGCTCGGGCTGTCGCTGGCGCAGTTCGTGGCGGCGACGGGCAAGCAGGACGAGCTCGCGGAGCTGCTGCGCAATGCGGTGACCACGCGCTGGCAGGCGTACGTGAAGCCGCTGGCCAAGCTGCTTCCGGTGCCGAAGCAGCACCTGGAGCCGGTCCTGGAGCGGCTGCACGGGGAGTACCAGTCGAAGATGGTGGCCACCCTGAGCTGGGGCGGCGCCTCGGGCGAGGCCGGCACGGGCGACGCGGGCCGCCAGTTCCTGGCCGACATCGTGACCCACTTCTGGTCCTACGCCTCCGGGCCCCGTTAGGGCGCGTCCGCGAAGTGGCGCCGGCCGCCCGGAGGGCGGGCGGGACTTCGCCGACGCGCCCCGGGTTCCCGCGGACGCGGGCCGCCGCGCGTGCGAACGGCCCCGGCCGCGTCCCGCCGTGGACGCGACAAAGGCCGTTCGTCTGCGCGATCCGGGCCGGAGGTCCCGTCCGGGCGGGACGCGGGGCCCGGGGGCGGGTGGGTCAGAAGACCGATTCGGCCTCGTACATGCGGGCCTCGGGGACCGTCTTCAGTTCGGTGACCGCCTCGGCCAGGGGGGCCATCACGATGTCGGTGCCGCGCAGGGCGGTCATGTTGCCGAAGTCGCCGCGGTGGACGGCCTCCACCGCGTGCCAGCCGAAGCGGGTGGCCAGGACGCGGTCGTAGGCGGTGGGGGTGCCGCCGCGCTGGACGTGGCCGAGGATGACCGGGCGGGCCTCCTTGCCGAGGCGGTGCTCCAGCTCGACGGCCAGGCGGTTGCCGATGCCGGCGAAGCGCTCGTGGCCGTACTGGTCGATGGCGCCCTTCTCGTACGGCATGGAGCCCTCGGCCGGGTGCGCGCCCTCGGCGACGCAGATGACGGCGAACTTCTTCCCTCGGGAGAAACGTTCCTCCACCATCTTCACCAGGGCGTCCACCTCGAAGGGGCGCTCCGGCAGGCAGATCCCGTGGGCGCCGCCGGCCATGCCGGACTCCAGGGCGATCCAGCCGGCGTGGCGGCCCATGACCTCGACGACCATCACGCGCTGGTGGGATTCGGCGGTGGTCTTGAGGCGGTCGATGGCCTCGGTGGCGACCATGACGGCGGTGTCGAAGCCGAAGGTGCGGTCGGTGGAGGAGATGTCGTTGTCGATGGTCTTCGGCACGCCGACGACCGGCATCCCGGCGTCCGACAGCATCCGCGCGGCGGTCAGGGTGCCCTCGCCGCCGATCGGGATGAGCGCGTCGATGCCGTAGCGCGTGGCCAATTCCTGGGCGTTCTCGGCGGCTTCGTGCAGCCGCGCGCGTTCCATGCGGGCCGAGCCGAGGATCGTGCCGCCGCGGGCCAGGATGCCGCTGACCTCGTTGATGTCGAGGGGGCGGTGGTGGCCGTCCAGGAGGCCCTTGAAGCCGTCCTCGAAGCCGATGACTTCGTCGCCGTGACCGACCAGGGCGCGGTGTACGACCGAACGGATGACAGCGTTCAGGCCCGGGCAGTCGCCGCCTGCGGTGAGAACTCCGATACGCATCGTGCTGTGTCTCCTGCTCCTGGTCGTACCGGGCCGTTCGCGTGCGGGCGGACAGCCGTACATCTGAAGGGCGTCGTGTTCGTCATGGTGAAGCGTGTCCGATTGTTCCACGGGCCGGGGGTGCGGCGCGTTCCGCGCTGCTCCGTCCACCAGGCCTTTCGGCCCCTCCGGACAGGCCTTTCCCGGCGGGCGCCCTATCTGTCCGCCGAGGTATTGTCAAGAGGTCAGGCCCACCCTAACGGGGAAAAATCCACTGCTTCCCCTACATCCACGACATCCACACGATGGGACGGAGACCACGCGTGACGCGCAGCGTGTACGTGACCGGTATCGAGCGGGGGGACGGCCGCCAGGTCGTCGAGCTGGGGATCATGGAGCTGCTGACCCGCCAGACGGCGCGGGTCGGCGTCTACCGGCCGTTGCTCCACGACGGACCGGACCGGCTCTTCGACCTCCTGAAGGCCCGCTACCGGATCGACCAGGACGCCCGGGCGGCCTACGGCATGGAGTACCACGAGGCCTCCGCCATCCTGGCCGAGAAGGGCACCGACGAACTGGTGTCCCGACTAGTGGACCGCTACCACCGGGTGGCCCGCGACTACGAGGTCATGCTCGTCCTCGGCACCGACTACGCCGATACGAACCTCCCCGACGAGCTGGCGCTCAACGCCCGCCTCGCCAACGAACTGGGGGCCGTCGTCGTACCCGTCGTCGGCGGCACCCGGCACCCCGCCGAGGCCGTGGGCGCCGAGGCCCGCAACGCCTTCCGCGCGTACGAGAGCCTCGGCTGCCACGTCGTCGCGATGATGGTCAACCGGGTGGCCGCCGAGGACCGGGACGGCATAGCGGAGCGGCTGGCCGCCCGCCTGCCCGTGCCCTGCTACGTGCTGCCGGACGACAAGTCGCTCTCCGCCCCCACCGTCGCCCAGATCACCCGGGCGCTCGGCGCCGAGGTCCTCCTCGGGGACGACGCCGGGCTGGCCCGCGACGCCGTGGACTTCGTCTTCGGCGGCGCCATGCTGCCGAACTTCCTGAACGCCCTGACCCCCGGCTGCCTGGTCGTCACCCCCGGGGACCGCGCCGACCTGGTCATCGGGGCGCTGGCCGCGCACGCCTCGGGCACCCCGCCGATCGCCGGCGTGCTGCTGACCCTGAACGAGCGTCCGGGACCGGCCATCCTGACCCTGGCCTCGAAGCTGGCTCCGGGCACGCCCGTGGTCTCCGTGGCCGGCAACAGCTTCCCGACGGCCGCCGAACTGTTCTCGCTGCAGAGCCGTTTGAACTCCGCGACCCCCCGCAAGCTGGAGACCGCGCTCGGCCTGTTCGAGCGGCACGTGGACACCGCCGAGCTGCGCGGGCTGCTGTCGGTGGCCCGCTCCGAGCGGGTCACGCCGATGATGTTCGAGCACGAGCTGCTGGAGCGGGCCCGCGCCGAGCGCCGCCGCGTGGTGCTGCCCGAGGGCGGCGAGGAGCGCGTGCTGCGGGCCGCGGACGTGGTGCTGCGCCGCGGGGTCTGCGACCTGACCCTGCTGGGCGAGGAGCAGGCGATCCTGAAGAAGGCCGCCGACCTGGGCGTCGACATCTCCGCCGCGCAGCTCATCGACCCGGCGACCTCCCCCCTGCGGGAACGATTCGCCGAGTACTACGCGCAGGCCCGCGCCCACAAGGGCATGACCGTCGAGCTGGCACTCGACGTGGTCACCGACGTGAACTACTTCGGCACCCTGATGGTCCAGGAGGGGCTCGCCGACGGCATGGTCTCGGGCTCGGTGCACTCCACCGCCGCGACCATCCGGCCCGCCTTCGAGATCATCAAGACGAAGCCCGACGCCTCGATCGTCTCCTCGGTCTTCTTCATGTGCCTCGCCGACCGGGTCCTCGTCTACGGGGACTGCGCGGTCAACCCGGACCCGGGCGCCGAGCAGCTCGCCGACATCGCCGTCCAGTCGGCGGCGACCGCGGCCGCCTTCGGGGTCGAACCGCGGATCGCGATGCTCTCGTACTCGACCGGCACCTCGGGCAGCGGCGCGGACGTGGACAAGGTCCGCAAGGCCACCGAGATCGTCCGCGCGCACCGCCCCGACTTGGCTGTCGAGGGCCCGATCCAGTACGACGCCGCCGTCGAGCCCTCGGTCGCCGCGACCAAGCTGCCCGGGTCGGAGGTGGCCGGCCGCGCGAGCGTGCTGATCTTCCCCGACCTCAACACGGGCAACAACACGTACAAGGCCGTGCAGCGCTCGGCGGGCGCCGTCGCGGTCGGCCCGGTGCTGCAGGGTCTGCGCAAGCCGGTCAACGACCTCTCGCGCGGCGCGCTGGTGCAGGACATCGTCACGACCGTGGCGATCACCGCGATCCAGGCGCAGGGCGCGCGGCCCGCGCAGGCACCCACCGGCTGACCCCTCCCCCGCTCCTCCTCCCCTTCCCCTTCCCCTTCCCCTTCCCGCGACAAGGAAAGACGCCCATCGTGACCACCGCATCGCGCGTACTCGTCCTCAACTCCGGCTCCTCCTCGGTGAAGTACCAGCTGCTCGACATGGCGGACTCCACCCGCCTCGCCGTCGGCCTGGTGGAACGGATCGGGGAAGAGACCTCGCGCCTCGTGCACGAGCCGCTCACCGGCCCGGGCGCGAGCGGCGGCAAGCGCGAGCGGCTCGGCGCGATCGCGGACCACGAGGCCGCGCTCCGGGCCGTCGCGGCGGAACTCGCCGCCGACGGGCTGGGGCTGGACTCCCCCGAGCTGGCGGCCGTCGGACACCGGGTGGTGCACGGCGGGACCCGGTTCACACAGCCGACGGTGATCGACGACGAGGTGCTGGCGGAGATCCGCAGCCTGATCCCGCTCGCCCCGCTGCACAACCCGGCGAACGTGACCGGCATCGAGGTGGCGCGCTCGCTGCGCGCGGACATCCCGCAGGTGGCGGTCTTCGACACGGCCTTCCACTCGACGATGCCGGAGTACGTGGCCCGGTACGCGATCGACGCCGCGACGGCGGACAAGTACGCCATCCGGCGGTACGGGTTCCACGGCACTTCCCACGCGTACGTCTCGCGGGCGACGGCCGCCCTGCTCGGCCGGCCGGCGCAGGACGTGAACGTGATCGTGCTGCACCTGGGCAACGGGGCCTCGGCCTCGGCGGTCCGCGGCGGGGTGTGCGTGGAGACGTCGATGGGCCTGACCCCGCTGGAGGGTCTGGTCATGGGCACCCGTTCGGGCGACCTGGATCCGGCGGTCGTCTTCCACCTGGCGCGGGTGGGGGGCTTCTCGGTGGATGAGATCGATTCGCTCCTGAACAAGAAGAGCGGTCTGCTGGGCCTGTGCGGCGACAACGACATGCGCGAGGTGCTGCGGCGGGCGGGCGAGGGCGAGGAGTCGGCGCGGCTCGCCTTCGCGGCGTACGTCCACCGCCTGAAGAAGTACATCGGCGCCTACTCGGCGGTGCTCGGCCGGGTGGACGCGGTGGCGTTCACGGCGGGGGTCGGCGAGAACGCGCACCAGGTCCGGGAAGCTGCCGTCGAGGGCCTCGCGGAGCTGGGGCTCGCGCTGGACCCGGAGGCCAACGCCGTGCGCTCTTCGCAGCCGCGGCTGGTGTCGCCGGACCACGCGCGGGTGGCGGTGGCCGTGGTCCCGACG
This sequence comes from Streptomyces sp. NPDC001194, assembly GCF_042896985.1. Classification (NCBI taxonomy): domain Bacteria; kingdom Bacillati; phylum Actinomycetota; class Actinomycetes; order Kitasatosporales; family Streptomycetaceae; genus Streptomyces; species Streptomyces sp. NPDC001194. The sequence continues at coordinate 42,412 of NZ_JBIAXU010000025.1, read as the reverse complement.
GATGAGGAACTGGAGATCGCCACCCAGGCGTACGCGCTGGTTACCCGCTAGTCACTTGGACTTTCCACCAGACGGAATATTCCGCTACGAAACAAACCGATAGGATCCAGTCATGCGCCGTTCCAAAATCGTCTGCACGCTGGGCCCCGCCGTCGACTCGTATGAGCAGCTGAAAGCGCTCATCGAGGCAGGTATGAACGTGGCCCGATTCAACTTCAGCCACGGGTCCCAGGCAGAACACCAGGAGCGGTACGACCGCGTCCGGAAGGTCTCCGAGGACACCGGGCGCGCGGTCGGCGTCCTCGCCGACCTCCAGGGCCCCAAGATCCGTCTCGAGACCTTCGCCGAGGGCCCCGTCGAGCTGGTGCGCGGTGACGAGTTCACCATCACCACCGAGGACGTCCCGGGCGACAAGTCCATCTGCGGCACCACCTACAAGGGCCTGCCGGGCGACGTCGCCAAGGGTGACCAGGTCCTGATCAACGACGGCAACGTCGAACTGCGGGTGACCGAGGTCGAGGGCCCGCGGGTCAAGACCATCGTCATCGAGGGCGGTGTCATCTCGGACCACAAGGGCATCAACCTGCCGGGTGCCGCCGTGAACGTCCCCGCACTGTCGGAGAAGGACGTCGACGACCTCCGCTTCGCCCTGCGGATGGGCTGCGACATGGTCGCCCTGTCCTTCGTCCGCGACGCCGACGACGTCAAGGACGTCCACAAGGTCATGGACGAGGAGGGCCGCCGGGTCCCGGTCATCGCCAAGGTCGAGAAGCCGCAGGCCGTCGAGAACATGGCGGCCGTGGTCGACGCCTTCGACGCGGTCATGGTGGCCCGTGGCGACCTGGCCGTCGAGTACCCGCTCGAGAAGGTCCCGATGGTCCAGAAGCGGCTCATCGAGATGTGCCGCCGCAACGCCAAGCCGGTGATCGTCGCGACCCAGATGATGGAGTCGATGATCACCAACTCCCGCCCGACGCGCGCGGAGGCCTCCGACGTCGCCAACGCGATCCTCGACGGCGCGGACGCGGTCATGCTGTCGGCCGAGTCCTCGGTCGGCGCCTACCCGATCGAGACGGTCAAGACGATGTCTAAGATCGTCACGGCCGCCGAGGAGGAGCTCCTCTCCAAGGGCCTCCAGCCGCTGGTCCCGGGCAAGAAGCCCCGTACCCAGGGCGGCTCCGTCGCCCGCGCGGCCTGCGAGATCGCGGACTTCCTCGACGGCAAGGCGCTCATCGCCTTCACGCAGTCCGGTGACACCGCCCGCCGGCTGTCGCGCTACCGCGTGACCCAGCCGATCCTGGCCTTCACCACCGACGTCAACACCCGCAACCAGCTCACGCTGAGCTGGGGCGTCGAGTCCTACATCGTCCCGCACGTGGACACCACCGACGCGATGGTCGACCTGGTGGACGGCGAGCTGCTGAAGCTGGGCCGCCACAACGCCGGCGACACCATGGTCATCACCGCCGGCTCGCCCCCCGGCGTCCCGGGCACGACCAACATGGTCCGCGTCCACCACCTGGGCGGACAGTCCCCGGCCTGACCCGGCCGCACCTCCGCCGCACAGAGACCGAGGGCGGCACCCCGGATCCCCTGACAGGGACCGGGGTGCCGCCCTCGGTGCGTTGCATGCGGCGCGGGGCGCCGTACGGGACTACTCGGGCGGGCCGACGTAGTTGTGGAGGCCCGGGACCGTGAGGGTGCCGCCGAACTGGCCGGCCTGGACGACCTTGACGTTCGAGAAGAACGCGAACGGCACGTTCAGGGGCGGCGGGCTGTTCGGGGTGAACTCGATCGGGATCAGACCGAAGAGGTTCCCCTTGAGGCTCTCGGTGTACATCGTCACCGTGCCGCCGCGGATCTTGGAGGTGGAGCCCGGGCGGGACTTCAGGTGGGCGACGTTCCCGCTCTTGCCGACCGTCTGGTAGAGGTCCTTGATGTCCAGCGAATCCGCCGTGAACTTCAGGACCTTCTTCGTCTTGCCGCCCGCCGTCTTCACCTCGACGATGCCGTGGTAATCCAGGCCGTAGAGGGTCAGGAGCGAGCTGTCGAGGTACCAGGGCTCGTCCGGCAGGAGCGGGATGCCCGGCTCCAGCTCGGCGTCGGCCAGCGCCTTGGCGTCGTACGTCGGGCAGGGGAAGGGTTGCTTCCCGTCCGCGTCCTTCGCCTCGTCCGGCTTGTCCTTGTCCTCGTCGGCCTTCTTGCCCGTCTCGTCCTTCGGCGTCTTCGCGGTGTCCTTGACGTCCTCGGACAGCTCCTTGACGTCGACGCCGGCCTTCTTCGCGGCGTCGCGGATCGCGTCCGCGGCCGGGTCCGGCTTGGGGTCCGCCTTCGGATCGGGCTTCGTCACCGGAGGCGTCGTCGGGGCGGACTTGGTCGGCGTGGGCGTCGGGGTGGCCGAGGGGTGCGCGCCCAGGATCGGGGTGGTGATCCCGTCGACGATGCCCTTGACCTTGTCTCCGATGCCCAGCGGGTCCAGCGGGTTCGGGGTCTTGGACGGGGACGCGGTGGCGGCACCTCCGGCGGGGGCCGAGGGGGCCGTCTGCTTCGACGCGGTGTTCTCCGCCGGCTTGCTGGCGGACGGCTTCGGGGCCGAAGGGGTGGCGCCGGGCTTCGCGGCCTTCGACGCACCCGGCGAGGGGCTCGCGGAGGGCGACGCGTTCGGCGAGGGCGACGCGGACGTCGACGGGCTCGGAGAGGCCGACTCCGCGGGTTCGTCGGACCGCGTGACGCACGGGCCGGGCGCGAAGGGGATCTCCTCGTCGGCGAGCGCCAGCTTCGGCGCCATGCCCATCCCGACGAAGACGGCGGTCGGCATGGCCGCCAGCGCCATCGTCTTGCCGACGGGTATCTGGATCTTGTTCAGCAGCGACTTCCGGGGCGCCGCGTGCCGCGGACCCCTTCGTTCACGGGACTCTGCGCTCGGGGTCACGTCCCGCTGCGTCTCGTCACCCCGCACTGTTCCTCCCGCCATCGGCGTGGGCAGTCGTCTCTGTCGCGTAAGCCGTTTCCGTCTCGCGGGGGCCGGGCACTCCCGGTGCGCCGTCCGCGAACTCCTCCGTCTTGGCCGGCTCCGCGTCCTGTGGCTTGCCCGGCGACCACGAGAGCGCGAGGGCTCCGCCGACCAGGGCGAACAGGAAGCCGAGGAAGAAGCCGCCCAGGTTGGACACCGGCAGGGACACCAGCGCGAGCAGGATCGACGCCACTCCGGCGAAGACCCGGATGCCCTGCTGGAACCAGAGGGCCAGTCCGAGCGTGATCAGCAGGACACCGATGATCAGTGAGCCCGCGCCCGCGGTCGTCGCCATGGCGATGGTGACGTTGCCCAGCCGGAGGTCCGCGTACGGGAAGTACGCGATGGGAATGCCCCCGATGAGAGTGAAGAGGCCCGCCCAGAAGGGCCGGCCACCACTCCAGGCGTGGAAGCGGTAGTACACCGCGGTGAGCCGTGCGTCGTCTGCGGCGCGAACCGGGGCCTGGGGGTTCATGGACAACAGCTCCCTGGAAACGGTGGTACGGAGAACTGGGGGAGCCCGGCGGGACGGGCGGCGGCCGAAGCCGCCACCCGCCTCCACCGGTCACGCCCCGGGACGGACTACTTCTCGTCCTGGTAGCACGGCTGGTCGCCGCTGAGCAGGCGCAGCTTGAGGTCGGGCAGCGTGAAGGTACCCGCCGTCGTCGCCCATGCCTTCTGACGCACGTTCGTCAGCACGGCCTTCTTGGCGCGCTGGGAGAACAGCGAGCCGTTCGCCACCGTGCCGGCCTGCGGCGCGGTGGGGTGCGTGTCGTCCTTCGCCGCGCCGACCGCGACACCGATGTCCAGGTCGGTGAACGTGGCGTCGGTGTCGAGCTCGGCGACATCCAGGTAGATGTTGTCCGCGACGGCGGGCTTGCCCTTGTTGCCCGTCCGCAGCTGCATCGTGATGTTGCCGAGGCCGGGAATCGGGGTGACCAGGGACTGGCACATGTTGGTGATCTCGGCGTGACGGAACCCGGAGATGGTGACCGGGTGCGCCGCGTCCTTGCCGTCGAGACCCTTGCCCTTGGCGACGCTGCCGTACTGGAGCAGGTCGTCACCGTCGAGCTTGTCGGCCGAGACCTTGAAGTCCTGGCCGGAGACGCTGAAGGACGCCGCGAGGGCACCCTGCGCCAGACCCACACCGACCGCGGCGGTGGCCGCGATGCTCGGCACCATGACGAGCGCGAAGCGCTTCCATCTGGTCCCGCCACGAACCTGAGAACTCATTATTCGTTCCTCCTTCTCGGACGTACATCTCCGGTCCGGGCCGTACCCGTCCTGGGATGGGAGAAGTGCTACGTCCTCGGGAAGGAGCGCAGGCGGCCGAGCCGCGGCAGAGCCGCGTCCGATACACCGGCGTTCACCCCCGAGCGACAACCACTGGGTCACGCGTTCGCGCAACCAGGAGGACAGGCTCCGCCGGTGAGGCGAAGACCCCCCTGTCCAGCAGCCGGCGCCCCTGGCACCGGCCGGCCCGGTGGGGACCCTACGCCGCGGCTCCGACGAGCGGGACTGCGGGAAGGACCGAGCGTCGCCGATCGTGGTCCATTCCAGGCCGGGGCACAAGGGGGTTCGTTACTGGCGGGTAACGGCAAGATAACCAGGGGTCGACCCGGCGCCATCGGGTGACGACGCTGGGTGTCACCAAGGGCCACGACACAGTGGTGGATTTACGAACACACCGGACAGTTCACGGGGTTCCACTTACTGCGAGTAACAGCAGCCGCAATTGCCAAGTTTTGGCAAAGTGCGGCTGCTGTTTGGCTACGTGTCAATAAATCGTCGGTACTCCGCCGATCTCCCTGACACCGCGGGCGGAGCCCCTAGAACAGCACCCGCGCGAGCGCCGTACGGGCCGCCCCCACCCGGGGGTCGTCCGCCCCGATGACCTCGAACAGCTCCAGCAGCCGGACCCGTACCGCGTCCCGGTCCGCACCCGCCGTCACCCGGACCGTGTCCACCAGGCGCCCGAAGGCGTCCTCCACGTGACCGCCGACCAGGTCCAGATCCGCCGCGGCGATCTGGGCCGCGGGGTCCTTCGGGTTCTCGGCCGCCGCCGCGCGCACCGCCTGCGGGTTCATGTCCTTGACCCGGGCGAGCAGCTCGGCCTGGGCCAGGCCCAGCTTGGCCTCGGTGTTGGCCGGGTCGTCCGCCAGTACGTTCTTGTACGCCTGCACCGCGCCGCCCAGGTCACCGGCGTCCAGCGCGACGACGGCCGCTTCCAGCAGCGCGTCGTGCGGTCCCGCCGGGGCCTGCGCCTCGTCGGCGGCCGGCGCGCCCGCGGGGCCGCCCTCGGCGTTCGGGTCCACCTCGATGCCGATGATCCCGAAGCGCTCCTCGGCGACCTGGACCAGCTGGGCGAGGGTCGCGCGGATCTCCTGCTCGGGCGCCACGCCCTGGAACAGCGGCAGCACCTGGCCCGCGACCACGGCGAACACGGCCGGAATGCCCTGGATGCCGAACTGCTGCATCAGCATCTGGTTGGAGTCGACGTCGACCTTGGCCAGCAGGAGGCGGCCGTTCGCCTCCACGGTCAGGCGCTCCAGCAGCGGGCTGAGCTGCTTGCACGGCTCGCACCACTCGGCCCAGAAGTCCAGGATGACCGGAACCTCGGCGGAGAGCTGGAGGACGTCGCGTTCGAAGCCGGCCTCGTCGACGTCGATCACGAGCGCGGACGGCGGCACGGCACCGGCGGACGCGGGCGCGCCGCCCTGGGCGGCCTGCCGGGCCGCTTCGGCACGGGCCTGCTCGGCCTTCGCCTTGGCCTCGCCGGCCGCCTTCACAGCGGCGAGGTCGACGACGCCGCTCATGGACATGTTTCTGGGCTGCATGCGTACATCCTCCCCCGTGTGCGCGCGCGGACGAAAAAGATCGGCCGAAATGCCTTCTTGAGTACCCTCGGTGGTGCGTTGTTGGCGCCGGGTCCCCACCTGGCGCCGGTAGCTCTTCGCGTGGTCGTCGCTCTTACGCTACGAGCCGTAGCGTAACTCCCCGCGCCCCTTCGCGCCCCGTGATCTGAACCACAGCATTTCGGGGCCCGCCGCTTTGGCTACCGACGGGTATGGTCTCCGCCATGCGCAACGCCAGCTCCCCGACCGGACGCACCGGACGCCCCCGCAGCGCCGCCGCGGACGCCGCGATCCTCGCCGCGACGCGGGACGCGCTGGTCGACCTGGGCTGGTCGAAGCTGACGATGGGCGACGTCTCGACCCGGGCCGGAGTCGCCAAGACCACCCTCTACCGCCGCTGGGCGGGCAAGAACGAGCTGGTCGTGGACGCCGTCGCGGAGCTCTTCGACTCCCTCGAACTCCCCGACCGGGGCTCCCTCGAAGCCGACATAGAGGACGTGGTCCTCCAGTTCGCGGCGCTGCTGCGGCGGCCGGAGGCCCGTACGGCCCTGATGGCGGTCGTCGCCGAGTCCACCCGGGACGAGGCCCTGCGCGACCGGATCCGGTCGGCGATCGTGGACCGGCAGAAACGTCTCGTCGTACTGGGTCGCGAACGGGCCCAGGCCCGCGGCGAACTCCCGTACGAGGACGACGAGGAGCTCGCCTGCCGCACCACGGACCTGATCTTCGACGTGATCGCGGGCACGGTGGTGCACCGGGCGCTGGTCAGCTCCGAGCCGGTGGACGAGCTCTGGGTGGCCACCTTCACGGCCCTCCTGATGCACGGCCTCCGGGGCCCGGCGCACGCCTGAGCCGCGCCCGACACCCGCCCCGCCCGGCACCGCCGCGAAACGGCGAAGGCCGGTCGCCGGCACCCCGAAGGGGCGCCCGCGACCGGCCTTCCGGCGTTCGGACGGGATCAGAAGCCCGGCGGCTCCGTGTAGGTGCCCCACTCGTCCCGCAGCACGTTGCAGATCTCCCCGAGCGTGGCCTCGGCGCGGACCGCGTCCAGCATCGCCGGGATCATGTTCGACCCGTCGCGGGCGGCGGCCAGCATCGCGTCCAGCGAGGACTTCACCTTCGCGTCGTCGCGCCGCGCCTTGCGCGCCGCCAGGTGCTCGACCTGGACGCGCTCCACCTCGTGGCTGACGCGCAGGATCTCCAGGTCCCCGGTCACCGACCCGTGGTGCACGTTGACGCCGACGACCCGCTTGTCGCCCTTCTCCAGGGAGCGCTGGTACTGGAACGCCGACTCGGCGATCTCCCCGGTGAACCAGCCGTCCTCGATGCCGCGCAGGATGCCCGAGGTGATCGGCCCGATCGGGTGCTGCCCGTCCGGGTGGGCGCGCAGGCCGCGCTCCTTGATCTGGTCGAAGATCTTCTCGGCGTCGGCCTCGATGCGGTCGGTGAGCTGCTCCACGTACCAGGATCCGCCCAGCGGGTCGGCCACGTTGGCCACCCCGGTCTCCTCCATCAGCACCTGCTGCGTGCGCAGGGCGATCTCGGCCGCCTGCTCGCTCGGCAGCGCGAGGGTCTCGTCGAGGGCGTTGGTGTGCAGGGAGTTCGTGCCGCCGAGAACGGCCGCGAGGGCCTCGACGGCGGTGCGTACGACGTTGTTGTACGGCTGCTGCGCGGTCAGCGAGACGCCGGCCGTCTGGGTGTGGAAGCGCAGCCACATCGACTTCTCGCTCTGCGCCCCGTACACCTCCTTCATCCAGCGCGCCCAGATCCGGCGGGCGGCGCGGAACTTGGCGATCTCCTCGAAGAAGTCGAGGTGGGCGTCGAAGAAGAAGGAGAGGCCGGACGCGAAGTGGTCCACGTCCAGACCGCGGGACAGGCCCAGCTCCACGTACCCGAAGCCGTCGGCGAGGGTGTACGCGAGCTCCTGCGCGGCCGTCGCCCCGGCCTCGCGGATGTGGTAGCCGGAGACGGACAGCGGCTTGTACGCCGGGATGCCCTTCGCGCAGTACTCCATGAGGTCGCCGATGAGGCGCAGGTGCGGCTCCGGTTCGAAGAGCCACTCCTTCTGGGCGATGTACTCCTTGAAGATGTCCGTCTGGAGCGTGCCATTGAGGACGGCGGGGTCCACTCCCTGCCGCTCGGCGGCGACCAGGTACATGCAGAAGGCGGGCACGGCCGGGCCCGAGATCGTCATCGAGGTGGTCACGTCGCCCAGCGGGATGTCCCGGAACAGGACCTCCATGTCGGCGGCGGAGTCTATGGCGACCCCGCAGTGGCCGACCTCGCCCAGCGCGCGCGGGTCGTCGGAGTCGCGCCCCATGAGGGTCGGCATGTCGAAGGCGACGGAGAGCCCGCCGCCTCCGGCGGCCAGGATCATCTTGTAGCGCTCGTTGGTCTGCTCGGCGTTGCCGAAGCCCGCGAACTGGCGGATGGTCCAGGTCCGGCCGCGGTACCCGGTGGCGTGCAGGCCGCGGGTGTACGGGTACTCCCCCGGCCAGCCGATGCGCTCGAATCCCTCGTACGCGTCGCCGGGGCGGGGCCCGTAGACGGGTTCGACGTCATCCCCGGAGAGCGTGGTGAAATCGGCCTCGCGCTTGCGGGCCTTGTCATAGCGGGCCTGCCAGCGGCGGCGGCCCTCCTCGATGGCGTCAGCGTCCATACCCATGAATTTACTAGGACGTCCTAGTAAATGTCGATGGGAAACCCCGGAGAGTATCTCCGGGGTACCGGTACGCGGGCGGCGCTCTAGGCGCCGGCGGTGACCGGGGCGCCCTCGACGAGCGGCTCGATCTCGGCGCGGACCTTGCGCTCGACGAAGAAGGCGGCCAGCGGGATCGTGCCGGAGACCAGCACCCACAGCAGCTTCGGGAACGGCCAGCGGGCCTTGGACCCGAGGTCGAAGGCGAACACCAGGTAGATCATGAACAGCACACCGTGCACCTGCGAGACCGCGAGGGTCAGGTCGGCGCCGGTGTCGAAGCCGTACTTGAAAACCATGCAGGTGCAGAGGATCAACAGCATGACCGCGGTCAGATAGGCCATGACCCGGTAGCGGGTCAGCACGCTCTTCTTCATGCCGATGAGCCTAACCGTCCGTTTTGCTCGATCTTGACGGGGGCCCCGCGACCGCGGGCCTACTCCTCGAAGTCCGCGGCGGCGACCCGCAGCGGCCGCAGGAGGGCGAAGATCTCCTGGCATTCCTCGGCGTCGTACGCGCGGAGCCCGAAGTCGACCGCCATCAGGTCGGTCGTCGCCGCCTCGACGACCTCGCGGCCCTTGTCCGTGATGGACGCGAGCGTGCCGCGGCCGTCGTTCGGGTTCGGCCGCTTGGCCACGAGCCCCGAGCGCACCAGGCGGTCCACCGTGTTCGTCACCGACGTCGGGTGGACCATCAGCCGCTCGCCGATCTTCGACATCGGCAGCTCGCCGGCCTTGGAGAAGGTGAGCAGCACCAGCGCCTCGTACCGCGCGAAGGTCAGCCCGTACGGCTTGACCACCGCGTCGACCTCGCCGAGCAGGATCTGGTGCGCGCGCATGATCGAGGTGATGGCGGCCATCGAGGGCACGGGGCCCCAGCGGCGCTGCCAGAGCTCGTCGGCGCGGGCGATGGGATCGAAGGGGAGGCTGAGCGGCTTGGACACGCACCCGACCCTACCGGGCGGTCATTTGGCGGCGGGCCCCGTCTCATTCTTCGGTCGGCCCTCCCTCGGGCCCGCGGACCGCAGTTCGGCGAGGAGGAGCAGGACCACCACCGTGCCGACGGCGCCCGCCCCCGCGACGACCACGTGCACCGGCAGGAACTCGGCGGCCAGCCCGGCCAGGGCCATGCCGGCTCCCTGGAGGGTCATCAGCCCGGTGCTCAGCAGGGTCATCGCCCGGCCGCGCAGCCCGTCGGGGACGGCGTCGACGTACCACTGGTCGAGGCCGAGGGTGTACGCGTGCGCGAGCCCGGCGAGCAGCAGGGCGGCGAGTACGGCCACCACCGAGGGCCGGGCCGCGTACACCAGCAGCGGCAGCAGGCCGGCGGCCGCGAGCGGGGCCACGAGCCGGGAGCGGGCGCGCGGGCCGAGCACCGAGCCGGCCCACAGTTCACCCGCGATGGTGCCGACGGGCAGCGCGCACATCATCACTCCCAGGGCCGCGGTGCCGGCGCCGATGCCGTCCGCGTACGGGACGAGCAGTGCCTCGGGGGCGATGGCGAAGACGGGCGGCAGCCAGAACAGCAGGGTCAGGGCGCGCAGCCGGCGATCGCCGAGGACGGCCCGCATCCCCGCGAGCGGGGAGGTGCGACCTGCGGCGGCCCGGGCCGGCCGCGCCGCGGTGCCGAAGCGCAGCAGCAGGGCCGAACAGAGGAAGCCGGCGGCGGTCAGCGCGATGGCGGCGCGCGGGGCGAGGACGGTGAGCAGCAGCCCGCCGAGCCCGAAGCCGATGAGCTGGGCGCTCTGGGAGACCATCCGCATCAGGGAGCGGCCGAGGACGTAGACGTCGCCGGAGCCGAGGATGTCGGCGAGGGAGGCGTTGCGGGTGCCCTGGAACAGGGGCGCGACGAAGGCCATGGCGCAGCGCAGGACCAGCAGAGCGGCGACGGGGGTGCCGGGCAGGACCATCGCCGCCGCGCAGGCGGCGCAGACGAGGTCGCAGCCGACGAGGACCCGGCGGGCGGGCCTGCGGTCGGCGATCCCGGCGAGGAGGGTGCCGCCGAGGGCGTAGGGGAGGAAGCCGAGGGCGAAGGTGAGCGCGCTCATCAGCGGTGAGCCGGTGGCGCGGAACACGAGGACGGTCAGGGCGATCTCGGCGACGACGATGCCGAGGACGGACAGCAGGTGCGCGGCGAACACGGGCCGGAACTCCCGGACCCGGAAGGCGGACCGGTACCCGGCGGCGGTCTCGTTGGCGGTGGTGGACATGCGGTGAGCCTGCGGGGCTACGGTGGGGGCGGGGCAGTGATTCGGCCTCTGCCGAATCACTGCCGGATCGCCGCGCACGACCCGGAGGGGGACCTTGGCCTTTCACTTCCGCTTCGGAGCCGGGGACCTGCTGCGGTGCCGGTTCTCCGTCTCGCCGCGCTGGGAGACGCAGGAGGCGGTGCGGACCCTGCTGCGGCCGGGGCGGCAGCAGTACCACCTGCCCTGGCTGCGGGGCATCCGCGCGGCCGCCGACGGGCTGGACCTGCGGCCGCTGTGGCTGCTGATGCCGCGCGCCGGCCACAACCCGGACTTCCTGAGCCCGCCGCCGCTCGGCCCCTCCGTCACCTTCGAGGAGGAGCTGGAGCGGGTCCGGTCCGCGGCGTCCGCCGATCCGCGGGCCGTACGGGAGGACCTGCGGCGCGCCCTGGTCTGCACCCCCGGCGCCGCCGAGAGCGACCTCGGCCGGCGGATGCTCGCCGATCCGGCCCGTGCCGTGCGGGAGCTGGCCGATCTGTACGAGCAGGCCTGGGACGTGCTGATCGCCCCGCACTGGCCTCGGCTGCGGGCCCTGCTGGAGGCCGACATCCTCTTCCACTCGCGGCGGCTGGCGGCCGGCGGACTGGAGGCGCTGTTCGACGGCCTCCACCCGGACCTCCGCTGGTCCGACGGGACGCTCACCATCGACCGCCCCGCCCACCACGACCGCTGCCTGGACGGGCAGGGCCTGCTCCTGATGCCGAGCGCGTTCGTGTGGCCGGAGGTGGTCGGCGGGTACGACCCGCCCTGGCAGCCGACGCTCGTGTACCCGGCGCGCGGCATCGGCGCGCTGTGGACGGCGTCGGCGGGACCGGCCCCGCAGGCGCTCGCGCGGCTGCTGGGCCGGGGCCGGGCCGACGTGCTGTGCGCGCTCGACGAGCCGGCCTCCACCACCGCGCTGGCCCACCGCCTCGGGCTCGCCCCGGCCACGGTCTCGGCGCACCTGAAGGCCCTGCACGGCGCGGGGCTGCTGATCTCCGCCCGGCACGGCCACCGGATCCTCTACGAGCGCACCCCGCTCGCCATCGCCCTGACGACGGGCAGTGCGCCCCGGACGTAGGCAGGCCCGGTGTCGCGGAGCGGGGGTCACCGACCGTCATGCCACGATGTGCCGGTCTGCAGTTCCGACCGTCCGTGCGCCGACCCTTCGAGGAACCCGGATGCCAGGCCGCCCCCGCCCCAGATCCCTCGCCGCCGCGCTCGGCCTCGCGCTGCTGATCGCCGCTGCCCCGGGCTGCGGGAACGAGGGGTCCGCCCCGCCGCACGCGCCCGCGGAGGCGCCGCCCGAGGCCGAGGCGCGGGTCTCGCCCGGCGGGTCCCCGTACTGGGTGGACCCGGAGAGCGAGGCGGCCCGGCAGGTCGCCGCCTGGGAGGCACAGGGCCGCAACAGCGACGCCCAGCTGCTGCGCCGGATCTCGGAGCGGCCCATGGCCCTGTGGGGACCGGGTGACGACCCCGGCCCCGCGATCCGCCGGGCCGCGCGCGGCGCCAAGGCGGCGGGCCGGGTCCTGGTGCTGACCGCGTACAACATCCCGCACCGCGACTGCGGCCTGCACTCCGCGGGCGGGGCCGCGGACGCCACCGCCTACCGCAACTGGATCGGCGCCTTCGCCGACGCCGTCGGCGACGCCCGGGCCGTGGTGGTCCTGGAGCCGGACGCCGTCCCGCACATCGTGGACGGCTGCACCCGGGCCGCCCACCACGTGGAGCGCCTGCGGCTCCTGTCCGAGGCCGTCGCCCGGCTGAAGAAGAACCGGAACACCAAGGTCTACCTGGACGCCGGCAATCCGGCGTGGATCCCGGACCCGATGAAGCTCGTCGAGCCCCTCTACAGGGCCGGGCTCGGCCAGGCCGACGGCTTCTCCCTCAACGTCTCCAACTTCCAGCCCGACGCGGCCGGCCGCGCGTACGGGGCCCGTATCTCCGAGGCCGCCCACGGCAAGCACTTCGTCATCGACACCAGCCGCAACGGCGAGGGCCCGCTCTCCGGCGGCGGCCACGAGGCCTGGTGCAATCCGCCCGGCCGGGCCCTGGGGATCGCGCCGACCGACAGGACCGGCGACCCCCTCGTCGACGCGTACCTCTGGATCAAGCGGCCCGGCGAATCCGACGGCCCCTGCCGCGGCGGCCCGGCGGCCGGCCGGTGGTGGCCGGACTACGCACTGGGCCTGGCCGCCCGCGCCAGGCAGTGAGCGCGGCCTAGGGGGTCTCGTGCGCGGGAGGCCGCTTCGGCTCCGGCACCCGGATCCACTTGGCCTGCGAAGGCGTGCCGTCCGCGTCCGTCACGAAGAGCATGTACCAGCCCGGCGGTACCAGCGTGGGGTCCTTCGGCACGTCCACCGTCACCGAGCCGGCCGTCCGCGTCAGCCCGAGCTCGACCGACCGCTGCTCCACGTCCGTGGTGTGCGTGACCGCGCTCGGCCGCATCAGCCGGGCCCGCCGGATGCGTTCCGGGTGCGGGGCCGCGAAGGTGGCCCGCCCGTCCCCGCCGACCTCGGCCGGCCCGGCGCCCAGTACGGGCCGCAGCGCCGGGTCCCGGTACAGGTACGGCGGCGAGTACACCTCCAGCCGGTGCTCGAACTTGCCGAGCCGGGTGTTGTCCTTGTCCGCGAAGAGGGGGTCGGAGCCGAAGGTCGCGATCCGCCCGTCGGGCAGCAGCAGCGCCTCGGAGTGGTAGTTGCGGCCCACCGTGGGATCGGCGGCGGCGACGAAGGAGTCGGTGCGCGGGTGGTAGAACTGCGCCTTGTACACGTCGCTGGCGCCCCGGCCCCGGTAGTCGCGGGAGCCGCCGGTGGTGAACACGGAGTCGTCCGGCAGCAGCACGCTGCTCAGGTACCGGGTGCCCTGCGGCAGCCGCGCCGAGGAGCGGAAGACCGGGTCGTCCTCCTTGAGGTCCACGATCGCGGTCCGGCTCGACGACAGCTTCGACTCGCCGACCCCGCCGCCGCCCAGCACCATCACCCGCTGGTCCTGGGCCGGTGGCAGCAGCACCGAGGACGAGGTCTCCAGCCGGTCGGGGTCGGCCAGCCCCGCCACCTTCTTGAACGTGTTGTCCTTCAGGTCCCACACGCCGGGCTCGCGCCCCTTGTCGGCCGGGCCGTAGCCCGCGTTGGAGCCGGTGTAGAGCAGCTTGCCGCCCTGCATGAGGAAGAGCGCGGGGTAGGTCGGGAAGTAGCGGAAGGGGCCCCGGGTCCACTTCTTCGTCTTCGGCTCGTAGTACTCGTTGTCGCCGGGGACCACGTCCCCCACGTCGTTGAGTCCGGAGACCGCGAGCACCCTCCCGTGCTGCAGCGCCACCAGCGTCGGGTACCAGCGGGCGTCCTTCATCGGGTCGACGGGGACGTACTTCTCGGCCGCCGGGTCGAACTCGTACGCCGACTTGATGCCCTGGAAGTCCTGCTTCTCGACGCTGAGGCGCTCCGCGAGCCCGTAGACGTCGTCGGCGTCCTTCCCCTCGAGCCCGAGGATCCGGTACTGCGCGGCCTCGGTCGTCAGCCCCTCGGCGCCGGCGCGGACCGCCTCGACGAAGACCCGCGCCTCCGAGGCCACCACCTTGCTCTGCCAGGGCTTCAGCCGCCCCTTCCTCCCGTACGTGACCTCGAACTCGCGCGTGGCCTTCGCCACGGTGACGTCGAACTTCGACACGTACTCCACCCCGGACGGGGACCGGAACCGGGTGCCCTTCCTCAGCCGGACCGCCTTGTCGGGGTTCTCGTTCTTGACCCGCATCCCGCCGCCCGCGCGGGTGACCTTGCCGTCCAGCACCTCGTAGCGGGCGGTGCCGCCCGCTACCAGCAGACGCCCGTCGGGCAGTTGGCTGTGGCCCGAGCAGAAGAAGTCCTCCGGCGTCGGGATCTTCTTGAAGCTGTCGTCCTTCGGGTCCCACAGGACGGTGTCGAAGGTGCCCTGGTCGAACTTCTTCTGGTTGTTCCCGGAGCCGGCGATCAGCAGCACCTTGCCCGTGTGCAGCAGGGCCGCGTGCATCGCGTTGATCCGGTACTCCGCGGGCATCGCGACCCTTCCCCACGAGCCGTACCGGATCTTGTAGCCGGACTGTCCGATCTTGTACGAGTGGTAGCGCTCCTGCGCGAAGGAGAGCGCGGCGGGTGCGTTGAGCGCGGCCAGCGCCACGAGGGCACCGGTGCCCAGCACGGTGTTCTTGAACTGCTTCGAAGGCCGGTAGGCCATGGGTCAGTTCCCTCCCGTCGGCGTGGCGAAGGCCGGCTCCGGCTCCTCGCCCGGCCCGCGGCCGAGCCCGAGCTCCAGGGATCCGGCGGTCCGGGCGGGGGCGGCGGCCCGGCCCCGGCGCTCGCGCAGCAGGGTCCAGGCCCACACGGCCACCGGTGCGAGGGCGATCAGCAGGGCGAGCACCGCCCAGGTGCGCATCGCCGCGTGCGTGTGGCCGAGCCGGACCGAGGCGGCGAGGGAGAGGGCGAGGACGGCGGCCCAGCCGAGGTGGATCCGGAAGGTGCGCAGCCGGTCGGGGCTGGAGTCGCCGCCCTTGGGGGTGACGACGAACCCGCTCCGGGTGCGCAGCAGGGCCGCGGCGAGCGAGGCGAGGTAGACGGGGGCGCAGACGGCGGACATCGCCATGCCGGCCAGGCCGCCGGAGCCCTCGGGTTCGTGGGGGGAGACGTTGTGGCGGCGGTTCCACAGGTACAGGCCCACCTGGAGGGCGGCCGCGTCGGTGTAGAGCATCAGCCACACCTCGGAGGAGACCTGGGTGCCGGAGGCGCCGAACCACAGGAACAGGACGCAGCTGAGGACGCCGAGGAGCCAGTTGACGGCCGTCATCGGGTAGTAGACGAGCATCAGGGTGTAGTTGAGCACCCGCCCGGGCGGCATCCGGAGGATGCCTTTCCCGTACTGCCGGAAGAGGGTTTCGTACGTCCCGCGCGACCAGCGCAGCTGCTGGGTGAAGAAGTCGGTCCACGAGGCCGGGCCCTCGCCGACGGCGAGGACGTCGGGTGTGTAGACGGACCTCCAGAACCGCCCGGAGGCCGGATTGCGCCGGCGGTGCAGCTCGAATCCGGTGGCCATGTCCTCGGTGAGGGAGTCGTAGAGCCCGCCGACCTGCTTGAGGGCGCTGATCCGCACGGCGTTGTTGGTGCCGACGAACATGGGGGCGCCGTAGCGGTTGCCGGCGCGCTGGATGAGTGCGTGGAAGAGGTACTGCTGGGATTCGGCGGCCTTGGTGACGGCGCCGGTGTAGTTGCCGTACACCTGGGGGCCGACGACGAAGGCGGTGTCCGGGTCGCGGAAGTAGCCGAGCATCCGCTCCAGGAAGTTCGGCAGCGGGACGTGGTCGGTGTCGACGGAGGCGAAGAACTCGTAGTCGTCGCCGTGCGCGGCCAGCCAGGCGTTGTAGTTGCCGTGCTTGGTCCGCTCGCGGTGGGGGCCCTTGGGGGTGTTCCAGCCGGCGACGCCCTTGCGGGTGAAGTGCCGTACGCCGAGCTCCGTGCACAGGGCCCGGACCTCGGGGTCGTCGCCCTCGTCGAGCAGCCATACGTCGAGCGGGCCGTCGTGCCGCAGGGCGACCGCCCCGAGGAGGGTGGCCCGCACCATGGCGATCGGCTCTTTGCCGGGGACGTAGGTGGTGAGGAAGGCGACCTTGGTGCCGGGTTGGGGCGGCACCGGTACGGGGTCGCGGGCGACCATCGTGGCGTGGGCCACCGACAGGACGTTGACCAGCATGAAGAGCATGATCATCGCGATGGAGCAGAGCATCGCGGCGTCGAGCCGGATCAGCCAGCGCTCACCGCCCTCGCGGACGGTCCGGTGCGTGGGCCAGACGAGGTAGAGCAGCAGCCCGGCCGCGGCGACGGGAGCCAGGGCCATGAGGAGGACGGCGCGTATTCGGGTGCGGAGCTGCTCGCGCGACAGCAGGGAGCGGTAACCCACCCGGTAGGGGCCGGTGGTGTCGGCGTCCGGCTCCGCGAACGGACCGGCGAGGCGGCTGTGGGTCTCGTAGTCGAAGCCTTCCGGCCGCACGGCCCCTCCAGTGCTCGAAGCCCAGGGTTATATCACCACAAAAGGTGACAAACCCTGGGCGTGTCGAACGGGGCTCGGCCGAACGGGGGGCCGGACTAGGCCAGGTGGCGCTCCACCGTCTCCACCTTGGACGTCAGGCCGTCGACCACTCCGGGGCGGATGTCGGCCTTGAGGACCAGGGAGACCCGCGGCGCCCGCTCCTCCACGGCCGCCACCGCGCGCTTGACCACGTCCATCACCTCGTCCCACTCCCCCTCGACCGAGGTGAACATGGCGTCCGTGCGGTTCGGCAGTCCCGACTCCCTGACGACGCGCACCGCGTCGGCCACGTACTCGCCGACCTCTTCACCGACCTCCAGCGGGGTCACCGAGAACGCGACGATCACGCTGCGTTCGCCGCCTCGCGCCGGGCGCGGGCCGCCATGACGCTGTCGGCCTCCTCGCGCTTGAGGAGCTTGTCGCCGTAGAGGCCGCCGAAGGGCAGCAGCGCCAGCAGGAAGAACAGGGCGACCTTCTTGACCGGCCACTTCGCCTTGTTCCACACGTCCAGCAGGAAGACCGCGTAGATGACGAACAGGATCCCGTGCAGGATGCCGAGCGGCATCATCAGGTAGTCGATGTCGGAGATGCGGCTCAGCACCGATCCGAAGATCAGCAGGGCCGGGAACGACAGCGCCTCCGGTACGGAGATGAGGCGCAGCCGGTGCAGGGCGGAAGCGGTCTTGATGTCCACGATGAACCTTCGGGGTGGTGGCCGGGGGTCCGTTCCAGTCTCTCAGCCGCCCTGCCCGATCTTGCGGCGGGGCCGCCGCGGGGCCGCGTCCCGAGTGTGCGGGATGCCGCGGTCGCCGGATATCGGCCACCGGGCCCTGTTCGCCTCCGCCCGCTGCCGATAACGTCATCCCGTGGCTCAGTTCCGACTCCAAGGCAGCAAGGTGCTCGCCGTCGACCTGACCGGGGATGCCGTGAAAGCGAAGAACGGCTCCATGGTCGCGTACGACGGTCAGATGGCCTTCAAGAAGATGACCGGCGGCGGCGAAGGCCTCCGGGGCATGGTGACCCGTCGACTGACGGGTGAGCAGATGACCGTGATGGAAGTGCAGGGGCACGGCACCTGCTTCTTCGCCGACCGCGCGAGCGAGATCAACCTGGTCAACCTGCGCGGTGAGAAGCTCTACGTCGAGTCCAGCAACCTGCTGTGCACCGACGCCGGCCTGCGCACCGGCACCACCTTCACCGGCCTGCGCGGCGGGGCGACGGGCAACGGCCTGTTCACCACCACCGTCGAGGGCTCGGGGCAGGCGGCGATCATGTCCGACGGCCCGGCGGTGGTGCTGCGCGTCAGCGCCCAGTACCCGCTCTCCGTCGACCCGGGGGCGTACATCGCGCACACCGGGAACCTCCAGCAGTCCTTCCAGTCGGGGATCAACTTCCGGACCCTGATCGGAGAGGGCTCGGGCGAGGCCTTCCAGATCCGCTTCGAGGGCGAGGGCCTGGTCTACGTGCAGCCCAGCGAGCGCAACACCATCGGGGGCGACATCTGATGCCGTTCCGCGAGATCAACTCGAAGATGGTCGAGGCCCAGGTGGTCCCGGGGCAGAGGATGTTCAGCCAGCGCGGCGCGATGCTCGCGTACCGCGGCGACGTCTCCTTCACCCCGAGCCTGACCGGCGGTCAGGGCGGGGTGATGGGCATGATCGGGCGCCGCGTGGCGAACGAGCAGACTCCGCTGATGGCGGTCGAGGGCAGCGGCACCGTGATGTTCGGCCACGGCGGCCACCACATCCAGGTGATCAACCTGACCGGCGAGACCCTGTACGTCGAGGCCGACCGGCTGCTCGCCTTCGACGGCACGCTCCAGCAGGGCACCATGTTCATGGGCTCGCAGGGCGGCGTCATGGGCATGGTCCGCGGTCAGGTGACCGGCCAGGGCCTGTTCACCACCACCCTCAAGGGGCACGGCTCCGTCGCCGTCATGGCCCACGGCGGGGTCATCGAGCTGCCCATCACCCCGAACCGGCCGGTCCACGTCGACCCGCAGGCGTACGTGGCCCACCACGGGGACGTCAGGAACAAGCTCTCCACCGCGCTCGGCTGGCGGGACATGGTGGGGCGCGGCTCGGGCGAGGCCTTCCAGCTGGAGCTGTCGGGACAGGGAGCGGTGTACGTGCAGGCCTCGGAGGAGAAGCTGTGAACTTTGGTCCTGTCATCGGCGGGCCCGGCGGCCCGACGGTCTTCGACCCGCACACCCTGCCCTCCGACGACAACGTGAACGCCTACACCTTCTGCGTGGAGCTCAAAGGGAGCCAGTGGTTCCTGCAGAAGGGCAAGATGATCGCCTATTACGGGCGCATGGAGTTCAACGGCGTCGGCAACGGCCGCTTCGACCGGCTGCTGCGCACCAGCTTCCACTCGCCGATGCACGCCGCCGACTGGGTGGTGGCCGAGGGCCAGGGCAAGATGCTCCTGGCCGACCGGGCATTCGACGTGAACTCGTACGACCTGGACAATGGAAACCTGACGATCCGGTCGGGCAACCTGCTGGCCTACCAGCCCACGCTCGCCCTGAAGCAGTCGATCGTGCCGGGTTTCCTGACCCTGATCGGAACGGGGAAGTTCGTGGCGGCGTCCAACGGACCGGTGGTGTTCATGGAGCCGCCGCTGCGCGTGGACCCGCAGGCGCTGGTGGGCTGGGCGGACTGCCCGTCCCCCTGCCACCACTACGACCACGGCTACATGTCGGGCGTCCTCGGCGGCCTGCGGTCGCTGACCGGCATCGGCGGCAGCTCGGGCGAGGAGCACCAGTTCGAGTTCGTCGGGGCCGGGACGGTGCTGCTGCAGTCCTCGGAGATGCTGATGGCGGAGCAGGCGATCGGTGCCGTCGGGGCCGGCGCGGAGTCGGCGGGCGTGCCCGGGGCCGGGTACGGCGGCGGCCACGGGCAGCAGGGTCCGCTGGGGCAGCTGGGCGTGCCGCGGATGCCGGGGCAGCTGGGCGATCTCCAGCGGCGCCTGGGACTCTGACATATTCCACCTCCCTTTTTGTACGTAATTCAACTTCTTAGGTAGAGTTCATTCATGGAGACCATGGAGACCGAGACGGCCACACGCTGGCTGACCGAGGCCGAGCAGTGCACCTGGCGCACCCATCTGGACGTCAGCAGGCTGCTGATGCACCAGCTGGAAAAGGATCTCCAGCCCTTCGGACTCACCAACAACGACTACGAGATCCTCGTGAACCTCTCGGAGTCGCAGGACCACCGGATGCGGATGAGCGATCTCGCGACGTCGACGCTCCAGTCCAAGAGCCGGCTGTCCCACCAGATCACCCGCATGGAGACGGCGGGCCTGGTCGTCCGGGTGAACTGCGAGTCCGACCGCCGGGGCCTGTACGCCGTCCTGACCGACGAGGGCATGGAGCTCATGCGGAAGGTCGCCCCGCACCACGTGGCGTCCGTCCGCCGGCACTTCATCGACCTGCTGCCGCCGGAGGCCCTGGCGGCGCTGCGCGCCTCGCTGGAGCCGGTCGCGGCGCACCTGCGGGACGAACGCGGCATGGCCTGACGGCGGCCCGGTACCGCGCGGACGGCGCCCATCCGGGGTGCCGTCCCCGGCGGCGGCCCCGAGAATGAGGGGTAACGCTCGCTCGCCGGCCGCCCGCCGAGCAACCGTAAGCGCATGGCCGGCCAGAGGAGGTCAGCCATGCACCGCAAGCACAAGGCCTGCGTCGCGACGGCCGCGGCCGTCGTCCTGATCACCGGGGGCCCGGCGGCGGCCGCCGCCGCCGCGCACACCGCCGACACGGCGAGATCCGCCCCCGCGGCCGCCCCGGTCCGCGCCGACGTGGACGCCGCGGGCGCCGCCGCCGCGGCGCTGAAGAAGTACCCCGGCGTCGTGGAGTCCCTCGACAGGGACGGCGCCGTCTGGCACGTCGACGTCATCGGCAAGAACGGCAAGCACGCGGAACTGACGGTCGACACCCGCAGCGGCAAGGTGTTCACCGAGAACGCCGACAGCGATGACGACGGCGACGGCGGGAACAAGGCGCTGGTCGGCGCGAAGGTCACCGCCCAGAAGGCGATGAAGGCGGCCGTGGCCGCCCATTCCGGCCAGGTCCGGTCCGTGGAATGGGACGACGATGACGACAACGGCTCCCGCTACTGGAACGTGGAGATCCAGTCCGGGAACAAGACCACCAACGTCCACGTCGACGCCACGTCGGGCAAGGCGACGGTGTCCGGATCGGACTCCGACGACGACGGCAACTGAAACGCGCCGGTCCACCGGTTCCCGTGCGGACCCGATCGGGCGCCCCTAGACTGGCGAACGCCCGGATTACCCCGATCTTCGAGGGAGTGGCGTCATGGCCAAGCGCGGCAACAAGAAGCGAGCACGCAAGAAGAAGAAGGCGAACCACGGCAAGCGTCCCAACGCCTGACCGGTCCGTTCCCCGGACGTACGAGAGCCGCGCCCCCGAAGACCGGGGCGCGGCTCTCGCGTGCGTACGCCGTACGGCCGCTCAGGACTCCGTCAGCGTCGCCAGGAGCGTGTCCGCGGCCGCGTAGGGGTCCATCTCGCCGGCCGCGACCCGGGCCGCGAGGGCGTCGAGGTGCGCGTCCCCGCGCACGTCGGCCATCCGGGCCCGCAGGGTCGTCACCGCGATGGTCTCCACCTCGCGCGCGGCCCGGGACGTACGGCGCTCGGCCAGCACCCCGCGCTCGTCCATCCACGCCCGGTGCTTCTCCAGGGCCTCGACCAGCTCGTCGATGCCCTGGCCGCGCGCCGCGACCGTCTTGACGATCGGCGGCCGCCAGTCGCCCGCGCCCCGGGACTCCCCGAGGCCCAGCATGTGGTTCAGCTCCCGGGCGGTGGCGTCGGCGCCGTCCCGGTCCGCCTTGTTCACCACGTACACGTCGCCGATCTCCAGGATGCCCGCCTTGGCGGCCTGGATCCCGTCGCCCATCCCGGGCGCCAGGAGCACCACCGAGGTGTCGGCCTGCGAGGCGATCTCCACCTCCGACTGTCCGACCCCGACCGTCTCGACCAGGATCACCTCGCAGCCCGCCGCGTCCAGCACCCGGATCGCCTGCGGGGCGGCCCAGGCGAGACCGCCCAGGTGGCCGCGGGTGGCCATGGAGCGGATGTAGACCCCCGGGTCGGAGGCGTGGTCCGACATCCGGACCCGGTCCCCGAGCAGCGCACCGCCGGAGAACGGCGAGGACGGGTCGACGGCGAGGACGCCGACCCGCTTGCCCGCCTTGCGGTACGCGGAGACCAGCGCCGAGGTCGACGTGGACTTGCCGACGCCCGGGGAGCCGGTCAGGCCCACCACGTACGCCCCGCCCGTCAGCGGGGCCAGGGCCGCCATCACCTCGCGCAGCTGCGGGGACGCCCCCTCGACCAGCGAGATCAGCCGGGCCACCGCTCTCGGCCTGCCCTCACGCGCCTGGGCCACCAGCTGGGGGACGTCCACCGTCATACGTGCTGCGCTCCTCGGTTCGGGTAGGGATCAAGAACTGCTTCTTCGGACTGCCGCCTTACGGCACGCGGACGATCAGGGCGTCGCCCTGGCCGCCGCCGCCGCACAGCGCGGCCGCGCCGACCCCGCCGCCCCGGCGCTTGAGCTCCAGCGCGAGGTGCAGCACCACGCGGGCGCCGGACATGCCGATCGGGTGGCCCAGGGCGATGGCGCCACCGTTGACGTTCACCCTTTCCGGGGTGACGCCGAGGTCCTTCATTGACTGCACGGCGACCGCCGCGAAGGCCTCGTTGATCTCGATGAGGTCCAGGTCGGAGACCTGGAGGCCCTCCTTCTCCAGGGCGTGCAGGATCGCGTTCGACGGCTGCGACTGCAGCGAGTTGTCGGGACCGGCCACATTGCCGTGGGCGCCGATCTCGGCGATCCACTCCAGACCCAGCTCCTCGGCCTTCGCCTTGCTCATCACGACCACCGCGGCGGCGCCGTCGGAGATCTGCGAGGAGGTGCCGGCCGTGATCGTGCCGTCCTTCGCGAACGCGGGGCGCAGCTTGCCGAGGGACTCGACCGTGGTCTCCGGGCGGATGCCCTCGTCCTGGGAGAAGAGGACCGGGTCGCCCTTGCGCTGCGGGATCTCGACCGGGGTGATCTCGGCGTCGAAGACGCCGTTCTTCTGCGCGGCGGCGGCCCGCTGGTGCGAGGTGGCGGCGAACTCGTCCTGCGGGGCCCGCTCGATGCCCAGGCGGGCGTTGTGCTTCTCCGTGGACTCGCCCATCGCGATGTTCTCGAAGGCGTCGGTGAGGCCGTCGTAGGCCATCGCGTCCAGCATTTCGATCGCGCCGTACTTGAAGCCCTCTCGAGACTTCGGCAGCAGGTGCGGGGCGTTGGTCATGGACTCCTGGCCGCCCGCGACCACGATGTCGAACTCGCCCGCGCGGATGAGCTGGTCGGCCAGCGCGATCGCGTCGAGGCCCGAGAGGCACACCTTGTTGATCGTGAGCGCCGGGACGTTCATGGGGATGCCGCCCTTGACCGCCGCCTGGCGGGCCGGGATCTGGCCCGCACCGGCCTGCAGCACCTGGCCCATGATCACGTATTGCACCTGGTCGCCGGCGATGCCCGCCCGCTCCAGGGCGGACTTGATGGCGAACCCGCCGAGGTCGGCGCCCGAGAAGGACTTCAGCGAGCCGAGCAGCCGCCCCATGGGGGTGCGGGCCCCGGCGACGATCACTGACGTGGTGTTGTTCGTTCCGGACATGGAGCACAGCCCCTTGAAGATGAGGGTGAACGAGGGTTTACATGAATGTACTGAGCAGTACCCGCGCCGTCACCGGCCAGTCGGTGTGATCGCTGGCACGTTGCGTGACCGCCCTCCGCAGCGGTGCACTGGTCCCATGCTGACAAGAATCGACCACATCGGGATCGCCTGCTTCGACCTGGACAAGACTGTCGAGTTCTACCGTGCCACGTACGGCTTCGAGGTGTTCCACACCGAGGTCAACGAGGAGCAGGGGGTGCGCGAGGCCATGCTCAAGATCAACGAGACCTCCGACGGCGGGGCCTCCTACCTCCAGCTCCTCGAACCCACCCGGGAGGACTCCGCGGTGGGCAAGTGGCTGGCGAAGAACGGCGAGGGCGTGCACCACATCGCCTTCGGCACCGAGGACGTCCAGGGCGACTCGGAGGCCATCCGCGGCAAGGGCGTCAGGGTCCTCTACGACCAGCCCCGCACGGGCTCCATGGGCTCCTCGATCACCTTCCTGCACCCCAAGGACTGCCACGGAGTCCTCACCGAACTGGTCACCTCGAACCCCGACCACTGACGGACCACTGATGGCCCGATTCCCCGGCCGGTAGAGTGGCCATGGCTCGGCCGGGGTTCGGTGCGGAGACGGGGTCGGGGCCTGTGACCCCTGCCCCGGTATCTGACACCATTCCCCGGGGGCGTCGTTCAGCGGGCGAGCGATGCTCAATTGGGAGTGAGCTTGCGACCAGGGGACGGATGGGACCGCGCTGTGCGGGGCTACGAAAGCCAGGAGAGCCATCAGGCTGAAGCCGACCATCTCTCGCGCTTCGAAGCCGAGATGGAGCGGCTGAAGAAGGAGCGCGGGAAGGCCGTCCAGCACGCCGAAGACCTCGGCTACCAAGTCGAAGTGCTGCGCGCCAAGCTCCACGAGGTGCGCCGCAATCTGGCGTCCCGCCCCGCCTACGACGGCGCGGACATGGGCTACCAGGCGGAGCAGCTGCTCCGCAATGCCCAGATCCAGGCCGACCAGATGCGCTCGGACGCCGAGCGCGAACTGCGCGATGCCCGGGCGCAGACCCAGCGCATCCTCCAGGAGCACGCCGAGCACCAGGCGCGCCTGCAGGCCGAGCTGCACGCCGAGGCCGTCAACCGCCGCCAGCGCCTGGACCAGGAGCTCAACGAGCGCCGCCAGACGGTCGAGGCGCACGTCAACGAGAACGTGGCCTGGGCCGAGCAGCTGCGCGCCCGTACGGAGTCCCAGGCCCGCCGGCTCATGGACGAGTCGCGCGCCGAGGCCGAGCAGTCCCTGAACGCGGCCCGCGCCGAGGCAGCCCGCATCGCCGAGGAGACCCGCCGCCGGCTGACCGCCGACGCCGAGGCCGCCCGTACGGAGACCGAGGCGACCCTGCTGCGCGCCCGCAAGGAGGCCGAGCGGCTGCTGACCGCCGCCTCCGCGCAGGCCCAGGAGGCCACCGAGCACGCCGAGCGGCTGCGCACGAGCAGCAGCGCCGAGGCCGAGCAGACCCGGCAGCAGACCCTCGACCTCGGCCGGGTGGCCGAGCAGCGGGTCCAGGAGGCCGACGGCGCCCTGCGCAGCGCGCGCTCCGAGGCCGAGAAGCTGCTCGCGGACGCCAAGGAGAGCGCCGCCCGGCAGCTCGCCTCGGCGGAGTCGGTGAACGAGCAGCGCACCCGCACCGCCAAGGAGCAGGTGGCCCGGCTGGTCGGCGAGGCCACCAAGGAGGCCGAGGTCCTCAAGGCCGAGGCCGAGCAGACCCTCGCCGACGCCCGCGCCGGCGTGGAGCGGCTGCGCGCCGAGGCCGCGGAGCAGGCCCGCGCGGCGGCGGCCGAGGACACGGCCGCCCAGCTGGCGAAGGCGGCCCGCACCGCGGAAGACGTACTGAACAAGGCCTCGGAGGACGCCCGGGCCACCACCCGCGCCGCCTCCGAGGAGGCCGAGCGGATCCGCCGCGAGGCCGAGTCGGAGTCGGAGCGGCTGCGCGCCCAGGCGGCGGCCACGGCCGACGAGCTCAAGGGCGCGGCGAAGGACGACACCGAGGAGTACCGGGCCCGCACCGTCGAGCTCCAGGAGGAGGCCCGGCGGCTGCGCGGCGAGGCCGAGCAGCTGCGCGCGGAGGCCGTCGCCGAGGGCGAGCGGATCCGCGGCGAGGCGCGCCGCGAGGCCGTCCAGCAGATCGAGGAGGCGGCCCGGACCGCCGAGGAGCTCCTGGGCAAGGCCAAGTCGGACGCGGACGAGCTGCGCGGCGGCGCGAGCGCCGAGAGCGAGCGGGTCCGCGCCGAGGCCGTCGAGCGGGCCACGACCTTGCGCAGGCAGGCCGAGGAGACGCTGGAGCGGACCCGCGCCGAGGCGGAGCGGCTGCGCGACGAGGCCGAGGAGCAGGCGGAGTCCGTACGGGCCGAGGCCGACGCGGCGGCCCGTACGCGGCGCGAGGAGACCGAGCGGGCCCTCGCGGCGAAGCGGGCGGAGGCCGACGAGGAGCTCGTACGCCTGCACACGGAGGCCGAGGGCCGGCTGGCCACGGCCGAGCAGACGCTGCGCGACGCCCGCGGGGCGGCGGAGAACATCCGCCGGGAGACCTCGGAGGAGGCCGACCGGCTGCGCGCCGAGTCGGCGGAGCGGATCCGCACCCTCCAGGCGCAGTCGGAGGCGGAGGCCGACCAGCTGCGCACGGACGCCGCGGACGACGCCGGCCGCACCCGCGCGGAGGCCGAGCAGGTCGCCGTACGGCTGCGCAGCGAGGCGGAGTCCGAGGCGGAGCGGGTGCGCACGGAGGCGCAGGAGACCGCGAACCGGCTGCGCACGGAGGCGAAGGCCGCCGCCGAGCGGGTCGCCGCGGAGGCCGCCGAGGCGCTGGCCGCCGCGCAGGAGGAGGCCGCCCGGCGCCGCCGGGAGGCCGAGGAGACGCTCGCGTCGGCGCGTACGGACGCGGACAGCGAGCGGGCCCAGGCCCGCGAGCAGAGCGAGGAGCTGCTGGCCTCGGCCCGCAAGCGCTCCGAGGAGGCGCAGGCCGAGGCGGCCCGTCTGACCGAGGAGGCGGAGCGGCGCGCCGCGGAGCTGGTTTCGGCCGCGGAGGCCACGGCCCAGCAGGTGCGGGACGCCGTCGCCGGTCTGCACGAGCAGGCCGACGAGGAGATCGCAGGGCTGCGCAGCGCCGCCGAGCACGCGGCGGAGCGTACGAAGGCGGAGGCCGAGGAGGAGGCCGCGCGGGTCCGCACGGACGCCTACGACGAGCGCGAGCGGGCCACCGAGGACGCCAACCGGATCCGCACCGAGGCGCGGGCCGAGACGGACGCGGCGAAGGCGCTGGCCGAGCGTACGGTCGGCGACGCGATCGCCGAGGCGGAGCAGCTGCGCAGCGACACCGCCGAGTACGCGCAGCGCCTGCGTACGGAGGCGACGGACGCACTGGCCGCGGCCGAGCGCGACGCGGCCCGCACCCGGGCCGACGCCCGGGACGACGCGAACCGGATCCGCGGCGAGGCGGCGGAGGCCCTGGAGTCCTCGCGCGCCGAGGGCGGCCGGATCGTCGCGGAGGCGACGGCGGAGGCGAAGCGGCTCACCGACGAGACCGAGGCCGCGAACGCGGTCACGATCGGCGAGGCGGCTGCGGAGGCCGAACGGCTCACCGCCGAGGCGGCCCTGGCGGCCGACGCCACCCGCGCCGAGGCGGCGGACACCCTGGACGAGGCCCGCTCCGAGGCCAACCGGCTGCGTACGGAGGCCGCCGAGCAGGCGGACCGGCTCATCACCGAGGCCGCGTCCGAGGCGGACCGGCTCACCGAGGAGACGCGCGCCGCGAACGAGAGCGCGGTCGGCGAGGCGACGGCGAAGGCAGAGCGGCTCACCCGCCAGGCGTCCGACACGCTGGCCGCGGCCGAGCGGGACGCGGCGCGGGTCCTGGTCGACGCCCGCAACGAGGGCGACCGGCTGGTCGACGAGACGCGCGCGGCCAACGAGGCCACGGTCGGCGAGGCCGCGGCCGAGGCCGAGCGGCTGCGTGCCGAGGCGGCGCGGACCCTGGACGACGCCCGTGCGGAGGGCGGCCGGATCATCGGCGAGGCCACCGCGGAGGCCGACCGGGTCACGGTCGCGGCGAACGAGACGCTGGCGAGCGCCGAGCGGGAGTCGGAGCAGACGCTCGACGACGCGCGCGCGGAGGCGAACCGGCTGCGCAGCGAGGCGGCCGAACAGGCGGATCGGCTCATCACGGAGGCGGCGTCCGAGGCGGACAAGCTCACCGAGCAGACCCGCAAGGACAACGAGCGCACGGTCGGCGAGGCGCAGTCCGAGGCCGAACGGCTGCGGGCGGAGGCCTCGGAGGCCCTGGCCTCGGCGCAGGAGCACGCGACCCGCACCCGCTCGGAGGCCGAGCGGGTCAAGGCCGAGGCGGCGACGGCTGCGGAGCGCACCCGTACGGAGGCCCGCACCGAGTCCGAGCGGCTGCTGGACGAGGCCCGCGAAGCCGCCAACAAGCGGCGCAGCGAGGCCGCGGAGCAGGTGGACCGGCTCATCACCGAGGCGGCGGCCGAGGCGGACAAGCTCACGAACGACGCGCAGGCGCAGGCCCTGGCGGCCACGACGGCGGCCGAGGAGCAGGCCGACGCGATGGTCGACGCGGCCCGCAAGGAGGCCGCGCGGATCTCCTCGGAGGCGACCGTCGAGGGCAACTCCCTGGTGGAGAAGGCCCGTACGGACGCGGACGAGCTGCTGGTCGGTGCGCGCACGGACGCGGCCGCCATAAGGGAGCGGGCGGAGGAGCTGCGCTCCCGCGTCGAGGGCGAGGTCGAGGAGCTGCACGAGCGGGCCCGCCGCGAGTCCGCCGAGCAGATGAAGTCGGCCGGCGAGCGCGTGGACAAGCTGGTGCGGGCGGCGACCGAGCAGAGCGTCGAGGCCGAGGCGAAGGCCAAGGCGCTGGTGTCGGACGCGAGCAGCGAGGCGAGCAAGGTCCGCATCGCCGCGGTGCGCAAGGCCGAGGCGCTGCTCAAGGAGGCCGAGCAGAAGAAGGCCGAGCTGTCCCGGGAGGCCGAGAAGGCCCTCGCGGAGGCGAATGCGGAGGCCGAGCGGCTGGTCGACGAGGGGCGCCGTGAGCTGGAAGTCCTGGTGCGCAGGCGCGAGGACATTCAGGCGGAGATCTCCCGTGTCCAGGACGTTCTTGAGGCGTTGGAATCATTCGAGGCGCCTTCGGGCGGCGGAAAGCCGGCGGTCGGCGGTCAGGGCGCGGGGGGCGTGAAGGCCGGAGCCTCAGCCGGTTCCACCCGTTCGGGTGGGAAGGCGTCGGAGGGCTAGCAATCGATCGGGATGTGTGTTCCTGATGAAGGTTCAGGCGGACGAGTGACAAGCATTCTGTCGCCTTGCCACTCAAAAGGGGTGTCATTGTCCAGATCAAACGCGGATTGACTCGATGACACGCCGCTCGGGCGCCTAGGATTCCCCTAACACCTCACGTAGCACCTCATCGGTCTCATTCGACAGGAACCCCATGAGCGACACTTCCTCCCCCTTCGGCTTCGAGCTCGTGCGGCGTGGTTACGACCGCGGTCAGGTGGACGACCGCATTACCAAGCTGGTCTCCGACCGCGACAGCGCCCTTGGACGTATCAACTCTCTGGAAAAGCGGATCGAGGAGCTGCACCTCGAGACGCAGAACGCCCAGGCCCAGGTGAGCGACGCCGAGCCGTCGTACGCCGGCCTCGGCGCCCGGGTCGAGAAGATCCTGCGCCTGGCCGAGGAGGAGGCGAAGGACCTGCGCGAGGAGGCCCGTCGCGCGGCCGAGCAGCACCGCGAGCTCGCCGAGTCGGCTGCCCAGCAGGTGCGCAACGACGCCGAGTCGTTCGCCGCCGACCGCAAGTCGAAGGCGGAGGACGAGGGCGTCCGCATCGTCGAGAAGGCCAAGGGCGACGCCTCCACCCTGCGCGCCGAGGCCCAGAAGGACGCCGCCTCCAAGCGCGAGGAGGCCGACGCCCTGTTCGAGGAGACCCGCGCCAAGGCCGCCCAGGCCGCCGCGGACTTCGAGACGAACCTCGCCAAGCGCCGCGAGCAGTCCGAGCGCGACCTGGCCTCGCGTCAGGCCAAGGCCGAGAAGCGCCTCGCGGAGATCGAGCACCGCGCCGAGCAGCTGCGCCTGGAGGCCGAGAAGCTCCGTACCGACGCCGAGCGCCGCGCCCGCCAGACGGTGGAGACCGCGCAGCGCCAGGCCGAGGACATCGTCGCCGACGCCAACGCGAAGGCGGACCGCATCCGCAGCGAGTCCGAGCGCGAGCTGGCGGCGCTCACCAACCGCCGCGACTCGATCAACGCCCAGCTCACCAACGTCCGCGAGATGCTGGCCACGCTGACCGGTGCGGCCGTCGCGGCGGCCAACCCGATCGTCGACGACGAGCCGGTCACCCGCGGCGTTCCGGCGCAGCAGAGCCGCTAGTACGCGCGGTAGCACGCACGGCAGTTCACCGGCGGTCGACCGGTCGGACGGCCTGCGTCTACCGGCCCGTGGACGAACGTCCTGCCCGAGGGCCCTATGTCACCTGTTTGAGGTGGCGTGGGGCCCTCGGGCGTTCTAGCGTGAGCGGCATGATCGAGCTTGAGGGCCTTACCAAACGATTCGGCGCGAAGACCGCCGTGGACCACCTCAGCTTCCAGGTCAGACCGGGGGTGGTGACCGGCTTCCTCGGCCCCAACGGGGCCGGGAAGTCCACGACCATGCGCATGATGCTCGACCTCGACAACCCGACCAGCGGTACGGTCCGGATCGACGGGAAGCACTACCGGGAACTGCCGGAGCCGCTGAAGCACATCGGTGCGCTGCTGGACGCGAAAGCCATGAACGGCGGCCGCAGCGCTTACAACAACCTTCTCTGTCTTGCCCAGTCGAACCGCATCCCGGAGCGCCGGGTCGCGGAGGTGCTGGATCTTGTCGGGCTGACGGCCGTGGCGAAGAAGAAGTCGAAAGGATTTTCGCTCGGCATGGGCCAGCGGCTGGGAATCGCCTCCGCGCTGCTGGGCGATCCGGAGATCCTCATGTTCGACGAGCCCGTCAATGGTCTGGACCCGGAGGGAATTCTCTGGATCCGAAATCTCATGAAGGGGTTGGCGGCCGAGGGGCGGACGATCTTCGTCTCGTCCCATCTGATGAGCGAAATGGCGCTGACCGCGGACCATTTGATCGTCATCGGCCAGGGAAAGCTTCTGGCCGACATGTCGATGGCTGATTTCATTCACAAGAACTCGCGCAGCTACGTCCGGCTGCGCTCTCCGCAGCAGGAGCGGCTCAAGGACGTCCTGCACGAAGCCGGGATCGACGCCATCAGCGTTCCGGCCACCGGCGTACTGGAGATCGACGGCGTCGCCGTGGAGCAGCTCGGCGAGCTGGCCGCGCAGCACCAGATCGTGCTGCACGAGCTCAGCCCGCAACGGGCCTCACTGGAGGAAGCGTTCATGCGCATGACGGCGGACTCCGTCGAGTACCACGCCCACGCGCCGGGAGAACCGGGGCTTCCTCCGGGGCCCGGCCCCGCCGGCGATCCGGCCGGGCCCGCCGACGCCCCCGCGTGGGGCGCCGGGTACGAGGCGACGCGCAAGGGCGGGCAGTGACCATGTCCTCCTTCCCCGCCGTTCTCCGGTCCGAGTGGACCAAGATCCGTACGGTCGCCTCCACCACCTGGACCCTGGTCGCCGCACTGGTGGTCACGGTCGGCGTGAGCGCCGGCCTGTGCGCCGTCTTCAACGCCACCTTCAACGACATGCCGAAGGAGCAGCAGGTCACCTTCGACCCGACCCTGGCCAGCTTCGCGGGCATGACCCTCGGCCAGCTCGCCATGATCGTCTTCGGTGTGCTGGTGGTGGGCACCGAGTACAGCTCGGGCATGATCCGCACCTCGCTGGCGGCCGTACCGCGACGGGCGAGCTTCCTGGCCGGCAAGCTGATCGTGGCCACCGGGCTCGCTCTGGTCGTGGGCCTCGTCACCAGCTTCCTGTCCTTCTTCCTGGGACAGGCCATCCTGGGCGACCGCAGCATCGGCATCGACGCGCCGAACGTCCTGCGCGCCGTGATCGGCGCCGGCCTCTACATGGCCATGATCGCCCTGTTCTCGATGGGCGTGGCGACGATCCTGCGCAGCTCGATGCTGTCGCTCGGCATCCTGATGCCGTTCTTCTTCCTGGTCTCGACGATCCTCGGGGCGGTCAGCGCCACCCGGAAGGTCGCCCAGTACTTCCCGGACCAGGCCGGCTCCAAGATCATGCAGGTGATCCCGGGGGCGATGGACAGCGCCGAGGCCCCCTACGGGCCGTGGGGCGGCTTCGGGATCATGGCGCTGTGGGTGCTGGCCGCCGTGCTCGGGGGCTACCTGGTGCTGAAGAAGCGCGACGCCTGATCCCCCGGTGCGTGAGGCGTCCGTCCCGGGGCGGACGCCTCACGTACTACGGGTCATCCCCGGGTCGGAGTCAGGGGCAGCTCAGGGATCCGGTCCGGGGTGGAACCGCAGGCGACTCGATATCCTCTTAACTCTTACGCGGACGAAAGCCGTCCGGTCCTGGCAAGGGGCAGAGCAGAGGCAGAGCAATGATCGAGGCTGTCGGCCTGACCAAGCGCTACGGCGCCAAGACCGCCGTCGACCAGCTGTCCTTCCAGGTCAGGCCGGGTCACGTGACGGGATTCCTGGGGCCCAACGGCTCCGGGAAGTCCACCACCATGCGCATGATCCTCGGCCTGGACCGGCCCACCTCGGGCAGCGTGACGATCAACGGCCTGCCCTTCCGGCAGCTGCCGAACGCCCAGCGGCACGTCGGGGCCCTGCTCGACGCCAAAGCCGTGCACGGCGGCCGCCGCGCCCGCAGGCACCTGCTCTCCCTCGCCCAGCTCTCCGGCATCCCCGAGAAGCGCGTGGACGAGGTACTGGCCGTCGTCGGCCTCCAGGACGTCTCCCGGCAGCGTACGAAGGGCTTCTCGCTCGGCATGGGCCAGCGGCTCGGCATCGCCGCCGCCCTCCTCGGCGACCCCCAGGTGCTGCTCTTCGACGAGCCGGTCAACGGGCTCGACCCCGAGGGCATCCTCTGGGTCCGCACCCTCATGCGCCGGCTCGCCGCCGAGGGCCGCACGGTGTTCGTCTCCTCACATCTGATGAGCGAGATGGCGCTGACCGCCGACCACCTCATCGTGATCGGCCGCGGGCGGCTGCTGGCCGACATGGGCACCCAGGAATTCATCGCGCACAACTCGGCCGGATTCGCGCGGGTGCGCGCGGCCGACAATGATCACGCTGGCCGGGATGCACTGGGTGAAGCCCTGACCAAAGCCGGCGGCCGGGTCCTCCAGGAGCCCGAGGGAACACTGCGCGTGACCGGCCTGGAGCTCCCCCGGATCTCCGACCTCGCCCACGAGGCCGGCGTACGGCTGTGGGAGCTGTCCCCGCACCGGGCCTCGCTGGAGGAGGCCTACATGCGGATGACCCAGGCCGACGTGGAGTACACCTCCACCGAGGACCCGCGCGCCGAGCTGTGGGAGCCCGAGCCGCTGACCGTCCCCGCCTGGGAGGACGAGCTCAAGGCGCCCGAGGTGCCGCGGGGCGCCTTCTTCGCGCCCCCGCCGCCCGGAGCGGGCGGGCAGCCCTTCCTGATGCCCAGCGACCCCGGCGAGCTCGCCGGCACCGACCGGACCACCACCGAGGACACCCGATGACCGGCTCCACGAACACCGCGGCGACCGCGGACCGGCCGAAGAGCTACAGCTCGCCGCTCCAGACACCCCGGCCGCACCTCGGGCACGCCGTCGCCTCGGAGTGGACGAAGCTGATCTCGGTGCGCTCGACCGTGTGGACGCTCGGCTCGATGGTGCTCCTCGTCGTCGGCATCGGGGTGCTCGCCGTCTCCGAGACGCGCGCGAGCGACTACCAGGAGGTGCCGCTCACGGCGCCCGCGCTCTTCGGACTGCTGGTGGGGCAGATCCCCGTGATGGTGCTCGGCGTCCTGACGATCACCTCCGAGTACGGCACCGGCATGATCCGTACGACCCTCACCGCCGCCCCCGACCGGGCCCGGGTGCTGACCGCGAAGTACCTCGTCTTCGCCGGCGTCGCCTTCGCGGCCGTCGCCGGGTCGGTGGCGACCGTGGGCCTCGCCTCCGCGATCCTGCGCGGCGGCGCCGGTGCCGGGGCGCACGGCGGCGGCGAATGGGCCCGCGCACTGGCCGGCTGCGTCTACGTCACCCTGCTCGGGGTCCTCGCCCTCGCCATCGGGGCCATGCTGCGGCACTCCGCCGGAGCGATCGCCGTGATGCTGGGGCTGGTCACGCTGCCGCCGGTGATAGGGGGCATGCTCAGCATGTGGGAGACCCTGGCCCCGCTCGGCAGCGCCATCCTCCGGTACAACGCCCCGGTCGCCCTCATGGGGCTGTTCGGCCTGCCGAACGCCGACACCGGGAACTCGCCGAACAGCCTGACCCAGGTCCTGCTGATCCTGCTGGTGACGGGCGCCGCGGTCGCGGGCTCGTACGCGGTGGTCGGCCGCCGCGACGTCTGAGCCCCCGGTACTCGCCGGTACCCGCTAGTACTTGGGAGCGTTCCTGGACCGCTGCACCCTCGAGGTGCGGCGGTCCTTCGCGTTCCAGCAGGCCTTGTGCCAGTGCCGGCGGTCGTCCACGCCGCCGTACTCCGGCCAGGCCACCAGGTGCGGGGTGCCCGAGGGGATCTCCTGGTCGCAGCCCGGGCAGCGGTAGCGCTTGCCCGCCGCGCTCGCGCCCGCGACGTGCCGGACCTTCCACTCCTCGCCCTGGTACTCCTCCGTGCGCTCGAGCCCGTACCGGTCGAGACCGGTGCTGGGGCGTTCGTCCGGAGTCTCGCCGCCCCTGGGGCGGTTGTGGCGCGGTGACACGTATACCTCACGTATGGGCGGACTGAAGTGACTTTCTCCCAGACTACGCGCAGCGAGGCCGGGTACCCGCAGGGTGGCTGACAGAGGTCGGCCGTCCGCGACGCGCTCGCGGTGGGCTGTCCTGACTATCCCAATAACTTTCGTGTCAGGCCGTGCCTTTGGCACGTGTCAGACGTTGTTGCCATCAGATGAACCGGTCCACCTGGGGGAGGCCGCGTCAGCCACGAGGAAGGCGAAGGCGATGCGTGTAGGAGCGTTTGTACTGGCGGCCCAGTTCCCGGGCCAGGGGCAGGGGGAGGCGCTGCACCGGGCGGTGCGCACCGCGGAGGTGGCCGAGGAGGCGGGGCTGGACTCGGTGTGGCTCGCCGAGCACCACTTCGTCCCGTACGGGGTCTGCCCGTCGGCGGTGACCCTGGCGGCCCTGCTGCTGGGGCGGACCCGGCGACTGCGGGTGGGCACGGCCGTGAGCGTGCTGCCGAACACGCACCCGGTGGCCCTCGGGGAGCAGGCGGCGCTGCTGCACCTGACCTCGGGCGGCCGCTTCACCCTGGGGGTGGGCCGGGGCGGACCCTGGGTGGACCTGGAGGTCTTCGGCGGCGGCCTGGACGCCTACGAGAAGGAGTTCCCGGAGGGGCTCGACCTGCTGCGGCGCTGGCTGGCCGAGCCGCGGGTGGCGGCCGGCGGCGAAAGGTACGGGTTCCGCGAAGTGGCCGTCGTACCGCGTCCGTCGGAGGCGCTGGACGGGGACGGATCAGGGCCGGAAGTGATCGTCGCGTGCACCTCCCCCGCCTCGGTGCGCCTGGCCGCCGAGCGGGGGCTGCCGATGCTGCTGGGCATGCACTGCGGGGACGAGGACAAGGCGGAGATGGTCGCGCTGTACCGGCGTACGGCCGCGGCGGCGGGCCGCGACCCGCACGCTCCGCACGTGTCGGCGGGGGTGTGCCAGCTGGCGGACCGTACGGCGGACGCCCGCGAGGCCCTGCTGAAGGCGATGCCGGGCTGGCTGAAGCAGGGGCTGGACGCGCACGTGACGGTGGACGGCCGGGAGCGCGCGATGCGGGACCCCGTCGCCTACACCGAGCTGCTGTGCGACCTGCACCCCGTGGGCACCCCGCGGCAGGCGGCGAACCGGCTGGCCGCCACCTCGGAGCGGACGGGCATCACGCGCTTCGCGCTGCTCGCGGAAGGCTCCGGGGATCTCGCCGCGACGGAGGAGAACGTACGGCGCCTCGGCGCCGAGGTCCTGCCCCGTCTCGGTTGAGGCTGCCGCCCCGGTATCAATGGCACCTCCCCCGATACGGAGCGGCAGCGAAGTACGGTCGGTCAGCAGTCCCGGAGCTCGGGCGACTGGTTGAGCAGCTGGCCACGGATCGAAGTGAACTTGGCGAGCCGGTCGTCCGACGAGGGATCCAGCGGGAACACGGCCACCCGGTGGCAGTTCTGGAACGCCAGGCGCACCCCGAAGTGCCGCTGCAGCGCACCACGTATCGCGTCACTCGCGAGAGCACGCAGCAGCTGTCCACGCGCCTGCTCGTCGGGCGGCGGCGTCTGGTTGTCGGCGAACTCTCCGCCGTCCACCTTCAGCTGGGCCACCAGCGAGCTGATCATCTCCCACGCGAAGGGCAGGGAGGTCCGGACGCAGTCGACGAAAGCGGCTTCGTCGACCTCGCCTCGCTCGGCCTGTTCGAGTAGGGCCGGTGAGACGTCGAGCGACATGGGTTCTCCTCTCGCGACCCCGGCCGTTGGGTTGCCGGAGTCTTACGGGCAGGGAAGGAGGTCGCGACGCAGAGTGCACGCTCCGCCACCTCCCGCTCACCACGGTAGGCGCCCCATGGGTGGCGCACCAGGAGAATGCGCATACAACGCGCCATCGGCGAACGGGGCTTTCGGGGGCGAATCGCGTGGAGGGGTTCCCGTCGAGTAGCGTTGCCGACCATGCGTCTCGTCATTGCCCGCTGCTCCGTCGACTACGCGGGCCGGCTCACCGCCCATCTGCCCTCGGCACCCCGTCTGATCCTCGTGAAGGCCGACGGCAGTGTCTCGATCCACGCGGACGACCGGGCGTACAAACCGCTCAACTGGATGTCGCCCCCCTGCACCCTCAAGGAGGGGAGCGGGGACGAGGCCGGCGTCTGGACGGTCGTCAACAAGGCGGGCGAGAAGCTCATCATCACCATGGAGGAAGTCCTCCACGACTCCTCCCATGAGCTGGGCATCGACCCGGGTCTCATCAAGGACGGTGTGGAGGCACACCTCCAGGAGCTCCTGGCGGACCGCATCGAAACGCTGGGCGACGGGTACACGCTGATCCGGCGCGAGTACATGACGGCGATCGGTCCGGTGGACATCCTGTGCCGGGACGCCTCCGGCGCGACGGTGGCCGTGGAGATCAAGCGGCGCGGCGAGATCGACGGCGTCGAGCAGCTGACCCGCTACCTGGAACTCCTGAACCGGGACCCGCACCTGGCGCCGGTGCGCGGCGTTTTCGCGGCCCAGGAGATCAAGCCGCAGGCCCGCGTTCTGGCCACGGACCGCGGCATGGACTGCGTGGTGCTGGACTACAACGCCCTCCGCGGCATCGAGGACGACAAGCTCCGCCTGTTCTGAGCGCGCGGCTGTGAGCGCGCGGCTGTGAGCATGCGGCTCTGAGCATGCGGCGGCGCGCCGGGCCGGACCCGGCGCGCCGCTGTTACGACGTCGCCGTCGGGCTGGCCGGTGTGGCCGTCGCGGTGGGCGTCGGATCCGGCTGCGTGGGCGTGGGCGTGGGAGCCGACGGTGTCGGCGACGTGTCCGGGGTCGGCGGCTTCGGCCCGTCCGGGGACGGCTTCTGCGAGGGCGGCGGCGTGACCGGCTTGCGCGACGGCGGCCGCGGCGGCTGGTTCGGGTCCGGGCTGAGGGTCGACTCCGGGGAGCCGGGGTCGGTGGCGTCGGGGGCCGGGGTTCCAGGGTCCGGTGCAGGATCGTTCCCGCTCGTACCCGGCACGCCCGGCACCGATGCCCCGGGCGTCGGCGTCGAGGACGCTGCCGGGCCGTCGCCGCCCGCCGGGGTCCCGGGGTCGTCCGACCCCGACATCGCCAGGGCCATGACCGTGCCCAGCGCCACCACCGTCAGCGCCCCCGCCGCCGCCAGCAGCACCGGCTTGCGCAGCGGCAGCCTGCGCGGCGCCCGCGCGGGCCCGGCCGCGGGCACCACCGGCGGCGCCGGCTTCGGGTCGAGGGGGAAGGCCTCCTCGAAGACCTCCGTGAGGGTCGTCGGGGCCTCGGAGCGCCCGATCACCGGCACCACGGGTGCCACCTGCGCCGCGGGCGCCGCCGAGGCTCCGGCCACCGGCAGCACGGTCGTCACGGCCTCCGCGGCCGTTGAGGCCCCCGCGGGCGGCGAAGTCTCCGGGGCCGGCGAGGTCCCGGCGGGCGCCGGAGCCAGCGCCGGCGGTTCCAGCCGCAGCGGCGGGGACACCTCCACGCCCGCCTTCTCGCGGTCGGCGACGAGCGCGAGCGCCCGCCGGCCCGCCACCGTGCCCCGCTTGTCGGCGAGGGCGCCCTTCAGGCCTATGGAGGCCTCCAGTTCGGCCCGCGCCCGGTCCAGCCGCCCCTCGCACAGTGCGAGTACGCCGAGCTCGTGGTGGAAGTAGGCCTGCTCCGCGACCTCTCCGGCCTTGCGCGCCGCCTCGGCCCCCGAGCGCAGCACCCGCTCCCAGGCCTCCCAGTGCCGCGAGGCCGCGAACGCCGGGGCCGCGGTCCGGGCCAGCAGTACGGCGGCCACCACGTCCGCGCCGGCCAGCGCCGCCAGCACCGCGTCGGCCTCCGCCGCGACCCGCTCCGGGGTCACCGAGGCGTGCCCGGTCCACCAGGCGTAGTGGCGGGCGGCCGTACGGGCCTCCTCGGCCGCGGTGTCCCCGTATCCGGCCTCCTCCAGCTGCCGTGCGACCCCGGCGGCCAGGCGGTAGCGGGTGCCGACCGGGGTGAGCAGTCCGCAGCCCAGCAGTTCGGCGACCGCCGCGTCGGCGTGGGTGTCCCCCACGAGCGCCGGCAGGTGGGCGTGGTGCGGGAGCTCCCCGCCCAGCGCGCACGCGATCCGCAGCGCCGCCCGGGCGGACTCGCTGACCCGGGAGGCCAG
Organism: Streptomyces sp. NPDC001194; assembly: GCF_042896985.1. Lineage (NCBI taxonomy): Bacteria > Bacillati > Actinomycetota > Actinomycetes > Kitasatosporales > Streptomycetaceae > Streptomyces > Streptomyces sp. NPDC001194. Next base: position 3,892 of record NZ_JBIAXU010000025.1, on the reverse strand, counting down.
CAGCTCGGCGGGGGCCGCGCCCTCGGCCAGCGTCGGCAGCGGTATGAGCGCGGCGTCGCGCGGCCGCTCCTCGAAGACCCCGGGCTCCTCGTCCTCGTCACCGGCCGAGGAAAGGTTTCGCTCGTCGCGCTGGCGCAGCAGCGCCGCCGCCTGGACGAAGCGCAGCGGCAGTCCCTCGGACGCGAACCGCAGGTCGCCCGCCCAGGCGGCCTCCTCCTCGGTCAGCGCCCGGCCCGTGCCCGCTTCGAGCAGTTCCACGCAGTCGGCCCCGCCGAGCCCGCCGAGGAACATCTCCTCCAGGTGCGAGTCGTCGGAGGGGGCGCGGGTGTCGGGGGTGGTGGCCAGCAGGTAGGCGCACTCGGGGGTGGCGCGCAGCAGCTCGTCGAGGGCGGCGCCGCCCATCTCCAGGTCGTCGAGGAGCACGATGGCGCCGATGTCCCGTACGCGGGCGAGGAGTTGGGTCCGCTCGGGCCGCTCGTGCGAGGCCTCGTACACGGCGGCGTACAGGGCGTGCAGCAGCTCGCCGGGCTGCTGGTGCCCGTACCCGCTGAGCCGTACGACGCCGTCGGGCGCCAGGCGCGTGCAGTCGGCGGCGACCGCGTCGAGCAGGGAGCTGCGGCCGGAGCCGGCGGGTCCGGTCAGCCGTACGGAGCGGCCGCGGCCCAGCAGCCGCACGAGGCGCTCACGCTCCTCCTCGCGGGCGAGGAGCATGGCCGGGACGGCGGGGCCGGGCAGGACGGGCGGCCGCGCGGCGGCGTGACGGGCGGCGCGGCCGGCGGCGTCGCGCTTGGCGGGGGCGCTGCCGCCGGTGCCGGGGCGGCGCGGTTCGATCTCGCTGCCGTCGACGGGGTTCACGGTGAGCGTGAAGTCCCCGGCGGTGAGGGTGACGACGCGCGCGACGGCGGGCCCGGCGACGGCCGGTGCGGGCGCCGCGGAGGCCGTCGCGGGAGGCGCCGACGCCGTCGCTGGAGGTGCGGGCGCCGTCGCGGGCTGCTCCACCGGTTCGGGCTGCCCCTGCGTGCGGTCCATGACCTAGTCCCCCGATCGCGCCCTGCGCCGTAGCCGTCGTGTCGTACCGTCCGGCCTTCGCACATTCCGCTGTCGCTACGGGTCCGGTTTCCGCCCGAACCCTAGACGGTGCCCGGTCCTGCACGGAACCGCAGGGGTGCCATCACCACCGGACCGTTACGTTTCCGCAGGAGGGGTGGACGGTGACCGCGTCAGACCCTCGGGAGGGATTCCGCTTCCAGCCCGCCCTCGATCGCGAGGATGCGGTGCAGCCGGGTGGCGACGAGGAGGCGCTGCATCTGCGGCGGCACCCCGCGCAGGACGAGGCGGCGGCCGGTCCGGCCGGCCCGCCGGTGGGCTCCCATGATCACGCCGAGCCCGGTCGCGTCCCAGGAGTCGAGCCCGGCGAGGTCGAGCACGAGGTCGCCGTGGCCGTCGTCGAGGGCGGTGTGGAGGGCCGTACGGGCGTCCGCCGCGCTGCGCACGTCGAGGCGGCCCCCGACAGCGAGTTCGGCGTGGTCGCCCCTGATGTGCATATGTGCTCCCGGCAGTCCTGGGTACGGGTACGTAGGGATCCGACTGGTCCGCGGTCGGCAACTCTCACTGCATCTGACTGCCGTTCGGGCAGAGAGGTTGCCGACCGTGAGCGAACCGATACCTAATTCACCCGTGCGGGTGCGGATATTCGAACTGGCGCTCAATGTCGCTTCAGTGCTTGTAGAAGCCCTGGCCGCTCTTGCGGCCGATGTCGCCGGCGTCGACCATGCGGCGCATGAGCTCCGGCGGCGCGAACTTCTCGTCCTGGGACTCGGTGTAGATGTTGCTGGTGGCGTGCAGCAGGATGTCGACGCCGGTGAGGTCGGCGGTGGCGAGCGGCCCCATGGCGTGGCCGAACCCCAGCTTGCAGGCGATGTCGATGTCCTCGGCGGACGCCACGCCCGATTCGTACAGCTTCGCCGCTTCGACGACGAGCGCGGAGATCAGACGGGTCGTCACGAACCCGGCGACGTCGCGGTTGACGACGATGCAGGTCTTGCCGACGGACTCGGCGAACGCGCGGGTGGCGGCGAGGGTCTCGTCGCTCGTCTTGTAACCGCGGACGAGCTCGCAGAGCTGCATCATCGGGACGGGCGAGAAGAAGTGCGCGCCGACGACGCGCTCCGGACGCTCCGTCACGGCCGCGATCTTGGTGATCGGAATGGCGGAGGTGTTGGACGCGAGGATCGCGTCGTCGCGCACGAGCTTGTCGAGCGCACGGAAGATCTCGTGCTTGACCTCGAGCTTCTCGAAGACGGCCTCGACGACGATGTCGGCGTCGGCGACCGCGTCGAGGTCGGTGGTGGTCTTGATGCGGGCGAGCGCGGCCTCGGCGTCCTCGGCCGTCATCCTGCCCTTGGAGACGAACTTGTCGTACGAGGCCTTGATGCCGTCGGTGCCGCGGGTCAGCGCGGCGTCGGTGACATCACGCAGTACGACGTCCCACCCCGCCTGAGCGGAGACCTGAGCGATTCCGGAACCCATCAGTCCGGCACCGATGACGGCGAGCTTCCCAGCCACTGCACACCCCACGTTCTTCCATACGGCCCAGTCTCGTAAGCCTCTCCGGCGGAGACTAGCGCCAGCGAGGGTTCGTGTGACCGCGAAGTAACACGCGTCACGTCTCAACTGACGGACATCACACCGATCCGGCCCAGCCGCCCGCCGAACTCGGGCAGTTCACCCGCAACCCCCCGAGCGGTACCGCTCCTCGATCGCCTCCAGCCGTCCCACCTCCCGCTCGGCGGCGTCCACGTGGCCCGGATCCAGGGCCATCAGACCGCGGGCGGCGAGGTGGCGGACGTCCTCGCGGATCCGCGCGTCGAGGCGCGGAGCGCGATGGCGAGCCAGGTCGCGGCGTCACCGCTCGCCGCGTACGGGTCGCCGGCGTCCACCGCCTCGCGGACGGCACGGGCCCCGCCCTCGGCCTCCGCACGCTCCGCCGACCCCCGGGGATGGCGGGAGGCCGGGAACCCCGATACGACGTCGACCCACTTGGCCGTCCCGGCCCGCCACCAGAGGCGAACATGTCCGTCAAAATGCGATCTCTGCGCTTCCGGGCCCGCGTGGCCCTCGACCGCGGACGTCAGCCGGGAGACGAGTGGTCCCGCCTGCCATTTCCGCGGGCGGCTCACTACGCTGGCCGCATGGTGAACCTCACGCGCATCTACACCCGCACCGGCGACAAGGGCACGACCGCTCTCGGCGACATGAGCCGGACGGCCAAGACCGATCTGCGGATCTCCGCCTACGCCGACGCCAACGAGGCCAACGCGGCCATCGGCACGGCGATCGCCCTCGGCGGACTGCCGGAGGATGTCGTGAAGGTCCTGGTACGGGTGCAGAACGACCTGTTCGACGTCGGCGCCGACCTCTGCACCCCGGTCGTCGAGAACCCCGAGTACCCGCCGCTGCGCGTCGAGCAGTTCTACGTCGACAAGCTCGAAGCCGACTGCGACACCTTCAACGAGCGGCTGGAGAAGCTGCGCAGCTTCATCCTCCCCGGCGGCACTCCCGGCGCGGCCCTGCTGCACCAGGCCTGCACCGTGGTCCGCCGCGCCGAGCGCTCCACCTGGGCGGCGCTGGAGGTGCACGGCGAGGCGATGAACCCGCTGACCGCGACCTACCTCAACCGCCTCTCCGACCTCCTCTTCATCCTGGCCCGTACGGCCAACAAGGAGATCGGCGACGTCCTCTGGGTGCCCGGCGGCGAGCGCTAGGGTCGCGGGGCGGGCGGGACTTCGCGGACACGCCCTAGGTGTGTTGTTCCGGGACGTTGGTGACACGCGTGCTGGGTTCTTGAAATGGGTGAGGGCCTCCGGGTTCGGTGTGGATTGCGACATCTACA